>NZ_JBWCCJ010000002.1:0-799348 GCF_056279405.1 Pseudarthrobacter sp. TE3704
CGACACGGGCCCACTGCTCATCGGTAAAAATCTGGAAACGCGACACCAGCCCAGTTAATCAACCGAACACCGCCCATTTAGGAGACACGCCCTAGCCGGGAAATAAACTCTCCTCCCAGCCCGCCTCGCCTGATAGACAGCCCGGCTGGCTTATTAACCCTAAGAGGGTCATGCTGGTCAAGAGGGAAGCGAAAAATCGGTCGAGCCCACGGCGTCGGATTTGTGAACCTCAGGTGCTCGAGAGTTCACCTGTTTCTGTCCGGCCGTTACGCAGTCAGCGGCCTGATGGGCCTCACTAGGCCAGCTGCTACCGGAACCCCTGAGGTGTGCTCACCAGCCTGCCTCCGGTTTGGGAAATTTTTAGTCCGCGATGCCAATGCTTCATTCCGCTTCTTAGGGCTCTGGTACAGGGCCAACCTCAGGCCAAGGGCCGCCGGAGTTGTTCCGAGGACCAGGCAAGGAGCCTGGCTCCCCGTTGGCTGGTCTTAATTGATTGTTCGGAGCATGTATTTACCGGATGATGTGCAGCGGTAGGTGTTCTCTGTCCTTGTTTGGTGGAGGTCCTTGTGTCTTCGCCCAGGAGCAGATGTCATGGGGACGGGGCTGGCTCCCGGTCTCAGCACGTCTGGAATCAGCCCTTTGGTGTGCGACGGGGTGGACGAGGTCGTGCAGCCTTTTGCCCACACCTTCATATGCTTGGCCCTGACGACATGCTCAGGACAGGAGCCGGGTGGACTGTGGGACTACGAGGGTGTGCGTCGGGCTGCTGAATGACGTCTCCGTTCCGGCAGCACCTGCATCTAGGTTTGGCGGGCCAGCCTCCAGAAGGCATCCGATGCAAGGATCAACCCATCAGTTCTTGATAGGGCAGGCTTTCGGTCAAGAGAAGTGAAACCGGGGGGAGCGGGCTGGGTCGGTAAGATCCGCGGTCTCCAAAGGAACCGAGGGGCGTACAGCGTCGGGCCTTGCTCAGCAGGCGGCGACAGCTCCTATTTCGACTTGGTCTTGAAGGTCTGTGGAGGGAGTTGCCAGGGAGAGGTTGCTTGCTGCTGGGGGCGGGGGTCAGCGCTGTGCAGACTGCACGGTGACGGGCAACGGCTAATCCGCGCACGCGGTTGCGCGGCAGCTACGGATTAGCCTCGGGACTGGCTTGGATGATGATGTTCTTGCCCCAGAGATCTGCCGTGTAGCAGGTGATAAGGATGAGTCGGCCAGGCACCTTGGTCCAGATCGCGCTGTCCTTCAGGGTGTCCTTATTTTCTGTCGTGATCTCGTCGATCCTGTAGTTCAGTGGCCCTTCTGAGGTAGTGACGGTGAGCTGATCGCCGGGCTTTGAGCGGGCACTGATGTTGTTGAATGGGGAAGGACGGCCCTCCCAGCTGTGCCCGATGATGTACGTGGTGTTTGTCGACCGGGCGCCGGGCATACCGTAAGGGCTGAGCCAATACGCGTCGGCCGTGGGCGGCGGAACGATGGAACTGAGTTCCATCTCCTGCTCCGTCGGAACCAGTGGCAGGACGTCCTGGTCCATCCCCACCGCCCCATAGCTGATGTGGATTGGTGGGGACCCGGCCTCCCGGGCAGGGGTACCACCCAGTGTTTGGATCTGTAGATCCGGGACGGGAAACGACACTGCTGCACTGGACGGGGGTGTTGAATCGGCGCTGGGTACGGGCTCCGCCCCCGCCGGGGCGGCTGCGGGTGCCGTACTGCCCTGGGTTGTCACAGGGGCGGATTGCTGCATGGTGGTGGGAGTTGGTGCTTGCGCTGACCACCACCCCAGGAGCAACACCGCCAGCAGGACTGCGGCAAGCGAGGCTAGAACTGCCCCGCTGCCGCGGTTGCTTGGGTTCCTGCCCTGGTGATGACCACGCCCTTCTAACGTCCGGTTGTCGTGTTCTTCCGGCGCGGGCGTGCGGCGATGCCTGCCTCGTTGCACCGGTTGTCGCCGGCCCTAGTCCTGGTTGCCCCGGCGCCGGATAGTCTTCAGCCGGGCTCCAACAACGACTGCCCCGGCCACTGCAAGGGCGGCGATGATTGCGCTGGAAATTGCTGCCTGGTTCCCGGAACCGGCACCGGGAACACTTGCCGCAGTATCGACATTTGTGCCTTGATTCCTGTCGTTTGTTCTGGCCAGAGGTACTGCGGGAGCCGGAGCGGCGGAGATCTCGTCCTCCGTGATGTTAGCCGTCGGGGTTGCATTGGGGGCTGTCTGTGTGGCTGTCGCGGTGGCTGTTGCTGTTTCCGTCGCGGTGATTGTGGGCGTCGCCGTCGTAGTGGTGGTTGCCGTCTGAGTGGGCGTGACGGTTTCGGTGATTGTGGGCGTCGCCGTCGTAGTGGTGGTTGCCGTCTCAGTGGGCGTGACGGTTTCGGAGGCGGTTACGGTTGGCGTTGGCGTTGTTGTCTCAGGAGGAGCCGATGTAGTCGGTGTTGTGACACAGGCCGGGGTAGTCACCACATTCGTATCCAAAGAGACCTGACCGTTGCGTGCCAGGGCGCGACCCTCCATTCGTGCGTTGGTTTCCACTGTTATCGACGTGAGGGCAAGAATGGTTCCTTTGAAGCTCGACGCGGTACCCAGTGTGGCTGAACTGCCGACCTGCCAGAACACATTGCAGGCTTGGGCGCCGTTGGTGAGGATGATGCTGCTGGACGATGCGGTGATCAGGGTGGAAGCAACTTGGAAGATAAACACGGATGCGGGGTTGCCCTGGCCATCGAGGGTGAGTTGTCCGCTTAGCGCCAGGGAGGTGGTTGACCTGTAAACGCCCTCTGTTAGCGTCCTGCCCACCAGATCTCCGGAAACGCTGGTGGTCATTGGCTGGCTGGCCGCATCGTTGTAAGCAGTGGTCAGGTCCGATTGAGCCTGTAGGGCGACGGCGTCCGCAGCGTGAGTGGTTCCAGCTGCGACGCCTGGCGGGAATCCTGTGATTGCAGTTCCAGGGCTCACACCCAAGTCTCCTTGGAGGGTGGTGGGACCGGTGTTGGTTACCGTCGTGGCCCCAAGGACCGAGTAAGAGGTTGCCGTGCCCAGATTGACGGCCGTGGCCGCGAACGCAGGCGACTGCTGCCAAACAATCGTTGCGATCAGGAGGATAACACCGTACACAGCCGCTACTGCTGCCACATGTCGGCGACGGCGCCGCCCCGTAGTTAGTGTCCGTGACCCTTTTTGCGCAGCGCTATGTCGCATGACAGTTCCTTCCCCCAGCGGGGCAAATGCCCCAAAGCAACTGCCCGACAAAACGTGGGGGAGCTATAACGACGGACTGTACGCCCGAAAATGCAGCGTGCCTAGGGCACCCGCAACCAAGGAAAACAGACATGCATTAAACACACCGGCCCAATAAAGGTTTCCGCCGGCTATCTTGCCTGCTCAGACGGGAATGAGGCTCACCAAACGGACCGGACGCAGCGATGTGACACCGCAATAATTTATCCATCATTCAGATAAATCGTGCCGTGCCGCCACCGCCGACCTGGGAATTAGGCGTCGACGATAGCTGACCTTCGGCATCAAGGCCGATGGCGGGACACCACAGGTGACGACGGGCCCCTGATGCTGGCGCATGTAGAGTACTGCTTGACCCTCACCTTGTTCGATCCAAGCTTCCGGGTTACCCCGGCCCCTACCACTAGGCCAGTTCTTTTATGCCCAGCCATGGTCGGCCTCCGCTCTGGGAAGGTGGCCAAAGTCCTGGAGCAATAGCGGACCTTCGGACCAGCCTCTCCACTGCTGCAACGAATTTGCGCAGGCGATTCACTCGTGCAATCCCCGGCCCCGGACAGAGCTACCCGCAGGCCTGCGTGTAAGAACGTTGCCGGTAGGGAGAGTCGGAATAGCCGTACTGCTGGCCGAAATAGCTTTGAGATTACAGGGTTGAATCCACCCAACAGGCTGGGGCCACCCATGATTTCGAGGATGATGTCGAAGACCACGATGGACACTTTAAACCATGGCCATGGAGCGCGCCGCGAGTGGGCGCTGCGATGGTCAGCAAGGCGATCAGAATTAATGACGTGGACAGGCCCTGCACCAGCGGTATCTTCGGTACTTCCAGGGGTAGGGTTTGCCCTAGCCGACGAAGGGTCACCATGAGCTACAAATTTCGAACTGTCCGGGTGCGCGGTACTGAACTGGTTGGAACTATCGCCAGGAAGCACGGGAGTGCGGCTGAGATCTACGAAACGTCCAAGGACCTGAGTACATCGGTCGTTCCAGTGTTCTTCGAGGTAACAGGCGAGATCCGTTTCTTCGACAGGTCAGTGCTGGAGGATGTGGTGGCCCAGCTGATTGACTGCCCAGGCACAGGCACAGGGACAGGCCGGGCCGGGTAGTAAGGAGAGAGGGGCTAATAATGTTCCGCTTTGTGCAACTTACCCAGCGCTTTTGCGGTAAGGTGCGGGCGAAGCTCTCCGGGTCCGTGCGAGAAGTACCGTCGTGGCCGATGAACGTAGGGAGTTTTCCCATAACGCCATCAGGTACCGGTTTGTACCACGAGTGCATGGCTATGAATCTGCGTGTCCCGGAAGATCTCGATCGTCGTCTGGACCAACTTGCCGCCGAGGAACACACCTCGAAGTCGGCTTTGCTGCTGCAGGGTGCGGAGTTGGTGCTCCAGCGTCACCGGCGCACTCGCGAGATCGGTGAGGGTCTGGATTTCGTGATGAGCCATGACGCCGAGCTTTTGACGCGCCTTGAGGATGCGTGACCGAATACCTCGAGATTGAAGACGCGCTGAAGGTCGTTGACCGGTACGGGTTCCATGTCCTGGATATCGGTTTGCTGGCCTCGGCGTTGGCCCGTCGGCAACGACAGTCATGGGTGTGGAAGCTCATCCGCAGTTAGCGATGAAGGCGGCGGCCTTGATGGAGCCAGTAGCGCGCTTCCACCCGCTGATCGACGGCAACAAACGCACAGCGTGGACACTGATGGTTTTGATGCTCTGGATCAACGGTTACCCCCATGGCTTCAGCACCGATACGGCATTTGATCTCGTCGTCGGGGTCGCCGCCGGTGATGTCTCACTTGAAGCCAGCGGCGGGCTGATTGGCAAACATCTCATCCGGCGCTAGCTAACGGGTTCGGGTTGCCGACTGGGCAATTATTTCTCGATGCGTCGTCCTGTGAGGCGGTGCCGGCCCGTTCAAGGGATGCCTGAACGGAGGCGGCAGCGATTACAAGGTCCCGGAAGCTGACCAGGACGCGAAGGCAGGTCAGGCTCTTTTATGGCGTCTCGTGGTGGGAAATGGTGTGTGGACAATGTCCACAGATTGGGCATCAAATCGGGTCGTATAGCCCGCGAACTGCTCCAAATTCCGCAGTTTCCGGGGGTTCCCAGTGTCTGCAAGGCCTGAAAGGTAGTTCGAGTCCCACCTCGGGCACGGCATATCCCCTCGTCAGAGGGGTTTTTGCTTTAATGTGTTGACATGGCTTGTGGTGGCGTCCCTCTGACGCTAGGTTTGCGGGCTGTGGCCGGGCTGCCGCGGAGCCTATTCAGGTGTGTGGGGTGGCGGGTTCAAGTCCCTGGCTGGTCGGCCTTCCGCCTGCTGTGGCTGGATTTGTGCGTTCCTCGTTCCGGATCTGTCTGGTTGGGCGTGGTTGTCCAACACCTATTCATGGTCCGGGACTGCGGGCACTGCATGACCTCGCAGACTTTTCCTTTCGGAGCCTCGTCCGCGGCTCTTCGCAGATGATCAGGAGCGCTGCCGGGGCGTTTGGCGTGCCAAAGAGGGTGTTGACAGTGTCAACACTTACATCTGCTTTATGGCGTTGCCGGGGCTGTCGTTGATGAAGCCAGATTCAGATGCCCAGGGGCTTCGTACTACGTCTGGGTGGGGTGTACTTCATCACTGACAGGAGTGGTTGCCAGCATTAGTTCCTTGCCCGGCTGGCGCAGTCCTCGATAGCAGATATCGTGCTGCTGACAATTTTCTGCCACTCTGCCATATGGATAGAGGTGGAAGCCCGGCGCTGGCCCCGACTTTCGGGTTGCGTTAGTTGCGACTCCGCGCCAGCGCCGGGAGTCATGAATTTTTGATTATTGTTCCCCAGCTATCGTCCTGACAGGATCGACGAGCATCTGGTGTCCGTCGACGTGATGAAACAATTTCCGACCGCCCGCGTGCTCGAGTAGCAGCCAAAGGACGCTGCCGTCCGCCGAAATGGCGTCTACCGTTCCCCTGTGCCGCTCCTCGGCCAGGGGGCCGAGAAGCAACACAGTGTCACCAGGTATGAGTTCACACCAGTTCGCCACCACCGATCGCTGGTAGCCGTACTGGGTCGGCCTGTTTAGTTGCTCAGGATTGAGCTTGGTGCTTGCCGTCATCGGGTGCGGTCCCTAGAGCGACCTGAGAACGACCGCGGATCCCTGTCCGCCTCCGCCGCAGATGCCCGCGGCGCCCAGTTGACCTGATCCAAGCTCGGCGAGTTGACGCGCGAGTGTTCCGACAATACGGGCGCCTGAGGCTCCGATGGGGTGTCCGAGGGCGATCGCACCGCCACGGGTGTTGACGATGTCGGGGCTGATTCCGAGGCTGCGGACGGATTGGACGGCAACGGCGGCGAAGGCCTCGTTGATCTCGACGGCGGCAAGGTCTTCTACCCCGAAGTCGACCTTCTTGAGTGCGGACAGGATGGCGTTGGCGGGCTGGTCGTGCAGTCGCACATCCGGCCCGGCCACGAATGCGTGGGATTCCACCGCAGCGATGGGGGACAGGCCCAACCGTGCCGCAGCTGCCGGGCTCACCAGAACCACTGCGGCGGCGCCGTCTGTGATTTGCGAGGAGTTCCCGGCGGTGATGGTCCCTTCCTTGCTGAAGGCCGGACGCAGGGCTGCGAGTGACTCGGTGGTCGTCCCGTTCCGCACTCCGTCATCACCGGCAACCACGCTGTCGCCACGGCGTGACGTGATGGTGTAGGGGGCGATTTCTTCGGCATGGAAGGCGGCATGTGCCTCGGCGCGCTGGTGCGAGGAAGCCGCCCATTCATCTTGGCTTGCCCTGTCCAAACCGTAGTCGGCATTGCCGTCCTCGGTGGAGCTACCCATCGACCGGCGGTCAAAGGCATCGGTAAGGCCATCGAATTCCAGTGTGTCCACGACCTGCATCGCCCCGTACTTTTGTCCAGCCCTCACGTTGAACACGTGAGGGGCCAAGGACATGGACTCCTGGCCCAGCGCTACAACGATGTCCGCCTCGCCGCTGTCGATCAGCCGTGCGGCCGAAGCAACGGCCTCCATGCCCGAGAGGCACACTGCATTGAGCGTTATTGCCGGGACGCTCAGGGGGATTCCAGCCGCTACGGCAGACTGTCGGGCAGGGTTCTGGCCTGCTCCGCCCTGCAGGACGTGTCCGGCGACCACGCGTTGGACTTCCTGCGGATTTACACCGGCACGGCTAAGCGCTGCAGCGATCGCATGAGAGCCAAGGGCTGTGGCCGGGATGGAGGCGAATTGTCCGTTGAACCGGCTGAACGCTGTCCGGGCATAGCCGGCGATCAGGGCGCTCATGCGTCGGCCCCCACAGCCTCGGATACGGTGTTAGCGGTGTCCGCGTGCCGGAGTACTTCGGAATCACCGGAAACCAACTCGGGGGCAACGGTGAAAGCGGCCCCAGTCTGTGTGCGCAGTTCTTCGACAGTATGCCCTGGCGCGGTTTGGCGCAGGACAAGAGCGCCGTCCACTACATCGAAGACTGCACGGTCGCTGATGATGCGGTCGACAACGCCAACACCGGTCAGCGGAAGGTCGCACTCGGACACGATCTTCGGGGTTCCGTCTTTTGCTACATGGTCGGTGACTACGATCACGCGCGGGGTACCGGCGACAAGGTCCATGGCACCGCCCATACCTTTAACGAGCTTTCCTGGAATGGTCCAGTTGGCCAGGTCTCCTGCCCCCGATACCTGCAGGGCTCCGAGGATTGCGGTCTGAACGTGTCCGCCACGGATCATGCCGAAGGAGACAGCGGAGTCGAAAAAGCTGCCGCCCGGCAGAACGGTGACGGTCTGTTTGCCGGCGTTGATGAGGTCCGCGTCCTCTTCGCCTTCGTAGGGGAACGGGCCCATGCCCAGCAGTCCGTTCTCGCTTTGGAGAGTAACGCGGACGCCCTCGGGCAGGTGGTTGGCCACCAGCGTCGGGATTCCGATGCCCAGATTTACATACTGGCCGTCTTCGAGTTCGCTGGCGGCGATGGCCGCCATTTCATCACGGGTCCACATGATTTCATACCTCCGCGCGGACCCGAACGGTCCGCTGTTCGATGTCTTTAATCGGGTTGACGACGCGCACCACTCGCTGCACGAAAACCCCTGGCGTGATTACGTCCTCGGGGTCCAGGTAACCATCGACTACTTCCTCGGCTTCAGCGATGGTCATTCGGCCGGCCGCTGCCACGAGGGGATTGAAGTTTCGTGCGGTCATCCTGTAGCGGAGGTTACCTTCGCGGTCTGCCTGGTGGGCACGTACCAAGGCGACGTCTGCGACGATCCCGCGTTCCAGGATGCAACGCTGGCCATCGAATTCCGCTTCGGGCTTACCCTCCGCAATAGGCGTGCCAACGCCAGTGGGAGTGTAGAAGGCCGGGATGCCTGCTCCACCAGCGCGCAGTCGCTCCGCCAGGGTTCCCTGCGGAACGAATTCAACATCCAGCGTGCCTGCCAGGTACTGCTCCGCAAAGAGCTTGTTTTCCCCAACGTAGGAAGCCAGAACCTTGCTCACCTGCTGGTTCTCCAGCAGCAGACCCAGTCCCTTGCCGTCCACGCCCATGTTGTTGGATACGACTGTCAGGTTACGTGCACCGCTATCACGTACTGCCTCGATGAGGTCCCGGGGGATGCCGCTGAGGCCAAATCCCCCGACAGCGAGGACCATTCCGTCCTGGATGGTTCCGGCCAGCGCCTCAGCGGCCGTGCCCCAAAGTTTAGATGCCATCTTGTTTCCTATCCGTCCACTATATGATCCGTGTGAGGTCTGTCATGAACCGTAGCCATCGCGGAAACGCTGGTCAATGAAAGTAGGATCTCGAAGGGATATTGGTCGTCTTGTGGTCATGCCTGGGCAAACCGTCCATAATGTAGACATGAGTGAGACGCTTCCCGGGGCTCAGGTCGTCGGCCGCATCGGTCAGGTTCTTCGAGCTGTCAGCGCGGCAATGCCCCGTGGAATAGGGACAACGGAGGTCGCCCGGGCCACGGGATTGGCGCGCCCCACGGCCCATCGGTTGCTGTCATCTTTGGCCGTCGAGGGATTCCTCGACCATGATTCCAAGGCGGGACGCTGGCACTTGGGTCCTGAGCTCTACCTCATGGGGTCCATTGCCGCAGAACGCTATGACATCACCGAGC
This sequence comes from Pseudarthrobacter sp. TE3704, assembly GCF_056279405.1. NCBI lineage: Bacteria > Bacillati > Actinomycetota > Actinomycetes > Micrococcales > Micrococcaceae > Pseudarthrobacter > Pseudarthrobacter sp. TE3704. Next base: position 9,347 of record NZ_JBWCCJ010000002.1, read on the forward strand.
TGGCCCGCGACCACGTCCGGGCCCTTGCCGAAGAGACCGGCGAGAGCGCCTTCCTGTCCGCCCGACGCGGGGACGAAACTGTCTGTGTGCTACGCCAGGACGGCAGCTTCCCGATCCGTTCCTTCGTTCTCTATGAGGGCAAGCGCTTCCCTCTCGGCGTCGCCTCCGCGGGCCTGGTTATCCTCTCGTTCCTGCCGCCGGACACCGCCGAGCGCTACCTTGCCCGCGCGAAACTCGAAGAACACTTTGGCCCGGAACACGCTGCGGACGTTATCCGCCAACGCGTCGAAGAGACCCGCGCTGCGGGATATGCAACTAATCCCGGGCTCCTCGTTCAGGGCAGTTGGGGTATGGGGGCGGCGGTGTTCGACGCCGCAGGGCAACCCGCCTGGGCCCTAACCATCACCGGCATAGAGTCCCGCTTCGCCGCTGAGCGACGCCCCATGCTTGGGGCCTTACTGTTGCGCCACGCCCACGCTCTATCCGAGAAGATCAAACGCTGATCTTCGGCCCCGCCGCGGAGGCGATGGACAGACGGTGATGGAAGCCCACTGATCCAGCGCATATCCCGGCACGCCGTCAGACGGAGCAGCGAGGTCGCCGACCCAACGCATTAACAGGCCGGGAACCCAATGACTTTCATGTGCCACAAGTCAGCGACCGCGGTGACCTTTTCAGAAGGATGGCCCCGGTTCACCAAAACCCTTAGGCAGTTCCATGCTTCCGCTGCGTATATGGAGAAGTAACCCGAAGCCGCCGCTACCACTGGGTGACGCCATAGGAGCCAACCTTTCCCGAAGCGGCAATCCCAAGGGGTAGGGTGTGCCCTAGCCGACGAAGGGGTCACGATGAGCTACAAATATCGAACTGTTCGGGTTCGCGGTACCGAGCTGGTTGGAACAATTGCGAGGAAGCACGGGAGTGCGGCTGAAATCTACGAAACGTCCAAAGACCTGAGCACATCAGTAGTTCCTGTGTTCTTCGAGGCAACGGGAGAGATCCGTTTTTTCGACAGGTCAGTGCTGGAGGACGTTGTGGCACCAGCCAGTTAAGCCGGCTAGGCATACGGGGGCGGGCACCCCGCGAAGAGATGGAGCGAGTTACCCTAAACGCGCTGGTACTGGTTCGGTACCACGAGTGCATGGCTATGAACCTGCGCGTGCCGGAAGACCTCGATCGTCGTCTGGACCAACTTGCCGCTGAGGAACACACCTCGAAGTCGGCTTTGCTGTTGCAGGGTGCGGAGTTGGTGCTCCAGCGTCACCGGCGCACTCGCGAGATCGGTGAGGGTCTGGATTTCGTGATGAGCCATGACGCTGAGCTTTTGACGCGCCTTGAGGATGCGTGACTGAGTACCTCGAGATTGGAGACGCGTTGCAGGTCGTTGACCGGTACGGGTTCCATATACGGGATATCGGTCTGCTGGCCGCGGCTTTGGCCCGTCCGGCAACGACAGTCATGGGTGTGGAAGCTTATCCGCAGTTGGCGATGAAGGCGGCGGCTGATGTCAGCATCGATGCGGCATTTGATCTCGTCGTCGGGGTGGCCGCTGGTGATGTCTCACTCGAAGTCAGCGCCGGGATGATTGGCAAACATCTCATCCGGCGCGAGGTCTGAGAGCTCTGAAGCGACGAAAATGGCGTGGGACAATGTCCACAGATTCGGCTTCGGACAGTTCGAGTCCCACCTCGGGCACAGTGTTTCCGCAACTCAGAGGCTTTTTCACGGTTCAGTGTGTACAAAGCTTGAGACTTAGGAACTTCAGGGAACAGGAGCAGGTTTTGTTGCGGGCCTGACAGCAGCTATCCCTGCTGGCCCCGAAATGTCTGCTCAACAACTGAAGACAAGCCCTCGTCGACGGGTTCCGCCCTCGTACTGCACGTTAGCGGTCTTGCCGACATAGTCCTCGCCAAGACGGCCTGATACTAAATCCTTTGCTGCAGAGCCTGTGCAATCCTCTGCGCTGCTTGAATGACTTTGTCACCATGGTCCTTACCGGGAGATGCGATGACGCGGGCCAATGGCATGGCAAGGCAGACCGCGGCGACGATTCCCTCGTCGGTTTGTACCGGGGCGCTTACCGATCCCAGTCCTGGTGTTCGGATACCGGCTGACTCAATCCAGCCAACTGCAGCCAACTCGGCAAGGGCGTCATCCTCGGCTGCCAGCAGTCTCCCGCTGGATCCTTGGGGGAGGGGCAGCCTTGCGCCTGGAGGCATGATCGCACGGAGTTCGTGCAGGCTGTCGGCGCTGAGCAGGCACACGCGCTCATCTCCCCGTCGCACCCACAGTTGCGCGGTTTCTCCGGTCTGGTCCCGCAGTTCGCGGAGGACTGGCATGCCGGCGTTCTCCAATGCTGAGCGGACGAACCGGTCCCCCAGCCGGAAGGTGCCGGAATCGGTGCGGCGGAGGAATCCGTAGTCAGCCAGTTGCAGCGCCAGTCGGTGCGCCGTGGACACCGACAGGCCGGTCTGCCGTGACAGCTCACTGGCTGACACGGCCGACCGGCCTACGGCATCAAGGATCGACGCGGCCCGCTCAAGTGTGCGGTTGCTTCCGTTGGTTTCAGGAGATGGCATATGAGAAGCCTATGGTGCCCGGCTAACCCTTGGCGGCCACGGATTCTGTCATGAACTCGGCCACCACCTTCTGAGAGATGGCTACGTCGAGGACGAAGATGCCTTCGTCGTTGGTGGTCAGCCAGTCCTGGAGGTGCTGCAGGTCTGACATGGTGCGGACTTTCGCCCCCGAGGTGCCAAGGGCACGGCCGACGGCGGCGAAGTCCACTTCGTCAATCAGCATTGCCTGATCGTGCAGCCCTTTGGCCGCGTACTGGTGCAGTTCTGCGCCGTACGCGGAGTCGTTGAGTACCACTACCACGCCTTTGCGGGTGGCACGGATGAAGGTTTCGAAGTCGGCGAGGCCCATCAGCCCGCCGCCGTCGCCGCTGACCAGTACGGTCGTCCGGTCAGGGCGGGCTACGGAGACACCGGCGGCAGATCCGAAGCCCATCCCGATGGATTGGAATGCGGTACCGACGAAGACCATTGCGTGGGGGTCCGGCACTGAAAGGTACATGGGTGCCCAGCCGATGAAGTGCCCGCCGTCCATCACCACGGACCGTTCGGCCGGCAGGATTCCGTCCAGGGCCGCGACGACGGCCCGTGGATTCAGCCGCCCGTCCGGGCCAAACTCCTCGGGGTCTTCACTGGGTAGGGACGAGCGGAACTCGGGGCTCGTTACTTCAGGGGCAGTGTCCCGCCACGTTGATGTCGGGGCCGCGATGACGCGTTCCAGCAGGCCTTCGACGAACGGGCGGATGTCCGCACGGATGTACTCTGCGGACGGCAGGTTGCCCAGGTCCGGTTCGTTATCGATCCGGATGATCTTCGTGTCCACGGGGAACAGGGTGCCATAGCGGGTTTGGAAGAGGTTTTGGCTTGCCCCCACAACCAGGACCACGTCTGCCTGGCGGGCGATGTCCAGGCGGTGAAGTCTGGTGAAGCCACCGGCGATTCCCAGGTCCCAGGAGCTGTTGAATGCGTTGGCTGCCATGAGCGAGGTCATGAAGAGCGCGCCAAGGCGGTCGCCGATCTGGAGAAGGGGAGCGACGGCGTCGGCCAGGAGCATGCCTCTTCCGCCCAGGATTAGCGGCCGCTTGCCGGCAGCGAGAAGCTCAGCCACCCGGTCGAGGTCGTGAGGGTCGGCGGGCCAGGCTGGTTTGGCGGGCATCGGTTCGAGGGGCTGGGGTGTGGACGCCGGGGCCGTAGCCAGGTCATAAGGGATGGCCAGCACCACGGGCTGGACGGTCTGCAGGGCGAGGTCGAAGGCGCGGTGGGTGATGGCTTCTGCGTTGCCCGGGCCGGCGACAAGGGTGATGACTCCGGCAGCTTCCGCCGCTTTGGCTTGGTCTATGTCGAAGGGCCGGGGGCCGGTAGAGGGCGCGTCGCCCACTACCAGTACCAGCGGAATCCGGGCTATCCGGGCTTCGGCGAGGGTGGTGTAGGCGTTGGTGAAGCCGGCGCCGTAGGTTGTGGTCGCTGCTGCGATGTTTCCGGTTGCGCGGTAATAGGCGTCAGCCATGGCGACTGTGGCTGACTCGTGGCGTGCGGAGGTGAAGGGGTAGCCCCGGCGCGTTAGTCGGCTGATGAGGTGGACGTTGCCGTTGCCCATGAGGCCGAAGAGGTGCCCTGCGCGCTCCGCGACCACGTCGGCGACGATCGCGGCCACATTGCCTTCATCCGGCAGGGCGGCTGTCCCGCCGGGCAGAACTTGGGTGCTGGTGCTTGTCATGGCTTTTCTCATTCCTAGGTTGGGGCGGCAGGACCGCTTCAGTTGTCAACGGCAACGCTCGCTGCTTCCCGGTGCTGTTGCATGCGACGGCGGCGCCCGGCTTCGTGCCGGGCGCCGCGGTTGATCCCTGCTGTTAGGCGAGGAACGGGACGATCAGCGACGTCACGAACAGGACCAGCGCGCCACCGAGGCGGTTGGTCAGGGCTGCGAACGGCATGAGGTGCAGGCGGTTTGCCGCGCTGAGAACTGCAACGTCACCGCTGCCGCCGGTGTCTGCCATGACCAGGCCCGGGGTGATGGAGGCTTCGACGAAGTTGAACTTGACCAGCCATCCCAGGATGCCTGAGGTCACGGTGGCGATGACGACGGTGCTGATGGTCAGGAGGATGAACAGCGGGTTGCTCAGCGAGGCGAGTACTTCGGTGATGTCGATGTAGGTGAGGCTGACGCCGACCAGGAGTGCGGGAACGAGGACGGTGCCGATCAGGTCGCCCCAGTCGGCGGCGGAATCTTCGACGTCCTGGGGGAGCAGCCCGAAGATTTTGACGACGGCGGCCGCGATGATGGCCCAGGCGTAGGGGTGCAGGCCGCCCGGAAGGAGGGCTGCGATGAGTTCGCCGAAGACGAAGAGGCTGCCGGCGATGAGCAGGCCTTTGCCCAGGGCGATGAAGGAGGATGTGTCCCGCTTCGGGGGAACGGTGAGTTCGTCGGAGCGGCCCTTGATCCGCAGCAGCTGGCCGTGGCCGTTGAAGCCGACGAAGAGCTGCTTTTTCCGCTTGCCCAGGCCGTTATAGATTCCGGCGATGAGGATGCAGAAGACGTTGGCCATGACGACGGCGGACATCAGGTCACCCATGAAGGCCGCGGAGTCGCCGCCGGTTTTCGCGGCGTACATTTCGGACATCGGCAAGGCACCAACGCCAAGGCCCCCAGCCATGATGGGGGCTGCGATGAAGAGAATGCCTTCGATGAATCCAAACCCGGTCACGGCCCCCAGGAGCCCGACCAGGACGAATGTAGCGATGAGGCAACCCACGATGGGTACCGCGAAGCGCGGTCCTGCCTTGAGCAGGAGTGCTCGTGGCATGCCAAGGATGGCGCCGGCGATGATGCCGACGACGAAGAAGTCCAGGAAGCCATGGCCGTCGGTGAAGTTCTGTACAACGGTGACCAGGTTCTCGGGCATCAAACCGAAGAAAGCCAGCGTGGCGGGTGCGAAGGTGCACAGGACGGTCGGCAGCCCGAAGTCCCGGACTACCGGGAACAGGTTACCGATCCAGATGAACAGCCCACCGAGCAGGATGGTTGCGGCAAATCCGACCACCATGGTGTCGGGAAGGTTGCCGGTGATGGCGGCGGCGAGGACGAGGCCCGCCAGGATGAGGTAGAGGGGAGCAGGGACGCTGGCGATTTTGAATCCTAAGCGGCCCGGGTAGTGGGTGCCCGGCCGGGCACCGACAGTTTTGGTGACGGGGTGTTCGATACCACCGGCGGGGCCGGGGCTTATCTCGCTCATGGCGTCATCCGTTGGTTCGCTGGTGGTTTCCGTGGTTCCTGGGTTTGTTGACATCATCGTCTCCGGAATGGTGGGTGGGAACTGTTTGTGTAGGAATCGTGAAGCGTTGTGGGTTGAGCAGGGGGAGTCGGTCGGGAGTTTTTAGCGCGCCGGGTCCAGCAGCGCGGCGGGGGAGTGCGCCACCACGTCGCGGGCGAGGCGTACAGCGTCGGCCAGGCGGTCCTCGTCGATGCCTGTCTCGTGGCCCGCATCGTGCAGGTAGCGGACCAGCTCTTCGGTCGCGATGTTGCCGTGGGCGCCGGGCGCGAAGGGGCATCCGCCGTAGCCGCCCAGCGCGGCGTCAAACCGGACGACGCCGGCACTTACGGCAGCGCCCGCTGTTGCCAATGCCTGGTGGTGGGCGTTGTGCAGGTGGAGGTAGTACGTCAGATCCGGTTCGGCGTCGCGGACGTGGTTCAGGCTGGCCAGCACCTGTTCGGTGGGCGTGGTGCCCAGGGTGTCGGCCAGGCCGACGTCCCTGATCCCCATGTCCGAGAAGGCCCTGACGACGCGGAGCAGATACTCGGGGTCGATGCTGCCCTCAAAGGGGCAGGTAAAGGCAGTGGAAATGCCCGCGAAGAAACGGGTTTCCGGGTACCGGCTGACGGCGGCGCCGATGCCGGCGAGAGCGTCCTCGATGGCTTGCCCGGCATTCGCATTGCTGTGCGCCTGGCTAGCGGATGTGACCACCTGGATGTCGGTGGCGCCGGCCTCGACGGCCCGTTCGATGCCCTTCCCATTAAGTGCAAGGCTGGTGTAGGCGACGCCGTCCACCACAGGCAATGAGGAGATGACGTCGGCGGCGTCCGCCATCTGTGGAACCCGCTTCGGATTCACGAAGGATGCGGCTTCGATGCGCTTGATTCCAGCGGCAATGAGGGCCTGGGCTACTTCCAGCTTGTGGGCGGTGGAGACGATGACCGGTTCGTCCTGCAGGCCGTCGCGCAGGAAAACGTCTGTGATGTCCACCTTCATTCAGCGCACCTCCTGCAGTCCGAGGTCATAGATTTCGTCAGCGTTCATCCCGGCGAGTTCCTGGAGGACCTCCTGGGTGTGTTGGCCCAGTTCCGGGCCAACCCACTTGACCTGGCCCTGATGGCCCGGAATCTTGGGAACGACGCCGGGGAAGCGGATCAGCTCGGGTTCGTTTTCGACGACCACCTCGTGGGTCTGGATCATGTCGCGGGCCAGGTAGTGCTTGTCCACAGCGATGCTGGGCGCGTCGTAGACGGGTCCGGCGGGGACGCCGGCGTCGTCCAGCTTGTCCAGGACCTCAGCCAGGGGCATGCTGCCGGTCCAGGCGGAGATGGCGCCGTTCAGCTCTTCCTCGCGCGCACCGCGGCCTTGGGTAGTAAGGAGTGTTTCGTCCTCGGCCAGGTCGTCCCGGCCGATCGCCCGCATGAGCCGGACAAACACGGAGTTGGAGTTGCCTCCGATGACGACCTCGAGGTCATCGCCGCACAAATAGGAGCCGGTGGGCACGACACCGGGCAGGGCGCCGCCGGTACGCTTTCGGACCATGCCGTACGCGTCGTAGTCCGGGACGAGTGATTCGAGGAGGCTGAAGACGCCTTCGTAGAGTGCGACGTCGACTACCTGGGAGGTGTCGGTCTTCTGCCCGCGGGCTTTCTGGAGCATGAGCATCAGGGCGCCGATCACCCCGTAAAGGCCAGCGACCGTATCGCCCAGGCTGGCAGCCGCACGCCCTGCCGGCCGGTCCGGCTCGCCCGTGACGTAGCGCAAACCTGCGAAAGACTCTGCGGAGCTGCCGAACCCGGCGCGGTTCTTGTAGGGGCCGGTTTGGCCGTAACCGGAGATCCGGACCATGACGAGGTCGGGGTTAAGTTCCTGAAGGACATCCGGGCCCAGACCCCACTTTTCAAGGGTTCCGGGACGGAAGTTTTCGATCACTACGTCGCACTGGGCGGCGATCTTCTTGACTGCCTCAAGCCCGCCCTCGGAACGTAGGTCCAAGGCAACGGATTTCTTGTTCCGGCCGATGGTACGGAACAGCATCGAGGTCGTTCCCCGGGTCTTGCGCCAGTCGCGCAACTCATCGCCGCCCTGGGGCTTTTCGATTTTGATGACTTCAGCTCCAAAATCACCAAAAATCCGCGCTGCGAACGGGCCGGCGATGAAGCTGCCCAGCTCCAGCACGCGGATGCCTTGGAGCGGGAGGGAGTTCCCCTGAAGTTGCTGTGTCATGTCTTCCTGCCTGCGTCGTTTAGTGCAATTTGACCTTTGAGTTCTCACTGTGTGGGAGAAGCTTGTCATCGAGCGGATAGACATTAGCAGCGGATTGTGATGCACGCAACAGGTGCATGCAGTCAGGTTGATCGGCTAACGCCGCCGCCGCCCGTGGGCCGCCTGCCATTCCGCCTCCGGGCCTCCCGTGATACCTGACCGCCGAATGTGCCTTGTGAGCCAACTCATCTTCTGCTAACGTCTTCCCACTTAGCAAATAATGCTTCCCAGCACATGGGAAAGGCTCGCAGGTAGGGCCGTCGCGTAGGCGCGGCTTCCTGTCCTGGGGCAGACACTTTGCGCCCGAGCGCGCGCACTTAGCAAGGCAGGAAGACCAATGACTCACTATGACATCGCTGTCATTCCCGGCGACGGAATCGGAACTGAAGTCGTCGACGCGGCTCTGTCGGTACTGAAGGAATGCGAAACACGCTACGGGCTGAGGCTTAACTACACGTACTACGACTTCAGCGCGGACCTGTACAGGCGTACCGGACGAAAGATCACCGCTGCCGATATGGATGAAATCGGCAAGAAAGACGCTGTACTGTTTGGCGCGATGGGGCTGCCGGACGTGCGCGGACCCGAAGGCCTTGAACTGGGCGCCCAAGTTGAAATGCGGGCCCACTACGGGCTCTTCTCAAGCCTCCGGCCGGTACGGCTTTTCCCGGGAGTCGAGAGCCCTGTCAAGACGAAGAACGTCGATATGCTCGTCATCCGCGAAACGTCCGAGGGCATGTTCGCAGGCCTGTCCGATCATCATGAGCCCAGCGACGAGACTGCCAGTGACCGTATGACCATCACCCGCGCCACATGCGAGAAGCTCTTCGACGTCGCATTTTCACAGGCGCGGGCGCGCCGCAAGCGCGGCACCCCCGGACACGTAACGCTGCTGCACAAATCAAACGCCCTGCGCAGCAACGTTCTGATGGAGAAGGTCTTCGACGAAGTCGCCGCCAAAAACTCCGACATCGGAAGCGCAAAGTACTACATCGATGCCGGATCCATGTACATGGTGACCGACCCGGAACGGTACGACGTAGTCGTCTCGGAAAATATCTTCGGCGACATCCTTTCCGAGATCGCTGCAGGGCTCGTCGGCGGTCTCGGCGTCGCGCCTTCTGCCGACGTCAGTCTCACGCATGGCGTGTTCCAGCCCTCACACGGAAGTGCGCCCGACATCGCGGGCAAGGGCATCGCAAACCCGACGGCGATGATCCTCTCGGCCGCGATGATGCTGGAGTGGCTGGGCGAACGCCATGGAGATGACCTTTGCACCCAGGCAGCACAGAACATCCAAACCGCGGTAGAGTCCGCACTCCTAACGGGACCCCGGGCACGTGACCTGGGCGGGACAGCCGACACTCAGGAAGTTCTGGAGACCGTCCTCAACGCCTTGCCGGCATAGCTGATGGGTAGGCCGCCCGGCATACCGGCCGCGGCCATGACCGTCTGACATTGACTAAGAAAGGTGCACCAATGACATACAAGGTTTTGTTCGTCAACCCACTGAACGACTACATCGACCGTATTCTGGAATCGACGCCAGAGGGTTTTACCGTGAAAGTGATGCCTCTATCGGCGGATGTATCGGAAATTTGCCGTGAAGCCGAAGACGCCGATTTCCTCATCTCCGGCGTCGATGTTCCCGAAGAGGTGTTCCGCGCCGCCAGGAACGTGCAGTTTATCCAATACATGAGCTCCGGCTATGGGCAGCTTCCGGTCGCCGTCCTGGACGAACTCGGCGTTCCGGTTGCGCAGATGAAGACCCACTCCATCTCTGTAGCGGAACACGCCCTGACGCTGATGCAAACGGTGATGCGGCGGATTCCAGCCTCTACGCAGCTGCTGCGCGACGGAAAATGGCGTGAAGACCTCGATGAGACTTCGTACTCCGAGCTGTACAACAAAACAGTCGGCATAATCGGTCTGGGAAATATCGGACGCTGGATCGGCAAGATCGTCCACCACGGTTTCGGCGCCAACGTTGTCTTCTACGACAACGCGGAGATCCCGTTGACCGTGTCGGAACTGATCCCGGCCCGCGCCGTGCCGTTGGAAGAGCTCATGGCGGTATCCGACGTCGTCTGCCTGAGCCTTCCCCTGAACGCGCAATCGAACAAACTGATCGGACGGGACGAACTCGGCCTGATGAAGCGCAGCGGCGTTATCGTCAACGTCGGCCGCGGCGAAGTGGTGGACCAGGACGCTCTCATCGAGTTCCTGCACGAGGGCCGCATCGCAGGCGCCGGACTCGATGTCTACGAGAAGGAGCCACTCGACACCGCCAGTGAACTGCTGAAAATGGAACAGGTGGTCTGCACGCCCCACATGGCAGGCGTCGGCTGGGAAAACGTTCAGCGCCGGATCGCGACCGTATGGCAGAACTTCGACGCGGTCCTCCGTGGCGATATTCCAAGTGGAGTCGTGACGGCGACGAAGCGGTCGGTCAGCGTCACGGCCGTTTAGAGTCCCCGGGCGGGGCCGCTGCAGCCCGGCGGCTCCGCAGGGAACCTTCATCAGAAGCAAAATGGCCGAGGAACACCTCCGGTCTAACACACCCAGGGGGACTCACTACCCTGGACAAGGCCCGAAATACGGCAGAATAACCAGCTTCAGCGTGGCTGACTTTCGACCATCGCTGACAACGCGCCACTGCAACTTGGAAGACACGTCGCTGGTTCAAGACGCGTTACCGCAGCATTCAGGCGGCAGCGTCAAAAGTAGCCCTTCAGCCGTGTACTTTCCTGATTCTCAGCCTGTGCCGCCGACGTGCGGGGATCTTGCCGGTTGCGGCGCCAACGTCGTGCCAAGGTCTGTAGGAAAGACTGCTGACAGGTCCAGCCTTAGTTGGAGCGGAAGCTACCAGTGACGACCCACGCCGGCGCCGGCGCAACCGTAAGAGAACGAATACCGTCAAGCCGATCCAGGCGATGGCAACACAGAAAATCAGGATCAACGATGCGGTCGTGCTCATGGCTCAGTCTAGGTGTGGGGCGAGGAGTCTGTTCCTTCTTTTGACCAAGGGTTACTGACCCGTGATTGCGGCGATACAGCCGTTACCGGTTCATGATCTTCCGCCCGCCGGTAACGCTCCGGGGGCAAGACATCTCCGCTGCGCACTCCGGCCCTTGAGCAGAGCGGCTCCACGGCATATCAGCCCAAGGATTGGGCGTCCTTCTTCATGAGGAAGTCAGCGCCGGTGTATCCGCCATCAACCATGATCGCTGCTTCCGTGACTAAGGCGGCATCAGAGCCGAGAAGGAAGACGACGGCTTTGGCGATGTCTTCGGGGCTTCCGCTGCGGCCCGAGTCAGTGAGAGTCGCCGCCACGTACGACTCGGTCGTAATACAGAAACGGTGCCGCGCCCCGGTTCAGCGGAGTGCGGCACCTTTTGGATCCGTTACCAGGAGTGGGCTACGTCCACGATCAGCCGGGAACCGGACCCTGGCCCGTCGAGGGTGAAGACCCGGAAGGGCAGCCGGGCGCGGACGCCCAGGCCGATGCTGGTGGAACCTTCGAAGCTGTTCGCATAGACGACTTGCCGGAAGGTCTGGTAGCCGGCCACGTTGGACAGCTCAGCCTTTGCGGCCGGGTTGTAGGTGACGTTGCCGTTCTGGTCGTAGGAGGGGGCGTTCACGACGACCTGCAGGCGTGCGTTGCCGTAGACCGGGATCGTGAAGCCGGTGCCGTCCTGGACGATCTCGGGGACGTACCGGACTGTGTAGCCCCTGACGGGGCCGTTGAGGTCGACCACCATCCGGTCGAAGCAGGGTTGCTGCCCGGTCCGGACGTTGGTGACGGATGCTGAGCTCATCTCGGGCGCGGTCTTGTCCTGGGATCCCCATGCGAGCCCGCAATAGGAGGTGGCTGCCGAAGCGGGCCCCGGTGCCAGGATGCCCAGACCAACGGCCGCCAGAAGCGCCGTGAGCCAGAGAAGGAGTTTTTTCATTGGGGTGCCATTCAGAGAGGTGGTGCTGCTGGATAGCTCAAGACTAGGGAGCGCCAAGCACCGAAACGAGGCTTGTTGCCGCTTCGGGGCGCAACCGTAAGGAAGGCCGCATCCGGGTCACGAGCCAGTAAAATCCGGGCCTATTTGTCCGCCGTCGTAACCGTTTCGGTGCCGTTTTCTGCACCCGGCCGTAACGCTGGTAACGGCCGTCAGGACAGGACAAAACCTGCCCGGTGCGCTCTGCGGTCCTCTCTTTGGCAGCTTCAATCAATGAGGGTCCAGGTTGCTCCATCAACACCATAAAGTAGGCTAGCGCCTTCTCGTCGTCCTGCTTGAAGATCAACTTCGGAAGGGTACTGCTCCAACTTTTGAGGCGGCGATCCAGGAACAGATGGATCTCGCCAGCATTGCCATCGCCGCCGCCGACGTCATTGCAGCCTGCCAGGGGAACGCGTCAGGGGACCCTGCCGGAAAACGTTGCCGACTGGGTAACCGCCCACGGGGCCGAGCTTACCGCCGAGGACGCGGAGCTGGCACTTGAGGCGGTAGGCCGGGTGGTAGGGGAGGAATCCGAGCTGGCGGAGCTGTGGGACGACGCCGACGAACCGGAATGGCGCGAATCCCTGGAAGACCTCTCCGAAAGGCTGCGCGCTGCCCTGGGTTAGGGGCGCAGCGCCGGCGCACCCGGTTATGTCTAAGCCGCCCTTTCATCGACGCTTTGGACCTCCACACCATGGACTGCGCGAGCGACTTCGCCGGGCGGCCGGCGCCGGGCTTTGACCACAACAATCAGCATGGTCAGGACGGTGACCGTCCAGGCAATCGCGGCGAGGAACACCAGGCCGATTGCCACTAAGGGGTGCATGCCGAAAGTCTAGGACCGTGCGGCTTTGATTCTCGGACGCAACTCCGCAGCATTAGAGCAGGAATTTTTCGCAAGCAGGAATCACAAGTCGGCGGACACGCGTGAGGGCACGAAAAGGGTGCGCCCCGCTCGCAGAGCGCACCCTTTTCGACTCCCCTCGCAGCCAAATCGTGGATCCATGACTCTTCAGGGGTGGGAATGGCAAAGGCCACCACGATGGCTACCCCCGACACTCAAAGGATGACCACCCGACGGGCGTTATCGAGCCCATAGCAGAAATGACGCTTCTGAAGCTGCTCAGTCCACAGGGAGCAGGGTTTCCGGGCGCCGATGCGCACTGGAGTCAATCTCGTAAAGGGGACGGGATGGCCGTGCCGGCCGACCGAGTAGGACTGGCCCAGTTCTGAAGCTACCTGAGTTGTATAAGAAGGTGTTCCCAGGGCTGGCTCGTGCCGTTAGGGTGATCACGGGCGGTGCCGGTGAAGGATCGCCCGGTTGGGTAATCAGGTGCCAGTAATGGAGCTGATTCTAGCGATTCGATTCTCGGGAGGAAGCATGACCAGTCCAGAGCAGGATCCAAGCCAGCAGGAAGGGCCCGCGGACGGTGGCGCCGCCGGCGTCCCCGGCATGCATGATGGCGGTGCCGACGGAGGAGCTGACAGCGGTGCCGATGGTGGGGCTGACAGCGGTGCCGACGGCAGTGCCGATGGTGGGGCTGACAGCGGTGCCGACGGCGGGGCTGACAGCGGCGCCGATGGTGGAGCTGACAGCGGTGCCGACGGCGGAGCCGATGGGGGAGCCGCAGAACGGGGCATCTGAATCTTGAGCACCACCCGCACGGACTTTCAGGACCCCGACGCCTTGGAAAGCGGCGGGGTCCTGGAGACACGCCTGATCAAGATTGGCCGTGAAAGGTTCGCCGACGGCGTCTGGGGGCGCACAGCCCTGCTCACCCGTGGCGCAAGCGACTTCGCCGATCTGTTCTCTGCCGCGGCCGTCGACGAACTGGTCTCGCGCCGTGGACTGCGCACACCCTTTCTCCGCGTCGCCAAGGGCGGCACGACATTTCCGGACTCATCATTCACCTCACCCGCCGGCGTCGGTGCCACCATCTCTGACCAGCTGGACGACACAGCGCTGTGGCGCAAATTCGCGGACGGTGCCACGCTCGTGCTGCAGGCACTGCACCGCACATGGGAGCCTGTCTCCGACTTCAGCAGCAGGCTGAGCACCGAGCTCGGACATCCGGTGCAGGCCAATGCCTACATCACGCCGCCTCAGAACCGGGGGTTCGACGATCACTACGACGTGCACGACGTCTTCGTCCTGCAAATCGAGGGGACAAAGCGCTGGATCATTCACGAGCCGGTTCACACTGACCCGTTGCGTGACCAACCCTGGACCGACCGTCGCTCCACCGTGGCCGACGCCGCGAAAGGGGAGGCGTATATCGACACGGTGCTAGAGCCCGGGGATGTCCTCTACCTGCCGCGTGGCTGGTTGCATGCTGCCCAGGCGCAGGGCGAGGTCTCCATCCACCTCACGCTTGGAATCCACAGCTGGACCCGCTACGCATTGGCCGAACAGCTTGCACAGGCCGCGCTCGCAGCGCTGTGCGACGATCCCGAGATGCGCCGTACGTTGCCCTTGGGCGTGGACGGGCCAAACGGGGAGATCGACGTCGTCCGTGGGCGACTGGCCGCCGCCCTCGCTGAGGCTGATACCACTGCCCTGTTCCACCGCACCCGGCGAGGACAGGGACGCCCCGCGCCGTTGGGACCGCTGGCCCAGCTCGCGGCTGTCGAAGGCCTAAGTCCTAGGACTGTGGTGCGGCTTCGCGATGCACTGGAAGCACGGCTGGAGGGATTGCGCCTGACCACACGCGTGGGTTGGCTCGACTTCCCGGAAGCCGATCTGCCGTCTGTGATGTGCGCGCTGGACGGCGAGGTTCACACCGCGGGTGATCTCGGCGTCGAAGTGGTTGAAAGGCTGTTGCGCGCGGGGGTCCTCGTTCCCGTTGAACAGTGATCCAGGCAGTGAGTTCGCCGCAGTGGCGGCCACGGAGCGCTTCTTCTGCTCTGAAGGCGCCCGGTTGCGCGGCGATCCGATTGCAGGCACAGCGTCGCATGGCGTCGTCTGGGTCCTCATCGAGTACCGGGGCGGGTGGCCTCTCAATGGCTTCGAAGGGCTTGATCTCGAGCCTGGGACCAAAGCTATCGTGCTCTCCGCCGCGAAAGCGGCGCGGGCGAGGGTGCTGCTGGTGAGGCGGCCCGGCCCCCGCCGCCGTGAGGGCCAGGGACAATGGGCAGTACTGCACAATGAGGATTCGGGCGAATATCGCCAGCAATGGGGAACGTGGGCCAAGGATGAGGATCTGGCGGAGATTGCCACAGCCCTCAGCCTCCCTGGAACGGTCGGCCATCCGCCCGTCATCCTGGTCTGCACCCACAGTCAACATGACCAATGCTGTGCCGTATGGGGACGGCCCGTGGGACGTGCGCTCAGTGAGCGGTGGCCAGAGCTGGTGTGGGAATGCTCGCATGTAGGCGGTGACAGGTTCGCAGGCAATGTCGTTGTTGCGCCCGATGGTGTGTACTACGGGAATCTGGACGCTGCGTCGTCCGTCGCCACGATCGAAGAACACCTCGCCGGCCGTATCCACGCGGAGTATTTGCGCGGTTACACGGATCTCTTCCCAGCACAGCAGGCCGCTGTCGCAGCCACGCTCGGACGTTTCGGCCCGGCCGGCCGGAATGACTACAGGGTGGTGGAGACCTCCCGCGACGGCGATCATTGGCGGATCCGCATCTCCGGCCGACCGCCTCACCCGGTGCGTATCGACATCGAACTGCAGGCCCGCCAGGCCACACCGCGCCAACTGACCTGCCGCGGACCGGCGATGAGCTCGGCCACGGTCTACGAGCTCATTTCGATCCGGGCAGTCTAAAGGACGGGTTCGCCGAAGGCGGCTTCGTTGGTGGGGAAGTCGACGAAGGTCCGAAGCCCCCGGCGACCCTTGGTCGTCGGACTCAGCCGCTGTCCTCAGCGGAATCTAAAAGCGTTCGCTTTTTATGGCAGTCCCCGCCAATGCGCGCAAAATGGAGCGGACGACGGCGGGCGCGTCCCGCCGTCGTCCGTTGCTTGCGTTGGTTTATTAGAACGTGCCGACTCCGTCGACTTGGGCGATGATGATGGGCCAGGCCGGCAAATGCCAAGACGGCGTCTACGGGCGATGGTCATGCATGGTTCGCCAGTTCTTTGTCGCCGTCTTTTGCGGATGACGTCTCGTTCCATCGAAGGAGCAAAAGCCATCGGGCAGGAAGCCGAGATTGGCTCCCTCACGCCCGGGAAACGAGCCGCCTCCTGGAAAGGGCCAACAGCCACAAGACCATGGCCGGAATCTGACCCAGCTGCAAGAAGCGAAAGGTGCCGCAGGGCAGCCGCCGGCTGTAGCGAGTTAGCCTAAAAGCTCATCGGGTAGCCTGCAGCATAAATTCAGGCCCACCGTGATCAGACTTCGGTGAGCTCCTCAACGGGCGCGCTCTTGACGGGTTCTTTGGACCGGATCATTCCGACGGCGGCGGCGCTGATGAGTACAACGACACCGACGGCGAGATAGAGCTGTACAGCGGACCAGGATGCATCAAGGAGGGCGCCGGTGATCAGCGGGGCAATGATGGCTCCGATTCGTCCGATGCCGATACCCCATCCCACGCCTGTGCTGCGGACCGATGCAGGGTAGAGGGCAGGAGCAAGTGTGTAGAGACCGGCGATGCAGCCGTTGATCAGCATCCCGACGAGGACCCCTGCACCCATGGCGAGCAGGATCACTGAAGCGGAGGAGATGAAGACGACGATCATGACGGCGGAGAGCACCGAGAAAGCCACGAGGACGATCTTGCTGTTCCACTTGGTGGCGAGGACGCCGTAGAGGACCGAGCCAAAGATGCCGCCCAAGGTCAGCATCAGGCCTCCGGTAATGCCTTGGCTTTCCGTCATGCCTGCGGTGACCAGGAGACGCGGGGTCCAGCTGTTGACGAAGTAGAAACCAAACATTGTGGTGAAAAACGCTACCCAGAGCAGAAGGGTGGAACGCCGGTTGGCGGGGGTCAGCAGGTCGGAAATAGGGTTGGTTTTTGCCTTGACGACGATTTGGGAGTCCTGGAGGACATCGATTTCGGGATGACCGGTCTTGCGTGCGATCCGGTTGAGGCGGTCCAGGACGTGGCGGGGCCGCTTCGTTACGAGGAAGTCAACGGATTCGGGTAGGAAGAACAGCAGGACAGCCAGGATGCTGAGCGTGCTGATGCCGCCGAAAACAAAGACGGAGCGCCAGCCATATTGGCTTTGGAGGGAAACTGCTGCGGCGCCTCCAAGCGTCGCTCCGATGCCGTAACCGGCCGTGTAGATGCTGATCGTCAATCCCCGGCGTTTCTTGGAGGAGTATTCGCTGGCAATGACGTTGGTGCAGGCAAGAATGCAACCAACACCCAGTCCTGTCAGGAAACGCCAGATGCCCAGCTGTGCCATGTTGTTCGCCGTTGCTGCCAGCAGCATGCCGGCACCTGCTGCGCCCACTGAGGCGATAATCATCGGGCGCCGTCCGACGATGTCAGCCAGTGGTGCGAGACAAAGGGAACCAATGGCCATGCCCACGAGCCCCGCGCTGAGCAGGACGCCTAGTTCGGAGCCGGTAAGACCAAACTCTTTGGTGACGCCGTTCGCGGTGAAGGCCATTGCGAGTACGTCAAAGCCATCGAGAGCATTGAGCAGGACACACATGCCGATGATGGCCCACTGATATGGCGACATTTTTGAGTTGTTGATGCGTTCACGCAGATCCATGGCGTCTTCCTTGAAACCTAGGAGGCTCCCTCGGGAGCTTTAGCTGTTATAGCTGCGCGAGGTGCGCAGCCCTGATGGGGAGATCAGAGTGTGTCTAGGACACGTCGATGGTGACAACGGCAGGGGTTACAGAAGAATTGGCGTCTGTACGGGAACCTGTGGGGGAGCTGACGGCCCGTGAGACGCAGCAGCACATCTTCTCTGCAGCGTGTTGCTGCCGTTCGCTGTAGAAAACGTCGCGGTGGTCGACGGCGCCGTCCAAATTGAGGATGCGGACCTCGCACAGGCCGCACTCGCCCTTGCGGCAGTCGAACATCATGTCCACGCCGGCGTCCTCGAGTGCCTCGAGCATGGAGCGGCCCTGCCCGACTTTTGCCTCGATGCCAAGCCGTGGAATGCGGACGAGGAACTCCTCCGGGTCGTACCAGCCGGAGTTTCCAAACGTCTCGTAGCGCAGGTCGGGCAGCGCCAGTTCGCGCTCGGTCCAGCTGCGGCGGACTGCATCCATCAGCCGGATAGGCCCGCACATGTAGAGTTCGGTTCCCGGGTCGATTCCCCCCACCAAGGCGTTCACGTCCAAGCTGCTTCCCTCGTCGTCGACGTGGACCTGCAGCCGGGCCCCGTGGATCTCCTGCAGGTCCTGCAGATAGGCCATCGCAGCCCGGGTCCGCCCCGCGTAGACCAAGGTGTAGTCGGCCTTGACGTTGCGCAGTACTGCCGCCATGTTCATAAGCGCGGTGATGCCGATGCCGCCGGCCAGCAGAACGTACCGCTCTGCCCCGACCCGCAGCGGGAAGTTTTGCAGGGGCTGCGTGATGCGGAGTGTGTCACCCGGCTTGAGCGTGTGCATGTAGACAGATCCGCCCCGCGAAACCGGTGCCTTGAAGACGCTGATGACCAGGGTCTTCCCGAGGTCCTTGGATTCCACTATTGAGTAGGAGCGTTTCTCCTGCCCGCCGTCGATAGTGGCAAGCAGGTCGACGTGGGATCCGGGCTCTGCGTGCTTCGGTGCTGCCGGTTCCAGTTCAATGCGCCGGATGCCTGCGGCCACATCAGAGACGGCTACCACCGTTGCGGACTGCCAGACTTCGTTGTTGGTTGCTGCCATGGTCTTTTTTCCTTGAGTCCTTGGCCGGTCAGAGCGCCGCCGCCAGGCGGCCCTCTGCCTGGAGCATGCGCTCGATCAGCCGGCGGACCCACATGCCGCCGGCGTCGATATTCAGGTTGTAGAACTCGTAATCGGGATTGGCGTCGATTGCTTCCTGCTGGGCCTTCAACATCGCCTCGTCCTCCCCGAACACGCCGTGCACGCCGTTGCGAAGTTGGGTCGTGATGAGCTGGCTGTCCAGCCGATAGTTGCGCATGAAGGCCCAGAAGTAGTGGCAGGTCTTGGCGGTTTCCGGGCTGATCGTGTTCATGACGTAGCCGTTGACGCCTTGGCTGCGGTCGCCGTCGGGAGCGCCGGTGCCGGCTTTGGCAACGCCGACGTCAATGCGGATAGTAGAGGGTGCCTCGAAGCGGATAATTTGCCAGCGGTCCACTTTGCCTTCGAAACCGGGGAATTTGTCCCGCATGTTTTTGAGCCAGAACGGAGGGGCGTCGATGTTGAGCATCCACCGGGACACGGTGACTGTTCGGTCATCGTGCGTGACCACGAAGTCGGATTCACTGAGCTCGTCTTGGCCGATGCTGGAGGCGTGAACGAATTCTTCGTGCGTAAGGTCCATCAGGTTGTCCAGGACCAACTGGTAATTGCAGGGAGCGAAAATGGTCTCCCCGTCGCCGGCCCATTCCTGGCTGTCCATCTGATGCATGTCGGGGACAAGATCGGGGTCGGCCTGGGTTGGGTCCCCCAGCCACACCCACACATACCGATGGCGTTCCACGACGGGGAAGGAGGGGACCGTGGCCGAGGGGTTGATGGTCTCCTGCGCCGGCATGGACGCGCAGCGGCCGGCAGAGTTGTAGACGATGCCGTGGTACGGACACTGGATGCCGTCCTTGCCAACTGTTTTCCCCATGGACAACGGCGCCAGGCGGTGCCAGCACGCGTCCGCGAGAGCAACGGCCTTGCCGTCCTCTGTGCGGTAAAGCGCCAGCGGCCGGTCAGCAATCGTGCGGGCCATGGGTTTGCGGGTAACCTCGTGGTCCCAAGCAGCGACGTACCACGCATTCAGCGGGTGGCCGAGGACTTTAGCGGTGGTGGAACTACTGGACTGGAGCACAGTCATCTTTGACCTCTTTCCGGTGCCGGCGGACGTGTCTTACGCATGCCAGGCGAATGAAGAATCTTTGGGGAACGCCGCAACTATCTATGTCCATAGTTGGTGGCTTGGGTCACAGACTATCTATCGATATAGTTATTAGCAAGACCTTGAAGGGAACCTACTGTGAGTTTGCGTTATGCGCTTTTGGCTTTGCTTTCCGTCGAGCCAATGACCGGTTACGACCTGGCAAAACGATTCGAGTCCTCGGTTGCCTTCGTCTGGCATGCGCCTGATTCGCAGATCTATCCTGAGCTGCGGAAGATGGCCAAGGAAGGTCTGCTGCAAGCGGAGGAGGTGTCGTGGGGCCCCCGGGGAAAGAAGACGCAGTACCGCATTACTGAAGAAGGGCGGGCCGCGTTCCGGGCATGGATGCGTGAGCCGGTGGAGTATTCCCGTGAGCGCGACCCCGTGCACCTTAAGGCTGCCTACCTGGAGTGGGCTGAACCCAAGGCGGCACGGGAGCATATGCAGGCCCACATTGACTATCACACGATGCGCCGCGATCAATGGGCGGAGATGATCGACCAGTTGCGGGCAGGAACTAACGAGATGTTGAGCAAACGCCTGGCTGCCACTGCTGAGGCTGACCGCCAGCGGACTGTTGAATACAAGGTCTTCACCTATGAAGGCCTAATTGCCCGGGCGGAGACGGAGATCGAGTGGGGCAAACGGGGGCTCAAACTCATCGATTCACTATCGGGACCTGCAGGGCAGGATAGCTGACTAGACTTCGGTGACCAATGCTTTCCCGCCCGGGCCACTGTGTGACTCTAGGGATACTTCGAGGGTCCGGCGCTCTTGGACATCCTGTTGAGGCGCCTTCGGAACCCGTGCAGCGGAAGGTCAGGCCAGCCAGCGCCACCAACGTGATTGGACCGGTTCCGGCGTCGGTTCCGGCTCCGGCTCCGGTTCCTCGCCCAAGGCCAGCGCGGCCTCGACGATGTCGTCCGCGGTGAGCGTCATGACGGCCTCACGATCGAGTGCGTCGAGACTTTGTTCCTCGTCGAGCGACAGCCGCAGTGCCTGGCGGTTAAGCGCCTGCTCGAACAGTGTGCGGGCGAACCGTGCGTTGCCGGAGTCTTCGCCCGCGTGGAGCCCCGTGAGGATGCGGCGCAGCATTTGTTCGGCACCCGGCTCCAGCATGTACTCGTGCTGGGCCAGCATCTGGTGGAAGATCGTCTGAAGTGCGTCGACGGAGTAGTCGGGGAACGTGATTTCGCGGGCGAACCGGGAGCGCAGTCCGGGGTTCGAGAGCAGGAAGGACTCCATTAGCCGCGGGTACCCGGCCACGATCACGACCAGGCGGTGGCGGTGGTCCTCCATCCGCTTGAGCAGGACCTCGATCGCCTCGGGGCCGAAGTCCATCCGGCCGTCCTCCGGGGCCAGCGCGTAGGCCTCGTCGATGAACAGGACGCCGTCCAGCGCACGCCGGATCACCCGGTCCGTCTTGATGGCGGTCGCGCCAACGTACTGCCCCACCAGCCCGGAACGGTCGACCTCGACCAGGTGGCCTTTCTGCAGCAGTCCGACCGCGCGGTACATCTCGGCCAGGAGCCGCGCCACGGTGGTTTTGCCCGTGCCAGGGTTTCCGAGGAACACCAGATGCTGTGATGTGGCCACCTCCGGCAGGCCGTGCGCCTTACGGCGGGCCTGGACCTGGAGCAGTGCCACGAGGGCCCGCACCTGTTCCTTCACGGTCTCCAGTCCGACCAGCGCGTCGAGCTCGGCCTGCACCTCGGACAGCGGCCGGGCCGGCCCGGGCCTGGCACCGATGAGGTCTCCGACCAGGTCGTCGACGCGCTCCGAACTGGGCAGCTTGAGCTGATCGGCCAGATGGCCGATTGTTTCGCGCAGGTCGTCAAGCGGATGGCGGCTGGGAGCCATGCATCAACTGTAGTACTAGATTCCCGACGCACGTGGGGTTGTGCTCGCCAGTAGCCTGGGAGTCATTGTTCAGCCTTGGCCTCCTCCTCGTGCTTGAGCCGCCGCTCATTGGCCTGGAGGATGCCGTCGCGGACGGCGGCGCGGATGACGCCGTAGAGGACGTAGAAGAAGACCCCCGAGAAGAGCACGGTCAGGACAAAGCTGTCGAGAGCCATCATCCTTGTTCGCCCTCCGTCGGCCAGTATTTTTGGGCGCCTGATGCGGCCGCCCGGAGCTGGCCGCCGTCGATCGTAATGGAAGTTTCGGGAATTCCGAGCTCTGCCCATTGGGCTACCAGCCGGAGGTCCCCGTCCGGTGGCAAGGGCCAAAGCCACAATGTGCCCTTGCCGGCCATTTCGTCGTCGCCTCCGTTGCCGCCGTTGCCTTGCTGGATGAGGATCGGCGGGTCGGGCTGCTTGGCATTTCCCGGAGGATAGCGGGAGTGCAGCATTGAATCGGCCCGGGCCTTGGTCCCGTCGGCCAGTCGGACACCGAAGAGGAGGGCTGCGAAGGGACGTCGTTCTACGGCCTGCATGTTGTGAGGGTGACCGAAGAATGCCCCATTCAACTGGGCCCAGGCTTCATCATCTTCCTCCGCCCGTCGGAGTGTCCATGTCAGGTCGAGGGAGCAGCCGGTCGAATAGACCTTTGCGAGCTCGACGGCCAGTACAAAGCTGCGGCTGCGATGCAGGAACTGCCCGATATGAACAACTGCCGGCAGCTCATGGGCCGGCGCACCAGCCCAAGCCGGGGGAACGTACCTGACGGTCCTGCCGCGGCGTGGTTCTTCGGGTACGGGCAGATCTTTGAAGAAGGTCATGGACATCCTTGGTTCGCTGGCGGCGACCGACCAGCGGGACGACGGCGTGAGCCGCCGTGGATCCCCCAATCCGTCCTCACCCGGCTCAGTCTAGCTCTGGCAAGCTTTTTCGCCCTTCCCGGGTAGGCACAGGCTCGCCTAAGCCTTACTGATTGCCTCTTCTCCAAGTACTTCCCAAAGGCCATGATTAGCCTTCCGGCTTCGTTGCGTGGCCAGCCAAGAAAAGCTGGGCAAGCCCCCAGAAAAAGACATCACCATGATCCGGAAACTGCTTTGCAGATGGGGAATCGGCCATCACTGGCTGGCCCGAATGAACGACGGCGAGTATCGCCGCCAATGCAGGTACTGCGGGAAGGAAGATTCCCACAGTGACCGATGGTCGGGGAGGCTCGCTCATGGGGACCACCCTGAACATCCCCACACCCGCGACTACTACTAGGCGCTATCTGTGTTCTTATTCGGAGGCTGACATGATCCAGGCCCTGCTCTGCAAGCTGAACATTCGGCACGATTGGCACGTCGAACACGCCGAAGACGGCAATGTGTACAAGCGCTGTCTGCGGTGCGGCAAAGACGATGATGAACGCACCAGGGGAGGGGGCAACTTCGGTCATTGGGCAGGCGGGTGAAACGCAGCAGTGGATTTCAGGGGTCGTTTCAGGGCATGCCCCATTTCTGCCGGCCGGGCCAAGTCGAACCGCTCGATCAGCTGGGGCAGGGAGTCGAAGGCCATTTGCAGCCCGTATTTCGCGTTCGCCCGTGCCATGGTGTCAAGATCCGGTGGAGCGTCATCAGGGAAGCAATCGGCGATCTCGTGGAAGTACTGTTCGAAGCCAGCGGGGGAGATAATCTCCAGTACCCGGCCCTGCTCGTCACCGGCGTTCCAGAACGTATGCCACTGGTCCCGGGGCTTCCGCACCAGCTCACCGGGACCTGCATAAAAGACGTCCTCTCCCAGCAGGAAGCCGAAGCGTCCTTTGGTGACCAGGGTGAACTCATCCTCACGGCTGTGCATGTGCAGCGGTGCCACAAGTTCTCGTGGAGCGATTAGGTGCTCAACCACCGCAAGGTTCGTTGCTGTTGACTCTGCCCCGAGAACGGTCCGTGCCGTCACGGCTTCAGTGAAGCGAATCAGGATCCCCTCGTCCGCACCGACGGGACCATAGCTACTGGAACTCATGGGGACCATGTTCCACCCCGTACATACCGGCAGGAAAGGGAAGGGACTCCGAGATTTTGCGCAGGGAACCTAGGTAGGATCATCGCGTCAGGCGCTGACGGACCTCATTGACGCTTCGATCTGGGTGCAGTGTGACAACCTTGAAGCCCGACGCCGCCTCAGGGCTTGAGATGGGCAGGAAGAAGAAGAGCTGCACAGGGAGTGGGAAGAACAGGAAATTCCCTTCCTGCTTAAAGGCCGGCCACGGGAGCGCGCTACCGTGATCTTGGCCGGAAGGCCAGCTTTGGAGCACGATCCGGATACGCAGGTAGTAACCGCTCAGCCGGCACCAACACGCGTGAAGATCACCTGACGCGCCAAGTTGCAACAACACCTCCCGGCCTAGCTGGAGAGGACGACTGCGATTCCGAGTATTCCCAGCACTACTCCGGCGAAGGCTGTCCACAAGACGGCGGCTATTTCGGCGCTCACCTTCTCCTGCAAGATGCCATGGGAGCTGGTGCTGTACCGGCGGCGCTGCGTGACGTAGATGGCGGCGGCGGCAGTTACCGCCACTGCGAACAATGCGGGGATGGGCAACCCGTGATGAGGAAGCCAGCGGAGGAAGATGGCGCTGACAGTTACCAAGGCCATCATGGTCCTGCCCCAAGCGAGAGTTGTACGTTCGGGTTGCAGGCCAGCATCCCCGTGCACTCGTTCGCGCGGCCGTATGGGCGTCATGCGTTCAGCGCCAAAGGATGAAGACCAGTACGACGGCGGCGGCCAGTGCTCCGGCTGCGGCGAGCAGTGGAATGATCAGCGGAAGTGGAAGGGGCGCCTTCTGGCGCATGCTGCGCTCTACCCGCAGCCACCGCACAGCCGATCCCGCGCTCAGCATCATGCCCAGCAGGAGCAGAACGACCGCCAGCCCCTTCCGGACGGGCTCCAGGAAAAGGTCCGCCGTGAACGCCTCAATGGCGATACCGCCGGCCAGGAGGGCAAGCGAGGTGCGGATCCAGGCGAGGAAAGTCCGCTCATTAGCGAGCGTGAATCGGGGGTCCGGTTCGATCCCGCCCGGCAGCAGCCGCTCGGCGATCTTTCCGCGAGGGGGCGGGACGGGTCCCTTCGTGATGTCACTGGCCACAGTCAGTCCGCTGCCGTCCGGAATCCGCAATTGCCGCTGGACGAGTCAGGTGTGCTGGAGCTTCTGGCCGCAACCCGGTAGCGGTTGCAGTACGAGTCGTGACAAAGGTAGGAACCGCCGCGCATGACACGGCCTCGGCCGATGGTGGGCCCTTGGGGGTTGCCGACTGCTGAGTTGCGGTAATACTTGGGCAGGAACCAGTCCGCGCACCATTCCCAGATATTCCCGCTGACCTCGTACAGCCCGTAGCCGTTGGGCGGGAAGCTGCGGACGGGCGCCGTTGCCAAGAACCCGTCGTCTTTGGTGTTTACTTCGGGGAATGCACCCTGCCATATGTTGCAGTTATGCGTCCCGTCAGCGCCGATCAGCTCATTCCCCCAGGGATAGCGTTTTTGTTTGAGTCCTCCCCGGGCCGCGTATTCCCACTCGGCCTCGGTCGGCAGCCGCCGGCCAGCCCAGCGGCAATAGGCCATTGCGTCATCGTGGGAAACCTGCACCACAGGGTGGTCGGGGATATCTGTCCAGTGCTGTCCCGGCCCAGTCGGGTGGGCCCAATCAGCCCCCCTAACGGTGAGCCACCACGGGGACCCGGAAGCAACACCAAGGACGTCGCTTGGCCGGGCTTGAACTGCCAGGTGGAACACTGCCGACGTCCCGTAGTTCTCCGCTTCCGTGCGGTATCCCGTGGCATCCACAAAAGCGGCGAACTGTCGATTGGTCACCGCCGTGGTGTCCATCCTGAACGCTTCCAGTTCAACGGTATGGACCGGGGTTTCACCGTCGGCGGGATAGCCCTCGCCGAAATTGTCGCCCATCTGGAAAGTCCCGGCCGGAATCAGGACCTCCTCGTGTGACGGAGGGTGTTCTGCTGGGGTGGACCTGAGAGTTCGATCCGGTTCAGGTGGCTTCGCTGCTGTCCGCTTGGGGGAGCAGCAGGTCGCGGCAGGTATATGTTCCGGCTTCACCATGGGATATCTAGAAAGTAGTTATGTTCAGTACGCTGGCGTTGGCTCCGACTGGGAAATTGCTGTAGCTGGAGTAGTCAAAGCCGTTGTATCCGAAGATCTTGCCGTCCGTTTTCATGCGTTTCAGGTCAATGAGGATGACGCCGAGTGTGGGAACGATTTTTTCCCGCCAGATGAACAGGTACAGCTTGTCGGATATTGCGATGTAGTGGCAGCGATCCGTGTCTGCGAGGCCGGATTCTGAGCCTTTTATGCAGCGCCAGGTGTAGAAGTTTTCGCTCAGGTAAATGTGTTCGTAGACCTCTTCCGGGCTGTAGTCGTAGCGGTTCCGAAGGCCAATCAGCTCCTCAGTGGGAGCGTGTGTATTCCCGCCCTGTGTCCCGTTGAGGGACCCGTGGAGAATGGTTGCGTCCACTCCAGTCAGTTCCATACCTTGGCGGGCACGGTCGTAGGCGCTCAGGGAAGCGGCTTGTTCGTTTGGTAGCGCTCCTTTCACCAAAGTCACTTGCCCGTTGGCGTCGTCCAGGACAAGGCTCACTGACTCCTTGGCCTTCTCACCCGCAAGGAAGTCCACAAAGTAGATATCTTCCCTTATGGAGGTGACGCGGGCTTCGTAGGTACGGCCGTCCCAGGTCAGACTGGTGCTGTCCAGGATCCTGCACGCATGCTTTTGTCCCTCCAAGAAGGTGAGGCTGAAGCTGCGGCCGTTCAGCCCCTCGTGCACCTCGAGCACGTTGCTGCCGGGGGCAAATCCTTCTCCCAAAGCCCCGACGGGGATGAAGTCGGGTGTTGTAGTGTTCTTCAAGCTGGAAGTCCTTTCGGAAGTTTCCTTCGGGAGCGCCTCAGGTGGCACCTGAAGGAAGGGGGTTACTGGGCCGAGAGCGTTGAGTCTGGCACGAGCAGGGACGCCAGGCCTTCAGATAAAAGATCCACCAGGGCCGCGGAACGTTCCGGGTCGGGATCGGCCAGGTGCTGCATGCTGATGCCGTCGATTCCGGAGATGAAGAGCCTTGTAACGAGCTCGAGGTTTTCGGGCACGTCCTCGCCGGCCGCGGCCGCTGCGTCACGGAATAGCTCGATCGTGGACTGGATCCAGCCTTCGTACATGATCCTGTTCTGCGCCCGGACGGCTGCCTCGGTCTCGGGTTTTTCCCGGAAGCGGCGAAGCAGCAGTTCGAACGTGGTCACCTGCTCGTGCGGATTCAGTAGCATGCGCTCCCAGATACGGCGTGCATGGGCGCGCATCACGTCCGCCAGCCCACCGCCAGCCACGTTCACCGGCGGAAGGGCCTGGGCGTAGTCGCGGCTAAGGAACGTGTAAACCTCCTGGAGGAGTTCGTCCTTGTTCCGAAAGCAGTAGTGCAGGGCAGCAAGGTTCGCGCCCGCCTCGGCCGCAATCCTCCGTGTGGTTGCGGCGGCAAGACCGTCGTTGGCTATGACTCGTGCAGCGGCCTCGACGAATTGAAGTCGCCGGGTGTCTGCAGAAACTCTGGCCATTTTCAGCGCTCTCCCTTTTTCTTGTTGATCCTAATGCTCCCTGGTAGCGGAGGCCCCAGGCGGCCGCGGCGCACCCGCTGCCCGGACCCTTGAAAAAAATTTTACGCTAAAACCTAGTCAAGTGACCCAGTCAGGCGACATACTTTTTTCATCGCGTTATCCGGATCACACTTCGTGGCCCCAAATCGGAAGGAGCGCAGGTGCAGGAAACGGCAGATTTGGCGATAACCAGGGCCCAGGTCCTGACCATGGACCCGGCGAACCAGGGAAGGGCGGCTGATGCCATCGCCGTCCGCGGCGATAAGGTGATCGCCTTGGGCAGCGAGCATGTGCGTGCTGTCACCGGCCCTGAAACCAGGGTCATCGACGCTGGGGGAGCGGCTGTCATTCCCGGCATCAATGACGCCCACCTGCATTTTGTCTCCGCTTCGATGGCCGCTTTTGGCTACCTCAAACTTGATCGTGCATCCGCGCCGGACCGCGCGGCAGTAGAGGCACGTGTCGAGGCCGCTCCGGTTGGAGAGGACGGTTGGATTCGTGCCCACGGCTGGGACGACACCGCTGTCGGCTCGGGTGCGGGCCTGTTGCTGGACTGCAGGCCCGACGCTCCTGTCGTGGCCTTTGACAGCACCGGTCATCAACTTGCTGTGAACCGCGAGGCGCTTCGGCGGGCGGGCATAACCGCAGCCACAGCCGATCCAGCGGGAGGAGTGGTAGGCCGCTCAGCCGACGGCGAGCCGAACGGGCTGCTGCAGGACGGTGCTATGGAGTTGCTCTCGCGTTCCTTGCCGCCGCTCCCGGAGGGGACGTTGCGTTCCTCGCTGCTGTCCCTGCAGCGGCACCTGCACGGCGAGGGCATCACCTCATTGACCGAACCCGGGCTTGGTCCTGCCAGTCCAGGCCTCCTTGACGGGGCTGGCTCGACGGCGGCACTTGAGCTGCTGGGGAAGCTTGCCCTGGAGACCGAGCTGACCCTGCGGATTAACGTCCTGATGCTGTTCGCAGGCACCGGCGGTGCAAATGCCGCCGCGGTGGAGCACGGGCTCGGCAGCGGTCTGGCCGCCACCTACAGGAACCGGGGGATAGCTGAACAGCAGCTGCGGATAGCGGGCGTAAAAGTTTTCGCCGACGGCATACCGCGAAGTGGAACGGCCTGGATGTCCGAACCCTATGGTGCTGCCTGCTCGCACGGCAGCCTCGTCATCAAAGGCATGAACGATGCCGATAAGGTCGCCGAACTGAACCGGATCCTTGCGTTGATTGACGACGCCGGACTTCAGGCCGGAATCCACGCCACCGGGGATGCTGCCACTGACGCAGCCGTGAACGCCTTGGCCACGAGGGACGGTTCCTCGAGGAACCGCCACTACATCATTCACGGCTCATTCACTGGCACCGGAACGCTCAAGAAGATGGCAGCCCATGGCATCGGCTACAGCACCAATCCCTTGATCCGTGCCGAGGCCGGGGACGCGATGCGCCGGCTGCTGGGCGAAGAACGGTTCGCGAACCACCAGCCGCTCCGTTCAGCCCTGGACGCCGCTGTCCACTTCAATATCGCTTCAGACGCACCGGTGACCAGCACTGACTGGCGGCGAACAGTGCTCGCCGCCGTCCGGCGTTCCACCCGGACCACCCCCGGTTCACCCACTGACCCCCAGCGTCTGGGCGGCCTGGAAGCCCTCGCCGCGATGACCGTTCAACCGGCGTGGCAAGACCGGGCAGAACACTACAAAGGAGCGCTGATCCCCGGTATGAAAGCCGATCTATGCCTCCTCTCCGATCCCTGGCCAGACGACCGGGACATCGAAAAAGTCCTGCACAACGCTGCCGTCCTCACCCTCAGCGGCGGCCGCGCAGTCCACGACGTCACATCCTGACCACCCACTAAACCTAGGAGTATTTCCATGCGACGCAGTATTCCCCTTGCACTCGCCGCCGCCATTTCCCTTGGGCTCACCGCCTGCGGAGGCGGACAAAGTTCCACCCCGGCAGCCGGTGGCGACACCACCCTCAAAGTAGGCACCATCGGCATTGGCTCCGACGCCGCGATCCGCCTCGCAAGCGACAAAGGCTACTTCAAGGAACAGGGCCTCAACGTCGAGGTCAGCGTTATCGCCAACCCGCCGGCCGGAATCGCCGCCGCCCAAAGCGGCCAGCTCGACCTGACCTACACGCCATCCATTCCCTTCCTGAATGCCCTCAGCCAGAATGTCCCGCTGAAAATCGTTGCTGCAGCGGACGGGTATAAGGACGGCGCAGCCGACGGCGCCGATCTCATGCGGGTGGACGACACGGGACTGCTGGTTCCGGAGGGGTCGCCGGTCACCCGCCCCAAAGACCTCGAAGGCAAATCAGTCAGTGTGCCGGCCCGCAAGGCGCAGCTCGAAGTCACCGTCAGCAAACTGGTTAAGGACGACGGAGGTGATCCCGCCAAGGTCAATTGGATGGTTCTGGATCCTTCCTCGGCCCTTCAATCGCTGAACTCCGGCCGTGTGGACGCGGCGTCCCTGGTGTCCCCCTTCACGTCCAAGGCTGTTTCCGAAGGGAACCGCCTGCTGGCATCACCTGGCGTCGAGTTCTTCAAAGAGGGCGCGATCGGCCTCTGGGTGGCAGGTGCCAACACCGTCACCTCCAAGCAGGATCAGATGAAGAAGTTCCAGGAAGCCATTTATAAGGCCAATGCCTACGCGAATGAGCACATCGATGAAGCCCAGCAGGTCAGCGCTGAGATCACGAAGACTCCGCTGGAGGTCGTCAAAGCCGGTGCGGTGAACTACTGGCCCGAGAGCGTCCGGAAAGCCGACATCGAGCGCGCTAACCAAGGGTTGGCCGATCTGGGGTTCCTCAAGGAGCCGGCCGAGCTTCCTGCTGACCTCATCGTCGGAAGCTGAACCGGTATTTGACCATGGGAGCCTCACTATGAAGCCGGCATCCAAACCAGCGGTCTTTAGCGCCCTCGGCATCGCGACCGCCCTGTCCGCGTGGCAACTGATGGCAATGGGAGAAGTAGCAGGTACCGCGCTCCCGTCTGTGGCCGCGGTGTTTGCGGCCCTTGGCAGCATCCTCGGAACCGGTGCCTTCTGGTCATCGTTGGGCGCAACGGTTGGCATTTCACTGCTCGCACTGGCCCTGTCGGCCGTGACGGGAGTGGTGCTCGGAGTCCTGATCGGCAGCTTCGAGCCGGTCCGGTACGCCACCTTGGCGGTGCTTGAGTTCCTCAAGCCCGTGCCGCCCATCGTCATCCTGCCCCTGGCCGTCCTGGTCTTCGGCCCAACCCAGGAAATGTCACTGTTCCTGGTGGCGTTCGGATGCCTGCTGCCGATCGTGATGCAAACGGTAGACGGAGTCCACGGGACCGACCCCGTCGCCCGCGACACGGCACGCTCCTACGGACTCAAATCACCCGAAATCCTGTTCCGGGTTGTCCTGCCAAGCGCCATGCCCTACATCGGAACCGCGATGAGGGTCGCCGCCCCGGCCGCCCTCGTCATCACCGTCGTCGCGGGCCTCCTCGGAGGCGGCCCAGGCCTCGGCCAAAGCATCTACCAAGCACAATCCGGCGGGGACTACGCCTCGCTGTACGCCCTGGTCCTCGTGCTCGGTGTACTTGGCCTGATCTTCCAGGGAGCCACCCGGGCCGCCGAACGCCGGGCCCTGCACTGGCATCAATCATTCCGGGAAGTGGTGCACTAATGAACCGCACAGCACGAAACTCCCTGCTCGGCGTCGGAACCCCCGTGGTCCTGCTGGCGCTCTGGTGGGTCCTGTCCGACCAGTCAACCAATGCATTTTTCCCGCCACTGCGGATCATTCTGGAGCGTTTCCAGCAACTGTGGATGTTCCAGCATTTCCAGTCAGACATCCTGCTGAGCCTGGGCAATCTCTTCACAGGATTCGCCATTGCAGCCGTCCTCGGCATCACCATCGGTTTCGTGACCGCCCTCGTTCCAACCGTCCGCTGGCTCATCGACCCGCTGATCCACTTCCTCCGCGGAATCCCGCCGGTGGCACTGGTGCCGATCTTCATTTCACTGATCGGTTTTGGTACGGAGATGCGCGTCACGAGCATCGCGCTGGCGGCGCTGTTTCCCGTCCTGATCGCCACGGTCGATGGCATTCGAAGCGTCGACCAGGACATCCTGGACGTCTCCCGGGTGTACCGGCTGTCGCGCCGCGAACGGATTACAAGCGTGATACTGCCCTCAGCCGGCCCGCAGATCTTCTCAGGACTGCAGGTAAGCCTGCAGGTCGCCTTCATCGTCATGATCGCCAGCGAGATGCTGGGATCTTCCCAAGGCATTGGAGCCATGACCCTGCTGGCCCAGCAGAGCTTCATGATCGCGGACATGTGGGCCGGGATCCTGCTGCTCGGGGTCATTGGCTTCGCCGTCAACATGGCATTCGACCTGGTCCGGCGCAGAGTCCTGGCCTGGTATATCGGCTCCCGACGATTGGTTAAATCAGCATGACAACCACACCCTCCACCCCGAAGCAGGACCCCAAGATGCAAACCAACAGCACCCAGGATTTTTCGGTCCCGGGCAACCACGTCCCGTCCCGGTCCAGGAAGCAAGCTATGGCACAGCAGCCAGACAGTCCTGATCACTCCGTTCCCCGCCTCAACGTGGTGCACCTGGCTAAGACCTATGGTTCGGGCGAGAACGCCAAGACAGTAATCGAGGACCTGACGTTTAGCGTCGAGGCCGGTGAAGTCATGTGCATCGTCGGCCCTTCGGGCGTTGGCAAGACCACTTTGCTCAAATGCCTGGCCGGCCTCCATCCCGTTTCCAGCGGCAGCGCCGCGATTGATGGCCGGACCATCAGCGGACCTCCACCGGAAATGGCCCTGGTCTTCCAGGACTACAACCGTTCCCTGATGCCCTGGCTCACGGTGCGGAAGAACCTGGTACTCCCGCTGCGGCATATGCGTCTGTCCGCTGCCGAGGTTAAGGAACGCTGCGACAGCGCGCTGGAAGCTGTCGGGCTCACGCACGCCGAGCAGCAGTATCCGTGGCAACTCTCCGGCGGGATGCAGCAACGCGTCGCCATTGCCCGCGCCCTGGCGTACCGGCCCGAGATCCTTATTATGGATGAACCCTTTGCCTCGGTTGACGCCCAGACCCGGTTCGACCTGGAGGATCTCTGCCTGAAAATCCGCCGTGACTTCAACATGACCATCCTCGTGGTCACCCACGACATCGACGAAGCCGTGTACCTGGCCGACCGCGTCGTGGTCCTGGGCTCCAAACCCGCCCGCGTGCTGAAGGTGATCGACATTGACCTGCCCGCACCGCGGGACCAGATCACCACCCGCTCCCTGCCGGAGTTTGCCCACCAGCGCACCGACGTCCTGTCCCTGATCAAGAGGCCGGCATGACCAGCAGGCGTCCCAACGTCCTGTTCATCATCGCGGACCAGTTGCGTGCAGACCATCTGGGCTTCGGCGGGAACAGCGTTGTCCGGACACCGAACCTGGATGCGCTGGCAGCGCGGGGGACTGTGTTCAGTAACGCCACCGTGGCCAACCCCACCTGCATGCCGAACCGGGCCAGCCTCATCACAGGGCGTTGGCCGTCAACCCACGGGACGCGCTGCAACGGTATTCCCCTGGATCCCCAGTCGCGGACCTTGATCCGTTCACTCGGTGAAGTGGGGTACCACGCCATCGGGGTAGGGAAACTGCACCACCAGAACATGGGATGGGACTTCGAGCCGGAGCAACAGCAAGAGATTAAGGCAACCGATCCGCTCCTGCTCGACCCAGCCGCCGGCAACGCCCGGAGGGAGACTTCGGGGTGGGACGGCTGGGAGGACCGGGCCGCACACGACGAACGCTTCATCGAATTACCCCCGGATTACTACGGATACGACCATGTGGACCTCGTTGTGGGCCACGGTGACCACCCGGGCGGCCATTACCTGCACTGGGCCCGCGAACGCGGCATTGATCCTGACCTGATCGGCGGACCTGAACATTCAGAGAACCTCTACCCCGGCTGGAACCAGGTGTACAGGACAGCAGTTCCCGCCGAGCTCCATCCCAGCACCTACATCGGTGAGAAGGCGGTGGAGCATCTCAAGGATGCAGGGGGCAAGGACCGTCCCTTCTTCATGTTCGTCTCCTTCCCGGACCCGCATCACCCCTTCTCACCCCCAGGCGGCTACGACACGATGTACGACCCGGGACTGCTGGAGCTGCCGATCGGCTTCGAGCAGGACCACACAAAGTCACCGTCGCACATCCGCCGCATGATCGAGCACCGGGGCGAGCCAGGCACAGATCCAACCATGACCTGGGCGGCCAACGAGCAGCAATACCGGTACGCAGCCGCGGCGCAGTACGGGCTGATCACGCTCATGGATGAACAGATTGGCAGGATTCTCGCCGAACTCGACACTCAAGGCCTGTCCGAAGACACGATCGTGGTGTTCACCAGCGACCACGGAGATTTGTTCGGCGATCACGGACTGATGCTGAAACATTTCTGCCACTACCGGGCCGTGACTAACGTGCCACTGGTAATCGCGGTGCCCGGCGGCACCCACCAACACAGCGACGCGCTCGTTTCCAGCCCGGACCTGGTGCCCACGCTGCTGGAGCTCAGTGGCGCACCTGCGTTCCGGGGAATCCAAGGCCGCTCATTGGTCCCGCTGTTGAGGGGTCACACCGGGGAACACCGCCAGGCTTTGCTTGTGGAGGAGGAGCAACCGTTTGGTTTACCCGGCCTCCCGGGACCGGTCCGGATGCGGACAGTCATCACGGTGGAAGGGCGCCTCACGCGTTTTTTCGGAACGGATATGGCCGAGCTTTACGATCACCGGACGGATCCGCAGGAACTCCATAATGTGGCCGGTTTGGCAGAACACGCTGATCTGGAGCGGAGGCTCACCGCGGTCATGCTGGAGGAGATGGCAGCTCTGGCCGACAACGGAACAGCGCCCACGGCCGCAGCCTAAATGGCATCGAAAGTATGGATAAAGGGCAATAACAGCCGACGTCCCTTACCAGAGTGAATTGGAGTAATCATGGAAAGCTACAAAGTACTGCTGTCCTCGATCACCGGCGGCACCGCCGAGACAAGGACCATTCTTGACCCGGCGACCGGCGCCGCCGTCGGTGAAGCGCCCGTTCATACCGTTGAAGACTTAGACCGGGCTGTCGCCGCTGCCGCAAAAGCCCAGCCTGTGTGGGCCGCGCTCGGGCATGAGGGCCGCAGCGCTGCCCTGCACCGGGCGGCCGATGCCGTGGAACGTTCAGCAGAGGACCTTGCGCAGGTGCTTTCCCGTGAGCAGGGCAAACCGCTGAACGGTCTGAACGCCCGCTTCGAGGTCGCCTCCTGCGTAGCCTGGCTACGCGCTACCGCGACTACGGTTCTTGAACCGGAGAAGGTGGTCGATGACGGTGAAACACATGCCGAGGTGCACTACCGTCCTATCGGTGTCGTGGGCGCCATTGGTCCGTGGAACTGGCCGATGATGATCACCGTTTGGCAGATTGCCCCCGCCCTTCGCATGGGTAACACCGTGGTGGTTAAACCTTCCGAGTACACTCCTCTCAGCGTGCTGGCCCTGGCGAAGATCATCAATGAGGAACTGCCCGAAGGCCTCTTGACGGTCATCTCAGGAGGGCGGGACGTCGGCGAACGGCTGGCCGGACACCCCGCAGTCGGCAAAATCATGTTCACCGGCTCCACCGCCACGGGCAAGGCGATCATCAAAGCCTCCGCCGATACGGTCAAACGGCTCACCCTGGAGTTGGGCGGAAACGACGCCGGCATCGTGCTTCCCGATGCCGATCCGAAGGCTATTGCCGAAGGCCTGTTCTGGGGTGCGTTCATCAACACAGGCCAGACCTGCGCGGCCCTCAAACGGCTCTATGTCCACGAGGACGTCTACCATGCGGTCTGCGAAGAACTCGCCGCGATCGCAGCAGCGGCGCCCATGGGCAACGGGTTGGACGAGACCAGTGTCCTGGGCCCGCTGCAGAACAAGCAGCAGTTCGACATCGTCAACCGGCTCGTTGAGTCGGCCAAGGGCTCCGGCGCACGCGTCCTGATAGGAGGCAACCCTCCGCAGGAACAGCCCGGGTACTTTTACCCCACCACTTTGGTCGCGGACATCGAGAACGACAATCCGCTCGTGGCCGAAGAACAGTTCGGCCCAGCATTGCCGATCATCCGCTACAGCACCGTGGACGAGGCGATTTCCATGGCTAACAGCCTGGATGTCGGATTGGGTGCCTCCGTCTGGTCATCCGATCCGGCAGCAGCCCGTGAAGTGGCAGCAAGAATCCAGGCCGGCACCGTCTGGATTAACAAACATGGCGCCGTAGACCCACGCATACCTTTTGGCGGCGCCAAACAATCCGGCTACGGCCTCGAATTCGGCGTCGAAGGCCTCAAAGCCCTGGGCGTACCCCAAATCATTAACGGCTGAGGGCAGCATCCAGGCGAACCCCATCGAAGCGCCGACTGTTCTTCCGTCAACGTGGTCAGGCGTGGACCCAGGGGATGGGCGGGGTGGTCTCTTCGTTAAAGACAACGCGGTTGGTGCACCACCTCCACTATCTGGGTGGTGCACCAACCGCCTGGCCTGCCTGCAGGGAACCCTGCCTTGCCTGGGACTTAGTTGCTGAGGTAGCCGTTCGGGTCCAGGACATACTTTGTAGCGGCTCCGGCATCGAATTCCGCATACCCCTGCGGAGCATCCTCGAGCTTGATGGCCGTGGCGTTGACCGCCTTGGCGATCTGGATCCTGTCATGCAGGATCGCCATCATCAGCTGCCGGTTGTACTTCATGACCGGGCACTGGCCGGTCGCGAAGGAGAGGGATTTTGCCCAGCCGGTGCCAAGGGACAGGGACAGGCTGCCCTTCTGGGCCGCCTCGTCCACGGCACCCGGATCCCCGGTGACGTACAGGCCGGGAATGCCGACGGAGCCGCCGGCGGCGGTGAGGTCCATCAGCGAATTGAGCACGGTGGCCGGTGCCTCCTGGGCCCTGGCGCCGTGTCCGTGACCGCGGGCCTCGAAACCTACGGCGTCGATGCCGGCATCGACTTCCCGGACGCCGAGCAGCTGCTCAATTTGGTCAGCCGGGTCACCGTTGGCCACGTTGACGGTTTCGCAGCCAAAGGAACGCGCCTGGGCCAGGCGATCCTCATTGAGATCCCCCACAATGACCACCGCGGCCCCCAGCAGTTGGGCGCTTGCCGCCGCGGCAAGCCCCACTGGGCCGGCGCCGGCAACGTAAACGGTGGACCCGACGCCGACACCTGCCGTGACAGCTCCGTGGAAACCGGTGGGGAGGATGTCCGAGAGCATGGTCAGGTCCATGATCTTCTCCAGGGCCTGATCGCGGTCCGGGAACTTCAGAAGGTTCCAGTCTGCGTAGGGGACCAGGACGTACTCGGCCTGGCCGCCGACCCATCCGCCCATGTCAACGTAGCCGTAGGCGGACCCGGGACGGTCCGGGTTCACGTTCAGGCAGATCCCGGTCTTGCGCTCCTTGCAGTTCCGGCAGCGCCCGCAGGAGATGTTGAAGGGGACAGAGACGATGTCCCCGACCTTGATGAACTCGACGTCGGGCCCGGTCTCGATGACTTCCCCGGTGATCTCGTGCCCGAGGACGAGGCCGGCCGGGGCGGTGGTGCGGCCACGGACCATGTGCTGGTCGGAGCCACAGATGTTGGTGCTCACGGTGCGCAGGATGACCCCGTGGGGGACCTTCCGGCCGACATTGACGGGATTAACGCCAGGGCCGGCCTGCAGTTCGAAGGTGGGATACGGAGTGTCGATGATTTCCACGATTCCCGGTTCCTTGTACGCAACGGCTTTGTTACCTGACAATGGATGGCTCCTATGGGTTGTGTATCGAACCCTCACGTGATTCTGCTTGCAGCAGACTGTCCGTGAGGTAGTTTGTCGTCGGTTTTGGTGAAGGAAGTTTTTAGCGAAGCTGGAACCGGCTAGGCGTCGATTACCATGTCGGTCTTCGCGGTGGAGCAGCAGGGCAGGAACTTGCCTGCAGCGATTTCCCGTGCCCGGATGCCGCCCTGGTGGTTCATCTCAACGTCCCCGGAAAGCTTGACGACCTTGCAGGAGCCGCACATGCCTTCCTTGCAGTTCGCGCCGATCCTGACGCCCGCCCGTTGTGCCGCCTCGAGGATGTGCTCGGCGGGGTCGATGCGTACGTTAATGCCGGTGCGCATGAAGGACAGGGTGAGGCTTCCCGTTCCGACTGTGTCGAAGCTGGAGGCATCGGGGGTCGCGGCTTCGGGCCCCGCGTCGGGACTGCCGTCGGGAGAGGGCGCGTCCGGGTCCACGGTTTCCAGCGGCAGCCCCGTAGCCTTCAGGGTTCCCTCGGCGTCGTAGCCGGGCTCGTAGAGCCCGAACGCGGCGGGCTGGCTTTCATAGTAGTCCTCGGCGGAATCGGCGATTTCCTCGGCGATTTCCTCCGCAATATCCACTGCAAGCGCGAGCTCCGCCTGGTATTCGAGGAGCGTCTGGCGGTCTCCGGAGAAGAATTCCATGTAGATGGAGGTGTCGTCGACGCCCACCTTTTGCAGGAGTTCGGTGGCGGTATTCAGGTAGCCTTCCGGGCCGCAGGCATAGACCTGGCGGCCGTTGGCATCGGGGGCCACCTCGTCGAGCATGGCCGCCGTCAGCCTTCCGCTGAGCCCTTCCCAGCCCTCGGGTTTGCTGCGGTCACCCAGGGAGTAGAAGACCTTGATGCGCGAGTCCACGGAGGCGATGTAGGCCAGTTCCTTATGGAAGGCAAAGCCTCCGGCCTCCGCTCCGTGGTAAAGGACCACGACGTCGGCCTGTCCGGGCAGGGAGTGAATGGTCCGCACCATCGACATGATGGGCGTGATGCCTGCGCCGGCGGCCAGCAGGAGGTACCGTGCCCGCCGGTCGGCGTCGGGCAGGTGGAATGCCCCGACCGGTCCCAGCATCTCGAGGACGGTGCCGGGTTTGACGTTCTCGTGCACCCATGGTGAGACCAGTCCGGTGGGATCACATTTGACGGTGATGTCGAAAGTCCACGGTTGGGTGGGTGAACTGGACAGCGAGTAGCTGCGGTCCGCCGGGTCCTGGTCCTCGCCGTTCACGGGAAATGCGACGTTCACGTACTGGCCCGGACGGAACGCCAGCGGCGCACCGTCGCAGCGGCGGAATACGAAGGTCATCATGCCGCCGGCCTCAGGCACCGTCTCGACACATTCGGCCATGAACTCCTGCGGATGCCAGGGGCCCAAGGCGCGGGCGGCACTGGCGGGTCCCTCGGTGGTGCCCATGACCCTGTTCCACGGCATCTCAAGACCGCGGATGCGCTGTGGTTCCTGGGTTGCCGTCTCAGTGAGGAGTTCAATCATGCCAAGTGCTCCTGCACGCGCTGCACGTACCAGTTGATGAAGGCCTCCACCTGGTACTCGCTCTTCATGTACGGGCCGGGCTCGTAGGCGGGGCTTCCGGCGCCCGTCTGGCACAGCTCCACGAACGCCTTGTCCTGCAGATTGGTCTGCTTCCAGGTGTAGGTGAGTTTGTCCAGGTCGTAGTCGACGCCTTCCTCGGCGTCGTCAGCTACCAGCCAAGTGGTGCGCACGAGGGTCTGGTGTTCGTTGATGGGGAAGACGCCGAAGGTGATGACGTGGTCTCCCAGGAAGTGGAACCAGCTGTTGGGCTGCAGGTGCATCGAGCAGCGGCCAAGGCGGAAGTCCCGCAAGTCACCGAGCAGCTTCTTGGAAAGCCGGCGCCCGTCGGGCGAGAACGATTCCCCTTCGCCGTCCAGCGATTCCCGTGAGATGCGGATTCCCGCGATGCGCGTGTCAAGCTCCTCGACCACCTCGTAGGGGAGGCCATAGCGGCGGCAACGCTCCTCGAGCGAGGACTGTGCTTCCTTGTTGCGGTCCCACACTTCCTCGAGATGGGCCGGGATCAGGCCCTCGGTCAGGCCCCAGGTGGGAAAGAGGGAACAGGCGAGCTCCGGATGGCCGTCACAGTGGTAGCACTCACGGTTGTTCTCCATGACGAGCTTCCAGTTGCCCTCCTCAACGATGTTCTGCTGGTAGGCGATTTTCGTCTTCGACAGATCGTGGGGTGCAAGGTAAGGCTCGAAGATCTTGGAGGTTTCGTCAAAGTCGGCAGGCGGCTCGTCCGCAATGCAGACGAAGATGAGTCCGGCAACCTCGCGGCTGTGGGCGCGCTTGAGGCCGAAGCAGCTCTTGTCGAATTTCGTTTCCCCGGGTGCCGAGGCGTGGATCAGATTGCCCTCGGGGGAGTACGTCCAGGAGTGGTAGCCGCAGACCAGGTTTCCTGTTGACCCCGCAGTCTCGGTCAGGACGCGGGCGCCGCGGTGGCGGCATACGTTGTGCAGGACGTTCACGCCGCCGTCGTCGTTGCGCAGCACGATCAGGGAGTAGGGACCATAGTCGACGGTGACGTAGTCGCCCGGCTCCGGGAGTTCGGCAATGCTGGCGGCAAAAATCCAGTGCTGGCCAAAAATGGCTTCCATGTCGATTTTGAAAATCGTGGAATCGGTGTAGAAGGGTGCATCGAGGGAATACCCTGCGCGCCGGAAAGCGAACAACTCGGTGATTTCCGCCAGCTGCTCAGCAGGCAATGATGAGGCGAGTTTTCCGCGTGAATTGAGGGGCAGGTGCACTGGAGCAGTCATGGGTTTCCTCCCGGGAGGCGTGGGTACTTGTGAGATCTGTCGAGACCGCGGATGCGTGGTGCAACCGTTGCCAAAAGTCGTTGTTTCAAGAGATTAGGGCCGACTGGGCTGCAATAAAAGCGCAAGATTCCGGAGATAACAGTGCACAATAGGTGCATGATCGATCCACGACTTACAACACTGCGGGTGTTTGCCCGCTGCGGCACTGTCGGCGCCACCGCGGAGCTCTTGGGTTACTCTCCCTCCGCCGTCTCCGCTCAATTGCGGGAGCTCCAGCGCGTGCTTGGAATGCAGCTGCTGACGAAGGACGGCCGGGGTGTGCGGCTGACCGCCACGGGCCGCTTTCTGGTGGAGGGCTCGGACACCCTTATTGCTGAATGGGAGAGCCTGCGGGCTGCGGCTATGGAGGCAGGCGACCAGGTGCAGTCCCGTTTTGGCCTCGGCGGATTCTCGACGGCGGCCGCCCAGTTACTAGCGCCGTTGGCCGCTGCCTTGCGCTCAACACGCCCCCTGCTGGAAGTGCAGGTTCTGGAGGCCGACCCGGACCGCTGCTTCGACTTGTTGGTTGCCGAGCGAATCGACCTCGCGGTCATCGTCGCCATGCAGTCCCACACCTACGTTGAGGACGATCCCCGCTTCGAGCAGACCGTTCTGCTTGATGACCCCCTGGACGTGATCATTCCCTCCGACCATCCGCTGGCATCGCGGGAAACGGTGACGCTCGAAGAGCTGGCGTCGGAACCCTGGATCACCGAGGCGGTCGGATCCACCTACCATTCCCTGTTCACCGCGGCGTTCACGGCAGTCGGGGTGACGCCCCGTATTGCCCATGAGGCCGTGGAATGGGAAACCCAGATCGCCTTCGTTGGTGCCGGGCTGGGCGTGGGCCTGCTGCCGCGGCTGGCGCCCCTGCGCAGCGCCGAAAACGTGGTTCGACTGCGCATTACGGGCAAGGGGAAGCCCGCCCGCCGGATTGTCGCTGCGGTGCGCAGCGGCAGCATCACATCGCCCCTGATCCAGGAGTCCCTCGGCATTCTTCAGGACAGGGCCCATCGGATCCTCACCGCCCGACCCGAAGACGATCTCTGAAGCAGCACGGTCACGGTTAGTTGCTGACGGGCAGGCAGGTCCACCCGCAGTGAAGGCGGAACGCTGAGGGACGGCTCAGAGTCCCTCAAACAGGTCGGTCAGCAGCGGACTGTCCGGCAGCCTGGCCGGCCACGCGATGATCGAGGACTCCCGGGAAACGATTCTGGCCCACCGGCGCTCGTTCACGCCGGGGTCGACAATGACATGTCGCTGGGATTTGTGCTCCAAAAGGCCTGCGACGATCCGGTGCGCTACCGTGCTTGTGTCCACGTCAATATCGATCCACTCATCCGGAACCGGGCGCAGATGGTACTCACGGGCAGGGTCCCAAGGCTCCAGGCCCTGTTGTTGGCGCCTCTGGTTCCAACGTTCAAAGGTGGACGCGCGCAGGGCGCCGTGAACGAGCCGTTTTAGTCCAGGGCCCGGAACCTGACGTGCGCGTGTGAAGGCTTCGTCCGTGGCCCTGCCTATTGCGATGTGGTCGCGGTGCCCTGTGATCCCGTCGGGCCCGAAAGTCGCCACTACCTGCGGGCGTTCCTGGAGCAGGATGGCCAGGATCCTCGTGACCAGCTCCTCGAAGTCCACGTCCGCGACGTGCCCGTCGTCGTAGTCCAGCCATTCGTGCCGGTCCGGAATGGTGCCGTGGGCCCGCCAGGCATTGACGCTTTCCTTTCGCCGCCAAATTCCCAGTTCCTGCGGCGTAGTGGGCACGCCCTCTGCGATCTGCCCGGCCCCGCCGTCGGTTGCAAGGACCAGGCAAAACCGGAACCCGGGGTCCTTCTCGTGCAGGGCAATGGAGCCCGCGCAACCATAGGCATCGTCATCCGGATGCGCAACCACAACCGCCAGTGAACGAGCTTCGTCCATAGGACAGAGGCTAAACCCCGCGGATTGAGAAAAACAGGCCACCAATTGATGCACGTGGACGAACTGTCATGTTTAGCAGGTAATGCGTTGCTCTTATATCTTTTTTCGGCTATTGATATATGAGTCCTATATTAGGGCTGCATCCGCGAAAGATGGATCGCCAACTCAATGAGGAGTGGAACAGCATGCAGCAACTCGCGCACCGGCTCGAACGTCTGGGCACCGAAACTGCCTTCAGCGTCGCCCAAGCCGCGGCCGCCTGGAAGGCGAAGGGTAACCCCGTGTTCCCCTTCCATCTCGGCGACATCAACATCCCCACGGCCCCGCATATCGTTGAAGCAATGAACCGGGCCATTGCCGATGGTTATACGGGCTATTGCCCCGGCCCCGGCATCCCGCAGCTGCGCGAAGCCCTTGCCGAAGATATCGGGGCCCGCCGCGGTATCGAGTTCTCCCCTGACAACGTCGTGGTGATGACGGGCGGCAAGCCCGTGATCACCAAGTTCCTGCAGGCGGTCATGAACCCCGGCCAGGAAGTGCTTTATCCCAACCCCGGCTTCCCGATCTACGAATCGCAGATCGAATACCTCGGTGGCACGGCCGTGCCGTACCGCTATGTGCCCACAAGCCAGGGCTTCGCCATCGACCTCGACCAGGTGCGTGCATCGATCACCCCGAACACTGTCGCAATCATCTACAACGACCTGCAGAACCCCATCTCGGCCGAGTCGACCAGTGCGGAGCGGGAGGCAATCGCGCAGCTCGCGCAGGAGCACGACCTTTGGGTCCTCTCCGATGAGGCGTACTTCGAGACGCGCTATGAGGGTGTCTCGAGCTCCATCGCGTCGCTTCCCGGCATGGCGGAGCGCACCGTGATTCTCTACACCTTCAGCAAAAAGTTCGCCATGACCGGATCCCGACTGGGCTGCGCCGTGGCCCCGATCGAGATTGCCAAAATCCTCAGCACCCTCAATACCAACGACGAGTCGTGCACCACGCACTACGTGCAATGGGCCGGCATCGAAGCGCTCCGTGGCACCCAGGAGCCTGTAAGGGAAATGCTCGACATCCTGCGAGGGCGCAGGGATGCCGCCTGCGAACTCGTGAACGACATTTCCGGCGTGCATGTCGCTGTCCCGCAGTCCACGTTCTACCTGTTCCCTGACGTCACCGACGCCATGCAGCGCATGGGTTACACGGCAGTGGGTGATTTTGCCTCAGCAGCCCTGTACGAAACCGGCGTCTCCTTCTGCACCCGCGAGCACTTCGGCCGCCGGCAGCCCGGTGAAGAGCGGCAGTACATCCGGCTCGCCTACTACTCCGGCATCGACGTCGCCGATATCCGCGACGGCCTCGGACGCCTGCGCAAGTGGATCGAGACCGCATGAGCCGGGTGGTCGTTACGGGACGTGTACCCGAAACCGCACTTGAGAAACTGCGTGCAGAGCACGACGTCGATGCCTGGTCCGGTCCGGAGTCCATTGGCCGCGAGGAGCTCCTGCGCCGGGTGGCCGGGGCCGATGCCGTGGTGAGCCTGCTCACCGAACGCATCGACGCTGAGCTGCTGGACGCTGCGGGCCCGCAGCTCAAAGTGGTCGCGAACGTCGCCGTCGGTTATGACAACATCGACGTTCCGGCCTGCACCGCACGGGGCATCGTGGCCACCAACACGCCGGGCGTGCTCACGGAGGCCACCGCCGACATCGCGTTCGGCCTCATACTCTCGGCAACACGCCGGCTGGGCGAGGGGGAACGGCTCATCCGCTCCGGCGAGGCCTGGAAGTGGGGCATGTTCTTCCTGCTCGGCAGCAGCCTGCAAGGCAAGACCCTCGGCGTCGTCGGAATGGGCGGCATCGGCCAGGCCACCGCACGCCGTGCCAAGGCCTTCGGCATGGAGATCGTCTACCAGTCGCGCAGTGAGATCGATCCAAGGGTGGCAGCCGAGCTGGGCGCCCAGCGGCTCGAGCTCGATGAGTTGCTGGCCACCTCGGACATCGTCTCGCTGCACTGCCCCTACGGGCCTGCCACCCATCACCT
This sequence comes from Pseudarthrobacter sp. TE3704, assembly GCF_056279405.1. Lineage (NCBI taxonomy): Bacteria > Bacillati > Actinomycetota > Actinomycetes > Micrococcales > Micrococcaceae > Pseudarthrobacter > Pseudarthrobacter sp. TE3704. The sequence continues at coordinate 53,545 of NZ_JBWCCJ010000002.1, forward strand.
GATTGGCGCGGGGCAATTTGCGGCAATGAAGGATTCGGCATACCTCATCAATACTGCGCGGGGCCCGATTGTCGATGAAGCAGCACTCGTGGCTGCCCTTCGCGACGGGCAGATTGCCGGCGCCGGGCTCGACGTTTTCGAAAAAGAGCCCAGCGTACACCCAGGGTTACTCGAGCTCGACAATGTGGTGCTCGTGCCGCACCTGGGCTCCGCCACTGTGGAGACGCGAACCGCAATGGCCATGCTTGCCGCCGACAATGCCCTCGCCGTGCTCTCAGGTGAACGGCCGCCTGCACCTATCGCCTAGGACAAACCAGCTGCCCCGGAGCGACACAACAACGCGGCCAAGTAAGGCCCCTGTCCATTGGACGGCGGCAGCAATGACCGGGCATCACATCTTAGAGAGAAGAAATAGTGACACGTATTGGCATTGTGGCCGAGTTGGGCCGCGAAACACGGGTGGCGGCGACGCCTGTCACCGTGAAGCAGTTGTTGGGGTTGGGCTACGAGGTTGTGGTCGAGAAAGGTGCGGGGGAGTCGGCATCCTTCCGTGATGAGGCTTACGCCGAAGCGGGTGCCCTGGTTGTGGGTGCTGATGAGGCGTGGGGCAGCGAGGTGGTGTTGCGGATCAATCCGCCTACTGAGGATGAGATCGCCCGTCTCACCGAGGGTGCCACGCTGATCGGGTCGTTGAGCCCTGGATTGCGGCCTGAGTTGGTGGAGGCGCTGGCTTCGCGTCCGATTACGGCGTTGGCGTTGGATGCTGTGCCGCGGATCTCGCGGGCCCAGTCGATGGATGTGCTTAGTTCGATGGCAAACATTGCCGGGTACCGTGCCGTGATCGAGGCCGCGCACGAGTTCGGCCGGTTCTTCACGGGACAGGTGACCGCGGCGGGCAAGGTCCCGCCGGCGAAGGTCCTCGTCGCGGGCGCAGGCGTCGCCGGGTTGGCCGCGATCGGCGCTGCGTCCAGCCTGGGCGCTATTGTCCGGGCGACTGATCCGCGGCCGGAGGTTGCCGATCAGGTGAAATCGATCGGCGGAACTTATCTTAAGGTTGAGGTCGCCGAAGAGATGAAGTCCACGGACGGGTATGCGAAGGCGACGTCCGAGGCGTATAACGCCAGGGCTGCGGAAATTTACTCGGAGCAGGCAGCGGATGTGGACATCATCATCACCACTGCCCTGATCCCGGGACGCCCGGCGCCGAAGCTGCTCACCGCCGAGGACGTGGCAAGCATGAAGGCCGGCAGCGTGATCGTGGACATGGCAGCGGGCCAGGGCGGAAACGTCGAAGGCTCCGTCGCCGGGGAACGGATTGTGACGGACAACGGGGTGGTGATCCTGGGCTACACGGATCTGCCGGCCCGTTTGCCGGCCCAGGCGTCCCAGCTGTACGGGACGAACATGGTGAATCTGCTCAAGCTCCTGACCCCGGACAAGGACGGTCAGCTTCGGATCGATTTCGACGACGTGGTGCAGCGTTCGGTGACGGTGGTGCGCGAGGGGGAGAAGACCTGGCCGCCGCCCCCGGTCCAGGTCTCCGCCGCACCTGCGGTGAAGACCGACGCCGGAACGGCCGCCGAAAGTACGGCACCGAAGAAGAAACAGGGCCTCAGCACAGCCGGTAAGGCAGGACTCTTCGCCGCGGGCATCGCCGCGCTGTTCCTGGTCAACGCGGTGGCTCCGGCGCCGCTGCCGCAGCACTTCACGGTCCTGATGCTCTCGGTCGTGATCGGGTTCTATGTGATCGGGAAAGTCCACCACGCCCTGCACACCCCGCTGATGTCCGTGACGAACGCGATCTCCGGGATCATCGTCGTCGGGGCCCTGCTGCAGGTCACCTCCGAGAACATCGTGATGCAGGTCCTTGCCGCCGTCGCGGTCCTGCTGGCCAGCATCAACATTTTCGGCGGCTTCGCTGTCACCCGGCGCATGCTCGCCATGTTCTCCGCCGGAAAGGCACGTTCATGAGCGCCATCACCGATGCAGCAGCAACACTTACGAGGAGCTTTACCGTGTCTGACACCGTCTCCGGTCCATTGACCGCCGACTCCATCGCGGGGGCGGCTTACATCGTCGCGGCCCTGCTGTTCATCCTGTCCCTCGCCGGGCTGAGCAAGCACGAGAAAGCCCGCGCCGGCGTCGCCTACGGCATCACGGGGATGGTCATCGCCCTCGCCGCCACCATCTGGCTGACCCTGCAGGACGCCTGGGGCACCGGCCACGCCCTGACCGGCCTGGGCTTGCTGGTCGCCGCGGTAGTGGTCGGCGGGGCGATCGGGCTCTGGCGCGCCCGGGTGGTCGAGATGACCGGCATGCCCGAGCTCATCGCCCTGCTGCACAGCTTCGTGGGCCTCGCCGCCGTGCTCGTGGGTTGGAACGGACACCTTGAGGCTCCTGCGTTGTCTTCGGAGCTGATGGCGATCCACCACGCCGAGGTCTTCATCGGTGTGTTCATCGGTGCCGTGACCTTCACCGGCTCGATCGTGGCGTTCCTGAAACTCTCAGCCCGGATGAAATCCTCACCCCTGATGCTGCCGGGCAAAAACGGGATCAACCTCGGCGCCCTCGTTGTGTTCGTCGCCCTGACCGTCTGGTACGTCAACGATTCCCAGCTCTGGCTCCTCGTCGTCGTCACCGTCCTTGCGCTGGGGCTGGGCTGGCACCTGGTGGCCTCCATCGGCGGCGGCGACATGCCCGTGGTCGTGTCCATGCTCAACAGCTACTCAGGCTGGGCCGCCGCTGCGGCGGGCTTCCTGCTGAACAACGACCTGCTCATCATCACCGGCGCCCTGGTCGGCTCCTCGGGTGCCTACCTGTCGTACATCATGTGCAAGGCCATGAACCGGTCCTTTATCTCCGTGATCGCCGGCGGGTTCGGCATCGCCGCCCCCGCCAGCAAAGGAGACACGGACCAGGGCGAACACCGCGAAATCACGGCCGAGGCGACGGCTGAGATGCTCACCAACGCCTCGTCCGTCGTCATCACCCCCGGCTACGGCATGGCCGTCGCCCAAGCCCAGTACCCTGTCGCCGAACTCGCCCACCAACTCCGCGAAAAAGGCGTGAACGTCCGGTTCGGGATCCACCCCGTCGCCGGGCGCCTGCCCGGACACATGAACGTCCTCCTCGCCGAAGCCAAAGTCCCGTACGACATCGTCCTGGAAATGGACGAAATCAACGACGACCTCGGCGACACCTCCGTAGTCCTGGTCATAGGCGCGAACGACACCGTCAACCCCGCCGCCGCCGAAGACCCCGGCAGCCCCATCGCCGGCATGCCCGTCCTCAAAGTCTGGGAAGCCGAAAACGTTATCGTATTCAAACGCTCCATGGCCGCCGGCTACGCAGGAGTCCAAAACCCCCTCTTCTACCGCGACAACTCCCAAATGCTCTTCGGCGACGCCAAAACCCGCGTCGAAGACATCCTTCGCGCCTTCTGATTACGAGACGAGAGACCATGACCCTGTCCCGAATATTTCGTAACTGCACTCCCAGCATGGCGACGCGGCTCAGTAAACCGGAGCCAATCATCAACACCGAACAAGCACAAGCACCAGCGCAGCTTGTCAGTTTCATCGACGAATTCCATGCATCAGCGTGGGTAGGACTCCACCACAGACACGAGTTTTTGCTCCATTACAAGCACGAGCTTTTGGAGCACCAGCATCCAGTGGCCGGTGGGCGTTGGTGACCTGACAGGTCACACTTAGGATTAACTGGCTGCCCGAGCGATGCAACAAAAACGAGTACGAGCCCCGTCCCGGAGGGACAGGGCTCGTACCCGTTTAAGTAGCGGGGCCGGCGGCGGCTGGGGGAGGTGCACGTGGTCTCAGCCGTACACCTTCGCCGCCGGCTCCGATGTCAACAGTACGGACGCGACCCGAGGGTTACCCGGGTAACGGGTACCCGATTCCCGTGGAAGCCTTACTTGCCCGAGCCTGCCGGGACCGTGCCCGGACTAATGCGTCTCCTTGATTTCGTGGATGGTCAGGTCCCGAAAGGTGGCGGCTCCTTCGTGGGCATAAAGGCGGATTCCGTTGTCGCCTTCAAGGGGGAAGACCCGGTGCGAGTGCACCACCCGTCCGTCTCCGATGAACATTTCCACGCTCGTGCGGTCCACGAGGATGCGGATGGTGAGCCGTCCCGTCGAGGGGTCAATCGGCGTCTGGGTTTCGCCGCCGGTCGGGTTGATTGTGGGACGCCTGTTCAGGTAAACGAAGGGGCCCCGCAGGAATGCGCCGGCGGCGACATGCCGGCCGCCGCCGGGTGCACGGCATACTTCCAGACCCACGTTGGCAGGTGGGGAAGCGGCGTCCCATGTGAGCTCGCAGGTAAGGTCGTAAGCGGCTGTGCGGACGTCGAGGTCGCGGGTGCCCCTGACAACAACGTCGCCCAGGAGATGCGTGCGTTTCACATAGTTTTGTAGCGCCGACGTGGGGGCGGAGACGAGATGGTACACACCGTCCGTGTGTTTGAGGCGGATGTCGCGCACGATCATGTCATCGCCGTTATAGCCGTCGGTCTCGAGGGTGGGCGTGTTGTGGGGGTAGTCCCAGAAGTTGGCCCACCCGATCGCCCGGCGGAGGGTCTGATCTTCCGCGCCCGAGGCGTCGTGATATGGATATGTAACTGCCCCATAAAAGTCGTAGCCATAGTCGAGCCATTCGGGCTCGGGGTGATCAGGCGTGAAAGATGTGCCGTCGAAGGTGCCTGTCCAGTACGCGTAGGTGGCGGGCAGGCCGCGGCCTTTGCCGTTGGCGCTCGTGCCGAGGATCCAATGCGGGCTGCCGTCGTCGGCAGTCATCCGAAAGATATCAGGGCATTCCAGCAGCCCAAGATCGGTACGCACGAACTCGCCCACGCGCTGCCAGGACCGCAGTTCGGCCGATGTGTAGAAGCCGAGCTTTTGCCCCTCGGCGTTCATCATGAACCATCGCCCGCGGTCGGCGTCCCAGATCACCTTGGGATCGCGGAAGTCATGCACTCCGGGGTTTGGCAACACGGGGGCTGTACCCGCGGGCTGGAACGAGCGTCCCCGGTCGGTTGAGTACCAGAGGTACTGAGCCTGGCGACCATTCGGCGCCTGCGTCACGAGGGCCATTACCGCACCCTCGCCATACCCGGCGGTATTCCGCTCGTCGACCACAAGGGATCCTGACCAGCAGTCGCCGTTGCCGTCGCTGAACTTGGGGATCGCGACGCCGCGGTCGGTGAATGCCACGTGATCCGTGGTGGTCGCGCGGCGCCACGACGTGCCTCCGCCGCCCTGCAGGTAGTCGGCGTTGTACAGGTAGTAGTAGTGGTATTCCCCGTCCATGTAGATGGGACGCTGGGGATCGTTCTTCCAGTTGTCGGGGACGCTGAAGTGATAGGTCGGGCGCATCCGGCGTGATCCCTTTGACAGTGAGCCTTTTGATCCGGAGTCAGGCGTCTTCGCCGGCACGGCTGCAGCGGGTTCGGCGAAGGAGGCTGAAAGTGCAAGCGAACCGCTGAGTGCAGCCACCCCGCTTCCGCTAAGGATTGCACGGCGGGAGACCGGGGGCGGCAGTTCAGTCATGCGGATGCCTTTTCTTGAACGTTCGACGGCGGGACGTTGGGTTGGGCCGGTTCGCCCGCCAGGGCGTGGCCGTCGGCACCGGCCCAGGGCCGGTAGAGGTGGCAACGCACCCAGTGGCGGTTTGCAGGGTCACCAACCTGATGGCGCACGGGTTCCTCGGCCGAACAGGCCTCGTTCGTGTCGCCGTCGTAAGCGCACGTCGTTGAAGCCATGACTGCTTGCCGCAGTTCGGCGCGGCGGACGGGATCGTATGAGCCTGCCCGCGCAGGATCCGGGACAGCCGACACCAGGAGTTGCGTGTAGGGGTGCGCGGGGTTTGCCAGCAGGTCCAGGGACTCGCCCTCCTCAACAACTTCACCGGCGAACATCACGGCCGTCCGGTCCGCCAGGTAGCGGGCGGACGCGAGGTCGTGGGTGATGTAGAGCATCGAGATGTCCTGCTCGTCGCGGAGCTTGCGCATCAGGTTCAGCACGCCGATGCGGACGGACACATCCAGCATGGAGGTGGGCTCGTCAGCCAGGATGACTTGCGGTTCAACGGCGAGGGCCCGGGCGATTGCAACGCGTTGGCGCTGGCCGCCGGAGAGCTCGTGCGGGTACGAGTTCAGCATGTCAGCCTGCAGGCCAACAGTGGTCATGAGGTCTTCGAGACGCCGCCGGGTCTCCTCCTCGGTACCGCCACTTTTCCCATGGATCGCCAGCGAACGCCGCAGGAAATGCTCGATCCTGTGGGCAGGGTTCAACGAACCGAAGGGGTCCTGGAAGACCATCTGCAGCTGGGACCGAAACGCACGCGACGCCTGGAAACGATCGCGTTTGAGGATGTCGACTCCGTCGATCAGGATCGCGCCGGAGTTCGGCTTCTCGAGCCGGGCCACACAGCGGGCCAGCGTGCTCTTGCCGGAACCGGACTCGCCAACAAGCGCCACGATTTCGCCGCGGTCCAGGGTCAAGTCGACACCATGCAGGGCGCGGACCGACGAGCGGGTGAACAGTCCTCCAATGGGGAACGACTTACCCAGGCCACGAATTTCAAGGGCGGGTGTGCTGGTGGTGGACCCGGCCGCCGGGAACGTCAGGGAGTGGCTCATCGTGCGGCTCCTTCCAGGTTTGCGGAATCAATGACTGAAGCGTCGGCACCAAACGGAGCCACGAAATGGCCGGGGGCCGCCTCGCCCAGGTCCGGGATGTTCCGGAACTTCACGCCGTCGGGCAGTCCCGCCAGCGGAACCCGCGGACCGGTGAGCGGCGGGAACGCGCCCATCAGCGCCTGCGTGTAGGGGTGAAGGGGGTTGGCGTAGACGTCCCGGGCTTTCGCGGTCTCCACGATCCTGCCGCCATACATCACGGCCATGCGGTGCGAGAGTTCCACCATGAGCGACATGTCGTGCGTGATAAAGAGGACAGAGAAGCCGAGCTCGCGCTGGAGGTCCTTGATCTGCGCCATGATCTCCTGTTGCACCACCACGTCCAGCGCGGTGGTGGGTTCGTCGAGGATCAACAGCGACGGCTTGAGTGCCACTGCCATCGCTATGACAGCGCGTTGACGCATGCCGCCCGAGAGCTGGTGCGGGTAGGACTTGAGGCGCGCCGGGTCTATCCTCACGAGTTCCAGCAGTTCAGCTGCGCGCCGCAGCGATTCCTTGCGCGAGTAACCGGCGTGGGTGGTAAAGATGTCCACGATCTGTTCGCCGATGGTCAGCACCGGGTTGAGCGAGTTCATGGCCGACTGGAAGACCATTGCCACGTCCTGCCAGCGGAAGCGCCGCAGCTCCTCCGGGCTCATGGCCAGGACGTCCTTGCCGCCAAAGGAAATGCTGCCGCCTGCGATCTTCGCAGGATCCTTCAGGAGCCGCATGATCGAATTGGCGATGGTTGACTTCCCGCAGCCGGATTCGCCGGCCAGCCCGAAGACCTCACCGGTGCCGATGCTGAAGGAAACACGGTCCACGGCGGTGGTGGAGCGGGTGTCGCCGATGTACTTGACGGTGAGGTTCCTGACCTCGAGGACTGGTTCGTGGGTTCCGAAGGAAACTTGGGAGATGGTCATTTGGCGGCGCTCCTTTCGGTGTCTTTCGGGGTTTTGATCTTCCGCAGCCGCGGGTTGGTGACCTCGTCCACGGCGTAGTTGATAAGGGCAAGGGCGAAGGCGACCAGCGCTATACAGACACCGGAGGGTACGAACACCCACCAGCTGCCGGTCAGCAGGGCGCCTTCGTTGCCTGCCCAGAAGAGGTTGTTGCCCCAGGAGACCGTGCTGACGTCGCCCAGGCCCAGGAACTCCAGGCCCGCCTGGGCGCCGATTCCATAGATCACGCATGCCAGCAAGGTGCCCATGACGATCGAGGCCATGTTGGGCAGGATTTCGCGGAACATGATCCGGCCCGCCCGTTCGCCGGACACCACGGCCGCGGCCACAAAGTCCTTGGAGCGGATGGATAGGGCCTGTGAACGCAATACGCGTGCCGAGCCGGCCCACCCGGTGACCACGAGGACAAGAATTACCGTGCCCAGGCCCGGCGGCAGGAACGCGGCCAGGATGACCAGGAGCGGCAGGCCGGGCAGGAGCAGGAAGATGTTGGTTACAAGCGACAGCGCTTCGTCGATGAACTTGCCGAAGTACGCGGAGGCCAGGCCCACCAGGATGCCGATGAAGGTGGATGCGAAGCCCACGGTCAACCCGACGAACAGGGAACTGCGGGAGCCGTGGACGGTCAGGGCGAGCACGTCCTGCCCTTTGGCCGTGGTGCCGAGCCAGTGCTCGGGAGACGGTTCCAGCGAGGCCATGGCGGTGATCCGCGACGGGTCGCCGGGGAACAGCACGGGGGCCAGCAACGCCAGGGCGATGAACACGAGCATCACGGCCATGCCTGCCAGGGCCTTTTTGTTGCTGAGGAGGCCGTGGATGAAGCTGCGGTTGGGCTTGCGGGCAGCCGGCGTTTTTCCGGCCGTCTTGCCGGGTTGCTGCAGAATTACGGTTGTCATGATCGGTCCCTCTAGTTGCTGCGCACGCGCGGGTCGAGGCGGACGTAGAGGATGTCCACCAGGAAGTTGGCCAGCAGCACGGCGGCGGTAATGGTCAGGAACAGGCCCTGCATCAGCGGGTAGTCGAGGCCCTGGACGGCGTTGAGGAGCTGGTAGCCGACGCCGGGGTAGGCGAACACCACCTCGGTGAGCAGCGCACCGCCCACCACGAATCCCAGGCCCATGCCGAAGCTTGTGACCGACGGGAGCATGGCATTGCGTGCTGCGTAGCGGAGCATGATGCGGCCCGGGCGGAGTCCCTTGGCTTCGGCCATGGTGATGTAGTCCTCGGAGTTCGTGGCGATCATGGTGTTCCGCATGCCCAGCATCCAGCCGCCGATGGAAACCAGGACGATGGTCAGCGCCGGAAGCACCAGGTGGGCCCCAACATCGCCAATGAACTCCCACGTGAACCCGGGCTCCAGGCCATCGGTGAAGGCGTGCCGGATGGGGAACCAGTTCAGCACCACGCCGAACAGGTACAGGGCACCCATCGCGAGCCAGAAGTACGGGAACGAACCGATGAACACGAGCAGCGGCGGGAGAGCGGAATCGATCGCGCCGCCGCGCCGCCAGGCGGCCATGATCCCCAGCAGGTTACCCACGACGGCGGCAATCACCAGTGCGGTTCCGCCGAGCAGGAGGGTCCAGCCGATCTGGGACGAAATGACCTCGGTGACCGGGGTGGGGAAACGTGAGATGGAGACTCCCATTTGCCCGGTGAAAATGTTGTGAAGGTAGTCGATGTATTGCTCCCAGAGGGGCCGGTCGTCAACGCCGAGCAGCTTGCGCAGGGCCTCGATCTGTTCCGGCTGCATTCTGTCCTGGGAGCGGGCGAACATGCGGGAGACGGGGTCCCCGGGCATGAAGCGCGGGAGCAGGAAATTCAGGGTGATGGATGCCCAGAAGGCGATCAGGTAGAAACCCAGGCGGCGCAGGATGAAGCGCACGGTTTCCCTCCATTTCGGGAATTGCGGAAAGTTTGGGGGCACGCCCGGCGGGAATTATCGCCCGCCGGGCGTGCAGTTCGGGGGCCCCGCCCGGGGCGGCCCGCTTCGCTACTTGCGCGGTTCCAGCGTGGTCAGCACGAGCACTGTGGTGGGCGACTTTACCGAGAGGGTGGCGTAAGGATTGTTCTCGGTGGGCCAGCCGGTGAAGCGGGTGTCGCTGTAGGCGCCCCATTCCGGACCGGAGAAGAGCGGCACCAGCGGTGCGGCGTCATCGTATTCTTCCTGCAGTTTGTTGGCGATGTCCTTTTGCTTGGACTCGTCCGCCTCCGCAGCGAATTCTGCGAGCAGGGCGTCTGCCTCGGCATCGCCAAAGCGGTGGTAGTTGTCGAACGTCTTGGTGCCGACGGGCTTGACGGTGGCTGTGCCCATGGAGGTGTTGAAGTACTTGTACGGGCTGGGGTCGTTGGCGCTCCAGACGATGCCGGAATCGAAGTCGCCGGTTTCGTAGCCGGCAACCACGGCAGCCCAGTCCGGGGACTCCACCTTCACGGTCACGCCAACCTCTGCCAGGTTCTGCGAGATCACGTTGGCCACGGACAGCCAGTCAGAAGAAGTGGCGCCCACGGAGATCTTGAACTCGAAGGGCTTGCCGTCCTTGAGGGTGCGCTTGCCGTCCGCTCCCTTGGGGTATCCGGCCTTGTCCAGCAGCTCGTTGGCCTTTTGGGCGTCCAGCTTGGTCCAGGTGCAGTTGTCCTTGACCTCGTTGTTCTTCCAGGCCTCGTAGTTGCCGGAGAGTCCGGTGCAGTCTGCGGGTTTGGCGTAGCCGCTCATGCCGATCTTGGTAACCTGCTCCCGGTCAACGGCCATGCTCAGGGCCTTACGGACGTCGACATCGTTGAAGGGGGCCTTGGTGGTGTTGAGCTGCCAGTTGATCATGGCGCCCGTGGCAGGGAACCAGTAGTGGCGGTGGTCCTTGTCCTTGGAAACAAAGGTCTTTTCGATGTTCGGGATGTACTGCGGAGCCCAGTCAACGTCGCCGTTCGCGGCGGCGAGGTTGGCGCCGTCGTTCCCTGCGAAGGCGAGCATCTTGATGCCGGCGATCTTTTGCTTTTCGGGCTGCCAGTAGTTGGGGTTCTTCTTCAGCACGAAGGACTGGGCCTGGAAAGTGTCTACCTCGGTGTAAGGGCCTGTGCCGACGGGCTTGGCGTTGGCGTCCTTCTCCGGGTCGGCGAGGGTGGACCAGATGTGCTTGGGCAGGATGGTGAGTTGTCCGACGTCGTGAAGGGCGGGGGACCAAGGCCTGTTGAAGTTGAAGGTGACTTTGTTGGTGCCTTCGGCGGCAACGGTGTCCAGATACTCGTAACCACCCTTGATCTTCTTCTGGAGCTCGAAGGTGTAGGCGACGTCATCCGCGACGAACGGTTGTCCGTCGGACCATTTCACGCCGTCGCGCAGGGTGAAGGTGATGGACTTGCCGTCGTCGGCCGCCTTCCATTCAGTGGCGAGCCACGGCACCGTTTCTCCCTTGGCAGGGTTGAAGATCAGCAGCGACTCGTAGATGGACTGCTGGACCATCGGGTTGACGGTGGGCGCGAACGGGTTGAAGTTCTGCACGAACGTGCCCATATCCTCGCGCGGAATGGTGAGAAAGGCGCTGGCGTTCGCAGCAGCGTCGGTGCCGCCAGGCTTGTTGGCTGCACAGCCGGTGAGCAGCAGTGCGCCTACCGCCAGTCCGGCCACCGTGGTGCGGGCAGCCCTCAGGAATCGGGGTTGTGACATGATGGTTATCTCTTTCCTGTCTTCATCAGCAAGGTGAAGGGGTGGGGGAGGGGTTGCTCTTCGCTATTGATTTCGCGGTCAGACCGAAGAGCGTTCTAGCAGCGGACAGCCGACTAATTGCTGGTCGGCAATTACCGGCTGTCCTGCTGTCAGAGCTGCGAGCGTCTGGACTCCCAGGGCGCCCATTTTTTCGAACGGCAACGCAACCGTGGTCAGCTTGGGCCTGAGGTAGGCCGCAATCAGTTCCTGGTTGTCGAAGCCGATCACGGCGATGTCCCCGGGGATGGTCAGGCCCCGTTCTTTGATGGCGTCGTAAGCGCCCATCGCCATGCGGTCGTTGAGGCAGAACAGCGCAGTTGGCCTGTCCTGTTGTGGATAGCGGTCCAGGATCCGGCACGCAGCTTCGTAGCCGCCGTCGGCCGTTGCGTATCCGGACACCACCAGTTCCGGGTCCAGATCCAGTCCGGCGGCGGCGAGTGCGTCGCGTGCACCTTGCAATCGCCCCACTGCAGCAGGAATGACCGGGTCGAGGTTGATGACTCCGATGCGGGTGTGGCCGGCTTGGAGCAGACGTTCGACGGCGACCCTGCCACCCGCACGCTCGTCAGGGACGATCGAGGGCAGCTTTCCATCCGCGTCGAAGCAGTTGATCAAGACTGTGGGTACTTCCTTGGCACTCTCCGGAACGTGGACGCCCCGGTGAAAAGTGGCTGCGTACAGAAGTCCTTCCACCCGCTGCTCCAACAGCTTTTCGGTTGCGGCATCTTCCAGGCCCTGGTTGGGTCCTACGGCATCAGCCTGGTCGGAGGGCGCGATGAGCAGGAACTTGCGGTCGAGCCAGGCTTGGTCTTGTGCACCCTTGATGATGTCGACGGCGAACGGGGCCGTCACGATCTCGGTGACAATCCCGTACCAATCACTGCGCTGGGACGCCAGTGCCCGTGCTCCGGCATTCGGGCGGTAGCCCAGGGCCTGAACAGCTTCGATGATCCGGGAGCGGGTTTCCTCGGAGATGCTGGCATTTTCGCGGTTGCTCAGCACGAACGAGACCGCAGTCCGGGAAACACCGGCGTGTTTGGCCACATCATTCATGGTGACACCCCGCTGCCGCGCAGCCGCGGCATGCTTCGAGGTGGTGGTGTTCGCCATTGAATGCTCCGGAGATCGTCGTGATATTGCTGAGGGAGTAACGCGCGTTACTAGTGTGTGTGATAGAGGTTACGCGCGTTACTCCGGCACTGTCAAGGGGCTGATTTTCGTTCCTGTGGGTGTTTCGCTACGCGAGCTGCGTGACCTGAAGGCTGTTGATGGTTGCCGAGCCGCCAACGGCGTAAACGGCGAGGTCGGTGCTGGTCCCGGCCGGGAAGATCAGTTCGGTCATGGTGACCCGGCCGCCTTGGGCAAAGACTTCAACGGAGCAGCGGTCCACGTAGATGGTGAGGTCGTAGGACCCGTCCTTCGGCAGGACAGGAGCGGTGTCAATGGAGAGGAAGGATGCGTGGAAGTCTGTCTTTCCGGATTCCCGCCGGTCCACGAACAGTTGGGCTTGGCCGGGCCGGATGCCCACACGGGTTCCCTTCGTGCCGTCCCCTCGCAGGATGATCCCGAATTCCTCTGCACTTCCCGGCGTGAAGCTGGCGTCAATGCGCTGGACCGTGCCGGCCGCGCCGGCCAGAACCTGCACGCCGTCGTGGATGGTGGTTTCGGGGAGGTGGAAAGACTCCGGCTGGGCCAGGGCAGCCAGGTCACCCGCGGGCTGCTGGACCAGGCACAGTTTTCCGTCGCTGGCCTGGAGTGAGATTTCGCGGGCGAGGCTCATCGGACTGCGCCAGGGCGTGGTGGGGATGTGGTTGGCGTAGTCCCAGTTGTTCATCCAGGCAATCATGAGGCGGCGGTTGTCTGGGGCGTCGCTGAAGGAGACGGCGGCGTAGTAGTCCCGGCCCCAGTCCAGCCACCGGTATTCGCCCAGCCGGTCAGCGTCCTGGAGGCCTTCGGTGACGGTGCTGGCGGAGGTGAAGGTGGTTCCGTCGAAGTCACCGATGAAGTATTGGCCGGCTGAGCCGTTGTTGGGCCCGCCGGGGTTGAGGTTGACGGTAAGGACCCACTTGAGGTTTGCCGGGTCGCCGTCCACGGGGAGGGGGAACAGGTCGGGGCATTCCCAGACGCCGCCCGTGGCGTTTGCGGGGCCGAAAGTGCTCAGCAGTTCCCAGTTTTTCAGGTCGTCGGACTTGTAGAGGACCACCTGGAAGTCTTTGGCTTCGACGGCGACCATCACCCAGTAGCTGCCTGCGTCGCCGTCGTACCGGATGACTTTGGGGTCGCGGAACTCGGCGGACCCGCGGTTAAGGACAGGATTGCCTGTGTGTTTTGTCCAGGTGTAGCCCCCGTCCAGGCTGTACGCCAGGGACTGGGCCTGGACGCCCTCATGCATGGAGCCCGGTCTGTAGGCGCTGGTGTAGATCGCCACAAGCGGGGCAACGGACCCGCTGCCGAATCCGCTGGTGTTCTGACGGTCATACACGACGCTGCCGGAAAAGATATCTTCGTCCTCGTCGCAGGCGATGGCTACGGGGTGTTCGGTCCACGCCAGCAGGTCGGTAGAGGTGGCGTGGCCCCAGGACATGTTTCCCCACACGTTTCCCAGCGGGTTGTTCTGGTAGTAGAGGTGATAGACGCCGTCGTGGAAAATCAGGCCGTTGGGGTCATTGAGCCAGGTGTCTTTTGCGGTGTAGTGCAGGGCCGGGCGGTAGGAGTCTGTGGTGGCCGTGCTGATCGGGGTGAGGGTATCCATGGGGTTCCTTTCGAAATGTGTGTGTTATTTGCTTGCGCCGGCCGTGAGGCCTTCGCGCAGGGTGCGTTGGCCGAAGATAAAGACGACCAGTGCGGGCAGCATGGACAGGATCACGCCGGCGAGGACCACCGATATGCTCCCGGTGCCGAGGTTGCCCTGCAGCGTGACGAGGCCGAGGGGAAGCGTGAAGTTCTGTTCGCTGATGGTGAGGATCAGGGGCCGGAAGAACTCGTTCCAGTGGAAGTTGAAGGCAAGGATCCCGACGATGGCCATGCCCGGGACCGCCAACGGTGCGTAAACGGAACGGAAGATCCGCCACGGCCCGGCACCATCCAGGGCGGCCGCTTCCGCAAAATCATTGGGCAGGCCCAGGAAGTATTGGCGCATCAGGAAAGTGCCGAAGGCGGTGGGAATGGCCGGCAGGATCAGGGCCAGCAGCGTATCGGACAGGCCCATCCCGCGAATGAGCATGAACACCGGGACGATGGTGACCTGCACCGGGACCATCATGGTGGCCAGCACCAACGAAAAGATGGCCTTCTTGCCGCGGAAGTCCAGGCGGGCGAACGCGTAGCCGGCCAGGGTGGCCGAAGCCATCTGGCCAAGCGCGATCAGCCCGGTCACCAGGGCGCTGTTCAGGACCAGGAGGCCGACGTTGATCTGCCTGAACACCTCCTGGTAGGCGGTGAAATCAGGATTGATGGGCAGGAAGGACGGCGGGAGGTTGAACGATTCCGACGGCGCCCGCAGCGACGTGGACAGGGTCCACAGGACCGGGCCGAGGGTCAGCGCGGCCGCCACGGCCAACGCGGTGTACCGGCCGACGGTTCCAGCCGCGGGCAGGCGGCGGTTGCGGGAGCGCTTGTGGCTGGTTGGCGTGCCGGTAGTGGAACCGGAAGTCTTGTCGGTCCCGGTGTGCAGGGTCTGGCTGGACATGAGGGACCTCACTGGTAGAAGACGAAGCGGCGGCTGAGGCGGAACTGCAGGGCGGTGACGGCAAGGATCAGCACGGTGAGGACCAGGCCGATGGCGGAGGCTTCGCCGAACTCCAGTTGCTGGAAGGCGGATTCAAAGATCACCATGACGGCAGTGCGGGTGGAATCACCGGGACCGCCGTTGGTCAGGACGTAGGGCTGGTCGAAGACCTGCAGGGCACTGATGATGGCCATGACGGAGGCGACGAGCACCGTTGGACTGATCAGGGGAAGGGTTACATTGCTGAACTGTTTCCAGCCTGTGGCGCCGTCCAGGTTCGCTGCCTCGTGCAGTTCCTTGGGAATGTTGGTCAGGGCGCCGAGAAAGAGCAGAAAGGAGAACCCGAAGTTCTGCCACACGTAGACCAGAACCACCACGGCCGCCGATGCCACGGGACTGGTCAGCCATGGCACTGCGGGAATACCGATCAGGGACAGGAGCCAGTTCACCACGCCGAACTGTTCGTTAAACATGTACCGCATGAAGATGGACACCGACGCGGCGGAGAGGACCAGGGGAAAGAAGAAGGTGGAACGGAGGAACACCCTCAGCCAGGACGGCATCCTGCCCTGCAGCATGGAAGCCAGGCCAAGGGCGATGCCGAGTTGGAGGATCACCGCGACGATGACGAACAGGATGGTGTTCAGGAAGGACACGCGGACGGTGGGGTCCTCTGCCAGCGAGGCGAAGTTGGCGAAACCGACGAACTGTGGTGCCGAAATGATGTCCCAGCGGAAAAAGGCCAGGACCAGCGAGCCGATGATCGGCAGGAAGGTGAACAGGGCCATTCCCAGCAGCGTGGGGGCCAGGAAAATCATGGCCAGCCATCGCTCGACGAACGAGCGGCGCGCGGCCGGCGGTTTTGCGGTCTGGCGTGAGGCGGTGGAAGTGGTGGTCATGGGTTCCTCCTCAGAGCCAGTTCGAGATCACGCTGCAGGGTGCCCATCGCGGCCCGCACATCAGCGGAGCTGCCGCTGACAGCGGTGGAAACATTTTTCATGAGGGCAGTTTCGACGGCGGCCTGCTGGGGCGGCGCGGGGATGGGGCCGGAGGTGGGGAACCGGTCGAGGGTGTCGTAGAACACTTTCCAATGCCGGGGCCCGGTGGCCGCGTAAAAGGACTCGTTGACCATTGAACGGCGGGTCGGAGTGGTGTTCGGTTTGGAAATGGCCATTTGCATCGCTTCCCGGCTGGAGCAGAACTTTACCCATTCCCAGGCTGCATCCTTGTCCTTCGCCGTGCGCATGATGGCGTAGCCGGCTGCGCCGAACTGGTGCCGCTGCGTCCGCCAGCGGGGGAAGAACTGCACATCGAACTGGTCGGCGGTCATGCCGGCGTCGTGCAGGCCCTGCGCCCAGTAACCGCCGGCCGGCGTGGTGCCGATGCGGTTGTTGCCGAACAAGCCCACCAGGGCGTTGCCGCCGCCTGCTTCAGGACGGACGCCAAGTCCTTCGGCAACGAGTTCGCGCAGGTAGTCGAAGGTCTCGATAACCCGCCCGTCTTCCGCGTTGGGGGCAAGCCATTGATAGCCGCCGCCACGTGTGGCGCGGGCGGGGTCGTTCGGGTAAAAACGGTCCCACATCCAATCCCCGCCGGAAGCCTTGGTTTCGGTGAGGAAGCTGGTGTCGTTGGCGTAGAGCCACGGCACAACCCCGCCGAAAAGCCGGTTGGTCCAGTAGTACGGGGTGAAGTCGGCCGGGCGGGCTTTCCGCAGGGCTCGGAGGGTGGCGCTGAAGTCGTCCTGCGTCCAGTCGTCCTTGGGGCGCTCGAGCCCGGCCTGGGCGAAGGTGGTGGTGTTCAGGTACATGTTCGCCGCGTTCCAGTCCAGCGGAAGCTGGTACAGACTGCCTTGGTACATAAAGGCTTCCAGCAGGCTCGGATGAACGTCATCGAAGTAGTCACTCATGTCGGCAGCGTCCCGGCGGACATAGTCATCCAGCGGCTCGGCGAGCTTGTCGGCGAACAGCTGGGCGCCCTCGGTGGCCACGTAGACGACGTCCGGCGGTGTTCCGGCGGCCACCATGGTGAGGATTTTGGAAAAGAAGTCTTTCCAGTCGGCGCCCTGGATGGCCTGCACCTGGACCGGAATATCAGGGTGGGCGGCGGTGAAGGCGTGAACCAGGCCCTGCCGGGCCGCCGCATCCGCTGCCGTTCCGAGGATGGCGATGTTTAGGGCCTTGCTGCCGCGGCCCGGAATATCTGTGCCTGTCAGTCGAGGCCAGGCTCCCAAGGTGGCTCCCGCCACAGCAAGTCCCGTAAGGCCCAGCATGGAACGCCGCGTGAGTTGCGAAATTCCGCGGCCGGACCGCGGCGCATGCGAGGGGGCTGGTTGCCCCGGTGTCTTTTCAGACGTCATTGTCGGCTCCTCCTAACACGTGTTAAGCAGAGTAGATTCGCGACCTAACACGTGTCAAGTAGTGGTGCAATTGTTCGTCAGGCCCTGCTCTGAGGTTTAGAAACCGCAGCGGCTGAAGGTCCGCTGGTCAGCCGGCCGGGACCGCTGCGGTTGAAGCCCGCGGGATGATCCGGCAGGGCATGTAGAGGGTTCCTGCTTCCGGGTTCCCCGCTGCCGGGGTTTGTCCTTCCACCGCATCCAGCAGCATGGACATGGCCGTTGCTCCGATTTCGGCGTGCGGAAGTGCCACGGTGGTCAGGGCGGGAACAAGGTTGGCGGCAAGGTTCTGCTGGTCGTCGTAGCCCACCACGGAGAGATCCTGCGGTACGCGCAGTCCTGCGGCAGCGGCGTACAGCAAGACACCGGTGGCCACCCTGTCGTTGGAGCAGATGATCGCCGTCGGCCGGTCTCTACCGCCCAGCACAGCGGAAGCGGCCCGGTAGCCTTCATCGATGTCCCATCCGGTCATATGGACGTGCTGCTGTTCACTGCCCAGCCCCGCCTCTTCCATGGCCTCCCGGTATCCCTGTTCGCGTTGCGGTGCGGCAGGTGAGCTGAGGGTTCCGGCCAACAGGGTGATGCGGCGGTGGCCCAGGTCAATGAGCAGCTGTGCCGCGGCGCGCCCGCCGTCGACCTCTGCCGGTATGACCGACTGGAGTTGGGAACCGGCATGGGTGCAATTGGCCAAAATGGCGGGCAAGGTGAGCATTGCCGGCGGGGCAGTAATTTCACGCAGGCTGCCGGTGGCGTACATGATCCCGTCTACCTGCCGATGCACGAGTTGCTGTGCCGCCGCGCTCTCGCGGGACGTGTCGTGTTCTGAATCGACCACCAGGACCATGTACCCGCGGGCCAGGGCCGTGCGTGAGGCGCCGCTGATCAGCCGGCCGGCGAAAGGGCTGGTGACGATGTCATCCGTAATGATGCCGATCGTTGATGTCTGCTGGTTGCGCAGGCTGAGGGCAACGGAGTTGGGCGTGTAATCAAGCTCCGCCGCGGCACGGAGGATGCGCTCCTGGCGTTCTGCAGTGACGTTGCCGTTTGCCCTGCCGTTGAGCACCAGTGATACTGCACTGCGGGACACGCCTGCCCGTCGTGCCACATCCAGTGCGGTAGCTTTTCGTTTCACCATGCCGATCTCCTCGCTTTGGATTCAGCATACCTAACTCGTGTGAGGTCCGGGCGGCGAGGTGGCCATGGGACTCAGCCGCGGGTTCTCAGCCGATGAAGGCAGTCATACGGATCGAAACGAGTACTCCCGGAAGATCGACGCCGAGCTTGGCGACGTAGCGCGTCGGAGGGTCATGCGGGAACCACCGCGCATACTCCTCATTCAATCCCGCGAAGTCCGAGGGAGCACTGAGCAGCACGCCGACCTCAACGACGTCTCCCAGCCCTGCCCCCGCTGCTTCAAGGATGGCCTCGCAGTTTGCAAGAGCCTGGCGTGTCTGGTCCTGGATGCTGTTGCCCGCAAGCTGGCCGCTGACCGGATCGGCGCCAACCGTCCCGGAGACAAAAACGAATGGTTTCGCTTTGACGCCCTGGCTGAAAAACGGTGAACCAGGTGCCTTGTCCGACCTGACGATCTCCCTCGGCATGGCCGATCCTTTCCCGGAGCCCGGTGGATGCTGGAAGCAGAATGGCAGTCATCGCTGGATACCGCAACCCCTTGCCCTCCTCAGTATCCGCCGGGCTTGGCCTGCGGAAACGCGGGTCGCGTCCCGGCGCGGTTCCACCACTGCAGAGGGCTGGGCATGTTTACTGAAGCGGGGGTGGGCAGTGTCATGTCCGGCTCCACATCCATGGCACCATCACCGCCCAACGAAAGCAGAACCATGGCCGAGAAAACCAGGCCCTTTTCACTTGCCCTGGCAGTGATCGCCGTTATGGGAAGTGCCTTTGCCGGTATCAGCAGCGCACAAGCTGCATCTCAGGTCTACAACCCTTGCCAGCGTCTGTCCGCCGGTCAGGTCAAATACTCAAGCTTCGGCGCCAACCGGGTGACGTTTGCAACCGCAGAGAGCCGCGAATCGAACAGGGTCACCATCACCGGATGCGTACGCTCCGGCAACCAATATATCCAGGAATGGCAGGACTGGGGCTACGCCGGACTGAAGGGCTTCGCCCCTCCCGGCCTCACCTGGGAGGACACCTACAAGTCTCCCTCCGGGTCCTACAGTGTGACCGAAGCCCTCGGCCGTTCCAACCCCGGAACCGCGCTCGCCTATCACACCGTCAACTCGAACTCCCGCTGGGGCGGCGAATACGGGCCCACCTACAACCAGTACTTTGAAGGCCGCGGCGGTCCCTCAGACGAGAACCTCTACACCTACATGAACCAGGGCTACTACGAGCAGGCCGCGGTCATCAACTACAACCGCCAGCCTGACATGCCGGTAACCCAGGGCGCCTCCTACGCGATCTTCCTGCACGCCGGCCGCACCACCTCCGCCGGCTGCATCTCCACCAGTCTCGAAGTGGTGAACCGTTTCCTTCGCAGCAACCGCCCCGGAGACCGCATCATTATGGGTGCGGTGGACGACGTCTTCACACCCCACTCCAGTGATCCGTTCGGCGCCGTCACGGAGAAATACGCTCAGTCGGGTGGACCGGCGGGCAGGCTCGGAAGTCCCACGTCCAGCGAAACAGGCGGACTGAAGGATGGGGGTGCCTTCCAGAATTTCCAGGGCGGTGCGATTATCTGGTCACCTGCAACCGGCGCACGGTTCTCCTGGGGAGCAACCCGCGACAAGTGGGCTTCCACCGGCTTCGAGAATGGTCCCCTCGGATACCCCATCACTGATGAAGTGGGCGGGCTCAAGGGCGGCGGCGTGTATCAGGTGTACCAGGGCGGCGTCATCATGTACTCGCCCGCATCCGGCGCGCGGCTGTCCTCGTTTGGCCCGATCCGCGACAAGTGGGCCGACACCGGATTTGAGAGCGGGGTCCTTGGCTACCCAATCAGCGACGTCATCACCGGCCTGAGGAACGGCGGCTCCTACCAGGCGTACCAGCACGGCGGAATCTTTTCCTCACCGGCAACGGGAACGCACGCGATCACACATGGGATCAACGGCAAGTGGCGGGCGCAGGGATCCGAGAACGGCCCGCTGGGCTACCCGACCACTGACGAAGTGCAAGGAATCAAGGACGGCGGATCATGGCAGGGTTTCGAGGGCGGGGCGATCATGTTCTCTCCCGCGTCAGGCGCCGCCATCAGCACAGGCGTCATCCGTGACAAGTGGGCATCCACAGGCTTCGAAAATGGCCGTATGGGCTACCCGGCCACTGACGTTGTCACTGGCCTGAAGGAAGGCGGCTCATTCCAGAACTATCAGGGCGGATCCATCCTTCATACGCCTGCCCATGGTACTCACCTTTCCATAGGAGCTATCCGCACCATCTGGGCTTCGCTTGGCTTCGAGAACGGCAGGATGGGCTACCTCACAACCGACGAATATCCGGTCCCGGGCGGGGTGGCCCAGGACTACCAGGGCGGCGTGATCACGGCTGGCCGCTGGGGCGTTTTCCCGGTTACGGGAGCCACCGCTGACGAATACAAGGCCAACACGTGGCTTGGCACTGCAACCACCGGGGCCAACCCTGGTAAGGATGGCGGCGCCTGGCAGGGCTTTGAACAGGGCGTCATCATGTGGTCCCCGGCGTCGGGCGCCCACATTTCCTTTGGACCCCTCAGGGACGTCTGGGCCCAACACGGGTTTGAAAACGGTGCATTGGGCTACCCGACGTCAAACGCACTCGGTATGAACAGCGGCGTGTACCAGACCTACCAGGGTGGCATCATTTTCTGGTCTCCCTCCACAGCAGGGCATGCCCTTCTTGCCGACTACACGAAGAAGTACAACGACGTCGACGGAGGGGGCATCCTCGGCTTCCCCACCTCGGGCAGGGTCAACGGTCTGAAGGACGGCGGCTCGTACCAGAACTTCCAGTGGGGCGCGTTGATCTCCAATCCCGTCGTCGGCGTTCGTGTCTCCGTCGGAAAGACCCGCGAAGCGTGGGCCGCTACCGGGTTCGAACACGGAAAGCTCGGCTACCCGACCACGGACAATTACGTCACCGCCGATGGCAGCACCGTTCAGGACTACCAGGGCGGGCGGATCACGGTGACCAAGGACGGCACCACGAAGGTCGAATATGGGGTGCCGGCACCAGCTGCCACGGTGGCCCCAGAAGCAGCTAGCCCCACTGCAACTGCCGGCACTCAAGCTCCGATGACGGAAACCGGCCCTGCTCCAACGGCAACTCCTACTCCTGAAGTGAGCAGCCCTGCTCCGACGGCAATCCCGACTCCTGAAGTAGACAGCCCGGACCCGACGGCGACCTCCACCAAGGATTCATAGGCAGGGCCCATAGAGGGTGCCGGCTGTCAGCGGCTCGGGTCGCATTGTCTGCCGCACCCCTAAGGACTCTTACCGCAATGGCGCGGCGGAATTCCTCGCCGGGGGCAGCACGAGAGTTAGGTGCCGTCGGCAGCGGCTTCAAGGCCGACGACGACGGACGCGGGTTCTGCAGCCAAAGGAAGATTTTGCTGGTCCCGGACTCCATCGATGCCGCCGCTGGGATCGCGGTCAAGGCGCGCGAACAGAGGATCGAGGAAGGGCTGCTCTGGTCCGAGTTCTGCGACGAGTTCGATCGTGGTGTGGGCAGCCTCCGCACATGTCAGACTGTCGATGAGTGATCTGGAGCTGGTGCTGTCGTTGTAATCGAACCAGCCGGGCCGCACGATTGTGTAGGGCTTACCGCTGGCGCGGATGAGGCGTTCGCTGCGGCGTTTCCAGTCGTAGTACTCCGCCCGTGTGATGGCCCGATGGCGGTCATCAGCTCAGAGAACAGACAGGACAAGATGCTATGACTGGACTACTGCTGCGCAACGAGAAGGACACATCATCGGAAACGGAACTGGGGTGATCGGCCCCGGAATCTACGGATCAGCGCTGGTCCCTGAGCTGGCCGCTGCCGGCACCCACACCGTGCCCGTGCGGCCCGCGTGTTTGCTGTCGTGTTGACCAACGACGGGAGGCAGGGGACCCGGCGCCGCCCGCTTCGGTTGCTCTTAGGCCTGCTGCTGGTCGGGGTGCTCGCAGCAATGCTGGTGCTCTTCGGACCCGGCTTGCTCAGTGGCTTCCGCACCGGGATCACCCCGGTGCTGTTGCCCCCGGACTGTACGGTCGCAACCTCGGAGGGGGAGGTCGGGCTCGACCGCGACGAGGCGCAGCTGGCAACGACCGCCGTCGCTCTCCTGGCCCGCGGGATGGAAGCACCGGACACCTCCGGCATCGATGATGGGGTGTTGCAGCGGCTGGCCGAGGGGCCAGCTGAAGACGCTGGTCCTTCACTGGCCTGCCGGGGTTCCGCCGCCGGGGACCTGCAGGAACAGCAGTTGGGTGCCGCCGGCCTGACACCCCGCGCCGAACATGTGCGCGAGGCCATGACCGAAGTGTTTGGCGACCAAAGCCTGGGCGGGTTCGCCCCGGGCGGCGTCGGCCAGGGGCACGGAGCGGACTCCACGCACTACGACGGCCGGGCGATCGACATCTTCCTCCGCCCCGTGGCCGAAGAGAACCGGCGTCAGGGATGGATACTCGCCCACTGGCTCGTCGCCCATGCCGAGGACCTGGACATCCAGTACGTGATCTTCGACGACCGGTTCTGGAGCGTACACAGCTCGAGCGGGCAATGGCACTCTTACGACGCACCTGAGCCCCGCAACGAGATCCTGCGCCACCTCGACCACGTACACGTAGACGTGCTGCGCGGAGGCTGACTGACGTCAACGCCGAACTCATCCAGCGACTAAACAACACGGAACGCCGGGTAGGGCGCTGTCAGTCCTCTTTCGGTGCAACGAAGCCAGGTTCTCCTGGAAAAGGGTAGGTGCTGTAGGGGAAGTTCTCCCTGGTGATGTCAAGGATTCCTGGATTCTTCTCAAACCACCGACGGGCCTTGTCATCTGTGACCTCGTACATGGGCTTTGGCAGCCCCTTGGGTTTCCGGAGCTTGCGTGCCCGCCATTCCTTCCGGAGTATTGCGGTGCTGGCCAACCAGCCGCCGGTACATATGAGGGTCAGGAATGCGAAGAACAGCGTCACCACCACGCCCATGCCCATGTCACCCGGATCGGGAAAGGACATGATGATCGTGAGGATCCCGAAGGGAATTCCAAATGGGGCCAGGATGGCAGGGACCGTCATGATCAGGGCGACCAAACTCTGGCCGATAACGCTGTTGGCCATGTTGGAGGATTCTGTGGCATTGTGCCCTCCGAGGCCCCATTCTTCCTCTGTGTAGGCGTAGACCACGTACTCCTTACTCCACCCTCCAGTCCCGTACCGGTACTTCGGCACATGCTTCTTGACGTACTCCTCAGTGCGCCTCTGCCTCTCAGCCTTGCGCAACTGCCTCTCGGCCTTGGTTCTCATGTTTGAGGGATCCCCGTGGAGCCAATAACGGCGAAGCGAAGGAACAGTAGAGAAGCGCGATAACCGCAATGAGTGTGGTGAAGGAGCTTGTTCAAGATTGTCCAATGGGCCGGAGGGCGCGCGGAGGCGGCGCGCCCCCAGCACGATGCAATCCCAGGTACCGGTGAACCACCGGCCTCTGTTGCTCACATAGTCTTCACCCTAGCGAAAAACGACCGGTAAGTGCCGGGGATCAGCCCATGCGGCTCACGCGGACACCGCCAACCGCTCCCGTCCACGGCGTATCGCCCGGGCTGGGCAGGGTCAGATGCGCGAAAACGTACCCCTGCTGAAGTTCAAGGACGTGCGACGTGCTCCCGGCACAGTCCAGTGCGAGCACTAATGGCCGGAAAGGCGCGCCGGGGTGCTCCTGTCCGACGGATATTTCCGCTCCGGAAGCACCAACACAGGCTGCGGTGACGGTGTACCGCCCGGCCGCCGGTACCCTCTCAGTTTTGCCGAACCCCCTGACCGGTCCGTCCAGTGGCCCAACCTCGGAAAGGAGGACTGGCTCCGGCAATTCCCCCAGGAGCCGGTCCAGCTGAGCGTAGTTCACGGCCTCAAGTTCGAGGATCCGCCGATCGTTGTAAGGTTTCGGGGCCCCTGCCATTGGCGTTGGGCCGGCTGTTGGCGTAGGCCCCTGTTCGTAGGCGGGTACCGGTGTGTGCACCGGCTCGGAGTATTCATAGGCGCATCCCGCCGTTCCGCTGATCGGGATCAGCAGGCACATGGCAAACGCGAGCCGGCGCAGCCTGTCCTTCATTTCCACCCTTCAATGGTGGGCAACCCGGCCGTCCAAAACAACCACAAGCATGACCAGTGAAGTACGCGACGAAATTGCTAATGATAATGATTTGCATCTAGGGTGTTGGGTCGGACTACTAACGCTTGGCGATCAGAAGGAAAGAACAAATGGGTTGGCAAAAGATGAGGGTGGCTGGCGCGTCCACCGTCGCACTGTTGATGATTGCGGGGTGTGCCGCTGGCGGCAACGACGCCCCGGAAACTACGCAGCCGCTGAGGGTGGTGGGGCAGTTTGAGTTCCACAGCCTTGACCCCTCCACGGCCGGCGGCTTCTTCACCCGGCTGCAGGTGGCAGAAACCCTGGTGGACGCGGACGTCCAGGGCGTCCTCCAGCCCGGACTGGCCGAAAGCTGGAGCGCCTCCGCAGACGGGCTGTCCTGGACCTTCGCGCTCCGTCCGGATGCCCTCTTCCATGACGGCACGGCTGTCAATGCCGAGGTGGCAGCGGCCGCGCTGACCACGGCACAGGGCAAGGCCGGCACCCCGCTGGCAACGGTTCCCCTCAAGGCGATCTCGGCAGAGGGCAATGCTGTCCGCGTGGACCTGGCGGAGCCGTTTGCACCCTTGCCGGCGGTACTGGCCCACACGAGCACCCAAATCCTCGCCCCCAGTTCCTACGGTCCCGATCAGGCAGTCACCAAAGTGGTGGGCTCAGGGCCATACCAGGTGTCGCACATCGTGCCGCCGGCCAAGGTTGAACTTGCGGCCTTCGAGCAGTGGCATGGCGAGAAGCCGGACATCTCCGAGGTTACTTATCAGGCCGTCGGGAGGGCCGAAAGCCGGGCTTTGATGGCCGAAAGCGGCCAGGCGGACGTTACCTTCGGCATGGACCCCACCAGCCTTCAGAAGATCAGGCAGGCAGGCAAGCTGGATATCGCCGCCGTGACCCTGCCCAGGAGCATCCTGCTGAAGGCCAACTCCGGCCACAAAATCCTCGGCGACGTCCAGGTGCGCCGCGCCCTCAGCTTGGCACTGGACCGCGAATCGATGGCAACGGCATTGTTGCGTGATCCGGAGATGGCGGCCACCCAGCTCTTCCCGCCATCCCTGCCGGACTGGCACCAGGCATCGGCCAAGCCCCTGGAGCACGATCCGGCCGCCGCCCGGAAACTCCTGGCCGACGCCGGCTGGGTCCCCGGCAGCGACGGCATCCTGGAACGAGACGGCAGGAAATTTACAGTCACCCTGCGGACCTTCCCTGACCGCCCGGAACTTCCCATCCTCGCCACGGCGATCCAGGCCAAGCTGAAAGAACTGGGAATCGCCGTGGATGTGAAGGTGGGCAACTCCAGCGAAATCCCGGCCGGGCATAAGGACGGATCCCTCGAGCTGGCGCTGTACTCCCGCAACTACGCACTGGTACCCGACGCACTGGTGACCCTGAGCGACGATTTCGCCCCCGAAGGCGGAGACTACGGTTCCATGGGCTGGAACGACCCCGCCCTCACCTCGGCTTTGCACGACCTGGCCAACGGCAACGACGCCGGGAAGGCAGCGGAGTCCCGCGGAAAAATCGCGGACATCCTGCAGGCCCAGTTGCCCGTCATCCCGGTGGCCTGGTACCGGCAGAGCGCCGTGGTCAGCGCCCGCGTCGACGGCGTGACGCTGGACCCGCTGGAGCGTTCATGGCGCCTGGGCGACCTGGCCTGGAAAAAGTAGGAGGGGGACATCATGACCTTATCCACCGCAGAGCCCCGTCCCTTATCCAGGCCCGCTGTTCCTCCCGCCGTGGCCACCACGGCAGGGGTCCTGGGCCGCCGCGCCCTCCAGGCGGCCGGGGTAGTCCTCGTCGTCTCCACCGCCTGCTTCGCCATTGTCCAAAACCTCCCAGGAGATATCGCTTTTCGGATTGCCGCCGGCCGCTACGGCTATGACCAGGTCACCGCTGCGTCCGCCGACACCGTCCGTGCTGAACTGGGGCTTGACCAGCCGGTCTGGCTCCAGCTCATGGACTGGCTGGCCGGCCTGGCGTCCTTCGACCTGGGTAATTCGCTGGTCACGGGGGCAAGCGTGGCCGGGGAACTTGGCCTTCACCTCGCGAGCAGCCTGCAGCTGGCGGCTGCCGCGCTGGTTCTTGCCTTGATCGCCGGGGGCACCGTGGGAGCCCTGGCAGCGGCCCGGCCGGGCGGCCTCCTGGACCGGCTCACCACAGTCTGGGTGTCCGCCGCGCGGGCCCTGCCGCCATTCCTGCTCGGGCTGCTCCTGATCCTGCTGTTTTCCGTCCACCTGGGCGTGCTGCCCGCCGCCGGCCATGGGGAAGCGAACAACATCGTTCTCCCGGCGGCGACACTCGCCGTCGGCCTCTCCGGGCTGTTCGCCCGGGTAACCCGGGATGCGATGGCGCAGATCCGCCAATCAGACTATGTCCGCTTCGCTGCCACCAAGGGGCTGGGCGGCTGGCTCGTGTTCCTCCGGCACATCTGCAGGAACACCGGCGTGACCCTGATCGCCTACGTCGGCGTGCAGGTCCTGGTTCTCATCGAAGGCGTTGTGGTGGTGGAAAGCCTCTTCGCCTGGCCTGGCCTGGGGCATGCCCTGGTCCATGCAATCTTCTGGCGGGACATCCCCATGATCCAGGCGACGGCACTGGCGCTGGCGCTCATGGTGGTCGCCATGAATACGCTCGTTGACCTCGCCACAGCAGCTGTTGATCCCCGGCCCCGCCACAAGGAGGCAGTACTGTGACCAACACCGCCGCCATGCACGAACTCTCCCCGGCGCCAGCCCAATACGCCAACCGGCCGCAGTGGCTGGCTGACCGGACAAAAACACAACTCATTTCCGCAGCCCTGCTGGCCGCCCTGGCCGTCTTCGCCATAGGCGGGCCCCTGGCCTGGCCGGACCACGCACTCCAGGACCTGTCCACGTTCCTGGACCCACCAAGCCCCGCCGAGCCGCTGGGCCGTGACCACCTGGGCCGCAGCGTCATCGCGCGGCTGGCCCACGCCACCCAGCTCTCCCTCATGATGGCGGTGCTGTGCGTCAGCGCCGCCATGCTCTTCGGCACCCTGGCCGGCATAGCGGCAGCATGGCGCGGCGGCTGGGTCGATTCGGTACTCCACGGCCTGTCCGAAGTCTTCATCGCGCTGCCGGCCCTGCTGGTGGTTCTCGTTGTCTCAGCCATCGCCAACGGTGACCTCTGGACGCTCTGCCTGGGACTCGCCTTGGCGCAGTGGGTGGAGTATTTCCGCATGGTCCGCGCCCGGAGCGGCCTTGTCCTGGCCGGCCCGGCGGTGGAGGCCGCAGGCCTGCTCCGGCTCGGACCCGCACACATCGTGCGCCGGCACCTCTTCCCTGAACTGCGGCCGCTGCTGACCACCATGGCGACCTTCGGCGTCGGCTCCTCCATCCTTGCGCTGTCCACGCTCGGCTTCGTGGGGATCGGCGTCCGGCCGCCCACACCCGAGCTGGGACTGATGATCACCGAAGCCTTCCCGTATTACCACGAGGCACCCTGGATGGCGCTGGCGCCGGTCCTGGTTCTCACCACTATCCTGATCGGGCTCCTGGGCCTGCGGAGCAAGGAGTCCCGAGCATGAGCCTGCGCCTGAGCAACCTCGTCGTAAGCCACGGCGGCAAAGTCCTGGTCGAGGCCGACCAGCTGGACTTCGAGCGCGGGCAACCCGTGACGATCGTTGGTGAGAGCGGCTCGGGCAAATCCCTGCTTGCCCACGCCATCATGGGGACGCTCCCACCGAACCTCACAGCCCGCGGCACCCTGACCGTGGACGGCCGCTCCTACGACGTCGGCGACCAGTCGAACCGGCGCGGCCTGTGGGGCCGGACCATGTCCCTTCTGCCCCAGGAACCCGTGCTGGCCCTGGACCCCACCATGCGGGCCGGCGAGCAGGTGGCTGAAGGAGCCCTTACCTTCAGTACGGACAAACGCGGCGCGCGGCGGGCTGCGGATACCCTCCTGTCCGCGCTGGGCCTGGGTAAGGCTGCACGGGCCTTTCCACACACGCTGTCCGGCGGCATGGCGCAGCGGGTGGCGTTCGCGGCGGCGACCATCGGCGGCGCTCCTGTTCTCATCGCGGACGAGCCTTCCAAGGGCCTGGACCAGCGCGCCAGGACGGAACTGGCGGAACTGCTCCGGAGCCACCTCGACGGCGGCGGCGTCCTGCTGACCATTACCCATGACCTCGACCTGGCCCGCGGGCTCGGCGGGAAGGTCCTGGTGATGAAGGCTGCCCATGTTCTGGAGCAGGGGCCCGCCGGGCAGGTCCTGGCACAGCCGGAACATCCGTACACCCGGCGGCTCCTGGCTGCCGAACCCTCCCACTGGAGGCACCCGTGGATGAGGAGCCCGTTGGATCTGGCGGACCGGACAGGCGCCGCTCTGGTCTCGGGAGAGGGCCTCAGCAAGTCCTTCGGCAGCCAGCAACTGTTCAGCGATCTCTCCCTGGAGGTCAGGGCAGGGGAGCGGATTGCGTTAAGCGGTCCGAGCGGAAGCGGGAAGACCACCCTTGGGAATGTACTGCTGCGCCTCCTTCGGCCCGACACAGGGACGGTGCGGCATGCGGACGTCCTCAAACGGGGCCGGCTCCAAAAGCTGTACCAGGACCCGGCCCTGGCATTTCCACCGCGTGTTCAGCTGAAGGACGCGCTGGGGGACGTGGTCGGCCGCCACGGCCTGGACCGCTCCCGCATTGAGGAGCTCATGGGCTCGCTGCGGCTTGCCCCCGAACTTCTGCACCGCAGGCCGGGGCAGATTTCCGGCGGGGAGCTGCAGCGGATTGCCATCATCCGGTCGATGCTCCTTGAGCCCGCCCTGGTCTTCGCCGATGAGCCGACATCCCGCCTGGACCTCATCACGCAGGAAGAAACGATGCGCTGCCTTATGGAGCAGGTGGACCGGCTGGACTGCGCGCTGGTTCTGGTAACGCACGACGACGGCCTTGCCGCCGCAGTGACCGACCGGAGTGTTGGGTTGGGGGCGGCTTCGCCGTTGCCGGTGCCGGTGCCCGACGTTCAGTTCGCAGGAGGCTAATGCGGGTGGCGGAGGGCTGAGGGTCAGGCGTTAACCAGGGCGAGCACGCGGAATGCATCACCCCTATCCTCGATTCCTGCGTATGCCAGTAACGGTGTTTGGGGTTCGCTTTGGGGATCCTCTAAGGTTGATCCCCGATGATAGCCCTTGACGAAACGTCCAGTCAGCCCCACGCCGGGTCGCCGCGTGGACCCGTGTTCGTCGACGCGTCCGGCCGGCGGCTGAGGCGGGTCAAGCTGATCGGCCTCGGAGCCCTGGGGCTTGTGGCGGCCTACGTCCTGCTCCTTTTAGTGGCGTTCATCAGCGGATCCAATGTCTCCGCGCCCTACCTGCCCCTTCCGGCCGCCGCCGAGGCCCCTGCTCCGCAGCCGGTGCCGTCGGCGCCCGCTTCCAGTGCGGCTGGCCTCCCGGCCGTGGAAGCCCCGGCGGCAGGGCCGCCAGCCCTGCCCGCCGCCCAGGCCGCGGTGGCTGCACCCCCGGCCGCGCCCGTGGCACCGCCGGTCAACAGCCCGCCGGTTCAGGCTGTGCCGCGTGTTGAAGCTCCAGCGCCTGCTGCGGAGCCGGCGGCGCCCGGCATGAGCGGGTCCGCCCCGGGCCAGGCAACCCGGCCGTCCGCCCCGCCACGCCCGTGAGTGTGCGCCGGAACAAGGGCGCTGTTCCTGTCAACGTAAGGGCTCATTGGTTCGTCCTCATGGCGGTCCTGTTTGCCCTGGGTATTGCCCTCGTGGTGCAGGGATACATGCACCACCTCGCCGGAGTCGGCTACGACTCAGCTCCTGCGAATGGACCCTCGGGCAGCGTCCCGAACGCCGTGTCGCAGGGCGGTCCCGTGGTCGACGCCCGTAACGGGGCTGTCCGCACAGTGACGCCACCGGACCGAACGGTCGCCCTGACCTTCGACGACGGCCCGGACCCCGTCTGGACACCACAAATCCTCGACGTCCTTCGCAAGCACCAGGTACATGCGACGTTCTTCGTCGTCGGTTCGGCCGCGATCGAGAACCCAGATATTGTGCGGCGCATCATGGCCGAAGGCCACGAAATCGGCGTCCATACGCTCACCCATGCCGACCTTGGCACCGCCGACGAGTGGCGCCGCCAGCTTGAACTCCAGGGTGCCCAGGACGCGATCATGGGCATCACCGGCCAAGCGGCGTCCCTGCTGCGTCCCCCGTACAGCTCCGGAAACGGTGCCGTGGCCGGCGGTACCTGGTCCGCGATGCAGGCATCGGCGGACGAGGGGTACCTCACCGTGTTGAGCAGCCTGGACAGCGGGGACTGGCGGCTGCCGGGCGCCGCGGAGATTGAACGCACTCTGGCTCCTTCCGGGCCGCAGGGGCAGGTGGTCCTGATGCACGACGGCGGAGGAGACCGGGAGCAGACAGTGGCCGCCCTGGACTCCGCCCTTGCACACTTCGCCGACAAAGATTTCCGGGTCACCACCGTTGGTGATGCGATCGGCGTCGACACCATGCGGCCGGCAACCGCTATGGAACAGGCCAGCGGGACGGCCCTGGCGTGGGGCATCCGCCTCAGCGGCTTCGTTGTCACGGCCATCTCGTGGGCGCTCGTTGCAGCCGGTGCCGTGACGTTCATCCGTGCCGTCCTCGTGGTCTTCTTCGCCGCGCGGCACAGCCGTGCCGCACGCCGCATCTCAACGGCCGGCCGCGGCCGCCGCCGGGTGGACGTGCTGGTCCGGCCGGAGGTTACAGGCGCGGTCACAGTGATCGTGCCGGCGTACAACGAGTCGGCCGGCATCGAAGCGGCGGTCCGGTCCATCGTGGCCTCCACCCACCCGGTGGAGATCATCGTCGTCGATGACGGATCCACCGACGGGACCGCCGACATCGTGGACGCGCTCGGACTGCCCGGCGTCACGGTGATCCGGAAGGAGAACGGAGGCAAACCGTCCGCGCTTAACGCCGGGCTGCAGGCCGCCACCCACAACCTTGTGGTGATGGTGGACGGCGACACCGTCTTCGAACCGGACACAGTCCATGCCCTGATCCAGCCCTTCGCCGACCCGCGGGTGGGTGCCATCTCGGGCAACACCAAGGTCGCCAACCGCGGTGGCATCCTCGGCGCCTGGCAGCACATCGAGTATGTCGTGGGCTTCAACCTGGACCGCAGGCTGTTCGACGTCGCGGAATGCATGCCCACTGTCCCCGGCGCCATCGGGGCCTTCCGCCGCGATGCCCTCCTCCGCGTCGGTGGAGTCAGCGATGACACACTCGCGGAAGACACGGACCTGACCATGTCACTGTGCCGGGACGGCTGGCGCGTTGTTTCAAGGACGACGCAAGGGCCTGGACCGAAGCGCCGGCGAGCCTCTCGGCGCTTTGGAAACAGCGGTACCGCTGGTGCTATGGAACGCTGCAGGCAATGTGGAAGCACCGCGGCGCGGTGGTGCAGGGAGGGGCAGCCGGCAAGCTGGGGCGGCGCGGCCTCGGCTACCTGCTCGTCCTCCAGGTGCTGCTTCCGCTGTTCGCGCCGGTCGTCGATATCTTCGCTGTCTACGGCCTGATCTTCCTCGATCCACTCCGGATCGTGGCGCTGTGGTTTGTCTTCCTGGCTGTCCAATTCCTCATGGCCGCCTACGCGTTCCGGCTCGACAATGAGCGCCTCCGCCCGCTGTGGACGCTTCCGCTTCAGCAGTTCGTTTACCGGCAGCTCATGTATCTCGTCGTCATTCAGGCCGTTGTCACCGCCGTGGCCGGCGTGCACCTGCGGTGGCACCGGATGGAGAGGTACGGCAGCCTGCGCGTCCCCACCGGACAATCCCAAGAGTAGGGGCCGCCTAGCGGACCAACCGGTAGCGAACATGCGTCACCAGGCTGGTGCCGCTGACTTCCGTCGGTTCAAGCCTGACGTTTCGGACGCCATCCATCAGACGCTCGCCCCCTCCGAGGATGAGCGGTGAGGTGTGGAGCCGCAGTTCGTCGATCAGCCCCGCCGAGAGATATTGCTGCACCGTTTTGGCGCCCCCGGCAATCGCGACGTCCTTGCCGGCCGCAGCTTCCCGCGCCCGGGCCAATGCTGCCTCAATCCCATCGGCCACGAAGTTGAATGTCGTGCCGCCCTGCATCTCAAGGGGAGGGCGCGGATGATGCGTAAGGACAAACACCGGTGCGTGGTACGGCGGATCCTCACCCCACCAGCCGCGCCAGTCTTCCGGCCAGGGCCCCGGGCCGGGGCCAGCGAACATGTTCCGGCCCATGATGAAGGCGCCTGCCCGGAGGATGCCCTCGATCGCCGCCGCGTTCGCCTCCGGTTCTTCGAACATCCAGCGGTGCAGGTCCTCGCCGCCCTCGCCCAATGGCTCGGCCAGGCTTTGATGCGGACCGGCGACGAATCCGTCGAGGGAAACGGTGAGGTCACACGTAACGCTGTTCATGGCTTCCTTCTCCAGTGCAAGGGACATTAGGAACGCCGGGCACCGCCAATGCTAGCGGGACCCGCCGGCGACTGGAAGGCGCGTGGGATTGTGCGGAGGTCCGGCCGCCGCGACCGCCATGGGCATCGGCAAAGTGGGCATGATGTCAGTGTGGCATCGAGGGGCTGCGCAGTCCGCTGTACGCCGCCACCGCCCCGGCCAGGAAAATGAGCGCGGCCACGTAGACCGGTCCGAGGTGGCCAAGGGTTGCCAGTCCCCAGGGGTAGTGGGCGGGGAGGGCCACGGCGAGTCCGACGACCGGGACGATAACGGCTGTGGTGAAGGCCCACCGTTCTCCACGGCGTACGCCGTACCAGGACAGACCCGCGACGGCGAGCCCGGCGGCCGCGATGAAGCCGCTGATCGTGATGTGGAGATGGCTGATGTAGTGGTACAGCTGCGGGCTGAACGCCTCAATCTCCGTTTTTCCCTTGTCCACTTGGTCGGGTCCTATGCCCAGCTCCAGGAATGCGCCTGTGAAATTGAGCACAAAGAAGACCGCGGCGTACCCCACGAATGCCAAACCGGCCAGTGTCATGAGGGCCGCTCCCGTCCTCAGCCGGGACTGCTTTCCCGGGGGAACCTGGATGTCAGGCATGGTCAGCACCCCTTTCTTGTATACGTAGGTCCTCGAATGAGAGTCCTGGGCTCGGTGGCCTGTCAAGAGACTCCCGAACAGGAAACGAATCTGGGCCTTGCAGAGGGGCGTAACCCGATGTGCGGCGGGCAACGGGCACTGGGTACTGTTCTTCGGATGCGAAAAGACAAGAAACACCTCGCTGCCCTCCTGATCACCCTCGTCCTGGCCGGCGGCCTGCTGACCGCCGGTTCCGCTCCTGCAGGCGCCGCTTCGTGGCCCTTTGGGTGGTGGAACTGGATCACCGCCGGTGCCCAATCGCCGGCTCCTTCGACGACTGCCTCAGCTCCCGCAACGCGGACGCCCGCACCGGTTCCGGCCACATCGAGCCCCGCTGCCGCGCCGGCGACGACGCCGCCGGCGGAAGCTCCCGCAGTTCCTGCTGAGGCTCCGGTTGCCGCAGCGCCCGCTCCGGCTCCTGCCGAGGTTCCGGTTGCCGCAGCACCGGCACCGGCTCCCGCTGAGGTTCCGGTTGCCGCAGCACCGGCACCGGCTCCCGCACCGGCACCGGCTCCCGCACCTGCTCCTCCGGTGGCGCCGTCCGCCACCGGCACGCCGTCCAACGCCGTCGCCCAGCGATCCTTCCAGCTCATCAATGAATACCGGGCCGCAAACGGCCTTGCCCCGTTGCGCTACAACAGCGGCCTCGAAGCGGTTGCCCAAAACTGGTCGAACACCATGATGAATGACATCAACACCCAGGGCAGCGCCGGTTTCCGGCACAACCCCGACGCGGCCGCCCAGATCCCGTCCGGCTGGAGCCGCACCGCCGAAAACATTGCCGTGAACGCCGACGCCGATGCGCTCTTCGCTGCCTGGAAGGCCTCACCCGGCCACAACGCCAATATGCTCAACGCTGCCCTGACCGACTTCGGGTTCGGCTCTGCCCGGCTCTCCGCCGGTTCGCCTTACGGGGCCC
Organism: Pseudarthrobacter sp. TE3704; assembly: GCF_056279405.1. Classification (NCBI taxonomy): domain Bacteria; kingdom Bacillati; phylum Actinomycetota; class Actinomycetes; order Micrococcales; family Micrococcaceae; genus Pseudarthrobacter; species Pseudarthrobacter sp. TE3704. Next base: position 88,284 of record NZ_JBWCCJ010000002.1, read on the forward strand.
AGCTGGTGGCCACGCAAAACTTCGCCACCTACGCATAGTTAAACAAGGAACGACGGCGGCCCGGCCGCCGTCGTTCCTTGTCCCGCGCAGCTGCCGAGACAGTTTGCCGTGCGGCTGTCTGAGAGACGCCTCTCCCTAAAGAAGAAGGGGGATTTGTTCGTTGACTTTCCAGTGCAACGTGAGGATCCTCAGACTTACATATTCGGTGTAGTAATCCCTGCTGAAATCAGGCCGCCATGGGCAACGATGACTATGGAACTTTGGAACTGGACCTCCTGCGGTCCTGGCAACTGCGCCGTGATGGGGCGCTGGTCCATGTTGCCGCCCGGCAACAGCGGCTTATTGCGGCACTGGCGGTCCGTGGTCCCAGCCTCCGTAACTACCTTGCCGGCATGCTCTGGCCGGAGTATCCGGATGCCAAGGCACTGGAAAGCCTCCGGGTGGCCGTCCATCTGATGACACGGCAGGTGCCGGGCCTGCTCGTCAAGGACGGAGCCCTGCTCAGCCTCAACAGCCGGGTTGCTGTGGACCTGTACTCGGTTCGCGCCCTGCTGAAAGAGGCCGCCCTTTCGAGTACCGGCAGCACGTGGACCCTGTTGCGGAACCTGCGCGACGCGGAATTCCTGCCCGGCTGGTACGAGGACTGGGTGATCTTCGAGCAGAGCCGGCTGCGGCACGACCAGCTCCGCGCCTTCACGCTGGCGGCACGGGAGTCTGCTGCCCGCGGGGACCACGAGGACGCTGCGGAAGCGGCGTTGGCCGCCCTGGAAATCGAACCTCTCTATGAAAGCGCCGTCCGGGTGCTTGTTGCGTCAGAACTGGCACAGGGGAACCTGGCCTCCGCCCTGCTCGCCTACGACAAATACCAGGAGCAACTGCTGAAGGACATGGGTGTCCCACCCTCCGAGGGTTTGAGGCAGCTGATTGGCCAGACAGCCAGGCCGCCGGCCCCCCGCGCGGACGTGCCGCTAGTTCCTGCGCTGGACATCGGATTGGGTCAGCAGCCAGTGCTGCACAACGTGTAGCACTTTATCCCGGTCGGCAGCGGAAACCGTGATGCGCTCCTCGCCGCGGCCCGGGCCGTAGGTGATCCTGGCCCGGAACCTGGGTGGCTGCGCCCCATCTTCATGCCACGCCCGGATCACCAGCGTGCTGGCGTCGGGAACCGCAGACGTCCCGTTGTGGCCCTCGCCAGGTGCCGGCCCGACGTCGTTCATCCGCATGGTTTTCCCGCTTTCAGCCAAGCCCAGCGTTATCCAAGTAGACCCGGCACGGCGTTACTCCTGCATGACCAGCCCCGCGCCCTAACGGACGGCGTGCACGGGGGACAGTAACGCCGTCGTAACGGGCTGTCTGATCAGCTGTCCCCACAAGGTACATGCCCACGGGGGAGGGACACAGGCTTCCGGAAGAGGGTCAGCGCAATGGGCAATCCAGGCGGCGACGGCAGGCTGCCCATCATCTATGTGCGCGGCTTCGCCGGAAACGGCAGCGCCATCAACAGTGCGGTGGACGACCCGTTCTACGGCTTCAGCCAGGGATCAGTCCATGTCCGCTCGGACAGCCGCGGCCGGGCGCAGTTCCACCAGTTCGAATCGCCCATGCTGCGCCTCATCACGGACCACAAGTACGAGGTCCCGGTGCATGGGGACCAATGGGCATTCCTCCAGGGCGTGGAAACCGGTACGGTCAGTCCTGCGTCCATATGGATCTACCGCTTCTACGACAACTCCGCCGACACCTTAGCGGAGGAACCGGACAGCTTTTCGTTCGAAACGGCCGCACGGGACCTGTTCAAGCTGATCAAGCTGGTCCTTGACAGGACGGGGGCTCCGAAGGTCTTCCTGGTGGCGCACTCCATGGGCGGGCTGATCTGCCGCTCTCTCCTCCAGCGCGTGATCCCGGAAGAATCCGCCGGCGCGGACGGAAACATCGACCCCGCCGCCGGAACCAGGTACGTGGCCAGGGTCTTTACCTACGCCACACCGCACGGCGGAATCAGCTTCGCCATCGGATTCGGCCTGCTGGAGCGCATCCGGGATGCAACAGGAATCCACGGTGCCGACATCTTCGGCCCCGACCGCATGTATGACTACCTCACTCCTACGGCCCGGCGGCCTGTCCTGAAGCGCGACGGCTTCAAGGGAACGGAGATTCCGGCCGGCAGTTTCCCGGTAGATGAGCTCTTCTGCCTGGTGGGCTCAAATCCTGAGGACTATGACGTTGCACTGGGCTTGTCCTCCAAGGCAGTGGGTGCACGCAGCGACGGATTGGTCCAGATCGACAACGCCGCGGTCCGTGGCGCTCCGCTCGCCATCGTCCACCGGGCCCACAGCGGCCGGTACGGGATCGTCAACTCCGAAGAGGGGTACCAGAACCTGCAGCGCTTCCTCTTCGGCGACCTGAAAGTCCAGATTGAGCTGGTTGGGTTCACCGTCGGAAGGAATGCCCCGGACGAGGTGGAATTCCAGCTGGACGTTGCGTTGGCCATCCGCGGGCTGCCCGTCCTGGTCCATGAGCAGACTGCCGCCCATTTTTGCCCCATCCAGATTGAGCGCTGGAGGGAAGGGAACCCCATCGATTCGCCGCAGCCCCTCCTCACCACGTTCCTCTCCTCACAGGCACCCCGGCCCTTGGTGGGCGGAAAGATGGTGCCCAGGCTCCGGCACGCGCTGCGGCTGCGGCTGTTGTCCATGGTCGAAAAACAAGGCCGGTTTTTCTTCGATGACCACATGGAACAGACGGAAGACTGGCAGGACACGCTGGTGGTGGACATCCAGCCCCCGTCCCCCGGACAACCGCTGCCAAGGGGCTGGGCCGCCTGGAACAGCACCATCCCCACGGCGTTACGGGACTGGGACCCGGAGGACAAGGACCGCCTGGTGGACCGGGACAGGACCGCCAACAGGTGGAGCGGCCGGATTGACGTTCCGGACCTGATGAAGCCCCTTCTCGGGGACAACGCCGGCCTTCAGATCACCGTGACACCGCGGGCGCTGCCGCTGTAGCAGCGGGAAGGGAACCCGTAACGGTGACGTAACGTGCGGCGGCCTAGACTCGCTGCCTACCAGTCCAGTCCACTATGCCGGTTGAGCCAGGCGGAAGAAGGCCACGATGTCCCAGTTGCAGGGGTTTCACTACCACGCCGGGCGGGAAGGCGCGCAGGCGCGCTCCGCCGAGTCGTTCAGGAGCCAGCCGCCGGCCGGGGCACCGGACGCGCCTGCGCTTTCCTTCACCAGCAACGAGGCCGCCGCCCGGTACTACCTCGACCAACTGTTCCAGCAGGACGGCCGTCCTGCCATAAGGTCCCTGGTGGAGCCGGAACTGCCGGAGCGTGTTCCGGGGTTCGTGGTGGAAAGTGAGCGGGAAGTGCCCGCGTTGGGAACCCGCACCCTGCGCTTTTCGCAGACCTACTGGGACATCCCCATCTTCGGGGCAAGTGCGCTGGTGGAGCTCACCGCGTCCCGGGAACTCGTGAGCGTGAACGGACAACTCGGCGAAGCCCCGGAGGCCAGCCCCGTCGAATCCCTGAGCCGGCCCGAGGCGCTGGAACGGGTGGCGGCCTTCACCGGCGCGGACATTCCTGCTGAAGCCGGCGTGGGTGCCCGGCTGAACTTTTACAAAAAGGACGACGACGGGTCGTGGCACCTCGCGTGGTTTTTCACCGAGCTTCCCGCAGAACCGCCTTCTGCAGGTGACCCTGGTGCTGCCCCTGATGAAGGGCTTTTGGGCCACGGCCTGGGACGGCGGCCGGTCCCGCCCAGCTACAACTACCTGGTGGACGCCCATAACGGCGAGATCCTGTTCTGCTACAGCGCCGCTCCGACTGCCTTGGCGGTTCCCGCCCGGTGCAAGGGCATTGACGAGGACGATGAGGAGCAGACGTTCTTCGGTGAACTGGTTGCACCGAACGGCACCACGTGCCGGCTCAACGACCCCCGCCGCTTGGTCCGCACGTACGACCTGAAGTTCGCTGACATCGACAACAACCCGCGCGACCCCGACTTCCCCGTAGAGGCGGCCAGCAGCGACTACGGGACGACCAACCGGGCGGCAGTTTCGGCCCACGCCAACGCGTCCCGCGTGCTGGACTTCTACAACGTGGTGCTGCAACGCAACGGTATCGATGACCAGGGGATGGACCTCATCTCACTGGTGAACGTCACGGCATCGAGCATGCAGGCTCCGCCCGCCCTCCTGAATGCCTTCTGGTTCAGGCACCGGATGTGGTACGGCCAGATCCAGAAGAACGGGCGCCTGGTCAGCCTCTCCCGCTTCCTGGATGTCATCGCCCATGAACTCACGCACGGCGTCATCGAAACGACCTCAAACCTGGTGTACGCAACGCAGTCGGGTGCACTGAACGAATCCTTCGCTGACATTGCCGGTGTCATCATCAAGAACTGGTACGAAGCGCCGGACCGGGCGGACGTATCCACGTGGGACTGGGAAATTGGCCCCGGACTGCGGCCGGACGGGCGGCCGCTGCGGAATTTCGCCGACCCCTCACGCACCGGCCACCCCAAACATATGGACAACTTCCGGCACCTGGGGCCCGGTGAACTGCCCAGCGGAGCCAACGACCAGGGGTGGGTCCACTTCAACAGCAACATCCACAACAAGGCCGTCCACAACCTGCTGACGATGGAAAACAACGGGGCCCGGGTGTTCACCGTCGAGGACGTCGCAGTGCTGACGCACTTGGGAATGGCACGGCTGACACCCCTCGCGACGTTCCCGGAGGCCCTTCAGGCGCTGGTGGACGTGGGGCAGACCTACTTCGGCGGCGACGCGCAGAAGCAGGAGAAGCTGGACTGCATCCGAACGGCGTACCAGCTGGTCGGAATCGCCTGAGGCGATCCGCCGCTAGTGTTGCCCTTTGTCGATCACGAGTTTGTCAGGTGCCCACGATTGGATCCGGCGGGGGAGCGGGCCGCCGGCATCCGCGGCGACGGTCATTTGGGCCTGCCCGTTTCCAAGGTCTTCCCAGCGGCCGGGCATGGCCTGGCCGCGGTCATCCGGGCTGCTGCCGTGCCAGATGCAGGAGCCGTCCGCCCGTACCTCGATGGCGTCCCGCCAACGGGCTGGCCGCAAGGGGTAATCGCGCGGACGGAACACCATGGCGGAGGACGTATCCTCCTCGTGCGCGTGCAGCCAGATTCCCGTGACTTCCGGCGGGACTCCACTCATGGCTTCGCCCGTCCTGGCGCTGTGGTCATCGTCCCATCATCCACCAGTTGAGGCCGTAGCGGCACTGTTAAGCGCCGCGCGGATACCGTCCAGAATCGACTTGGTCCGCTGGTTGTCCTGGCGGAGGCGTTCGAGTTCCTGCCGCAGCCGGAGCACTTCGCCGTCCTCCTGCTCCTGATCCTGGCCGGACTGTGCAGAGGACGCCGTTACCACGGAGCCCGCCGTGACGGGTTCCGGCTGGGCTGCCCCCGAGGATGCCGCCGAGGCGCCAGGCAGGGCGAAAGCCGGTGTGGCCAGGAACGAAGCCCGGGCCCCTTCCAAGCACGCGTCCATGCGCCGGGACTGGCCTTTGGTGAACATAAACATGGCGGCGTCGTCGGTGTAGTCCATGTAGTTCATGAACATGTTGCCGTCCGGTCCGTTGTTGCAGCTGAGCTGGGGGAACGTGGGGCTGTTGAAGGTGGCGTCCGCCTGGTTCGGCGTGTCGTCGACGAAGTCGGTTCCACTGCACGACCCGCGGTCATCGCCCCAGATGTGGCGGAGATCCAGCCAGTGCCCTATCTCATGCGTTGCGGTCCGGCCAAGGTCGAAGGGGGCCTGCGCCGTCCCGCCCTTTCCAAAGCAGAAGCTTGCGACGACGACGCCGTCGGTGGTGGGCGGGCCGCCGGGGAACTGCGCATATCCAAGGATTGTCCGCCCTATGGTGTCCTTGAGGTCGTTGCATACCCAGACGTTGAGGTACTCGTCGCTGGGCCAGCCGTCTGCCCCGCCGGTGTTGCTGGACTTCACGTCGTCGAATTCGGTGGTGAAGAACTGCATGGTTGTCGGCGTCCGGGTGATTCCATCGGTCGGGTTGCCGTCCGGGTCCTGCGACGCGAGCCGGAATTCTATGTTGCAGTCCGCCACCCGGTCCGCCCATACGGCCGGAACGCCGGCAACGTCAGGGTTGCCGGCGCGGAAGTCCTCGTTGAGGACGTCCACCTGGCTCCGGACCTGGGCTTCGCTGATGTTCTGGGCAGGGTCAGCAGGATTGTGCACCACATGGACCACGATCGGGATGACCAGGACGCCGTGCCGTCCGACGCGACGGGTCTGTTCCTCATAGGCCAGCGCCCGGTTGTCGATCAGGGCGCGGCGTTCCTGGTAAGTGACGCTCTGGTTCAGCAGCCGCCGGTGTACTTCCATGGTGCCGCACAGTTCGCGGGTCCTCGGCTCCGTGGCGTTCAATTGGCTTGTCTCAAACATGGTTTCTTCTCCTTCACGTGATGGTCCGGCACTACACGTCCAGGCCGAGGGCCTGCGCAACGAAGGTGGCGTTCATCCGCAGGATCTCCATGGCAAGGCTGATGTCGAGTGTCACGAGCGTGTCCCGTTCGGTGTGGACCCGGTCGTTGGCCGAGTCGGTGCCCTCGATGGTCAGGACGGCCGGAATGCCGAGATCGATGAAGGGCACGTGGTCGCTGTTGAAAGGGTTAAGGCTGGTCTGGACGGCCAGGGAAGTGTGTTCCCGGGCGATGCCGGCCAACGCGTCCATGACCGGCTGTGACACCGGTGCACCTTCGAGCAGCACGGTGGGGTGGCTGGAGTTCAGGCAGGCAATCATGTCCATGTTGACCACGGCGCTGATGCGGGCGCGCTCGGCCCCATCGAGTCCGGCCACGTAATGGCGGCTTCCGAACAGTCCCTGCTCTTCGCCGCCGAACAGGATGAGCCGGAGGTCATGCCTGCCTGTACGGCCGGCGAGGGCCCCGGCGATGGCCAGCACGCCGGCTGTGCCCGACGCATTGTCGTCCGCGCCAGGTGCCTCTGCCGCCATGCCTTGGGTGTTGACGGAATCCAGGTGGGCGGTGACGAGTACTGCCTTCCGGTCCCCGCCGTCGCCGGTGCGGTCCGCGATGAGGTTGCGGCTTGTCCCGCCGGGCACTGGCACGGTCTGGACAGATGTGACAAACCCCAGATCCTGCAGGCGGTCCTTTGCCCACTCAAGTGCACCGATGAACTCTGCGCTCCTGGAGTGCCTGGTCCGCAGGAAAGCCAGCCTGTCGACGTCGTCCTTGAACGACTCACGCGACAGCGCAGCGGCCGCCGTGCCCGTGGCATCAGCGGCAAAGGCCCCGCGCCGGGGAGGCAGTTCATCGAACACTACTGCGCCTGCCGGCAGCGGCCGGACCGAGTAGCAGTACGCGTGCAGGCCTCCCGGCAGGGCACCGGGATCGGCGTCGACCACCAGGTAGCGTCCCTTGTCCACGACGATCCGGGCGTCCGGGTGGTCCTCCTGGAAAGTGCGGCCGATCTGGGTGACGAGGTGCAGGCGCTCCTCCGGAACGAATAGGCGGCCATCGCCGGCCATGCCGCCTTGCGGGGCGCGGGCTCCTGCCGCGGCGGGTGACCTAACCACCAGCACGTCGCCGAGCCTGGTCCATGTACCCCCGGTGGCCGCAACGCGGTCCATGACCGTGCTCCGGGTTGCAGGCGGAACATCCACGACGGTCGTCTCGACCGGCTCCCCATTCCCAAGGAACACCTGCACCAGCGGAACGAGTTCAGCCAACGTTTCCAACCCGCCGTCCGGCTGCCCGGGACCTCGCACGCGAACTGCCACCAGTCCGAGCAGGCCGGCGGCGCGAACGTGGTCGTTGTTCTCGGTAACGAAGAATATGTCCTTGAATTCAAGTGCCGGACTGATCTTCGATGCTGCCGTCCGGAAGACTGCCTCGTCCGGCTTGAATACGCCCACCTCCGTGGAAAGCGTGACCCGCTCCGCGACGGGCTCGAAGAACCCCCGGATGCCGAGGTCATCAAGCAGGCTGTAGTACTGCTGCTGGATGGTGCCTATATCCGATGGCTGGTCAGGCATGTGGAAGTCCGACACGAGGCCCAGGAGCGGCGCGGCCTGCCCGTCCCTGCCGAGGGAAGCGATGGCCTCCAGCGTCTCAAGTGCCCCGGGACGCAGGACGCCGTCGCTTTCGAGCGTGTCCCCAAGATCGAACAGGACGAGTTTCACGGCGCGGCGCTCCATTTCCGGCCCCTCACCACTGGATGTCCGCCAGGCTGCTTAGCGGTACCCGCTCGCCGGCGGTCCGCAGCGAAATACGGCCGTCAGCGTTCCTCAATGCTTCGGCGAAGCGCAGCCGGGTGCGTTCTTCCAGTTCCGCCGTGCTGACCTGGAACGCCCGGAACTCGTCCAGGTCGAGGGCTTCGAATGGGTTCAGGTTCTGGGTCAGCAGGAAGGCCCTGCTCTTGAACTCGCCGCCTGACATATAGGCGAGGATCTTCCAGTATTCCCGCGGCAGCCTGACGCCCCGGTACTCGCGGTCATTGTCCTGGAAGATGGGTCCCCCAAAAGCGGTCACCTTCAAATCCTGGACGTCTGCATCGGCGAAGACTGCGTCCTCCAGCCGCCCCCAGACCCCGTCCTTGCTGCTCTGGTTGAAGTCGTCCATCTGCGGCGCGATGTTCGTGAAAAAGAACGAGTCCTTGTTTGCGCTCCTGGCCTCCGTCTCTGAACCCCATACAAGGTCCGCACGGCGGGCGAGGTGCCCGCGGTCCAGGCGGTTGCCGCTGTACAGTTCATCGCCGTTCTGGAACTGGGCCGGGATGCGCGTGTCCTTGACGAATGGGATACCGTTCCGGCTCACCTTCCTGATGCTCCCGCCGTCGATGTTCCACGCGACCCACCGCGCAAACCCCCGCGACTTGCTGAGGGCGAGGGAGAAGTGCGTATAGGGAATCGCGGCGGAACCGTCGAGCTGGACGGCGTCGTCCGACAACGCGGCATCAAGAGCGGGCGGTTCCAGCTCGTTTCCGAGGAACCCGGACGCGTAGCCGCTGATGTGCAGTTTTTGGTTCTGGACCATGGCCGCAACCTAGTACCGGCGGCGTTATCCGCGCGTTACGGCGCCCGTCGGGTTACCGGGCGGAGCCCGCTTGGCCAGCCTACCGGTGCAACTGTGCCAGTGCTTCCGCAAGTGGCATGCGCATTGCGGGACCATGGCCGGGCAGGATGACCGAAGCGTCGACACCGGCCAGGCGGCGGGTTGCAGCGACGGCCGCTGCCGGATCCGCGTGATACATGGGGTGGAGCATTTGGGGGCCGGTAGTCCGGCTGAGTGGGTGGCCTCCAACAAATGAGTCCCCGACGGCGATCGCGCCTGCATGGGGTAACAGGACTGAGGCGTTGCCCGGGGTGTGGCCCGGCAGCAGGATTGCTTCCGGGGAGCCCGGCAGGCTCCGCAGCCCCGCCGGGTTCCACGCCCGGGCCTGCGTAGCCGGCTCCGCTTTCAGGGCCCCGGCTTGAATGACGTGGAGCATCCAGCGGAAGACGCGCGGGCGCCAGGCCCGGACCAGCACCTGGCCGAACGTGACCTGGTGCTTTTCCTTCCCCTGGACATGGGGCAGCTCCTCGGGGGCGCACAGGATGGGTGTCCCGAATGACGTGGAAAAAAATGCCGCGGAGCCGGTATGGTCCACATGGCCGTGGGTGATCAGCATGGCCTTGGCATCGGCCGGCTCCAGCCCCAGATAATGGATGGATTCAAGGACGAGGGGCCGGTCTGCGGGATAACCGCTGTCGATGAGGATAAAGCCGGCCTGGTCACGGACCACAGTCCAGTTGGCAGCCGGGCCTTCGACGAAATACACGCCGGGTGCCTGCTCTGAAGCGTGGTCCGCCGGCTCCCACCGGGTTAAATGCTGCACAGGTTCCAGACTATCTGCTGCCCCGGCCGGTCCCTCAAACCAGGGGCCACGGGTGCGGCAGGGATGGCTTCGCCGCGAAATCAGATAACGGTGCGCAGCTTAAACCCGGAGGAAAATCACAGTCGGTGGTCGATGGCCCGGACCCGTCCGTCATGGCCGCGCAGCACATGTCCGCGTCCCCATCGCATGGGCACCGCAGCCTTGATGGGCTCGGCGTGGGAGAAGCACACGACGACGCCTCCGGGGTGTGCCGAGCGCAGCACCTCGAGTGCGCCGACCATCCGTGACTACATCTCCCTGAAGCCCTAAGCGTAGATTCCCGGTGGCCGGAGGGCTACCGTAGTGGGGTGACTGACCGTCCAGATATCTTCACGGTTGGCGAACTGCGCGCCGCCGGCCACGTCCATAAAGACCTAAGGCGCGAAATCCGGGACAACCTGCTCGCTGCGCTGGCCAGCGGCCGGGATCCGTGGCCCGGCATGTACGGGTTCGGCCGCACGGTCCTTCCCCAGCTGGAGCGTGCCCTGATCGCAGGCCACGACGTTGTCCTGCTCGGTGAGCGCGGCCAGGGCAAGACCCGCCTGCTGCGCACCCTCGCCGGGCTGCTGGACGAGTGGTCACCGGTGATCGAGGACTCGGAGCTGAACGAACACCCATACCAGCCCATCACCGAGCAGTCCAGGGCCCGGGCCCTGACTGAAGGGGACCGGCTGCGGGTGGCGTGGCGCCACCGCTCGGAGCGTTATGTCGAAAAGCTTGCGACGCCGGACACCTCGGTGGCCGACCTCATCGGCGACGTCGACCCGATGCGCGTTGCCGAGGGCCGCCGCCTCGGTGACCCGGAAACCATCCATTATGGCCTTATTCCGCGCTCCAACCGCGGAATCATCGCCATCAACGAGCTGCCCGACCTCGCCGAGCGGATCCAGGTGGCGATGCTCAACGTGATGGAGGAGCGGGATATCCAGATCCGCGGCTACGTCCTCCGCCTGCCGCTGGACGTGCTGGTGGTGGCGTCCGCCAACCCTGAGGACTACACCAACCGCGGCCGGATCATCACCCCCCTGAAGGACCGCTTCGGCGCCGAAATTCGGACCCATTACCCCATAGAGCTCGATGACGAGGTAGCCGTGATCCGGCAGGAGGGCCGGCTCCTGGCCGACGTCCCGCCGGTGATCCTTGAGATCCTGGCCCGCTATACGCGCGCGCTGCGGCAGTCCCCGGCCATCAACCAGACCTCCGGAGTGTCCGCCCGGTTCGCCATCGCCGGCGCGGAAACCGTTGCCGCGGCGGCCCTGCGGCGGGCAAGCGTGCGGGGCGAGGACCAGGCTGTTGCCCGGATCATCGACCTGGCGCCCGCGGCCGAGGTCCTCACCGGGAAGATCGAGTTTGAATCGGGTGAGGAAGGGCGTGAGCAGGGTGTCCTTGACCACCTCCTGCGAACGGCCACTGCCGAAGCCGCGCGCGCGCATTTCCAGGGTATCGACCTCGGCCCCCTCGTGGCCGCGCTGGACGGCTACACCACCGTGACCACCGGTGAGCACGTCACCGCCCGGGAGTTCCTGCAGAACCTCCCGTCCCTGAACGGTTCAGGCCTCTATGACGAAATCAGTGCACGCCTGGGTGCGGAAAACGACGGGCAGCGTGCCGCCGCCGTCGAACTTGCGTTGGAAGGCCTCTACCTTGCCCGGCGGATCTCCAAGGAGTCCGACGACGAGGCGACGGTCTACGGCTAGGTACAGGAGGCATCGTGGCGGCTTACAACCGGTCCGCCAAATACGGCCGGTACGCCGGAGGGCCGGATCCACTCGCCCCGCCGGTGGACCTTGCGGAGGCGCTGGACGCCGTCGCCGAGGACGTCATGGCCGGATACTCGCCCCGGCACGCGCTGCAGGAGTTCCTGCGGCGGGGTGGCCGGAACCGGGAAGGGCTGGACGACCTCGCCCGGCGCGTCCGGGAGCGCCGCAGCGAACTGTTGGGACGGCACCGGCTGGACGGCACCCTCAACGAGGTGCAGAAACTGCTGGAGACGGCTGTGCTGGAGGAACGCAAGCAGCTTGCCCGCGACGTCACGATGGACAACGCCGACCGTGCGTTCCGTGAGATGCAGCTGCAGAATCTTCCCGCCTCCACGGCAGCGGCGGTCAACGAACTCGCCTCCTACGACTGGCAGTCGAGCACCGCACGCCAAGCGTACGAGAAGATCAAGGACCTGCTGGGCCGGGAGGTCCTGGACCAGCGCTTCGCCGGCATGAAGCAGGCACTCGAGAACGCCACCGAGGAGGACCGGGCCGCCGTGGCGGAGATGCTGCGGGACCTCAACGAACTGTTGGACAAACACCGGCGCGGCGAAGACACCGACGCCGATTTCCAGGACTTCATGGCCAGGCACGGCGCTTACTTTCCGGAGAATCCGCGGTCCGTCGAAGAGCTGATCGATGCGCTCGCCAAACGCGCCGCGGCGGCGCAGCGGCTCCTGCAGTCCATGTCCGCGGAGCAGCGGGAGGAGCTCATGCGGCTCTCCGCCCAGGCCTTCGGCTCGCCCGACCTCATGGCCCAGCTCGATCAGCTCGATGCAAGCCTGCGGTCCCTGCGGCCCGGTGAGGATTGGACCGGCTCGGAACGCTTCGAGGGCCAGGAGGGGCTCGGGCTGGGTGACGGTACCGGTGTGCTGCAGGACATCGCCGAGCTGGACGAGCTGGGCGAACAGCTGTCCCAGTCCTACAACGGGTCACGCCTGGACGATCTTGACCTTGATGCCCTCGCCCGCCAGCTGGGGCAGGACGCCGCCGTCAGCGCCCGGACCCTTGCCGGGATCGAGCGGGCCATGCAGGACGGGGGCTACCTGCGGCGCGGCGCCGACGGTGACCTGCGGCTGTCCCCGCAGGCCATGCGGCGGCTCGGGAAGTCACTTTTGCGGGATACGGCCAGGCAGCTTTCCGGCCGGCAGGGGCGGCGGGAAACCCGGGCGGCGGGCGCCGCCGGCGAACAGACCGGCTCCAGCCGCCAATGGGAGTTCGGGGACGCCGAGCCGTGGGACGTCACACGGACCATGACCAACGCCATCCGCCGCACCGTGGCGGACGGCGGTGATCCCGGCCGCGGCTTCCGCCTTGGGGTGGGCGACATTGAGGTGACGGAAACGGAGGCGCGCACCCAGGCCGCCGTGGTCCTTTTGGTCGACGTCTCCTTCTCGATGGCGGCTGAGGGCCGCTGGGTACCAATGAAGCGGACCGCGCTCGCCTTGCACCACCTGGTCTCGACCCGGTTCCGTGGCGACCGGCTGCAGCTTGTCACGTTCGGCCGCTATGCGCAGTCAATGGACATCGGCGAACTCACGGCACTGCCCGCCCTGCGGGAGCAGGGCACCAACCTGCATCACGGCCTGCTGCTGGCCGGCCGGTTCTTCCGCCGGCATCCGTCCATGCAGCCCGTCCTCCTGGTGGTGACCGACGGCGAACCCACCGCGCACCTGCTGGCTGACGGTGAGTCATGGTTCTGCTGGCCACCGGATCCGGAGACCATCCGCGTCACGGTTGCCGAACTTGACCGCCTTGCGCGTGCCGGCACGCAGGCCACGTTTTTCCGCCTCGGTTCGGACCCAAGCCTTGAGCGGTTCGTGCAGCGCCTGGCACGCCGCATCGACGGCCGGGTGTCAGCGCCTGACGTGGGGGACCTTGGCGCAGCGGTGGTGGGGGAGTACCTCCGCGCACACTTCCGCCGCCCCTACGACACGGACGACTGGATGTGACAGACGCCGGAGGCACTGGAGTGGCCGGAACATTTAGTCGTTGGAGACAGCACCGTCCCCGTGCGGAGTGTCCAGTCCCGCCTGAGCCACGAGTTCGGTCAGCCACGGCCGGTGTTCACGATGGAAACGGATGCCCTCCGGCAGCCCTTCCACAGAGGGTTCCGAACTGCTGATGTTGATGGTCATGCGGCCTCCGGCCATGGGCGCGTTGCTGATATGCAGGTCCCCAAACGACTCGGGCAGAGCCGGGTCCATCCAGAACCCGCCCCGTGACACGTGGGCGTCGTACCGCATCAGGCTGGTAATCAGCATGATCGGGGTGGTGGCCGCCCACGCCTGCGGCGAACAGGCGGTGGGATACGGCACCGGTTCGGCCACCTGTTCCCGGCTGAAACCGCAAAAGAGTTCAGGAAGCCGGCCATTGGAGTACTCCGCCGCTTCCAGCAGCGCCGTAGCGATCCGCTGTGCCTCCTCCACGTAGCCGTAGCGCATCAGGCCCGCTGCAATGATGGCGTTGTCATGGGGCCAGACCGAACCGTTGTGGTAGCTGGCGGGGTTGTACGCGCCCATATCGGTGGCAAGGGTGCGCACACCCCAGCCGCTGAACATCTCGGGCGACATGAGCCGTTCGGCCACCAGCGGGACTTTGTCGTCGTCCACGATGCCGTGCCACAGGCATTGCCCCATATTCGACGCGCACGCGTCCACCGGCCTCTTCCTGCCGTCCAGGGCGACGGCGAACCAGCCCCGCTCGGGCAGCCAGAACTCTTCGTTGAACCTCTTCTTCAGCCGGGCCGCCTCTTCGGTGAGCCGCGCGGCCATCGGTGCGTCCCCGCCGTCGTACGCCATCCATGCACGGGACAGCAACGCGCTGTACACCAAAGCCTGCACCTCGCACAGCGCAATCGGCGGCTCGGCCAGCGTTCCGTCGGCGAAGTTGATGCCGTCCCAGGAGTCCTTCCAGCCCTGGTTGAGGAGGCCCTGATCGTTGAGCCGGGAGTACTCGACGAAGCCGTCGCCGTCCTTGTCGCCGTAGTCCCGGACCCAGTCAAGCGCCCTGTCCGCATGGGGCAACAGGGCGGCAATGATGTCCTTGGCGAACCCCCAGCGGCTGACCGACCCGAGCGTCATAACGAACTGGGGCGTGGCGTCGACGCTGCCGTAATAGACGGACTTGCCCCCCAGCGCCAGCCCGCTGGAGACGCCCAGCCGGACCTCGTGCAGGATCTTCCCGGGTTCCTCCTCGCTCATCGGATCCACCACCTTGCCCTGGCGGTCAGCCAACGTCTGCAACGTGCCCAGGGCCAGCGAGGGGTCCACGGGGAGGGCCATTTCCGACGCCCACAGGGAGTCCCGCCCGAAGAGCGTCATGAACCACGGCGCACCCGCTGCCACCACGATCCGCTCCGGATGGGCGGGATCCTCGATCCGCAGCGCACCCAGGTCGTCATAGCTGCGCCGCAGGGTGCGTTCAATGGAACGGTTGCCCATGTGCAGCCTGGGAATCTTCGCCACCCACTCCCGGCGCCGGCGGTCACTCGGAGATTCCTGGAGTCCAGCCTGATGGACGGGCGGCGCGGCAGGAGCCCCGGTGCCGGCAGCGGCCGGCGTTGCGCTCAGCCGGGTGCTCCATTGCCCGCGCGGCGGGACAAGCGTCTGATAGGTGAGTGCGTCCGGGGTGGCGACGGCACCGCTGCCTTTGATGACCACCCGCTTCATGACGTCGTGCCAGACGGCCTCGATGGTGAGCGACTCGCCGTCGGAGCGCCGTGATTCCTCCCAGTGCCGCTGGACCCGTGCCTCCTTCACTTCGAACAGATCCGCGAAATCCGCTTCGACGCTGACGGAAACGCTGCATTCGGCCGGCTCGGACGAGTAGTTCCGGATGGTTATCTCCTCGAAGAGCCCGGCGGCCACCTCGCGCAGGCGCTCCACGATCAGCGGGCTGTCCGCATACCCGTCGGAGCGGGGAACGCGGCCGATGAACAAGGCGCGGTACGGTTCCTTTGTTTCCGCCGTCAGCGGTTCCAGGGCCTGGCCGTTCACCGCCAGGTTCCAGCGGGAAACAATGCGCGTATCCTCGTGGAACACCCCGTGCGGATGTTCCGGGTGCATGTCTCCATTGGCCAGCGAAATGCAGAAGGACGAGCCTTCCACCAGGGTGTTGGTTCCGGCTCCCACAGGTCCGGCAGCTGTGTCAGCGTTCCATCCGGCCACGTCCGCTCCTTCAAGGGTCAGGGCGGAGACGGCTCCCGGCAATCCGGCTCGAACGACCCGTGGCGCCGCCCGCGGAATCGAGGTTACGCCTAACGCCACCGCGATAAAAGGTGCTCCTCCGCCGGTCCTGCCGCCTGGCACCGGCGCCCTTGATCGCCGGAGTGCTGCGGGAATAGCATTGCCCGCACACCGACATCGATCAGAGCGGGGAACGGCCATGGATGAGCCGGCAGCAGTGGGGCCCGGCGGAAGCCTGATGGTTGACCTGATCATCTCCCTGGACGGGTATGCGTCAGCCGAGGGATGGCCTGGCTGGTGGGGGCTGGAGGGGCCGGAGTACTTGGCCTGGCTCGACCAGGAGGCTGAAAAGAACTACACCGTCCTGATGGGGGCGAACACCTACCGGCTCATGTCCGGCATGTCGGCGGCCGCCTCCGCGGACGGCTCGGGATTCCCGGAAAAGGAGGGGGCCAGCCTGACTGGCCTTGCTGCCGTGCCCAAAGTCATTTTCTCCTCCACCCTGCAGGAACCCCTGGACTGGCCCAACTCGCAGCTGGTCAGGGGTGACGCCGTGGAGGCCGTGTCGGAGATGAAACGGAGCGGCGATCGTCCACTGAGCACCCTGGGCAGCCTCAGCCTCTGCCGCTCGTTGCTGGCCGCGGGCCTGGTGGACCGGTTCCGGCTGGTTGTCTTCCCGGTGATCACCGGGAAGACGGGGCGGGAGCGGATCTACGACGGGTATCCCGACGTCGGGCTCGAGATGGTGGCCAGCAGGACTTTCGACGGCCGGCTCCAGCTGCTCGAATACGTGCCCACCGTGCTCGCCGGCCCACCGGGCACCGCCTCCTGAGCCGGACCCGCCAGCGTTTCTTCATCATCGCGGCCTCCTGGAACGCCGATCGGCACCAGGATGTCCCGTCCGGTTGGCTGACCCCTGCTTTGTGCTTCGCAGAAATTTGGCAGACTGCAGGAAGTAAGTCATCGGCGAAAGGGTAGTTTTCCACAATGGGCGCGATCGGATACCTTGCTGCTTCCGTCCCCCTGCGGCTGGCCAGCGCGGGTTCGGTGGTGGCGCTCCCCATCCTCGCCGTGGAGCGGCTGGGTGACGTCGCCGTCGGGGGCCTCCTCGTGGCCGCCTCGCTGGGTCCCAGCGTTCTTGCGGCCCCGCTGGTGGGTGCCGTCCTGGACAGTTCTTCCCGCCCGGGAAGGTGGGTTGCCGCGTCGGGGATGGTCACGGCGGCTGCCTTCGCAATGACGGCGTTCATCGGCAGTATTCCGCTGCCCGCCATCTTCGCGGTCCTGGTCCTGGCCGGCGCGGCCTCCCCGTTCTACATGGGCGGGCTCTCGAGTTTCGTTGCCGGTGCCATTCCGGACGTTCGGCAGGCGTTTGCCTATGACGCTCTTTCCTACAACGTGGCGGCGGTGGCCGGACCCGCCATCGTGGCGCTGATCGCGGTGTTCCTGCCGGCCCAGTCGGCGCTGGCGGTCCTGGCCGCCACCGCGGCGGTAGGCCCCCTCGCCCTGCGAGGAGTCCGCCTGCATCCCCATGCCCGCGCCCGCGGTTCGCTGTGGCAGGCGGTCAAAGCCGGCCTGCACAGGATTGTCAGCCACCGGCCGCTGGCAGTTGTCACAGCCTCCTCCACCTTCACCCAGCTCGGCCAGGGCGGCCTGGCCATCGCAGCGGTCGCGCTCTCGATCGAAAGGGTCGGTTCGCCCAGCGAGGGCGCCATGGTGGTGACCGCGTTCGCCGTCGGCAGCCTGCTCGGGGCCCTCCTGGAGACAGCCCGGCCTGCGCGGGGCCGTCCGCACATCGTCATGATGACCGGCTTCCTGGCAACGGGCCTGCTGACAGTGGCAGCGGCTTTCGACATCGGGACGGCCTGGACAGTCGTGGCCATCGGTCTCTCGGGCCTTTTCACGGCGTCCACCTCGGCCGCCATGCTGTTCCTCCGCAACCTGCACAGCCCGTCCCACCTCAAATCCCAGATCTTCACCGTGAGTGCAGGCTTCCGCGCCAGCGCCTCGGCTGCCGGTGCGGCGCTGGCCGGGTCGGCAACCGGATGGGGTGGCGCGGTGACCGTCGCTGCGGTCGGCATCGTCTGGATTGCCTCGGCGGCTCTGATGGGCGCCTATCCAAAGGGCGAAGAGTGAAAAAGCCCTCACGCGACGTGCCCCCACCCACCCGGGGCGGACGGGAGTCAGCTGTGCCGGTTCAGCCCTGCCTGCTCCACCAGCTCCGTCAGCCACGGACGGTGGCCGCGGTGGTAGACCATTCCCTCCGGCAGCCCCTGAACCGAGGGTACGGAGTGTGCGATATCGATCGTGATCCTGCTGCCGGCCATCGGGGCGTTGCTGATGTGCAGGTCACCGAATGATTCCGGGAGGGCCGGATCCATCCAGAAGCCGCCGCGCGAGACGTGCGCGTCGTACCGCATCAGGCTTGTGATCAGCTGGATGGGAGTGGTCGCTGCCCAGGCCTGGGGTGAGCAGGCCGTCGGGTAAGGCACCGGTGCCGCCAGCTGCTCGCGGCTGAAGCCGCAGAAAAGTTCGGGAAGCCGTCCGCCGGAATATTCGGCGGCTTCCAGCAGGGCCGTGGAAATCCGTTGGGCCTGTTCCACAAAGCCGTAGCGCATCAGCCCGGCAACGATGACCGCGTTGTCATGCGGCCAGACCGAGCCGTTGTGGTAGCTGGCGGGGTTGTAGGCGCCCATGTCACTGGCCAGGGTCCGGACGCCCCAGCCGCTGAACATCTCCGGGGACATCAGCCGCTCCGCGACCAGCGGCGCCTTGTCCTCGTCCACGAGGCCCACCCACAGGCAGTGGCCCATGTTGGACGTGCACGCGTCGACCGGCCGTTTCCTGCCGTCCAGTGCCACGGCGTAGTAGCCGCGCTCAGGCAGCCAGAACTGCTCATTGAAGCGCTTCTTCAGGTCCGCCGCCTGGGCGGCGAGCCGGGCGGCCAGGGCCTCGTCCCCGGCGTCGTGGGCTATCCATGCCCGCGCCATGTACGCGTCGTACACGTAGGCCTGGACTTCGCACAGCGCAATCGGTGGCTCGGCGAGTGTCCCATCGGCGAAGTTGATGCCGTCCCAGGAGTCCTTCCAGCCCTGGTTGATCAGTCCTTGCGGGTTGAGCCGTTCGTACTCGACAAACCCGTCGCCGTCCTTGTCGCCGTAGTCCCTGATCCAGTCAAGGGCCCGGTCCGCGTGGGGAAGCAGGGCTGCGATGGTATCGGCGGCAAAGCCCCAACGGCTGACGGATCCCAGCACGGCGACGAACAGCGGCGTGGCGTCCACACTGCCGTAGTAGACGTGCTTCCCGCCGAGGGACAACCCGCTGGACACATCCAGCCTGACCTCGTGCAGGATCTTGCCGGGCTCCTCTTCGGTGATGGGGTCCACCACCGTACCCTGCCGTTCGGCCAGTGTCTGCAGGGTGCCCAGGGCCAGCGAGGGGTCAACGGGCATGGACATTTCCGAGGCCCACAGCGAGTCCCGGCCGAACAGGGTCATGAACCAGGGCGCCCCGGCGGCAACCACCACGCGCTCCGGATGGTTCGGATCCTCGATGCGCAGGGCACCCAGGTCGTCATAGCTGCGCCGCAGGGTCCGCTCAATGGAGTGGTTGCCCATCTGCAACGCGGGAATCTTGGCCACCCATTCCTGCCGCCGGCGGTCCCGGGGGGAGGTTTCCCCGTCTTGCGCGTGAAGGAACGACGGCGGGGGAGGGCTGGCTGCCCCGCCGCCGGGGATGACGCTCAGCACGGTAGTCCACAGACTGTGCGGGGCAATGGTCACCTTGTAGGTCAAAGCGCTTTGCATGGCATCCGAGCCGGGGGCTTGGATTGAAACGCTTTTACGCACGTCTTCCCAGGTACCCACAATGGTCAGCAAGCCGGGTGCTGTTTCCTGGTTCTGCTGCCACAGCCGCCGGATCCTTGCTTCCTTGACCTCGAAAAGATCGGCAAAATCCGCCGCCGCCGCCATGGTGACGGTGCACTCAAGGGGCTCCATGGAGTAGTTGCGCAGCGTGATCTGCTCCTGGATGCCGGCACCTACTTCGCGGAGCCGCTCAACGATGAGGGGGCTGTCCGCGTAACTTTCGGAGCGGGCGACCCGGCTGACGAGAAGGGCCCGGTACGGCTCCTTTGTTTCGGCGGCGAGGGGTTCCAGCGGCTGGCCGTTGACCGTGAGCTGCCAGCCGGACACAATGCGGGTGTCCTGGAAGAAGACGCCGTGCGGGTGCTCGGGGACAATATCTCCGTTGGGAGACGAAATGCAGAACGACGTGCCTTCCACGAGCGTCACGGTCCCGGGGCCGAGAGGGCCCGCGGCGGTGTCAGCATTCCATCCAGCCATGGCCCCTCCAGGAGCAGTGAAGGCGGGGGAGGCGAAGCTGCAGGCGCATCCCTTTGACCGGCCGCCCCGTTGTGCAATCACGCTACTCCTGCCCGCCCCTCCCCGCCAGAACTTGCTTGCGGGGCACTAGTGAGGGGGCCGGGACAGCTTGGTTCGCGCTGCTAGCTCACGGTTTTTCACCCTCGTGCCATGTGGCCGTCAGGTCTTCAACCGCTTTTTGCATGTGCTGGTGGATCCCCTTGAGCAGGCCCTTCCTGTCACCGGCGGCCAGGAGATCCAGGAGGTTCTGGTGTTCCTGGACAAGGGTGTCAAGGCGGGGGTAGGACACTTTCAGGTTCAGGATGCACATCCTGGATTCGGCAGCGAGTGTCCGGTAAATCCTGTTGAGGCGGGAATTGCCTGCACCCTCCACGAAAGATATGTGGAACTGCATGTCCAGCCGGGCGATGGCCTGCCAATCGGACGCGGCCACCTGCTTCGCCATGTCGGTGACGATGGATTTTAGGTTGTCCACCGTCTCATCGACCCGTTCAGGCCCGGCATCCAGCAGGGTCTGCGCAGCGGTGGATTCCACGGCCTCGCGTACGGCGTAGATCTCCCTGATGTCATCGACGGTGAGCTCCAGGACAAACACGCCCCGGTTCCGGTGGCTGACAAGGAGGCCTTCCTGGGCGAGCCGCTGCAACGCCTCGCGGACAGGCCCGCGGGAAGACCGCAGCTGGCCGGCCAGGACGGATTCGTTGATCTGCTCTCCGGGCCGGAAGGTTCCCTGGACGATCTGTTCCCGCAGCTGGTCCGCGATCAGCTGCGCAGTTGGTCTTCCCTCGATGACGAAGAGCCCCTCCGGTGCCGCCATTGCTATCAACTCAACTTTCCTTGTTCCGGCCAGGACGCGTGGAAACTGGCGCTGCCGAATCGTCGACAATTTACAGATCCTAGGTAAAAGTGTACTGGCTTGCAGTGGACGCTGACGGTACCCGGCCCATGCGAAAGGCCACGTCCTTGTGGGACGTGGCCTCCCGCCGTCGAACTTCTTTGGTTGGCGAATTGCGTTGGTTGTCGGACCGTCTCGGTTAGACGGTCACCGCGTCCGGTTGATCCGGGGCTGTGAGATCCTCCACAGCTTTGCGCATGTGTTGCTCTATGGCATGGTGAAGGCCGGAGCGTTCGCCCGCCTCGAGCAGGTCCAGAATGGTCTGATGCTCATGGACCAGGGCATCGATCCGGGGATACGCCAGCTCAAGGTTATGGATACACATTCTGGATTCGGCGGCCAGGGTGTCGTAGATACGGATAAGGCGGGTGTTGGCTGCACCTGCCACAAACGTCGCGTGGAACTCCATATCCAGGCGGGCGATGGCATGCCAGTCTGAAGCGGCAACCTGTTTCGCCATGTTTCGCACGGTTGCCTGCAGTGCCTGGCAGGTCTCCTTTAATCGGGCGGCGTCGGCGTCGAGAAGGGTATCCGCGGCGACCGACTCCACAGCTTCACGCACTGCGTAGATCTCCCTGACGTCGTCATGGGACAGTTCAAGGACGAAGACGCCGCGGTTTCTCCGGCTGACCAGGATTCCTTCCTGGCACAGGCGTTGCAGCGCCTCCCGGACTGGACCCCTGGATGAATGAAGCTGGACCGCGAGTACAGATTCGTTGATCTGTTCCCCCGGGCGGAAGACCCCCTGAACTATCTGTTCCCGCAGCTGGTCAGCGATCAGTTGCGCAGTGGGCCTTCCCTCCAGGACAAACAGCCCTTCCATTGCCGCCATTGATACCCCTCCTCCCGTTGTCCGGTTAGCGCCGATGCCTACACGGCTATTGCTGTGTACTTGGTCTCGAGGAACTCCTCGATGCCGGTTTTCCCGCCCTCGCGGCCCAGCCCGGACTGCTTGACCCCGCCGAACGGCGCCGTGGGGTTGGAGACTAGGCCGGTGTTCACGCCAACCATGCCGACTTCAAGTTCAGCCGAAAACCGGAGGGCCTTGTCCATCGCTTCAGTGAACACATAGCCCACCAGTCCCCAGTCGGTGTCATTAGCCAGCTTGATGACTTCGTCTTCGCTGTCGAAGGCGGTGATCGCTGCCACCGGCCCAAAAATCTCGGTGGACATCAGCAGGGCATCCTTCGGGACGTCCACCAGGACGGTGGGGTTGTAGAAGTAGCCGGGGCCGTCGGGGCGGTTCCCGCCGGTGAGGATGCGTGCGCCCTTTGCGACCGCGTCCGCGACCAGGCTTTCAACCTTGTCCAGCCCCTTCTGCTCAATCAGCGGGCCCACGTCGTTGCCGGCTGCGGCCCCGTCGCCGACCTTGAGTTCAGACAACTTCTTGGCAAGTTTTTCGCTGAACTCCTCAACCACCGAGCGGTGCACGAAGAAACGGTTCGCGGCGGTGCAGGCCTCGCCCATGTTCCGCATCTTCGCCTTCATTGCCCCGTCTACAGCCTTTTCAATGTCCGCGTCCGCGAGAACGATGAAGGGGGCGTTGCCGCCCAGTTCCATCGAGGAGCGCATGACGTTGTCCGACGCCTGGCGCAACAGCAGCTTGCCCACCTCGGTGGAGCCGGTAAAGCTGACCTTGCGGGCGATGCCGCTGCTCATCCAGGGTCCTACGACGGTTGAGGCCTTTGTTGTGGGGACGACGTTCAGAACACCGTCCGGCAGGCCGGCCTGGCGGAAGATGTCGGCCAGCGCCAGGGACGTCAGCGGGGTCAGTTCTGCAGGCTTGAAGACCATGGTGCAGCCGGCCGCGACGGCGGGAGCGATCTTGCGTGCGCCCATGGCCAGCGGGAAGTTCCACGGGGTCACCAGCACGCAGGGACCCACCGGTTCCTGCGTGATCAGGATACGGGTGCTGCGGTCGACGGACGTGGTGCTGTCGCCGCCGATCCGCACAGCTTCTCCGGAGAACCACCGCAGGAACTCAGCGCCGTAGGCCACCTCGCCCTTGGCTTCGGCCAGCGGCTTGCCCATCTCCGCGGTCATGATCGCCGCAAGGCGGTCGGTGTTGGCCAGGACCAGGTCAAAGGCCCGCCGCAGGATGTCCGCCCGCTGCCGGGGGGTGGACTTGCCCCACTCTGCCTGGACGCGGCCGGCCGCCTGGATGGCAAGCTCCGCATCTGCCGGGCTGCCGTCAGCGACGTGGGCAATGATTTCGTGGGTTGCCGGGTTTTCCACGGGGAACGTGGCGGAGCCGGTGGCCGGTCGCCAGGCACCGTCAATGAAGAGGTCGGTACGAAGGTCTGCAGGGTCGAATGAAGTGCTCATATCAGGCTTTCAGGATCGGTGGGAAGGGGTCAGGAGGTGGCGGCTTTGAGGGCCTGGGTGAACCGCGAAAGGCCCTGCAGGATTTCGTCACTGCTCACATTCAGCGGCGGAATAATACGGATAACGTTGCCGTGCGGGCCGCAGGTCAGAAGCAGCAGCTCCTCCTTGATGGCCGCCTGTTGGACAGCCAGTGCGGTGGCAGTATCCGGAGCGGCGGCGGGCCCCGTGAACTCGATGGACTGCATCAGGCCACGGCCCCGTACATCTCCAATTGCCTCAAATTCGGTTTTGAGGACATCGAGTCCAGTGCGCAGCTGGTCGCCGCGGACCAGCGCATTCGTGACCAAGTTTTCGCGTTCAATGACATCAAGGGTGGCGACGCCGGCCGCTGCTGCCACGGCGTTCCCGCCATAGGTTCCCCCTTGGGATCCGGGCCAGGCTTTGCCCATCAGTTCGGCCGAGGCTGCAATGGCCGAGATCGGGAAGCCGCTGGCGAGGCCCTTGGCGGTGATGACCACGTCCGGCCTGATGCCTGCCCAGTCATGCCCCCAGAACTTGCCTGTGCGGCCCACTCCCGCCTGGACCTCGTCGACGATGAAGACGATGCCGTGCCGGTCTGCGCGCTCCCTGAGGCCCTGGAGGAAGGCCACAGGGGTCGGGATGTAGCCGCCGTCGCCGAGCACGGGCTCGATGATGAATCCGGCCGTATCGGCGGGGCTGCTGATGCTGACCAGGAGGTGGTCGAGCTCTCTAAGGGCAAAGGCCACTGCTGTTTCTTCGTCCCAGCCGTACCGGTAGGCGTGCGGGAAAGGTGAAATGTGGACCCCTCCCATCAGGGGTGAGAAGCCTGAGCGGAACTTTGTCCCGGCGGTGGTGAGGGACGCCGCCCCGACTGTCCGTCCATGGAACCCACCCTGGAACGAGATGATGTTGGGCCGGCCGGTGGCCATCCGGGCCAACCGGACCGATGCCTCCACTGCCTCTGAGCCGGAGGTGGCGTAGAAGACGCTGTCCAGCCCCGGGGGCAGGTATTGGCCGAGCTTGTCGGTCAGCGCAAGCAGGGGCTTGTGCATCACGGTGGTGTATTGGGCATGGATGATCTTTCCCACCTGCTCACGGGCCGCTGCGACGACGTCCGGGTGGCAGTGTCCGGTGCTGGTCACGCCGATTCCCGTCGTGAAGTCGAGGTATTTCTTGCCGTCGGTGGCGTGGATCCAGCTGCCGAGGGCGTGGTCGACGACGACGGGCGTGGCCTGCTTGAGGATGGGACTGAGAGTTGCCATGGCTCATACTTTCTGAAGAACTGTAGATTGTCAACAATTAGCAAAAACTGCGAAGGGATGACCCTTGGAGGTGGGACAGGTCAGGCGATGGTAAAACGATGTGGGCGTACGAAGCCCAGGCCGGAAAACAGCTGCTTGCCCAGGGCCTCATGGGCGGCAATTGCGCCGTACCCCGAAGCCATTTTGAAACCGGCGCCGGAGAAGCCAGTAGCGCAGTAGATCCGGCTCGCCTCCGTCAGCCGGCCCAACAGCGGATGCCGATCGGGTGTGTAAAGATCGGGGAAGGCGTCGGAGCGGACAATGCTTGGGACCAGGCCGGGAAAGAATTCGGCCACCGTCTCCGTTGTTTCCAGGATTTCGGCCGGCGTCAGCTCCCTGGCTACCGAATCGGCACGGGCGGCCGGCTGGCTGCGGCCATCAAGGGTTGCCTTGACCGTCACGCCATCGACGGCGGGCGCCCCGTACATCGAGCGGTCCCCGGAAATACGGATGAAGACAGGAAACCTTGCCGGTGAAAACTCCGCCGGATCCCGGGCGACGAACCAGGAGAGGAAATTCCTGCGGACTTCGGTGGCAGCCCTTAGGTGACCGGGCATCAGTCTCTGCGACCAGCCCCCGGAGGCGACAATGACGTTTTCGAAGGTCCAGGATGTCTCGCCGGAGGTGACCACCACACCGTCGCTGGTCTCCCGGATGCCGTCAATGGGCCTGTTCACCACGACAGTTGCCCCGTTTGCCTCTGCCGCTGCGACTGCTGCCGTAACGGCACGGTCGGTGCGCAAGGCGCCCGCATGGGGATCGAACACTGCGGAGTCGTCCGCCCGGAGGTTGTGCTGCGGGTAGCGTTCCGCCATGGCGTCCCGGCTGAGGAGCTCGTGCTCGGCCCCGGTCTGCCGTGTGGTTTCCAATAGGCTCCGCAGGTACGGCCCGTCAGTTGTTCCGATGGAGAGGCCGCCGCAGCGGGTCAGGATGTCCTGGCCGGTTTCGGCTTCCAGTTCGGCCCAAAGACGGCGTGAGCGATCCAGGATGGGGTAGTAATCGGGGATTCCCCGGTACAGCATGCGGAACAATCGGGTGTCACCGCCGACGGCGCTCCGACCGTGCCCGGGGGAGGCCGCCTCGAATCCGACCACGGCATCCGACAGGCGGGAGGCTTGCCAGAGGGCCATGGATCCGATGCTGCCCAGGCCGATGACGGCGAGTCTTCCGTCCATGGTTTAGAGGACCTGTTTCAGGAAGGCCTGGGTGCGGGTTTCTTTGGGGTTGGTGAGGATTTCGCGGGCGTCGCCGCGTTCGACGATGTAGCCGTCGTCCATGAAGATCAGGGAGTCGGCCACTTCGCGGGCGAAGCCCATTTCGTGGGTGACCACCACCATGGTCATGCCTTTTTTGGCGAGGTCCTTCATGACGGCGAGGACTTCGCCGACTTTTTCGGGGTCCAGGGCGGAGGTGGGTTCGTCGAAGAGCATGATCTCGGGGTCCATGGCCAGGGACCGGGCGATCGCGACGCGTTGCTGTTGTCCGCCGGAGAGTTGGGCGGGGTAGTAGTCGCCGAAGCCGGCCAGGCCGACGCTGGCGAGCAGTTCGTGGGCCCGCTTGGCTGACTCCTTCTTGTCAGCATGTTTGACCAGGACGGGGCCGGACATGATGTTTTCGTGTGCGGTCATGTTGGGGAAGAGGTTGAAGGACTGGAAGACCATGCCTACCCGGGTGCGCTGCTCGGCGAGTTTTTTGGGCGGCAGGGCGTGGTAGGCGTTCTCGGTTTCGTAGTAGCCGAAGTCTTCGCCGTTGACTTT
The DNA here is from genome assembly GCF_056279405.1 of Pseudarthrobacter sp. TE3704. Lineage (NCBI taxonomy): Bacteria > Bacillati > Actinomycetota > Actinomycetes > Micrococcales > Micrococcaceae > Pseudarthrobacter > Pseudarthrobacter sp. TE3704. Next base: position 114,836 of record NZ_JBWCCJ010000002.1, read on the forward strand.
CAGGACCCCGGAGTCGACGGTTTCCAGGCCGTTGATGCAGCGCAGGATGGTGGATTTGCCGGAGCCGCTGGGGCCGATGATGCAGCAGATCTCGCCGCTGGCGATGTCGAGGTTGATGTCTTTGAGGACTGTTTTGGGTCCGAAGGACTTGCGGATCTTCTGGGCGAGGATGGTTCCGTCGTTACTCATCGTGCAGCGCCTTCCGGGTCGGTGAGCACAACGGGTTTGGCCTTGCGGGGCAGCCGGGAGGTTGCGCGGGAGTATTTCTGTTCGAGCTTGGACTGCGGGTAGCTCAGCAGCAGGGTCATCACCAGGTACCAGAGGCTGGCGACGATCAGCAGCGGGATGGTCTCGTAGGTGCGGGCGTAGATCAACTGGGCGCTTTGGAGCAGTTCGGCCACGCCCAGGACGCTGACCAGCGAGGTTCCCTTGAACATGCCGATCACCTGGTTGCCGGTGGCGGGGATGATCGAGGGCATCGCCTGGGGGATGATGACCTTGCGCATCTTCATCGCCCCGCTCATGCCCAGCGAATCGGCGGCTTCGATCTGGCCCTTGCCCACGGAGGAGAACCCGCCGCGGATGATCTCTGCCATGTAGGCCGCCTCGTTCAGGGTCAGCCCGACCAGGGCCGCGGTGATGGGTGCCATCAGGGCGTTCGTGTCGATCGCGGTGCTGATATCGGTGAACGGGATGCCGATGGACAGGTTCGGGTACAGCGCCGCGACGTTGAACCAGAAGATCAGCTGCACCAGCACCGGGGTACCGCGGAACAAGGTGATGTAGACCCCGGCCGTGGCAGCGATCGGCTTGATCTTCGAACCCCGCATAATCGCCAGGGCCAGGCCCAGGAGCGTCCCCAGGGCCATGCTGGCAACCGTGAGGAAAATCGTGAGCATCAACCCGCGCAGGATCGATTCATGCGTGAAGTACTTCGCGACCACGTCCCACTTAAAGTTCGGGTTCGTTGACACCGAAAACAGGACACCGATGCCAATCAGGCTGCACACCACCCAGGCAACATACTCAAAGGTACTGCGCCGCTTGAGCCGGGGCTTCAGCGCTGAATCCTTCCCATTCATGCCGGGTTCACTTCTTTCGATGGTTAGTTGCTGCATGGAAGCCCCTGTTACTTAAGGTTCGCCGTGGTGATGCCCGCGCCGCCGAGGCCCCACTTGTCCAGCGACTCCTTGTATTCGGGACTGTCAAGGACAGACTGCGTGGCTGCCTGCAGGGCCGGCGTCAATGCAGAGCCCTTCTTAAGCCCCATGGCATTGATGTGGTCCGTGCGGGTGTCCAGCTGGGGAGCAAGGACCTCGAAGGTGTTCGGCTGCTGCTCGCTGGCCCAGGCCAGGGACGGGGTGGCGTCGACGACCCCGTCAACACGCTTGGACACCAGTTGCGTCAGGGATTCCTGGACGTTGGGCAGCGTGATGATGTTAATTGCCGGCTTGCCCTTTTCCTCGCAAGTCCACTTCGAAACGTTCGGCATGTGCTTCAGTTGCGCGTTCGACCCCTTGGTCACGGCAATATTCTTGCCGCACATCTCGTCGTTGCTGATGTTCAGCGGATTGCCATGGACGACCGCCACCGATATGCCGCTGTTGAGGTAGGTCACCATGTCCAGCACCTTCAACCGCTCCTCGGTGGGGGACATGGTGGTCACAGTGAAGTCGTAGCGGCCGCCGTCGATGCCGGGAATGATCGTGTCGAACTGGGTGTTCTCGAACTTCAGCTTGAGGTCAAGCTTCTTCGCCACGAGACGGGCGATGTCCGGATTCACGCCGATCGGGGTGGTGTTGTCATCGGCCAGGAACGTCGTGGGCGGGTAATGCAGGTCCATCGCGACCGTCAGTTCGCCCTTGGACTTGAAGGACTCTGGCAACAGCGCCACCGCGGCAGCATCCGGCTGAACGCCTTCTGAGATGTCAGCCGTGTCGGAGGTCTTGGACTTTGCTTCTCCGGGGGCCGACGTGCTGCTGGCCGCGCCGCCGCATGCACTGAGCGTCAGCAGCACGGCAAGCCCTGCGGCTGCAGTCTGAACTTTGTTGATGGTCTTCATGGTGCTTCCCTTCGAATGGTTTCAGCTGGAGTCTTCTGCTGAAACGGGTGCAATTCTGGTTTTCAGGACCGTCCCGCATGCCCTTTGTCGCGCCAATGCGGCAATGGGAGGTTCGGTTGTGCTTCCTGCTTTATGCGGAATGTGATCCTGATCTCGTTCCGCATCCAAGAGCAATGCAACTCCTGAAATCGCTGATTGTCAACAATTGACGATAATAAAGTTGATGTACCCGCCGGGCTAGGCGAAAGGGGCTCGTCCTGTCTGAACTGTTGACAATCTACAATTACGGGGCCTAGAGTCGAAGCGAAGCGGGCAGAAGAGGTTTCCGGCACCGGAAGACATCCCGCAGCCCGCACACATCACGGACACAGAGCCAGGAACAGCGCGGTTCACGTGTAAGACCCCAAGGAACGGACGAATCATGGCAGACACGAACCTCCGGCCGAAGTACATCTCTTTTGATGTGTACGGCACGCTCATCAACTTCGACATTGATCCCACCACCCGTCGGCTGCTCGATGGCCGCATTTCTGAAGAGCAGTGGCCTGCCTTCAAGAAGCAGTTCCGCGGGTACCGGTTCGACGAGGTCCTTGGCGACTTCAAGCCCTACGAGCAGATCCTCCAGGATTCCTTTGACCGCGTGTGCAGGCGCTGGGGCATCGGGCCCACTGAAGGTGCCGGCGCAGAATTCGCCGAGGCTGTACGGGGCTGGGTTGCCCACGAAGACGTGCCGGCCCCGCTGAAGCTTATGGGCGACAACTACAAGCTCGTGGCTCTGTCCAACGCCGACGACAACTTCCTGGACATCAGCATTCCCAAGCTCGGCGCTGACTTCCACGCCGTGCTGACCGCTGAGCAGGCCCAGGCCTACAAGCCGCGCTACCAGGCTTTCGAGTACATGCTGGATACCCTGAACGCCACGCCGGAGGACTTCCTGCACATCTCCTCGCACACCCGCTACGACATGCACCCGATGCACGACATGGGCTTCCGTAACCTCTGGATGCTGGACCGTGGCTATGACCCCATCGGCCCGGGCTACGGCCTCAACACCGCCAAGTCCCTGGACGAGATCAACAAGCACCTCGGTCTCTAGACCGACGTCGAGGCGAAAGGCGACACCGTGAAACTCATTCCTTACTGGCTGGACACAGCCAAAGCATCCGGAGACTACCGGCAGACCCCGGTACCTGAAAATGTCGATGTGGCCATCATCGGCGCAGGATTCACGGGGCTGTCCGCGGCCCTGGAATTTGCCAAGCAAGGCGCAAGCGTCGCCGTTTTCGAACGGCACACCGTGGGATGGGGCGCATCCGGACGCAACGGGGGAATGGCGACCACCGGGTTGGCCATCGGCTTCAGCACCGCAGTCAAGCGCTACGGGGGTGCCCGGGCAGTCGAGATGTTCCATGAATACAACGACGCCATCGACAGCATCGAGAAGCTGGTGCACGACAATGGCATTGACTGCGACTACAAGCGGTTTGGAAAGCTCTCGCTGGCGTTCCATAAGTCCCACTACGAGGGGATGCTCAAGTCGCAGGAACTGCTGGCGGGCCTGGCGGACCACCATGTCACGGTCATCCCTAAATCCGAAATCCACAGCGAAATCGGCACCGACTTCTACCAGGGAGCCATGCTTGACCCCCTCGGAGCAGGTCTGCATGTGGGAAAGTTCGTCCACGGTCTCGCGGGGGCGGCCGCGGCCGCCGGGGCGGACATCTGCGAGAACTCCGCCGTGACCGAGCTGAAGAAGGTCTCCGGCACCGTGCACGACGTTCACACCACCCGGGGCATCACCAGGGCGAAGCAGGTCCTGGTCGCCACCAGCGGCTACACCGGCAACATCACGCCATGGCTGCAGCGCCGCGTGATCCCGGTAGGCAGCTTCATCATCGTCACCGACCCGTTGCCCGAAGACGTGGTCAACCGGATCCTGCCGAACCGGCGGCAGGCCTCGGACAGCAAGATGCTGACCTACTACTTCCGGATCACCCCGGACAACCGGCTGCTCTTCGGCGGCCGGGCCCGCTTTGCCCTGTCCAGCCCTGACTCGGATGTCAAGAGCGCCGAAATCCTGCGCAAGGCCATGCTCGAACTCTTCCCGTACCTCTCGAACGCGAAAGTGGACTACATTTGGGGCGGCCTGGTGGACCTCTCCATGGACCAGATGGTGCACGCGGGCCAGCATGACGGCCTCTTCTATTCCCTCTGCTACAGCGGACACGGAGTACAGATGGCCGCCCACATGGGGAAGCGGATGGCCCATTACATGGCCGGAGACAAGTCCGCGAACGTCTGGGAAGACCTGAAGAATCCGCCAGTGCCGGGCCACTTCGGCCCACCCTGGTTCCTGCCCTTCATCGGCGCAGCCGCCAAAATCATCGACCGCGTCAAGTAACAGACAAGGGATCACATGTCGCCATCAACAATCCTCGATGAAGCGCGCCCGGAAACAGGGGACGGCCGGTCAGAATTTGCCAACCTTCCCGGCGGCGCCTTCCTCGAGGGCCAGTGGCAAACCTCCGGCCTGGAACTGGAGGTGCGCGACCCCCAGGACGGCCTCCTGCTGGGGCGGGTTTGCACATCCACACCCCAGGACGTCCGACGTGCAATCGGATACATCCACCATCATCTGCACGCCGGAGAGTGGCCGCTGCACGCCCGGCGGGAGGCGCTGGAAAAGGCGGTGCAGCTGCTGGGAGAGCAGGCCGAGCGGTTTGCCAACATCATTGCGGCAGAGAGCAGCAAGACCATCACCGAGGCCGAGCGTGAGGTGCGCCGCTGCATCGAAACGCTGCGGCTCTCCGCAGCAGCGTCCGGCACCCTTGCCGGGGAAACCCTGGGGTTTGATGACAGCACCTCCGGCGGCAACAGGATCGGCTGGTTCAGCCGCAAGCCGGTTGGCATTGTCGCAGCCATCACCCCGTTCAATGATCCGCTGAACCTGGTGGCACACAAGCTGGGCCCGGCACTGATCGGAGGCAACGGCGTCGTGCTTAAACCTTCCACGCGGACTCCCTTGACGGGGCTTGCCCTGGTCCGCTTGCTGCTCGAAGCGGGCGTCCCGCCGGGCCGGGTTGCGGTTATCGTCACCGGTCCGGGAGTTTCCGAAGCCCTGATCACCGACCCGCGGGTGGACCTGATTTCCTTCACCGGCGGCCCGGAAACCGCTGAGCGCATTGCAGCGGCGGCGGGAGCGAAGAAGATCCTGTCCGAGCTGGGCGGGAACAACGCCACCATTGTTTGCGCAGATGCCAACCCTGAAAAGGCCGCCGCGGCGGTGGTCGCAGGGGCGTTCGGGGTGGCGGGGCAGAACTGCCTGTCCGTGCAGCGTGTCTACGTGCACACCTCCCTGTTTGACCAGGTCCTGGAGCAGGTCACGGCGCGCACGAGGGCACTGAGGACAGGGCCAAAGCTTGACCGGACCACCGACGTCGGCCCGCTGATATCCAAGACGGAGGCCCGCCGGGTGGAGGAATGGGTGGAAGAAGCCAGGAACGCCGGCGCCACCGTGCATGCGGGCGGCCGCCGCCGCGGCACCTTTTTCGAGCCCACCGTGCTGACTAACGTGCCGTCCCACTGCAGGGTCATCCGCGACGAAGTGTTCGGGCCGGTGGTGACCCTCCTGCCGTTCATCGAGGTTTCGGACGCCATCTACGCGGCCAACGACACCGAATACGGCCTGCAGGCAGGGGTGTTTACCCAATCCATCGACCTTGCCCTGGCCATCGCCGATCGGCTGCAAGTGGGAGCGGTGGTCATCAACGAGACCAGCGACGTCCGTATTGATTCCATGCCGTTTGGCGGGTTCAAGAAGTCCGGCGTTGGCCGTGAAGGCGTGCGCCACGCCGTGCATGAGATGACCGAGCCCAAGAACACCATCATCAACCTCACAGAGCCGGGACCGGGCTGGCAACAGCTTGGCGGGCTGACAGAACGGACAGCATGAGCACGCACAGCATCGCCGTCATTGCCGGTGACGGCATCGGCAAAGAAGTGGTTCCGGCAGCCATCACCTGCCTCGAGCAGATCGCCGCGATCCACGGGCTGCACCTGGAGTTCACCCACTTCGACTGGGGATCGGACTACTACCTGCGGCACGGCAGGATGATGCCGCAGCACGGGCTCGAACAGTTGGCCTCGCATGACGCGGTATTTCTGGGAGCGGTGGGCTCCCCGGATGTTCCGGACACGGAATCGTTGTGGGGACTGCTGATCCCGATCCGCCGGGAGTTCCAGCAGTACATCAACCTCCGTCCGGTCAAAACGCTCGACGGCGTGGCGTCACCGCTTGCTTCTGACAAGCCGATCGACATCCTGATCGTGCGGGAGAACAACGAGGGGGAGTACTCCGAGGTGGGCGGCCGCATGTATCGTGGCCTGCCGCACGAGACCGCTGTCCAGGAAACCATCTTCACCCGCCTGGGAGTTTCCCGTGCTGCCCACTTCGCCGCGGGGCTTGCCGCTTCGCGCACGGGCAGACTGACCTCGGCAACCAAGAGCAACGGGATCATCCACACCATGCCGTTCTGGGACGAGGTGGTGGCCGAAACGGTCCGGGACTATCCAGGCGTGAGCGTGACGCATGAGCTGGTGGATGCGCTGGCCGCGCATCTGGTCCTCAAGCCGTGGACGCTGGATGTCATTGTGGCCTCGAACCTGCTGGGCGACATTCTCTCCGACCTGGGCAGTTCCGTGACGGGGTCCATCGGCCTGGCACCCAGCGCGAACCTCAACCCCGAGGGTGACTTTCCGTCCCTGTTCGAACCGGTCCACGGGTCGGCCCCGGACATTGCCGGGAAGGGCCTCGCCAATCCGGTGGGCCAGATCTGGTCCGGGGCCATGATGCTCGAACACCTGGGCCACCCGGAGGCGGCCGCCCACCTGCAGTCCGCGTTCGAATCCGCCCTGCGCGACGGGCACGGCACCCGGGACGTCGGGGGCACCTCCTCCACCGCCGAATTCACCGCCGCTGTTCTGGCCGCCATCGACACCCTCGCCCAGGCGGAACCGGCCCTGTGAAGAGGCTGCTTCGCGAGCGGCGCCCTGTCGTTGTTGCCCTCTATCGGGAAGAGCCTCCGCCCTTCCTTGCCGAGATTGAGGACCTTGCCGAGGTCCGGCTGGCTAAAGCCGACGGACTGGCCAAGGCACTGGATGGCGCGGATGTGCTCTACCAGTGGCACTCCTTCTCACCCGCCCTGAAGCAAAACTGGGGTGCTGCGGCGTCGCTGAAATGGGTCCACGTCTCCGCCGCCGGCGTCAGCCAGCTGCTCTTCGACGAACTCATCCTCAGCGGCATCACGTACACGAATTCCCGCGGCGTGCTCAGCCGCGCGATCGCCGAATTCGCCCTCGGCTTCGTGCTGGACATGGCCAAGGACGCCCCCGGTTCATTCCGGCTCCAGCAGCAGCAACGCTGGCAGCACCGGACCAGCCGCAAGATCCAGGGCCAGTCCGCCCTCGTGGTGGGCACCGGATCCATCGGCCGGGAAATTGCCCGGCTTTTCGGTGCCGTCGGCATGGCTGTGGACGGGGCCGGCCGTGCGGAACGGCCCGGGGACGGTGACTTCGGCCGCATCCATTCCTCTGCAGAACTGGCTCGCGCGGTACAGGGGTACGACTATGTGGTCCTCGCAGCGCCCCTGACGGACCGGACGCGGGGCATGGTCAACCACGACGTCCTGGCCGCGATGAAACCCGACGCCAGGTTGATCAACGTCGGGCGCGGCGAGCTGGTCCACACCCAAGCACTCACGGAAGCCCTGGCGTCCGGGTCCATCGCCGGAGCCGCCCTGGACGTCGTGCACCCCGAACCGCTGCCGGAAGGACACCCGCTGTGGGGGATGGGCAACGTCATCATCACCCCGCATATGAGCGGCGACACTGAGGACTACCTCGATGACCTCGGCAAACTCTTCGTGGACAACCTGGTGAGGTACCGGAACGGCGAGGCCCTCCACAACATCGTGGACAAAAGCCTCGGCTTCGTCGCCACCCCCGAGCCGTCCCCGCCCGGCGGTTAGCCCGCCGAAACCGGACCACGCGTAGCCGTACTGCGCAACGGCATGTCAGGATCAGGTATGCCCCACCGCCTGATGCTGCTCGACAGTGCGTCCTTGTACTTCCGCGCCTTCTACGGCATGCCCGACACCATCCGCCGCCCGGACGGGATTCCTGTCAATGCAGTACGTGGCCTGCTGGACATGATCGCCAGGCTCACCACCGACTACCACGCCACGCATCTGGTGGCGTGCTGGGATGATGACTGGCGTCCGCAGTGGCGGGTGGACCTTCTCCCCACCTACAAGTCGCACCGCGTGGCCGAGGCAGTCACGGACGCCCCCGACGTCGAAGTGGTCCCGGACGCGCTGGAGGCGCAGCTCCCCATGATCCGACGGACGCTGGATCTTGCGGGCATCGCCGTGGTGGGCGCCGCCGAGCACGAGGCCGACGACGTTGTGGGCACCTACGCGAGCCACGCGGACCTGCCCGTCGACGTAGTTACCGGTGACCGGGACCTCTTCCAGGTGTGCGACGACGGCCGCCAGGTCCGCGTGATCTACACCGCCCGCGGCATGCGCAACCTCGAAGTGATGACCGAAGAGACCGTGGTGCGGAAGTACCGGGTGCTGCCCCAGCAGTATGCCGATTACGCCACCCTCCGCGGCGACGCTTCGGACGGGCTCCCGGGCGTCGCCGGGATCGGGGAGAAGACGGCGGCGTCCCTGCTTTTGAAGTACGGCACCCTGGAAGGGCTGCTGGAAGCGGCCGACGACGACGGCAGCGGATTGGCCGGCCCGGTGCGGGCCAAACTCGCCGCCGCCGCCGACTACCTGAAAGTAGCCCCCGCCGTCGTCCGTTTGGTGCGGAACCTGGAGCTGCCCACCCTGGAGGAAGCCGGCGCGCAGTTGCGCCCCGTCACCGGGGATGCCCGCGCCGAACTTGAACGGCTTGCCGTCGAATGGAACCTGGGCGGCTCAGTCACCCGGCTCCTTGCAGCGCTCGACCTCAGGGGACAGGCGTAGGGCAGAGCCGGAACGCCGCCCAGCCCGTAATTACTGCTTCCGCAGAGCCCGCCCCAGGCGTTCGGCAGCCTCTTCGAGGCGCGGCACCGCGACGTCGCCGAAGGCAAGGCGAAGGTGGCGTGCGGCATCGGTGCCGGGGCCGGAAGCAAAGAACGAACCACGCTGGTACTCGATGCCCTCCGCGCTGGCAGCAGCCGCCAGGCGATCGGCGTCGATGCCCTCATCCCGCAGCCTGGGCCACAGGAACAGGCCGCCGCCGGGAACTGTGATGTCGAAGGCTCCGGGGGCCTCCCTCTCAAGCGCCTTTGCCAGAGCAACCGCCCGCGTCCGGTACAGCTCCCGCGCCCGTCCCAGGGTGGCATCGAAGAGCTCCGGTTCGGTAAGCAGCATGTGACCCACGATTGCCTGGACCAGCGTGGAACTGTGTGAGTCCTGCCTGCTGCGCAGCGCCACCAGGTCCTGGGCCAGGTGCTCCGGGGCCACCAGCCAGCCCAGCCGGAGTCCGGGACCTAGCGTCTTGGTGAAGGTGTTGACATGGATGACGTGGTCCGAGGTGTTGAAAGCCTCCACGCTCTCCGGACCGTCCGTATACCAGAGCTCCCGGTAGGGGTTGTCGGCGAGGATCACGAAGCCGTACTGCTCGGCGAGCCGCACCAGCTCACCGCGTGCTTCCGCGGGCAGCGTGCCTTGTGATGGGTTGTGGAAGTCCGGCACGGTATACAGCGCCGAGGGCCGTGCCCCTTTCCGCAGCCGGTCCGCCAACTCCTCCACGTCCAGGCCGGTGGGCCCTACCCGGACCGGCAGGATGTCCGCGCCGGACAGCTGCAGCCCGCGCAGGAACAGCGGAAAAATCGGGTTGTCCACCGCTACCAGGTCGCCGCGCTCCACCACGGCCTGGATGCCGAGGGACAAGCCGTGGAAACCGCCATTGGTGATGATGATGCGCTCCACCGGAACGCCTTCGCGCGCAGCGATCCACTCCCGCAGCGGTGAAATCCCTTCGGTCCGGGAGTACTGCAGGGCGGGCACGCCCTGCAGGGCAAGGACCCGGGCGGTGGCGGCGGCGAGTTCGTCCGCCGGCAGTACGCCGGGGTCCGGGATGCCGCCCAGGAGCTCGATCGCGTCCTCCCGTCGGTCCCGGAGGGTCGCGTCACCGAACCCCTGGGGTGCCGTAAAGCCCACGATCAGCGCGGGTTTGCGGGCGGGGGCGGGGAGGACGGTGTGGAGTGTCGTTGCGGTCATGATGCAGCCTTTGCCAGGTTGTCGGGGGTGGACGTGGACGCGGATTCCGGGCCGGGGGCAGCGGTGGCCGGGCCCGCTCCCGGAATCGCGCCGAGAAGCGCGCGGGTGTACGGGTGCTGCGGGGCGGTGAAGACCTGGTCAACGGTTCCCTGTTCCACCGTCTGGCCCCGCCGCAGGACGGACACGGTGTCCGCGACCTGCCGCACCAGGGCCAGGTCGTGCGAAACGAAAAGATACGTCAGGCCAAGGTCCCGCTGCAGCCGGGCAAGGAGCTCCAGGATGTCCGCCTGCACGCTGACGTCCAGTGCGGAGGTGGGCTCGTCCAGGACCACGACGTCGGGACGCACCACCAGCGCACGGGCTATGGCTACGCGCTGGCGCTGGCCGCCGGACAAGTGCGCCGGCCTGCGCTCCGCGGTCTCCGCCGGCAGTCCGACGGACAGCAGGGCTTCCCGGACGCGGTCATCGCGGCTGGACTTGGCTCCCACGGCGAACCGGTCCAGCGGTTCCCGGACAATCCGGCCCACCCGCCATGTCGGGTCCAGCGAGGTGAACGGGTTCTGGTACACCAGCTGCAGATGCCGGCGGACATCGCGGAGGTTGTCCCGCGACAGCCCGGAGAGGGACAGGCCCCCCACCGCGATACTGCCGGTGTCGGGCTGGTCCAGCCCCAGCAGCAGCCGGACGGCGGTTGTCTTCCCGGAACCGGATTCGCCAACCAGGGCATGGGTACGGCCGCGTTCCACGGAGAAGGACACCTTGTCCAGGGCCACCACCTCCCTGGTGCCGGCCTGGAAACGCTTGGAGATGCCGTCCACCACAATCTGCGCCTGCCCGGCGCGGGTGCTCCGGTCCAGGTGCTCCGCAGCGCGCTGGCTCCGGTAGCGGTCCGGGTTCAGGGCGGGAACGTCAGCCTGGAGGCTGCGGGCATAGGCGGTGCCCGGAGCGGCGAACACCTCCCGGGAGGAGCCCTGTTCCTGCACCGCCCCGTCTTTCAGGACCACCAAGGAATCGGCGCGTTCGGCGGCGATGGCCAAGTCGTGGGTGATCAGCAGGAGGCTGATGCCCAGCTCACGCCGCAGATCCCCGATCAGGTCCAGGATCAGCTTTTGGACGGTCACGTCCAGGGCGGACGTGGGCTCATCGGCCACGATCAGCGACGGCCGGGGCAGCACTGTCAGCGCTATCAGGACACGCTGGAGCATCCCGCCCGAGAGCTGGTGGGGGTAGGAATCGTAGATCCGGCGGGGATCCGGCAGGCCCACCTGCTCAAACACCTGAAGGATGGCGGCACGCCTGGCGCCCTGGTCTGTCCCGTCAAGCAGTGCGGCCGCTTCCTGCGCCTGGGCCCCGATGGTCCGGACCGGGTTCAAGGCGGAACCAGGGTCCTGGGGGATGAAGCCCAGCCGCCGGCCCCGTAGCTGCCTGAACTGCCGCTCCGGCAGTCCAAGCACCTCCTGGCCGGCCAGCCGCACACTGCCGCTTACCCGGGCGTCGCCGGGCACCAGCAACCGGAGGATCGCCTTGGCGATGGTCGACTTCCCTGATCCTGACTCGCCGATCAGCGCAAGGCTTTCGCCCCGGCCGAGGGAGAAACCGACGTTGTGCACCACCCCGTTGCCGCCGTACGCCACATTGAGGCCTTCGACGGCCAGCAGCGGCTCCGCTTCAAGTACCGGCACCGTAGTGTCCTTTCCGTTCGGGTTGAGTGCGCTCATTTGGAGTTCCGAAGCCATCGGCTGATCCGGTTGACGGCAAGCACCGTGGCCACAATGACGAGCGCGGGCGCGTAGACCAGCCAGGGCGCGGTGGGATAGGTCTTGCCGGACGCCACCAGGAGGCCCCAGTCCGACGCCGGGGGAGGATCGCCGTAGCCGAGGAAGGCAAGGGAAGCGATCACCAGGATGGATGTGCCGAACTGCAGGACTGCCAGCACCAGCACCGGGCGGTAGGCGTTCGGCAGAACATGCGTCATCAGTGCCTGTAGCCGGTTGCCGCCCGCAAGGTAGGAGGCTTCGACGAACGCTGCCTGGCGGACCCGGATGACCTCGGCACGCATCAGGCGGGCAAAAACGGCGACGGCGGACACGCCCGTGGCGATTGCTGCGTTGATGGTCTGGAAGCCCAGGGAGCTGACAATGACCACGGCAAGGAGGAAGCCGGGAATGGCCAGGAGGACATCGACGAAGCGGCCCAGCGCCGTGTCCAGCCAGCCGCCGCGGAAACCGCTGGCCAACCCGATGGCGCTGCCAAGCACCAGGCCAATGACCACCGCAACCAGGGCGCTGGTCACCGACGACGCCGTGCCGTAGACCACCCTGGCGTACTGGTCGCGGCCCAGGTAGTCCGTGCCGAACCAGTGCCCCGCGCTGGGAGCGGCCAGTTTGCTGGCCGTGTCCCCGCTGACCGGGCTGTAGGAGGTGAAGAGCCCGGGCAGCAGCGACCACAGCACCACCAGCAGGACCACGAGGAATGACAGCACCACAGTCGGCGGGATGCCGGGCCGGGTGATGCTCCCGGCACCCGCGGTGCGAAGCCGGGCAAACGTCAGGTCGGCGCTCATGCGTCCACCGCCTCTCGGATTTTGACCCTCGGGTCGAGCAACGGGGTGAGGAGATCGGCAGCGAGGTTGACGGCCACGAAGACGACCGCGGACAGCGCGACGACGGCCTGCAGGACGGGCTGGTCCTCACCGGTCACGGCGTTCTGGACCAGGGTGCCGACGCCGTCGCGCCCGAAGATTGTCTCGGTGATCACCGAGCCGCCCAGCAGTTCACCAACGATCAGCGCAATCATGGCCACCGACGGCAGCGCCGACGGTTTGACCAGGTGCTTGGCGAAAAGTCGTGCCTCGGTCAGTCCCCGTGAGCGGGCCACGAGGGCATAGTCCTGGCGTGATTCGTGATCGAGGCCGGCGATCAGCACCTCGGCCAGCGGCGCGGACACCGGTATGGCCAGGGTGACCGCGGCGAAGAACGTGGCGGCGGCGCTGTTCGGGTCGGTGGTGGTGAAGGAGTGCAGCTTGAAGGCAAACAGCTCGATCAGCACCAGGCCGATGACGAAGTTGGGCACGGACAGGAACAGTGACGGCAGCGACCGCAGCAGGCCGGCCCACTTGCCCGGGGCGTGATGTGCGCCGTAGGCGATGGCCACCGCGAACACCAGGGAGATGAGCAGTGCACTGCCGGCCAGGGTGAGCGTGGAGGGCAGGGCATCACCCACCAGCTGGGCCACTGGAAGGTTGGACTGCAGCGAAAAGCCGAGTTGTCCCGTCAGGAACCGGCCCAGCGAAAGTGCAAGCTGTGCTGCCGCCGGCTGGTCCAGTCCGTAGAACGCTACGATCCGCTGGATGTCCGCCTCGCTGAGGCCTGACTGCGGGTCCCGGAGCGTATTGGTGATGGCGTCACCGGGCAGGACGCTGATGATCAGGAACGTCAGGACATAGGCGAGGAGGATGACGACGACGGCCTGGCCTGCCCTGGTGAGGGCAAACCGGCGGTATTCGCTGGTCACTTGGCAACCCATGCGGTGTAGAAGTTCGCGTAGGCAAGTCCGTTGTACTGCACGCCCTTGACGGCGGGCGAGATGAGGTAGAGCCGCTGGACCAGCTGGTTCAGCGGGATGAAGTATCCCTGCTCCAGCACGTACTGCTGCAGTTCACCGGCCACCTTTTCGCGGGATTCCCTGTCGGAGGCGCTGGCGATTGCGGTGGAGAGGTCGTTGAGCTTCTGGTCGCTGGTACCAAGGTTGAACCAGTCTTCACCCTTGTTCTGGCTGGTCAGGACCCCGGCCACCGTGCCCACGTCGACGAAGCTCCGGGAGGTCTGGAACAGCGGCGGGCGGCTGGCCTGGATAGCCGCGTATCCTGCCACGTCCACCACCTTGAGGTTGACTTTGATCCCGATCCGCTCGAGCTGCTGCGCGATCAGTTCGTCTTCTGCCTTCGTGGAGGGGACGTAGGGATTCGGTGTCAGCGGGATTTCAAGGGTCTTCCCGTCCTTCACGCGGAAGCCATCCGCTCCGGGCTTCCAGCCGGCGTCGTCCAGCAGTTTCTTGGCGCGCTCGGGATCGAAGGCGAAGGAGCTGCTGTAGTCCCCGGCTTCGGGAACATTGCCCTGGATGAAGGTTGTGGCTGCGTCCCAGTCGTCCGTGTAGACCGTCTTCCGGATTTCCTCGCGGTCGATGCCGTGCTGGATGGCCTGGCGCACACTCGCTTCGTTGGTGGGGAAGGCCTGGGTGTTGACCTGGAAACCGTCCACGAAGCCCAGGTACTTGGGCGTACCCACCGTAAAACCCTGCGCCTTCAGCGACTCGATCTCCTGCGGTTCCACGTTGAAGGACACCTCGGCCTGGCCCGAGGCCACCGTGGACGTCCGGACAGAGGTGTCCTTGATGACCTTGTAGGTGATGGTGTCCAGGCGCGCCGGACCGGTGTGGCCGAGCGCGGAAGGTCCCCAGTTGTAGTCTTTGCGCTTCTCCAGCACGTAGCTGTCGCCCTGCTTCCAGGACTTGAGCACGAACGGCCCGCTGCCGATTTCCTGGGCGAGGTCCGCTTGCGCGTCCACCGGCAGGGCGAGCGTCTTGGGGGAGAGGAGGATGCACCCGTGGTAGGCGAGCGTCGCGATGAAGCCGAGGGCCGGGGAAGAGAAGGAGACCTTGACGGTGCTGCTGTCCGTGGCCTCGGCGCTGACGAAGTTGCTGGATGGGAAGAGGCCTACTTTGCTGATGCCCCGGTCCGGGTCCCCTTTGGCCCAGGCGTTCAGGTTGGCCACAACGGCTGCGGCGTCCAGGGGAGTGCCGTCGGAGAACGTGACGCCCTCTTTCAGGTGCAGGACGAAGTCCTTCGCCCCGTTGAGTTCCTCCCAGCTTTCGGCGATCCACGGGCTCAGCTGGCCCTTCTCATCGACGTAGACGAGCTTGTCGGTGATCTGGCCCCAGAGGTTGCCTTCGTAGCTTGAGATGGAGGTCTTGCTGGACACCCAGCCTGTGTCATAGCCCTGGATCAGGAACGTGATGTTTCCGCCGTCCACTGGGGTGCCGGCGTCGGACGAACTGGTGGCGGACACGCCGCCGCAGGCAGTGAGCAGTGCAGAGGCGGTGATGGCGCTGACGCCGGCGATGAAGGCGCGGCGCCTGAGTGTGGTGGGATGCATGGAAAGTTCTCCTCAGAATGGTAGGTGGGCCGTGGGGCTAGATAGCTTTGCCGGGGTTCAGCAGCCCGTCGGGGTCCAGGGCTGCCTTGATGGCGTGCTGTGCGCGGCGGATCCGTGCGGAAAGTTCCAGGGCGGCCCATTCCTGTTTGATGGTTCCCACGCCGTGTTCTCCGGTGACGGTTCCGCCGAGGTCGAGGGCAACCCGCACCAAGGCTGTGGCGGCGTCCTGGAGGGAGGCCGGGGGATGTGCGGGGTCGTCGCCGGGCTTGATGTCCATGCTGATCACCGGGTGGAGGTTTCCGTCCCCGGCGTGCGAAACTGCCGAGATTTTGACCCCGAACCGGGCCTCGAGTGCAGGGAAGGATTTATAGACGCTGGGCAGCTTGGACTTGGGGACGGCGATGTCCTCCCCGATGAACCACTGGCCCTCAGGAAAGCCTCGGCCGCTGCGGCGGAGCTCCCAGAGGCGGCGGCCCGCTTCCTCGCTTTCAACGGTCACGCGGCCTCCGCGCGCCGCCAGGGCTGCCTTGAGGTCCGATGCCTGCTCCTCGATGCCGTACCCGTCGATCTCAATGAGGATCAGGGCAGCGCCGCGCTCGCTGAGCGCCGTACCGGAGTGCACATCGATATTTTCGAGGCTGGGGGTGTCGAAGAACTCGATGGCCGCCGGGCGGACGGCGGACAGCGTGATCGCGGCCAGGCCGTCGGCGCCCTCAGCGGTACTGTCGAAGAAAGCGGTGAGGGTCTTTCGGGCCACGGGAATGGGGCGAAGGCGGAGGGTTGCGCGCACCACGATGCCCAGGATGCCTTCGGAGCCTACGAACAGGGACGTCAGGTCCAGGCCGGTCACGCCTTTGATCGACCGGTGGCCTACAGAGACAAGGCTGCCGTCGGCCAGGACGACGTCGAGGGCAAGGACGGATTCGCGGGTGACGCCGTATTTGGCGCAGCGCAGGCCGCCGGCGTTCGTGGCGATGTTGCCGCCGATGGAGGAGATGTCAAAGCTGGCCGGATCGGGTGCATAGAAGAGGCCGTATGGCTCGAGCCGGGCGTTCAACTCCGCGTTGATGATTCCCGGTTCCACCACGGCCACTTCGTCCAGCGGCGAAATCTCGATTACGCCGGCCATCCGTTCCGTGGAGAGCACCACCTGGTTAGCTTCGGCGGTGGCGCCGCCCGACAGCCCCGTCCCGGCGCCGCGGGGCACCACGGAGATGCCAAGCCCGGCTGCAAGGCGGACAACCTGCTGCACCTGCCGGGCGCTCGCAGGGAAAACGACGGCGGGACCGGGGTTGCCGCCGCCGGCCTCCGCCGTTTTGGCCGTCGCCGCATCAAAGCCGTAGCGGCGTGTTCCGGAGGCGGGAGCCAGTGCCTCGATGTCGGGGTGCCGGTCAACCAGTTCCCGGTAGAAGGTGTCAATGGCGCGTGCCGGTTCGACGGCGGGTGGCGCTTCGGTGTCAATGGATGTCATGCCGGTGTTTCCTTCAGGGCGACTGGACCGGGCAAAGTGATTCCCGGTCAACGAATTCGGATATCCCGGCCGCGAAATGACTGGGGTCTGATGGAAAATTAGCGCCGTCATGGAATAGGCCGCCACTTGGCATGACGCGCGGATCAACAATTCGCAATTGCAGGACACCGGAATTAGCGTTTCGTCAAAGGGCGACACTTTTCGAGGTATTGCCCTGCTGGTGACGGAATATTTACCGATATGTCTCCGTATGGCGGGGCGCGTCCAATCGTTGCGGAAGGGCTTGAAGAACCTGAATTGCGGATGGTTTGGTGAGGTAACGATCCACAGGAGAGGCCATTCCCATGACAGCCACATCAGATCTTGCTCCCCGGCGGCTCCGGGACATCTTTGGAAGTTTTGCCACCGGACTGACCGTGATTACCAGCGCCACGAAGGACGGGCCGGCCGGGTTCACGTGCCAGTCCTTCGCATCCCTTTCCCTGGATCCGGCCCTGGTAACCTTCAGCCCGGCCCGGACATCGAGCACATGGCCCGTGCTGCGGAAAGCAGGTTCCTTTACGGTTAACATTCTTCCGGCAGAGCACCAGCACCTGGCCGGTCAGTTTGCCCGTTCAGGCTCGGATAAATTCGCGGGAGTGGCCTACACGCCTTCTCCGTTGGGCAATCCAATTCTGGACGACGCCCTCGCCTGGATTGACTGCGAACTCCATGCGGAATACGACGGCGGCGACCACACCATTGTGGTGGGGGCAGTCCGGCACCTGAATGCCCGCCAGGACGCAGAACCGCTCCTGTTTTTCAAAGGCCGCTATGCAGGATTGACGCCGGCGAAAAGCCTCCTCGAGGCTGCCGGCTGACGCCTGCCGCAAAAGCTGACAATTCGCAGACAAAATGAGGCTGCCATATCCGCGGGGGATATGGCAGCCTCCTTCTGTCTGCGTGCCGGATATTCAGTAGGAAATGAAGGCGACGAGTTCGCCCACGCGGTCCTCGGGGTAGTTCTTGGCGATATCGGCCTGGCTCAGGACGCCCACCAGGTTGTGCCCGTCAATAACGGGAAGCCGGCGCACCTGATGGTCCTGCATGGTGCGGATTGCTTCTTCAATGGAATCATCGGCGCCAATGGTCACCGGCTTGCCCTCACCCAGTTCACCCGCCTTGACGCTGCGCGGGTCGCCGCCTTCGGCCAGGCATTTCACCACGATGTCGCGGTCCGTCACCATGCCCTTGAGCCGGTTGTCTTCACCGCAGATGGGAAGCGAACCGACGTCAAGTTCCTTCATTTTCCGGGCCGCTGCTTCCAGGGTTTCGTTTTCACCGATGCACTCCGCGCCACCGGTCATGATTTCCCGTGCCGTTGTCATGATGGCCTCCTTCATGAATGCCGTGCAGTGTCTCTTTTGCCTGCTCGGATGGCTCTTCGGAACCCTGCTGGTACGTGACGGCTCCGGAGAGCTGGCCGATAAAAAATGCTAAGCCTGCTGATTATTGATGTCCAGAGCAGTGGCGCCGCACCCCTGGTGGTGTCCGGCTGGCCGCTAGTACCTTGTTGCATCCGCGGGACCAAGTAGTAAGCTTGCTGAGCATTACTGGTAAGCATGCTGATTAACCGGATGAGGGAAGCAGGGGTAATGGGCACAGTATTCGGTGTTGCCTGGTCGCTGATGCTGACGGCCGGCGGAGCCGCCGTGGCTGCGGGTGCGCCCTTCGGCGCTGCCGGACTTGGCGGTCAGTACCTGGCCGGCCATGTCCTCCTTGGGGTGGGCATCGGCCACCTGCTGGCCATGGTGGTACGGTTTGCCGCCCGCCGGATCGTGAGAGGCGCCCGCACCCGCCCCGTCGCGGTCCAGGCACCGGAAGCGCGCATGGCCAGCGTGACGGTCCTGCCTGCCAGGCCTGCCGCCGTCCCGCCGCTCCGTGGCCGGCATGCCGCCTGAGGTGCCGGGATCCACAGGATCCGGCCCGGCCCGGCCAACTGCGGTACGGCGGCTCCTGGCAGCCGTCGCGGCACTGGCAGTTGCGGGTGCCGTGGCGGCCATTGTCGTTGCCGGGGTGATGGGTTTCCGGCTTTCCGACTCTGACGAAGCCACCCTCCGCGGCTTCCAGATCAGGGTCCTGAGTATCAGCCAGGCAGCAGCGGAAAACAGGATGGACGGAGCCCTGGCCGCACTCCAGGCGCTGGAGAAGGACCTGGACGCCGCCGCGCGCGAGGGCCGGATTTCGGCTCCGCGCCTGCTTGGCATTGAAACAGCTTTAGACGCAGTCCGCACGGAAATAGCCGGCCAGCTGGCGGCCCCGGCACCGGCACCGGCATCCGGCACGGCCGGGCCTCCCGTGGCAGCACCGGCCGACCCCATTGCGCCCCAGACGCAGCCGATCCAGCCGGTGTCCGGAGAGCAGACCGTAGCGCCCCCACCGGTGCCTGTTCCGGCGGGCCAGGAAGCGGCACTTCCGGAAGCAGCCAAGGATGCCAAGGGGAAAGGCAAGGGCCAAGGCAAGCCCTGACCGGGCCGGCAGTCACTCGCCGCCCCGGCCACCCCGGGTGAGGGAACGGGCAAGGGGAACCCGCGGAAGGGGAAGGGGTCCGGGCAGAATGGACGGGTGACTTCTTCAAACCCGCCCGGCCGGCGCAACACCGGGAAAGCCTTCGACCTCGGTGCCATCGGTGCCGGCCTGGCCTTCGCAGGTTCCCTTCCGGACCTGGGGGAGGCCCTGGACAACGGGCCGGCCGCTGGTTCGGCTGTGGTGCAGGCACCGCCCGGCACCGGGAAAACAACACTCGTCCCGCCGCTGCTCGCGAACCTCGTCTCCGGCACGGGCAGGGTTGTGGTCACCCAGCCGCGGCGGGTGGCGGCACGTTCCGCTGCGCGCAGGCTTTCCTTCCTGGACGCCAGCCGGCTTGGCGGCCGCGTGGGCTACACCGTGCGCGGCGAACGGCAGGCGGGTCCCGATACCCTCGTCGAGTTCGTGACGCCCGGCATCCTCCTGCGCCGCCTGCTGGCCGATCCCGGCCTTGACGGCGTTGCCGCCGTCGTCCTGGACGAAGTCCACGAGCGCGGACTGGAGACGGACCTGCTGATCGGCATGCTCGCCGAAGTCCGCCAGCTGCGCAGCGACCTCACCGTCGTGGCCATGTCGGCAACCCTCGACGCTCCCCGGTTCGCCGCCCTGCTGGGGGACCCCGACGGCGGTCCCGCGGCTCCCGTCGTCGACTGCCCGTCCGTGCTTCATCCGCTGGATGTCCAGTGGGAACCTGCACCGGGCCCGCGGCTGGACACCAGGGGAGTGGCCCGCAGCTTCCTCGACCACCTCGTGGAAACAGCGGCACGCGCCTACGCCCGCGCCCTGGCCGGGGACGGCTCCGTGGATGCCCTGGTTTTCGTCCCCGGCGCCCGGGAGGTCTCGCAGGTGGCGGCAGGCCTCCGCGGCCGGCTGGGGGAAGGCGTCGATGTGCTGGAGTTGCATGGCCAGGCAGGTGCGGCGGAGCAGGACCGGGCAGTGTCCGGACGGCGGCCGGGGGACAATGCCCGGATTATCGTTTCAACCGATCTGGCGGAGTCCTCACTGACCGTCCCGGGCGTCCGGCTGGTCATCGATTCCGGGCTGACCCGGGAGCCCCGGCGGGATGCCGGCCGTGGCATGAGCGGCCTGGTCACTGTCTCCTGCTCCCGGGCATCGGCGGATCAACGCGCAGGCCGGGCGGCCCGCCAAGGTCCGGGCACTGTGGTCCGCTGCTACGCGCAGCAGGCTTATGGGGCAGCGCCTGCCCATGTCACGCCCGAGATCAAGGTGGCGGACCTGACCGGCGCCGCATTGACGCTGGCGTGCTGGGGATCGCCGGGGGGCGAAGGGCTCGCCCTGCCGGACATGCCGCCGCGGCAAGCCTTGGATGACGCCGTCGAGATTCTCAGGGAACTGGGTGCCGTGTCAGCAGACGGCCACGCCACCGCAACGGGGCGCACCCTTGCCGGAATTCCTGCCGACCCGCGGCTTGCCCGCGCCCTGCTGGACGGCGCGGCAACCATCGGTGCCCGGGAGGCGGCCGAGGTGGTGGCCGCCATCGCCGGAGACCACCGTGCTCCCGGTGCTGACCTTCCGCGCCTGTTGTCCCAGCTCCGTGGCGACTCCGGGCCGGCGGGCCGGCGCTGGGCGGACGAGTCAAAGCGGTTGCGGGCCCTTGCCCGGGACGTGGGAAACCCCGGATCCTCCGGCGCCCCCACCCTTGGTGTGGCCGGCACCGAGGTGGTGGGTGCCGTCGTCGCCCTGGCCTTTCCGGACCGGGTGGCCCGGCTCGTGCCCGGTGACGGGCCTGCACGGTACCTGCTGTCGTCCGGGACGCGTGCCGGCCTGCCGGCGGGAAGCAGCCTATCCGGGTACGAATGGCTGGCCGTGGCCGAAGTGTCGCGGGCGGAGGGCAGGGACTCGGCCGGCACCGGCGCCGTCATCCGGACCGCTGCGCCGCTCAACGCCGAGCTCGCCCAAGCAGCCGCCTCGCACCTCCTGGCGGAAACGGTCGAGGCGCAGTTCGTCCAGGGACGTGTTACGGCACGGAAAGTCCGGCGCCTGGGTGCGATCGTGCTCGCAGACACCCCTGTCCGTCCCTCACCCGCCGAAGGCAAGGCGGCCGTGGCCGGAGCCCTGCACAAGGAGGGCCTTGCCGTCCTGGAATGGTCGACGGCGGCCGACGCCTTACGCCGCCGTCTTGCCTTCCTGCACCGGGAGCTGGGCGGGCCGTGGCCCGACGTCTCGGACGCCGCCCTCCTGCTGCGCCTGGACGACTGGCTGGGTCCCGAACTTGAAAGCCTTGCGGCGGGAGGCGCCGTCGCGGCGTTGGACCTCACCCAGCCGCTGCGCCGCCTGCTGCCCTGGCCGGAGGCCGGCCGGCTGGATGAGCTGGCCCCGGAATGGCTGGAGGTTCCCAGCGGCTCACGGATCAGGATTGACTACCCCCATCACGACGAGGACACCGCGCCGCCTGTGGTGGCCGTCAAGCTGCAGGAATGCTTCGGCCTGGCCGATTCGCCCCGGCTGGTGAACGGCACGGTTCCGGTCCTGTTCCACCTGCTGTCCCCGGCCCGGCGCCCGCTGGCCGTAACCGGTGACCTCACGTCCTTTTGGTCCGGTCCCTATGCCCAGGTCCGGGCAGAGATGCGCGGCCGCTATCCCAAGCACCCATGGCCGGAGGATCCCTGGACTGCCCCGGCCACAGCACGGGCCAAGCCGCGCAAGTAGGGGTTCCTTCCGGGCACATGCCACCGGCCTCCGGCGGCTGCGTGAGAACTCCGATACACACCTGAAACGTCGCGTCGACGTGCTGAAACATGCCTTGGCTACGCTCGGTGGTACGTGGACAGCGTGGTCCATACCCCACATGGAAGGACAAACCGATGTTTCTCTTTAACCTTTTGCTCGACGGCCGGCGCAGTGATGACAACCGGTCCTACAACGGCGGCAGCGGGAAGAACGATTTTCCCGAAGGCCGGCTCACCTCCACAGCGTGGGAGGGCTGGTGGCACGAGGAAGCAGCGTAACCGGATGGAGCCGGGCGGGCGTACCTAGCCGGCGGCCCGGATAAAGTCGGCCACCGGAGCGGCCAGCGAAGCCCCGATCTCACCGGCCGGCCGTTTGGCACCTGCGACGGCGAAGGAATGGTCGCCGCCGTCCATCCACTGAAGAACGGCGGACGGTCCTATGCGTGACACGACGTCCTGCAGGATTTCCGGCGTGGCAAACGTGTCGCGGGTGCCCTGCAGGAACAACATGGGCGTGATCATCCCGTACAGGTGTTCATCCCGCAGCTTCTCCGGCTTTCCGGGCGGGTGCAGCGGATACCCGAGGTAGATCAGTCCCGCCGCCGCCATTCCTTCGGACACTGCCATGGACGCCATCCGGCCGCCAAATGATTTGCCCGCCGCCCACAGGGGGCCGGAGTCCCCGTGGGTTGCTGCGCGTTCCGTAGCAGCTGCCATCGCCGCATTCCAGGTGGCAATAGCGGCCGGCGGGCGGTCCGGGAACCGCCGCCCGGCTTCACGGTAGGGGAAGTTGAAGCGCAGCGTTGCCAGGCCCAGGGAGTTCAGTGCATCCGTGAACCCGCGCAGGAAGGGGTGCTCCATTCCAGCGCCGGCACCGTGGGCGACCACCACTGTGGCCCAGGGATTGTCCGGGCGGGCATAAGCGGCGGAGACGGTGACCTCGCCAACGGCAAGCGGAATGTCTGATTCTTCGGCGGGCATGTCTCCATCATGCCGCAGGGACGTCCGGAAATGTGCCGGCATCCGGACGGCGGGGTGTACGTTGTCCCCATGGCGAGCGAACAGACAAAAATCACGGTTCCGGGCCCCCACGGCGAGCGCGAGATGCGCATTTCGAGCCCCAGCAGGGTCCTGTGGCCGGACCTCGGCCTCACCAAGCTGGACCTGGTCCAGTACCTCTGCGAGGTGGGCGAGGCGTTCATTGCCGCGAACGGTGACCGGCCCGTGGCGCTGCAGAGGTACTCGGACAACGTGGACGGCGAGCAGTTCTTTTCGAAGAACCCGCCCAAGGGGACCCCTGAATTCATGCGCTCAGTGAAAGTAGTCTTCCCGAGCGCCCGTTCGCATCCCATGCTCGTCCTGGATGAACCGGCAGCCGCAGTGTGGGCTGCGCAGATGAACACCGTGGTATTCCATCCCTGGCCGTCGCGGGCCGGAAACCCCGATAACCCGGACCAGTTGCGGATCGACCTGGACCCGCAGCCGGGGACGGACTTCGATGATGCGGTCCCCGCGGCCCTGGTGCTGAAGGAGGTCCTGGCCGAGGCCGGACTCGAGTGCTTCATCAAGACCTCGGGAAACCGGGGCCTCCACGTCTACGCGCCCATCCAGCCCACCCGGGAATTCCTGGATGTCCGGCACGCCGTAATTGCCGCCGCCCGGGAGGTGGAGCGGCGGATGCCGGAGAAGGTGACCACCGCCTGGTGGAAGGAAGAGCGTGGCCAGCGGATTTTCCTCGACTTCAACCAGGCCAACCGGGACCGCACCATCGCCGGTGCCTACAGTCCCCGGGCTTTGCCGCACGCCCCGGTGTCCTGCCCCATCACGTGGGATGAGCTGGAGAACGCCGATCCCAAGAACTTCACCATCCTGACCGTCCCGGAACGGCTCCGGACCACAGGGGACCCTTGGGCCGGCTTCCACAGGAATCCGGGCAGCATTGACACACTGCTCGAGTGGTGGGAGCGGGACAGCAAAGCCGGCCTGGGTGAGCTGCCGTTTCCGCCGGACTACCCCAAAATGCCGGGGGAACCGCCGCGGGTCCAGCCGAGCCGGGCGAAGAAGCAGGACTGACGGGACGCCGGGACCCGGCCGAAGCCTATTCGAAGCGGGAGGGGTCGCCCGCGCCCTGCCGGACCACCTCGGCCACGCCGCTGGAAAAGTCCACCACCGTGGTGGGTTCCGCGCCGCAGTCGCCGGCATCGATCACGGCGTCCACCTGGTGGTCCAGCCGTTCCTTGATGTCCCACCCCTGGGTCAGCGGCTCTTCCTCGTCGGGCAGCAGCAGGGTGCTTGACAACAGGGGTTCGCCGAGCTCGGCCAGCAGCGCCGACACCACCCGGTTGTCCGGGATCCTGACGCCCACGGTCTTTTTCTTCGGATGCAGCAGGCGCTTGGGGACTTCCCGGGTGGCCGGAAGGATAAACGTGTAGCTTCCCGGCGTAACCGACTTGATGCTGCGGAAGACGTCGTTGCCGATGTTCACGAACTGGCCCAGCTGGGCGAAGTCACGGCAGACCAGCGTGAAGTGGTGCTTGTCGTCCAGTTGGCGGATACTCCTGATCCGGTCCAGCGCATCCTTGTTCCCCAGCTGCGCGCCCAGCGCATAGCAGGAGTCCGTGGGGTAGGCGATCAGCCCGCCGTCGAGCAGGATGCGGACCGCCTGGGCAATCGCCCTGGGCTGGGGGTCCTGGGGATGAACGTCGAAGTATCTGGCCATGCCTCCGAGCCTACGTTCCGAAGGCGCCAACCCGCACGTCAAAGCCCCCTACCAGCGCGCCCTTCTTTGGGGCAGGATGTTGTCTGGTCCATGTCAGTCCCCACAGCAAGGAGAACAAGCCATGCCAACTGTCCTCAATCCGTACCTCAGCTTCCGGGACAACGCCCGCGAGGCGATGAACTTCTACCAGTCAGTGTTCGGCGGGGAACTGCGGGTCAGCACCTTCGGGGAGTACCAGGCCAGTGAGGATCCCGCGGAAGCGGACAAGATCATGCACGGCATGCTGACCACCCCGCAGGGCCTGGTCCTGATGGGGGCCGACACCCCCAATGGCATGGAGTACAGCCAGGGTTCAGCCATCTCCATCTCCCTCAGCGGCGAGGACGAGGCGGAACTCCGCGGCTATTACGAAAAGCTGAGCGGCGACGGCGGGTCGGTCACGGTTCCGTTGGAAAAGTCCCCCTGGGGTGACATCTTCGGAATGTGCACGGACCGCTATGGCGTTGCCTGGCTGGTCAACGTCAACGCTGCCCAGGGCACCACGGGCGCGCCCTGATCCTGCCGGACGCGCCCGATTGAGACGGGCTAGCCCTGTTTTGACGCCACGAAGTAGGCGTTGAACGGGTCTTCGTCCAGGTCCACCGCCCGGACGTCCTGGAAACCGGCGTCCCTGACCAGCCGTTCGGCCTGCTGGACGCCCCACACGGTCCCCAGCCCGTCCCCGCCCTGGGACAGTGAAACGGACATGCAGTGGGTGGTGGAGATGGCGTAGAGGAAGGCAGCCCAGGGCAGGTCGATGTTGTCCTCGAGGTTGCTGGAGGCCTTCATGTCCACCATCAGGAAGGTCCCGCCCGTCTTCAGTGCCTCCCAGATATTGCGGAGCACGGCGGCCGGGTGGGCCTGGTCGTGGACGGCGTCGAAAACGGTGACCAGGTCCAGTTCTTCCCGGAGGTCCAGGGCGGCGGCGTCGCGCAGCTCGAACCGGACGTTGGGCAGTCCCAGCCGTTGCGCCTCGGCCCGCCCGGCGTCAAGGGCTTCCGCGAAAAAGTCGTAGCCCACGAAGCTGCTGGCGGGAAAGGCCTGCGCCATCAGGTTCACTGCGTGGCCCGCACCGCAGCCGATATCGGCCACCCGGATGCCGGCGCGCAGGTGCTCAATCCTGCCGGACAGCGGAAGGATGGTGTCCACCAGCGAGGCATCATGGACCGAGGCGCTGTCTGCCGCCTGGATCTGGACGAAGCCCGGGTAGTCGGAATAGTCCAGGCCGCCGCCCGTACGGAATTTCTCCACCACCTTGCCGGCAACCTCGCCCATCAACGTTACGTACGTGAGCGTCCGCGCAAGGTTGGCCACTCCCGGTCCGCTGACGGAGGGGGCAATGTCCCGCCGCAGGAAATACGTCTTCGCACCGGGCTCGTAATCGATGAAGCGTGCAGTCACCATTCCGCCCAGCCACTCGCGGACGTAGCGCTCAATCAGCCCCGCCGCGTCGGCGATCTGGACGCTGGTGGCGGGAGGCAGGCCGGCCAGCGTTTCGAACAGTCCCGTCTGGTGGCCGATGCTCGCGAGCACGGCTACGGAACCGTCATTAAGGATGCCCACGAGCCGTTCCGCGGCAGCCTCCGCTGCTGCTTCGGCTGATTCCGTGGCTGGCTCCGCCTGGTACGTGGTCATGATCCGCCCTTTCCTTGTTTGTCCCCGGGCCCGTTGCCCGGACCTTTGGGTGTTCGGATACTCCGACGCTATGGCGGGGGAGCGGGCGCCCGCGTCGGGTGGAATGTGCATCTTTCCGCGCAGGGATGGGGCAGATGCTGCAGCCTGTTAGCGCCACGCGGAGGGCCCTAGAGCAAGCGGTGTTCCCGGGCCCAGCCGGCTGCGCCCGTCCGCGATGTCACGCCGATCTTTTGGAAGATGTTGGCCAGATGGCGTCCCACGGTCTTTTCGCTGAGGACCAAGGCGCCTGCCACATCCCGGTTGCTGGCTCCGCGGCTGACAAGGGCGAGCACCTCCGCCTCCCGCGCGGTGAGCCCGCCCGGCAGCCCTGGCTCGAGCCGCCGGACGTCCGGCAGTGCGCCAAGCTGCCGGTAGATGGCGAGGGCAGTGGCCATGTCTGCCTCCGCGGCGGCCTGTTGGTGCATGGATGTCCTGCACGCAGCGAGCAGTTCATGTACTTGGGCGATGCTGTAGCGGGCACGCTGGCTGCGGTAGATGCGGGCCGCGGATTCCAGTGCTGCCGCTGCTTCTGCCGGCATGCCGGAGGACAGCAGCAGGTGCGCCCGGGCATGGCTGGCCCAGGCGAGGAAGCCCGGCGAAGCGAACCGCTCCGCGATCTGTTCCAGCTCGCCGCAGTAGGCTGCAGCGAGGTCTGGCTGCCGGCAGGCGAGCGCGATTTCGGTTGCAGGAAGCAGGAGCCGGGCGCGGTCCAGGGGATTGCCCTCGCCCAGGGAACGGCTGAGTTGCTCCAGTGCCTGGCCGTGGTGCCCGGCGGCATGGAGCAGCAGCGCCTCACCCGGCTGCGGGTCCAGCCCCGTCCCGCGGACCCGGGAAAATGCCTGGGCGGCACCGGAGCTGTCACCGCGGAGGCGGAGGATGTCACCCAGTTCGTAGAAGCCGGCGCCGGCCATCCAGCCGTGGGCGGCGGCCAGTTCTTCGCTCAGTGGCCCGATTTCCCGGATGACGTCCTCCCACGCCCCCTCGGTGCTGAGCAGTTGGAGTTCGTGGACGCGCGTCACCCGGGCGTAGACGAAGGTGCGGGACAGGCCGGACGTCCAATGCTCCAGCGCCTGCGTCCATGCGCGCATTCGGGCGTAGTCGCCCAGCGCATGGCAGAGGTGGGTCACCGTGCAGTAGATGTCGCCGCTCCACTCGGCCGGCACTTCGCCGGCAAGGACGGGAAGCATGGCTTCGTCGATGTCGCTGAAGCCCGCCGCCGTCTGTCCGCTGCGCACCAAGGCCAGGCCGGACAATATCCGGGCGAAGCAGAGCAGTGCCGGGTCCCGGTGGGTCCGCCACAGTTCCACCAGGGCCGCGGACGCGCCGGCCACGGGTGCCGCGTCGCCGTCGAAGTCCAGGGACATGGACGCTTCCACGTACAGGAGGTAGCCGTAGGCGGGAATGTCCTCGAGGCCGTCGAGGTTCCGCCGGGCCCGGTTCAGCCACCCGGAGGCGAGCGCCAGGTCCCCGCGGGTGCCCCAGCGCAGGGAGAGGTTGATGGCCGTCATGGCAGCACCGGGGCGGTCGCCGGCGTCGTTGAGCCGCCGGTAGAGTTCTTCAGCCCCGGCCAGCGCCCCGGGCACGTTGCCCAGCCACCAGGCCGAGCTTGCCAGGGCTTCCAGGTCCCGGGTAGAAAGCGGCGCCTGGCGGGCTGCTGCCGCAAGGTTGTTGGCGGCCGCGGGCCAGTCCCGCCGGGCGAACGCTTCCCGCCCGGACGTCAGCAGCTGGTCCAGTTCTGGCATGCCCGTCTCCCGGATGACGCCTTTAGCGTACTGCCGCGCGCCCGGACGGAACAGCAGGATGCCGAACTCCTTGAGGCCGCAGCGGGCGACTGCGAGGATGGACGGGTGGAGTCACTTCTTGAGTTCCTCTCCGACAAATGGTGGCTGGTCTTTCCGCTCAGCGCGTTTGCCGGCCACTATGCCAACAGCTGGCGCAAAGCCAGTGAGCGCCGCCACCAGCGGAGGGTGGAACTGTACAAACTGAAGAACCGGGCCCGTGAGGCAGAAAAGGCGTCCACAGCTGAAGTGGAAGCCCTGATGGCCGCCCATGACGCCACCAACAGCCGCTGGCTGGACTACGAACTCGACGTCGGAAAACTCATCGACTTTCCGCTCATGACGGACGTCAGGGAACCCCTCACGGTCGCCTTCCTCCGCGCCAAACGCGACGCTGACGGCCAGCGGCCGGCCTCGGCCGCTGACATCACGTCTCCCGCACGGCTTGAGGCGTACCGCCATGCCGTCAACAGCTTTGCCGTGGCGCTCGAAGTTGCCGAACGGGAAGCCCGGCGGATCCGGGACAGCAAATTTTCCGGTCCCGAGCGTGAGCGGCTGGCCACGGCCCGGAAGCTGCTGATGATCGCGGAGAACCATGCTGCTACGCCGGCCGAACGCCAGGCAGCCTACAAGCGGGCCCGCCGGGAGCTAGACGGACTGATCGTCCTGCCGGACGTGACCATCGCCGCCTTGGAGGAACGGGTGGCGCCGGGACTGGATGCTGGACGGCAGCCGTCGGAGTCCGGGCCCGCCTGAGCGGCTGGAAGGGGCAGCGTGGCACGCACGCTCTACATCGACGTCGACGGCGTCATCTGTCCGTTTGGCCCGGAAGGAACTACCCCGTGGGGTTCTGCCTGGCACCGTGCCGACGCCGGTCTTCTTCCCGTTGCCTATGCAACGGAACTCGTGGCGGGACTCAATGCCCTGGCGCGGACGGACGGCGTGCGGTGCGTCTGGCTCACCAGCTGGGAGGACCTCGCCCCGCAGTACCTGTGCCCCGCCATCGGCGTGGAAGGCGGGGCCTGGCCATATCTGACGGCTACGGGCGAAGGCAGCGGGAACGGCTGGTGGAAGCTTCGCGCCATTCAGGAGGACGTGGAAACCACCGGCCCGGAGGCTGCCGTGTGGATCGATGACCAGCTGGCCTTCGAAGCGGAGGCGCAGTCCTGGGCTCGGCTCCTGGGACGGAGGATGCTGGCGGTCTCCCCGAATCCACGGCGGGGAATAGCACCTGATGAACTGGCAGCTGTCCGCTCTTTTCTCAGCCGGCCGTTGTTTTGACCTGATGCCACGGACGCGTACGATCGATAGGGTTTCACGCCGGTTGTGTTAACGCCACAGGTCATTCCAAGCGAACAGCTGGTGAATTATGCTGTGCAGCACAGCAACCGGGGGACAGAAACTGCTGAACGTCGACTCTGCAGATTGGGCAACAGGTGGATATCACCTTCATGGTGGCGCTGGTCATCGCACTGGCACTATTTTTCGACTTCACGAACGGTTTCCACGACACCGCGAATGCCATGGCCACGCCCATCGCAACAGGTGCCATCAAACCGAAGACCGCGGTGACCCTCGCTGCCATCCTCAACCTGGTGGGCGCGTTCCTGTCCACCGAGGTGGCCAAGACGGTTTCCGGCGGCATCATCCGTGAAGGCTCGGACGGCATCCAAATTACGCCGGACATCATTTTCGCCGGCCTCATGGGCGCCATCCTGTGGAACATGATCACGTGGCTCAAGGGCCTGCCGTCGAGTTCCTCCCACGCCCTGTTCGGCGGCCTCATCGGTGCTGCCATCGCGGGTATCGGCTTCAACTCGATCAATCTCGAAGGCCTTATGCAGAAGGTCATCCTCCCGGCGATCTTCGCCCCGCTCATCGCGGGCATTGTCGCGTACGTCTGTACCCGCCTTGCCTACGCCCTGACCTCGCGGCATGACCCGGAAACCGGCAGCAAGCTCACCCAGAAGCGCGGTGGATTCCGCACCGGTCAGATCTTCACGTCAAGCCTTGTGGCGCTGGCCCACGGCACCAACGACGCACAAAAGACCATGGGCATCATCACGCTGGTCCTGATTGCCGCAGGTACCCAGGATCCCGGTTCCGGTCCGCAGTTCTGGGTCATTGCCGCCTGCGCCTTCGCCATCGCCATCGGCACATATGCCGGCGGCTGGCGCATCATCCGCACCATGGGCGCCGGGCTTACCGAGGTCAAGCCGGCCCAGGGCTTCGCCGCCGAAACCAGCACCGCTTCGGCGATCCTGGCTTCCTCCCACCTGGGCTTCGCCCTGTCCACCACGCAGGTGGCCTCCGGTTCCGTGATCGGTTCGGGAATGGGCCGCAAGGGAACCAGCGTCCGCTGGAGCATGGTGGGCAAAATCGCCCTCGGCTGGCTCTTCACGCTTCCCGCGGCAGGCATCGTGGGCGCACTGACCGCCCTGCTGGTCAAGACGGGTGTGGTAGGTGTGCTGATCGCCGCGGTGGCCGGCACCGCAGCCGTACTCTTTATGTTCTTCTACTCACGTAAGTCCGCGGTGGGCCACCACAACGCCATCGAGGTCGAGGAAGCCGGGCAGGCTGTCCGGTTCGCCAAGAAGAAGGCCATGGCACGTGCCCGCGCGAATGCCAAGGCCAAGGCAAAGACAACGACGGATACCCCTGTCGTTGCCGATGCTGACACTGATGCCAACGCCGAGGCCGGCGCCAACACCTCCAAGGAGACTCAGCGATGAAGTGGTTGGAACTCCTGACCGTTGCCGGTGCCACCCTGATTGCCGCGGTCACCGTGGTGGTCCTGTACTCGCTGGGGGTCCGGCTGACTGCCATCGCCGCCGATGCCCAGCAGACGTCCCCCGGGATCAAGAAGTCCTTTGCGTACGTGTGCTTCGGGCTGTGCAGCCTGGCGGTCCTTTTCGGGCTCTACCTGATCATCCCGTACTTCTCGGGCTAGTCCGGGCCCCTCTGGGCAGTGCCTCGACGGTTGGCTAGGCTGGCTCCATGTCACGGATCCAATACTTCGTAGCTGCTTCACTGGACGGCTTCATAGCCACACCCACGGACGACCTCGGCTGGCTCCTGCAGTTTGACGGCTTCGATGGCGGCAACGAAAGTTATGAGTCGTTCATGGCCGGCGTGGGCTGCATCGTGATGGGCGGAGAGACGTACGCCTGGCTGATGGAACACGAGCCGGACAAGTGGGCCTACGCAGGCACGCCCAGTTATGTGTTCACCCGGCATGAGTACACCGCCCCTGCGGGCGCGGACATCACCTTCGTCCGGGGTGACGTCACGGAATTCGTCGGGGATTTCCGGCACGACGCGGGCGGCAAAAACATCTGGCTGGTGGGCGGTGGCAACCTCGCCGCCCAGTTCGCCGAGGCGGGCCTGCTGGACGAGATCATCCTTTCGGTCATCCCCGTGGTGCTGGGCGAGGGCAAGCGACTGCTGCCGCTCTCAGGGCCGACGCCGCCCCTTGAGCTGACTTCCTCACGCGCCCTGGGGAGGGGCATTGTGGAGTCGCGGTACCTGCTGAAGGCGCCCGCGGACAACAGCGCCTGACGTAACGTGCGGTGGTTGAGCCTGTCGAAACCCGAACCCGATGCGCCTGGCCGTTCACGTGCGGGCGTGGAGGAACCTCGCCAGACCGTCTTCACCCGGGGACAGCCCGCTGGGGACGAAGTCCACATGGCCGCGGACAGCATCAGACAGTGTCGGGTAGAGGCGCCCGTTGCTTTGTGGTTCAGGTTCCACCTCCGGTCTCCGTTGTTCAGGCCAGTGTGGTGGTTCCCAGTCCTGCTCTTCGCTTTTGTATCTTCGGCCGGACGGTGAGATCCAGCCGGGTGGATCATTCTTCGTGGCCGGGGTTGGTTTCCAGGCGCTGGTGTGTCGGAGCTTGTGGTGTTTCGGGCAGGGCTGTCCCAGGTTGCTGATGCCGGTGGTGCCCCCGTGATGCCAGGCGAGGATGTGGTCGGCTTCGTTGTCGAGGGAGTGGTTGCTGCAGCCCGGGAAGGGGCACTTGCCGTCCCGCATCCGCAGCCAGTTCCGCATCGCGGTGCCGACCCGGTAGCTCGTGCGGCCGATCTCCAACGGCGCCCCGTCACGGGGATCCACCAGCACCCGATAAAACGACCCGGCCCCGTTGGCGACGAGGTCCCGGGCCATCGACGCCGGAATTGGGCCGTGCCCGTCCAGCATCGCCGGCTCGTCGGTCAGTCCTATCAGCGAGAACACGGGCACCGTGACCAGCACCTGCGGCCTGATCCACGACGACGGCCCGGAAGCCCCTTCCTCCCCGCGGGCTGCGTCTGCCCCATCAGCACCGTCGCGGCCGTAGCGGACGGCGCCGGTGCTGTTCCCGTCGAGGAGTGCTGCGGTGAATTCGTCGGCGCGCCGCTGGGAAAGGGTGCGCCGCTCGTTCGGGCCCTCCAGCCGGCGCGTCGCGGCGGTGCAGTGGTTCCAGATCGCAGTGGCGGTTACCGCGGGCAGGTAGGCGGAGATCCAGGCCATCGCGTCGTTGTCCGGGCAGTGCTCGACGCGCCGGTCCGCGACGGACCTGGCGTGGCGCTTCTCCAGGCTTTCCGGGTGGTGCCGTTCCCGCCACATCCGGGCTTTGGCTCTGAACCGGTACGCGGGCATCTCCCCGACCGGACAGCCCCCGGCCGGGTTGGGTGCGCCCGGGTCAAGGAAGTGCGCCTCCAGCGCGCTGGCCGCCGCGGGGTCAAGGGTCACCGTTTGTTCCACCATTGTCCGGGCGTGGGCCCAGGAGACCATCCCTGACTGCAGGGCCGCCAGCGTACGGGGCAGGGAGGTGGTCAGGGCATGGGACTCAGCCAGCAGGGCACCAGCGGCCCGGTCCCCAATAGCCAGCGCACACCCGACCTCAGCGACCAAGCTCCTGTCCTGCGCCATAGCCGCGTATGCTGAGGCGGCCGGAGCGTCCAAGGCCTTCAGGGCCGCGGTCAACACCGCCACGGCCTGCACCTTCAACGCGGCCAGCTTCGCTTCGCACCGGGCTACCCCGGCAAGGACATCCAAGGCTCCGTCAGCAGCCCGCCCCAACGGGTCATCATCAACTCCAGCCGGAGCCTCAGCCCTGCCGGGGGCAAGGGAGACAGCACCGGAAACGGCGAAACCGCTGCCAGCCAGCACAGCAGTAAACGCAGCAACAGAGGCGTCAACCGCTTCCTCTGCCTGCACCACCACAGGGTTCGTTTGCATACCGAAAGCATCCCAGGAGGGTACGACAATCAGTCCGTTCCGGGCCGGTCAACGCTACGAGCTATGGGGCGCCGTGTCCCGTGCCGGGTCCGCTGCGAAAACGACGTGGGGGAAAGTCCCGCTATCCCTGGGGCGGCTCGGCGTTGTCCCGGATCATGTTGGTGATCCTTGCCGTGGAAAGCCGCCTGCCGTGCTCATCCGTCATCACGATCTCGTGCGTGGCCAGTGTCCGGCCCAGGTGGATGGCCGTGCACGTCCCGGTGACAACCCCTTTAGAGATGGACCGGTGATGGGTGGCGCTGACCTCGATGCCTACCGCGTGGCGGCCCTGCCCGGCATGCATGCCCGCCGAAAACGAGCCCAGCGTTTCGGCGAGCACAACATGCGCGCCGCCGTGCAGGATTCCTGCCACCTGCGTGTTTCCCTCTACAGGCATGGTGGCGACGGTCCGTTCCGGGCTCATCTCGAGGAAATGGATCCCCATTTTCACCACCAGGGCCCCGATCCCAAACCGGCCCAGCCAGCCGTGCAGGTGATCCGGGACGCCCGCGGCCGTCAGCTCGTCAGCGAATGGTCCGGGCGTGAAATTGTCCATCATGCCAACTAGGCTGGCACCTGTGAGTGAAACAACCAAACCGGCCCCTTTTCCGTCCCAAGTTCTTCCGCAGGACCCCGCCCTGGAAGGCGGAAGCGCCCAGGGCGGCACCGCCGTCAAGGAGAAAGTTCCTGCCTCCGCCGGTGAATCCGTTTCAGCTACCGCTGCCCCCGTGGTGCCCATGACGGGCCAGCCGAGGCTCCTGGTGTTGGACGGCCACTCCATGGCTTTCCGTGCCTTCTTCGCCCTGCCCGCGGACAAGTTCTCCACGATGAACGGGCAGCACACGAACGCCATCCAC
Source organism: Pseudarthrobacter sp. TE3704 (assembly GCF_056279405.1). Taxonomy (NCBI): domain Bacteria; kingdom Bacillati; phylum Actinomycetota; class Actinomycetes; order Micrococcales; family Micrococcaceae; genus Pseudarthrobacter; species Pseudarthrobacter sp. TE3704. The sequence continues at coordinate 149,370 of NZ_JBWCCJ010000002.1, forward strand.
GGCTTTACGTCCATGCTGATTAACCTGATCAAGGAACAGCAGCCCACCCACATCGCTGTGGCCTTCGACGTTTCGGACGAGACCACGCACCGCAAGTCCCAGTACAGCGAGTACAAGGGCGGCCGGAATGAGACTCCCCGGGAGATGAGCGGCCAGATCGACCTCATCGCGCAGGTCATGGAGGCCTGGGGCATCAAGACCATCAAGCTGCCGGGCTACGAGGCGGATGACATCCTTGCAACCCTTGCCGCAATGGGTGAGAAGGCAGGATTTGAGGTGCTGCTGGTTTCGGGTGACCGGGACGCGTTCCAGCTCATCACGGACAACGTCTTCGTGCTCTATCCCAAGAAGGGCGTGAGCGACATCCCGCGGATGGACGCCGCTGCCATCGAAGCCAAGTACTTCGTCAGCCCGTCCCGGTACTCAGACCTTGCCGCGCTGGTGGGGGAGACCGCGGACAACCTTCCCGGTGTGCCCGGCGTCGGCCCGAAGACCGCGGCCAAGTGGATCAACCTTTACGGCGGACTCGAAGGCGTCCTTGAGCACCTGGACTCCATCGGCGGGAAGGTGGGCGACGCCCTGCGGGAGAACGTCGACAACGTGAAGCGGAACCGGATGCTCAATCAGCTCCATACGGACCTGGAGCTTCCCGTCACGCTTGATGACCTGTACCAGCCGCGCCCGGACCAGGCAGCGCTGGAGGATCTGTTCGACCAGCTTGAGTTCAAGACCATCCGCAGCCGGCTCTTCGCCCTCTACAGTGACCAAGAAACACCGGCTGCCGAGCGGGAGAGCATCGACGCCCCGGAGTACACCACACCTGCCAGCGCCGCCGAACTGGAGGCATTCCTGGCCGCGGGGGCGGGGCAGCGCTCGGCCCTGGCGGTGGACCTCATTCCCGGACGGATCGGCGAGGACGCCGCAGCGCTGGCCATCGTCCGGGACGATGCCGCTGTTTACGTCGACCTGTCCGGCCAGGATGCGGAGACCGAGAACGTGCTGGCCGGCTGGCTGCGGGACCCCGAAGCGCCCAAGGTGATGCACGGCTTCAAGGCCGCCCTGAAGGCACTGACGGCACGCGGGCTGGAGCTGGAGGGCGTGGTGGACGACACCTCGATTTCCGGGTACCTCATCCAGCCCGACCGCCGCTCCTACGAACTCGACGAACTCGCCCAGCACCACCTCAATGTCGGCATTCCTGCCGCCACCGCCAAGGCCGGACAGCTGGAACTGTCATTTGACGGGGACGATACCGCCGCCGCGGACGCACTGGTCCAGGCAGCCGCCGTCGTGCAGTCCCTCAGCCGATACTTCGAGACCGAGCTCAATGAGCGCAAGGCGGAGGAGCTGCTGTCCACCCTCGAACTGCCGGTTAGCCGGGTCCTGGCCGACATGGAACTTGCCGGCATCTCCATCGACATGGACCGCATGGATGAGCAGCTTGCCAATCTTGCCAGGGTCATCGACCACGCCCAGGAGCAGGCGTTCGCGGCCATCGGCCACGAAGTGAACCTGGGATCGCCCAAACAGCTGCAGACCGTCCTGTTCGACGAGCTCCAGCTGCCCAAGACCAAGAAGATCAAGTCCGGCTACACCACAGACGCCGCCTCGCTGAAGAACCTCCTGGAGAAAACCGGGCACGAGTTCCTGGTCCAGCTCATGGCGCACCGTGAGGCATCCAAGCTGCGGCAGATGCTCGAGTCGCTGAAGAAGTCCGTGGCGGAAGACGGCCGCATCCACACCACCTACGCCCAGAACGTAGCGGCCACCGGCCGGATCTCCTCGAACAACCCCAACCTGCAGAACATCCCCATCCGCAGTGAGGAAGGCCGCCGGGTCCGCGGAATCTTCGTGGTCAGCGAGGGCTACGAATGCCTGCTGTCCGCCGACTACTCGCAGATCGAGATGCGGATCATGGCACACCTGTCCGGCGACGAGGGCCTGATCCAGGCCTACCGCGACGGCGAGGACCTGCACCGGTTCGTGGGCTCGAACATCTTCCACGTGCCCACCAGCGAAGTCACCAGCGCCATGCGATCGAAGGTCAAAGCCATGTCCTACGGGCTCGCGTACGGGCTGACGTCCTTCGGCCTGTCCAAGCAGCTGGAGATCTCCGTCGACGAGGCCCGCACCCTCATGAAGGACTACTTCGACCGGTTCGGCGCCGTCCGAGACTACCTGCGCGGCGTAGTCGACCAGGCCCGCGTGGACGGGTACACCGCCACCATCGAAGGACGCCGCCGCTACCTGCCGGACCTCACCAGCACGGACCGGCAACTGCGGGAAAACGCTGAACGCATCGCCCTCAACAGCCCCATCCAGGGCTCGGCCGCGGACATCATCAAGCGCGCCATGCTGGGAGTCCATGCCGGACTGCAGGCCCAGGGCCTGGAGTCCCGGATGCTGCTGCAGGTCCACGACGAACTCGTCCTCGAAGTGGCCACGGGGGAGCGCGAGGCCGTGGAGAAGCTCGTCACCGAGCAGATGGGCGCCGCAGCGGACCTCAGCGTGCCCCTGGAGGTCCAGATCGGCGTCGGACCCAGCTGGTACGACGCCGGCCACTAACGCGTGCGCTCCGCGTGACCGGCGTGTTTATGCTGGCCAGGCGCCGGAATCATTGACTAGGCTCGGACAAATGGCTGATCTGAGCGGAAACTATGAAATCCGGCGCTTCGGCGCGGTATCCAAAGGACAGGACGGCTACACCGAAGCGGACACCTGGAGCCGGGCCGTGTCCTTCGGGTTCCACGAGTCCACCCGGACGCCAGAGCATGTGGCAAAGGCCCTGGCCACTTACGAGGCAGACGGACGTGTCCTCACCGGGGTGTACCAGACGGGGACGGTGGCGCCGTCGTCGATGCCCGCGGAAGTGCCAGTGGCCACTTTCGCGACGTTCCGCAAGACCCTCAACATCGGGTTCGGCCGGACCCTGGACACCCAGCTGGTCACCTCGGTGACGGTGCGGACCTCGCACCGCCGCCGGGGCCTGCTGCGCCGCATGATGGGCGAGGACCTGCGGCTGGCCAGGGAGGACGGCATCGCCATGGCAGCGCTCACCGCTTCCGAAGGGACCATCTACGGACGTTTCGGCTACGGTGTGGCCAGCTTCGAGCGGGCGGTCAAAGTGGACACCACCACGCGGTTCAACCTGCAGCACCAAGCCACGGGAAGTGTGGAGGTTGCCGACCCCAAAGCCCTGCTGGACCTGGCTCCCGCGGTCTTTGAGCGTGTGCACGGGCTGACCCCGGGATCCATCGGCCGGCAGGAGTGGTACCGCCAACTGGCCTCCGGGTCAATGGGCCACGAAGGCAAGGAGGATCCCGCCGTCAAGGTGGCCCTCCACTATGGCCCTGGCGGTGACGTTGACGGCTACGTCTCGTACAAGTTCCTGGGCTGGGACATCAAGCCGTACACCGTGGAGGTCGTGGACCTGCTGGCAGCCACCAATGACGCCTACCTCGAACTGTGGCAGTATCTGGCGGCCATCGACCTCGTGGAGTGCGTCTCCTGGAATGTGGCCCCGCTGGACGACCCCCTGGCCTGGGCCCTCACCGATCCCCGCTGCATCGAATCCTCGGACAGCAGGGATATGCTCTGGCTCCGGATCCTTGACGCTCCCAAAGCCCTTGCAGCCCGGCACTACCCGGCTGACGGCAAGCTCGTCCTCGACCTCCGTGACCCGCTGGACCTCACCGCGGGAACCTACGCGCTGGCAGTCGACGGCGGCAAGGCCGCCGTCGAACGCCTGCCGGACGGCGCCGCGGCAGACCTGGCGCTTGACGTCTCCGCGCTGTCCTCGGTCTACCTGGGCGGCGTCTGCCCCGTCACGCTGGCGGCAGCAGGAAAAATCCGGGAAAACACGGACGGCGCCGCGCTCAAAGCCCGGCAGATGTTCGCCGTGGAGCGGGCCACGCACTGCATGACGCACTTCTGACAGGGATGTGTCAACGGTGCCGCTTTGACCCTTGTTGCAGCCTGCGACTAGAATAAATGGGCGTGTACCACGTGCACGTTTTCTACAATCCACAAAATCAGGATGACCCGGAGGATCCGTCGGATTCACCGCGAATCGCGCCTGCGTTCCATAACGCGGGCGCGCCGGTTTGCCTGACCGACTAACTATCCACAACGGAGCCCCTACTACATGACCATCACCTCCACCGAGAAGCCCGGTACCCCCGTAGTCGCGATCAACGACATCGGTACCGCTGAGGACTTCCTCGCAGCTGTCGACGCCACCATCAAGTACTTCAACGACGGAGACCTCGTCGAAGGTACCGTCGTCAAGGTCGACCGCGATGAAGTCTTGCTCGACATCGGTTACAAGACCGAAGGTGTCATCCCCTCCCGCGAGCTGTCCATCAAGCACGACGTTGATCCCGGAGACGTCGTCTCCGTTGGCGATCAGGTCGAAGCCCTGGTGCTCACCAAGGAAGACAAAGAAGGCCGTCTGATCCTCTCCAAGAAGCGTGCTCAGTACGAGCGTGCCTGGGGCGACATCGAGAAGGTCAAGGAAGAAGACGGTGTTGTCACCGGTACCGTCATCGAGGTTGTCAAGGGTGGTCTTATCCTCGACATCGGCCTGCGCGGCTTCCTGCCCGCATCCCTCGTCGAGATGCGCCGTGTGCGCGACCTTGCTCCGTACATCGGTCAGCAGATCGAAGCCAAGATCATCGAGCTGGACAAGAACCGCAACAACGTTGTGCTGTCCCGCCGTGCATGGCTCGAGCAGACCCAGTCCGAGGTCCGCTCCACGTTCCTCAACAAGCTGGAAAAGGGCCAGGTCCGTCCCGGCGTCGTTTCCTCCATCGTCAACTTCGGTGCATTCGTGGACCTGGGCGGCGTAGACGGCCTGGTTCACGTTTCCGAGCTGTCCTGGAAGCACATCGACCACCCGTCCGAGGTTGTCGAAGTTGGCCAGGAAGTCACCGTCGAGGTTCTCGAGGTGGATCTGGACCGCGAGCGCGTCTCCCTGTCGCTCAAGGCTACGCAGGAAGATCCGTGGCAGACCTTCGCCCGCACCCACGCCCTCGGCCAGGTTGTTCCGGGTAAGGTCACCAAGCTCGTTCCGTTCGGTGCGTTCGTCCGCGTCGAAGACGGCATCGAAGGCCTCGTGCACATCTCCGAGCTGGCTGTCCGCCACGTGGAGCTGGCCGAGCAGGTTGTCTCCGTTGGCGACGAACTGTTCGTCAAGGTCATCGACATCGACCTCGAGCGCCGCCGCATCTCGCTGTCCCTCAAGCAGGCCAACGAGGGCGTCGACGCCGACAGCACCGAATTCGATCCCGCTCTGTACGGCATGGCCGCAGAGTACGACGAAGAGGGCAACTACAAGTACCCCGAGGGCTTCGATCCCGAGTCCAACGAGTGGCTTGAAGGCTACGAGAACCAGCGCGCCGCCTGGGAGCAGCAGTACGCTGACGCCCAGACCCGTTGGGAAGCCCACAAGAAGCAGGTTGCCCAGCACGCTGCCGACGACGCTGCTGCTGCAACGTCCGGTGACGGCGACTCCGGCGCCACCAGCTACTCCTCCGAGCCTGCTGCCGCCGACACCGGCGCCGGCACCCTGGCTTCGGACGAGGCTCTTGCGGCTCTGCGCGAGAAGCTGACCGGCAACTAATTGCCACCGGCACCGGGCTGTCCCGGTGCCAACGCAACAGGCCCCCTGCGGAATGCAGGGGGCCTGTTGCGTTTAGCCGCCGGGCGGCGTGTCCTGACGGCGGGCGTTTCCTAAAGTTCGACGACGGCGCCCACCGTCCCGTCGTCGTCGTGCGTCAGGTCGCAACCAAGCCCGGCCAGGAGGCGTTGCGCGCCCAGGTTCCCCGCCAGGGTGCGCGCAACCACCCGCGCCAGGCCAGCCTGGCGCGCCTCGTCAAGGACCAGCCGCAGCGCAGCACTTCCGATCCCCTGGGACCGGAAACTCCTGCCGAGCCAAATGCCCGTTTCGGCTGCAGTGGCGCAGCCGCCGTCGTCGATCCGGCGGAGCCGCACAGACCCTGCGAGGGTGCCGCCGGACACGACGCCCCACGTCTTCTCACCCGCCTCCCCGTCCAGACCGTCCGCGGCGGCGCGGTGGTAGCTGCGGAACCAGGCGGTGCGTTCCGGGTTCCAGCCCGGCCCGCCCAGCGGCGGTGCAACCTCATCCGGGGACGCGTCGCGCTTTGCCAGGGCCAGGAGGGCTTCCATGACGGCGTCGTCCACGTCCACCAAGGAAACGTCAGGGGAGCGGGACATCAACCCACTCCGTCCCTTCGGGGGTGAGCATGGCATTGCCGGCAGTCAGGGACCGCAGGCGTTCGGCTGCAGCCTCGATGGAGGCCGGCTCGTCCGGCAGGGCCACGCGCAGCACGGTGTCCCGGCCGCCGTAGCTCGTCTCGCCCATGACAAAGCCCGCTGCGCGCAAATCGTTTTCCAGCCGGCCGGCCGATGCGGGCGGCACCGCCGTGGAACAGATCCGCAGCCGGCTCCGGCGCACCATGGAAACCGCGGCAAGGGCCGATGAGACGGATTCGGAGTAGGCGCGGACCAGGCCGCCGGCCCCGAGCAGCACCCCTCCGAAGTAGCGGACGACGACGGCACTGACGTCGCTGAGGTCGGCCACCCCGGGCATTGTCTCCCTTTTGGCGAGTGCTTCGAGCATGGGAATGCCCGCCGTGCCGGACGGCTCGCCGTCGTCACTGGAACGCTGCACATCCCGGTCCGGTCCGATGATGAAGGCGGAACAGTGGTGCCGGGCGTCGTGGAATTCGCGGCGGAGGGACGCCACGAGGTCCCGCGCGTCGTCCTCCGTCCCGGCGCGCCGCAGGACGGTGATGAACCGGGAGCGCTTGATCTCGAGTTCGTGGCGGACATCGGGGCCGGCAGCAAGGGTGGTGTAGGCGGTGGTCCTGCTGTCTTGCTCCTGCATCCGCCCAAGTCTAGCGAGGTGCCGGGTCCACGCCACCCAGGATATGGCGGTGGTGGCGAGGGATAGGGTGGGAGGGTGCTGAAGATCGGGTTGACGGGCGGAATCGCGTCCGGAAAGTCAGTGGTGGCCAGGCGGCTCAAGGAGCGTGGCGCGGTGCTGGTGGACGCTGACGCCTTGGCCCGCGAGGTGGTGGAGCCCGGTACGAAGGGGCTGCGGCGCATCGTGGCGGAGTTCGGGGGCGCAATGCTCGGCGACGGAGGACGGCTGGACCGTGCCCGCCTGGGCGAGGTGGTGTTCGGAAATGCCGAACGGCTCGCCGTCCTCAACGGGATCGTCCACCCGCTGGTCCGCTCGCGTGCCGCAGCCATCGTGGATGACGCCGCCAGCGATGCCGTGGTGGTCCAGGACATACCGCTGCTCGTGGAAACCGGCCAGGGGAGCGCCTTCCACCTCGTGCTGGTGGTCGATGCACCCGACGATGTCCGCGTGCAGCGGATGCTGGAACACCGCGGCATGACGGCAGAAGCTGCCCGTTCGCGGATGGCAGCCCAGGCATCGCGGGAGGAACGGCTGGCTGCGGCGGACGTGGTCCTCGACAACTCCGGCACGCTGGAGCAGCTGACCAAGCAGGTGGACGAGCTGTGGGACGGGCGGCTGGCGCCGTTCGCCCACAACCTCGCCGCAGGGACCCGCGCGGCGAGGACCGTCGGGCCTGTCCTGGTCCCGTACCGGGAGGAATGGGCACAGCAGGCGGCGAGGATCATGGCGCGGCTCATGACCGTGGCCCCCGGGCGCTTCCTGGCTGTGGACCACATTGGGTCCACCTCCGTCCCCGGGCTCGCCGCGAAGGACGTCATCGACCTGCAGATTGCGGTATCCAGCCTGGACGACGCCGACAGTGCTGCGCCGCTGCTGGCGGAAGCCGGCTTCCCCCTGGTTCCCGGCGCCGGATCCGATACACCTAAACCGGCGGAGCCGGACCCCCGGCTGTGGCAGAAACGCTTCCACGCCAACGCCGACCCCGGCCGTCCGGTCAACCTTCACGTCCGCGTTGCCGGCTCGCCCGGATGGCGTTTCGCCCTGATGTTCCGGGACTGGCTGCGGGACGACCCCGCTGCCCTCCGGCTCTACGCGGCGCACAAGGAAGATCTCGCCGGGCGCTTTGCCGGTTCGGGGAGCACCAGGGCGTATGCGGAGGCCAAGGAACCGTGGTTTACGGATGTTGCGTGGCCGGGAATGAGCGCCTGGGCCGAACTCACGCAGTGGCAGCCGCCGTCGTCCGCGTCCTGAAGCCGCCCAGCGGACCGGCGCCTGTTCGCCCGTAACGGACTCGCCCCGCCAGTGTCGGTGCCCGGTTGTAGATTAGATCCATGAGCCTTGCGCAGGAGATCAACCGTGTTGTAGCGCCCTTCGAGGTCATCAGCGAATTCAAGCCCGCGGGAGACCAGCCGGCCGCCATCGCCGAGCTGACGGAGCGCATCAAGAACGGTGAGAAGGACGTGGTGCTCCTCGGTGCCACGGGTACCGGTAAGAGTGCCACCACCGCGTGGCTGATCGAGCAGGTCCAGCGCCCCACCCTGGTGATGGTGCAGAACAAGACCCTCGCGGCGCAGCTGGCCAACGAGTTCCGGGAGCTCCTGCCCAACAACGCGGTGGAGTACTTCGTGTCTTACTACGACTACTACCAGCCCGAAGCCTACGTGCCGCAGACGGACACCTTCATCGAGAAGGACTCCTCCATCAACGAGGAAGTGGAGCGGCTGCGCCACTCCGCCACCAACGCGTTGCTGACCCGCCGCGACGTTGTGGTGGTGGCTACGGTGTCCTGCATCTACGGCCTGGGCACCCCGGAAGAGTACATCGCCGGCATGGTCACCCTCCGCAAGGGCCAGGAGATGAACCGGGACGTGCTGCTGCGGAAGTTCGTCTCCATGCAGTACGCCCGCAATGACATGGACTTCCACCGGGGCACCTTCCGTGTGCGCGGCGATACAGTCGAAATCATCCCCATGTACGAGGAACTGGCGCTCCGCATCGAGTTCTTCGGCGACGAGGTGGAAAACATCTACACCCTGCACCCCGTCACCGGCGAGGTCCTCCGCGAGGAGACGGAGATGTACGTCTTCCCGGCATCCCACTACGTTGCGGGGCCGGAGCGGATGACCCGCGCCATCAAGTCCATCGAGGATGAACTCGCCGCGCGGCTTGCGGCCCTGGAGGGGCAGAACAAGCTGGTGGAGGCGCAGCGGCTGCGGATGCGCACCACCTACGACCTCGAAATGATGCAGCAGATGGGCTTCTGCAACGGCATCGAAAACTACTCCCGCCACATCGACGGCCGGGCCGGCGGCACCGCCCCGCACTGCCTCATCGACTACTTCCCGGACGACTTCCTGCTGGTGGTGGACGAATCCCACGTGACCATTCCGCAGATCGGCGCCATGTACGAAGGCGACATGTCCCGGAAGCGGACCCTGGTGGATCACGGCTTCCGGCTGCCGTCCGCCATGGACAACCGGCCGCTCAAATGGGACGAGTTCCTGGAGCGCATCGGCCAGACCGTCTACCTTTCCGCGACGCCCGGCAAATACGAGCTCGGCAAGGCGGACGGTTTCGTCCAGCAGATCATCCGCCCCACCGGACTGGTGGACCCGGAAGTCATCGTCAAACCCACCAAGGGCCAGATTGACGACCTCCTGGGCGAGATCCGGACCCGGGTGGAGAAGGACGAGCGCGTCCTGGTCACCACGCTGACCAAGCGCATGGCCGAGGACCTCACGGACTACCTGCTGGGCCACGGCATCAAGGTGGAGTACCTGCACTCGGACGTGGACACACTGCGGCGTGTCGAACTGCTGCGGGAACTCCGGCTGGGCAGTTTCGATGTGCTGGTGGGCATCAACCTCCTCCGGGAAGGCCTCGACCTTCCCGAGGTGTCGCTGGTGAGCATCCTGGATGCGGACAAGGAAGGCTTCCTGCGTTCGTCCACGTCCCTGATCCAGACCATCGGCCGCGCCGCCCGCAACGTCTCCGGCCAGGTGCATATGTACGCGGACCGCATCACGGATTCCATGGCCCACGCCATTGACGAGACCAACCGGCGCCGCGCCATCCAGGTGGCCTACAACAAAGAGCACGGCGTGGACCCGCAGCCGCTGCGGAAGAAGATCGCCGACATCACAGACCAGCTGGCACGGGAAGACGCGGACACCCAGGAGCTGCTCAACAACAACCGCCTGGCCAAGGGAGCCAAGCGGACCAAGTCCGGGGCCAAGGGCGCAGCCCAGGTCCGCGCCGACGGCCTCGCCGCCGCTCCCGCGGAGGACCTGGTGGGCCTGATCGAACAGCTCACCGAGCAGATGCACGGCGCAGCCGCCGAGCTGCAGTTCGAAGTGGCCGCCCGGATCAGGGACGAAGTCAGCGAACTCAAAAAGGAACTGCGCCAGATGCAGGCGGCCGGCCACGCCTGAGCACCACCTGGGCACCTCCTGGGCACGCTCCGGCAAACATCCGGCGCGGCTGGGTGTGCCACAGGAGTGGCATCACTGCAGGCTAAGGTACAGTTAACGTCACGTAGGGGAGTATCCCAAGCGCTACGATCGTCAACACGCAGGGCATAGTTGCTCCGCCGGGCGTAGCGGGCCGCCGCATCAGCACCGAGTGCGCAGGCAGGCCGGAGAGACTTACACCGCATCTCTGTACCCTGCGAAAGGCTACCCTGTGCTCGAATTGCCCGTGTGGTTCGAGGTCGGCTCTCTTGTCGTCCTCGGCCTGATCCTCCTGATCGACCTCCTGCTTGTGGTGCGCCGTCCCCACGAACCCTCCATGAAGGAAGCCGGACTGTGGGTGGCGTTCTACGTCTCGCTCGCGCTCGTGTTTGCCGGCGCCATGTTCGCCTTCACCGGGCCTGAATACGGCGGTCAGTTCGTCGCCGGCTGGGTCACCGAATACAGCCTCAGCATCGACAACCTGTTTGTCTTCATCATCATCATGGCCAGGTTCTCCGTACCCCGGAAGTACCAGCAGGAAGTGCTGATGGTGGGCATCATTATCGCCCTGATCCTGCGCGGCATCTTCATCCTGCTCGGCGCCATCGTCATCGAGCAGTTCAGCTGGGTGTTCTACATCTTCGGAGCGTTCCTGCTGTGGACCGCCTGGAAGCAGGCCCAGGACGAAGGCGAAGACGAAGAAGACCGGGAAAACCCGCTCATCGCGAAGATCCGCAAGGTCATTCCCATGTCGGAGAAGTTCGACGGCGGCAAGCTGCGCACCACCGTGAACGGCAAGAAGGTCTTCACCCCGATGCTGATCGTGTTCATCACCATCGGCCTCACCGACCTGCTGTTCGCCGTGGACTCCATCCCCGCCATCTTCGGACTCACCCAGAGCCCGTTCATCGTGTTCACCGCCAACCTCTTCGCCCTCATGGGCCTGCGCCAGCTGTACTTCCTGCTGGGCGGCCTGATGAACCGCCTGATCTACCTGAAGCACGCACTGTCCTTCATCCTCGCGTTCATCGGCGTCAAGCTGGTCCTGCACGCCATGCACGTGAACGAACTGCCGTTCATCAACGGCGGCCAGCACATCGAGTGGGCCCCGGAGATCCCCACGTTCGTCTCCCTGGCCGTGATTGTCGGCACCATCATCATCGCGGTGGTTGCCAGCCTGCTCAGCTCCAAGGCGAAGGAAACCCACCTGGATCCGCGCCTCGAGGAAGACGTACGCCGGAGCCACAGCGACGTTGACTAGCCGCTGACCGCCCCTGTTTGACCACAATCCCGGCCGCTCCCAGCGGCCGGGATTGTTGCTTAAATTTGCCCCTTTGGGAGCCCGGCGCCGAGGACTATGCTCTGTCCATGGCCCCCACAGTGATAAGCGAACAGGACGTGCGACGGGTCCAGCGGCGTACCGTGGCTCTGCTGGCCGCGGCCCAGGTCTTCGGTGGAATTGGCACGGGCGCCACGGTTTCCATCGGCTCCATCCTCGCCGTTGAGCTCTCGGGCTCCAGCGCGTGGGCCGGTGCAGTGGCAACAGTCATGACCCTCGGCGCCGCCCTGGCGGCGCTGCCGCTGGCCTCACTGGCGGAGCGCAGGGGCCGCCGGGCGGGCCAGCTGGCGGGCTTGTCCGCGGCCTTGGCGGGCACCGTGCTAATGGTCCTGGCCGTCGTGACCGGAATCTTCGGCCTGCTGGTGCTGGGTGCGGCCGGCATTGGAGTCGGGACCGCCGCAAGCCTGCAGGCGCGTTTTGCCGCCGTCGACCTTGCCGACGGCGAGCACCGCGGCAGGGCACTGTCAACCGTCGTCTGGGCCGTCACTGTCGGAGCCGTCGCCGGCCCCAACCTGATCCAGCCCGGCACGGTGGTGGGCGCGGCCCTGGGGCTGCCGCCGGTCGCCGGACCGTTCGTCATCTCCGGCGCCGGACTGTTGGTGGCAACCGTCCTCGTCTGGGTCGGACTCCGGCCGGACCCGCTCCTCCTCTCCCGTGAACTGGCCGCACGGGCTGAAGGCCCGGCTGCACCCGGAGTGCCCCAGGCAGGGAGCGTCGCCGCCGCGGCCAACCAAGGCAGCAGGCCGCCCGGATCCCTGGCCCGTGGCATGCGCGCCATCCGCGCCTCACGGATGGCGCTCCTGGCCGTGGCAGCCGTCGTCGCGGCCCATGCCGTCATGGTAGGCGTCATGTCCATGACGCCCCTGCACCTGCAGCACCTGGTGGAAGGCCCCGGCGCATCGCACGCCGGGCATACCGCCTCCGGCGACGTACTGGTGATCATCGGCTTCACCATCTCTCTGCACATTGCCGGCATGTTCGCCCTGTCACCCGTCATGGGCTGGCTGACGGACAAGGCGGGCAGGACGGAGACCATCATGATTGGCTTCGCCCTGCTGATTACAGCCGTCATCGTGGCGGGCTTCGGCCAGGGCTCCACCACAGCGGTGGCCGTCGGCCTGGTGCTGCTGGGCATGGGCTGGTCGGCCGCCACCGTGTCCGGGTCCACCCTGCTGGCAGAGAGCGTCGGGCAGGAGGCCCGGGTTGTGGTGCAGGGCGTGTCCGACATGCTGATGGGGGCAGCCGGGGCCGTGGGCGGGGCCGTCTCCGGCCTGGTCCTGAGCTGGACCGGTTACCTGGGGCTCAACATGCTCGGTGGCGTGGTGGGCGCCTGTGTCCTGGCGGCAGCCTTCCTGACCCTCGTTACCCGGCGGCGGGCGTCAGCGGCGGCCTGACCTGGCCATCCCCAGCAGCCGGGCAAAGATCCCTTCACCGTCGTCGGCGATGCCATCGTGATGGAAGTCGCCCGTTTCCCAGACCTGGAGCCCGCGGACGGCAGCAGCCGTTTCAAGGGACAGCTTCCGGTCCACGTAGATATCGTCCGAGTAGACGGCCGCCGCCACCGGAACCCGGTTCGCGGCGAGCTGCCGGACGTCATAGAGCGGCGTCCAGTCCTGCTTGGCCGCCAGCAGCCCGGCCACCTCGCGGAGGGGCCGCAGCGCAGGATCCTGGTCGAAGTACCAGGGGTAGACCATTTCGCCGGTCAGCAACAGCGGTTCTGCGTCCGGCCGGAACTCCGGGTACTCGTCCAGCACCCGCCAGGCGGACCAGTCCGTCGCCTGGCCCTGGCCGTAGATGGATTCATGCATCAGGGCGTACAGCGGGTTGGAACGCCGCGAGACGATGCCCTGCATCTGTTCCAGGAAGGGGTCCGAGAGCCGGGGGCCTGCCGCGGTCTCCGTGAAGGCGTCCTCCAGCAGGTAGTGCAGGCTGTCCACCCGGGTGTTGCCGCCCAGGAACGCCCCCGCCATTTGGAAGCGCTCCACGGTGAGCGGTCCGCCGTCGGGCAGGAACTCCGGCGTGCTCCGCAGGTGGCGGGCAATCCGTTCCACCATGGCGCGGTCCTCGGGGTACCAGCTGAAGTACTCTGCATTCCGCGCCGCCACGCGCTGGAACGTGGCCCGGTAGACGTCATCGGCCGGTCCCGTCAGCGGCGCCAGGCCGCCGGTGATGAGCACTTCCCGCAGTCCCTCCGGGGCGAACGACAGGTAGGTCAGCGCGCAGAAGCCGCCGTAGCTCTGGCCGTAGATGCTCCAGGGCGGTGAGCCCAGCGTTTTCCGAATCAGCTCGGCGTCGGCCACGATCGAATCAGCCCGAAAGTGTTCCAGGTATGCGGCCTGCTCTTCGGCTGACCCGCGCAGCGGCAGGGTGTTCCGGTCTACCGGTGTGGATAGCCCGGTTCCCCGCTGGTCAAGCATCAGGATACGGAAGTCCTTCGCCGCGGCCTTGCTCCAGCCGCCCAGGGAACCGAACCTGTTGCCGCGGCCGCCCGGTCCGCCCTGCAGGAACAGCAGCCAGGGAAGGTTTTGCGCTTCCTCCTCGCTGTGCGCCGCCGATACATACTCGCGGGCGAAGACGGTGATGGTCTCGGGAGTGGCGGCGGATCCCACGTGGTCCAAGGGCACGGTGAAGTAGTGCTCCGCTGTGCGCATGCCGCGGAAGGCATGCGCAGCCCGGACCTCGTGGCCCGCCGTCGCTCCCTGCCCGGGCCGGAACAGGCGTGTGAGGGCCTTGACGGCGGCCGGCTGCCGTACGTCAGCCATTGGCTGCGGCGGGGACAACGCTGCCGAACTGTTCCAGGGCATCTCCGGTCAGGCGGAAGGTGGACCACCCGTCCATCGGCCTGGCGCCGAGGCTCCGGTAGAAGTTGATGGACGGCTCGTTCCAGTCAAGGACACTCCATTCCACCCGGGCATAGCCGTTCTCCACCGCAATCCCGGCGAGGTGCTGCAGGAGGGCCTTGCCGTGGCCTTCGCCGCGGGCCTCCGGGCTTACGTACAGGTCTTCCAGGTAGATGCCGTGCACACCCTCCCACGTGGAGTAGTTGAGGAACCACAGCGCGAAGCCCTGAACGTCGCCGGCTTCGTTTTCAGCCATGGCGGCGAAGACGCGCGGGTTCTCCCCAAAGAGGACCTGCCGCAGCATTTCCGGGGTGTTGCGGACGGCGTCCGGTTCTTTCTCGTAGTGCGCCAGTTCGTGGATCATCCTCAGGATCGCGGGCACGTCTTGCTCTGTTGCGGGGCGGATTAAGCTCATTGTTCGAGCTTACCGCCGTGGTTGTCGCCGCTGCCGCAGGGCCGCGGCAGCGTCAGAGCCGGTTGACGTCGGTCACCCGCACCACGGCAGTTCCGGTCTCATCCGACGCCGCAAGGTCCACCTCCGCGGAAATGCCCCAGTCATGGTTCCCCGCGGGATCATCGAAGATCTGCCGTACCTTCAACACTCCGGGTTCCTCGGTAATGATCAGCAGGTTTGGGCCGCGGGCGTCCGGCCCGGTTCCAATGTCGTCATGCTCGTCAAAGTAGTCGTCGAGAACGTCTTCCCACCGGTCCCGGTCCCAGCCGGAGGCGCCGTCCAGCTCGCCGAGAGCCGCAGCGTCCTCGTCCGCGAACAGTTCCACGCGGCGGAACATCTCGTTGCGGACCATCACCCGGAAGGCCCGGATGTTCGAGGTAAGCGACGGCGGGGGAGGCGGCGGCGCGTCGTGCGGGGTGGGAGCGGCACCGGAGGTCAGTTCCTCCCATTCGTCCAGGAGGCTGGAGTCAACCTGGCGCACCAGTTCGCCCAGCCAGGCAATCAGGTCTTCGAGGTCATCCCGGAGCATGTCCTGGGGAACCGTCTGCCGGAGCGCCTTGAACGCGTCCGCGAGGTACCGCAGCACGATGCCCTCCGAACGGGCCAGACCATAGAACTGCACGAACTCGCCGAAGTTCATGGCACGCTCGAACATGTCCCGCACCACTGACTTCGGCGCCAGCTCAAAGTCGCCCACCCAGGGGGCGGCCTTCCGGTACACCTCGAATGCCTCACCGAGGATTTCGGCGAGGGGCTGCGGGTATGTGACCTCGTCCAGCATCGCCATCCGCTGGTCGTACTCGACGCCGTCCGCCTTCATGGCGGCCACCGCTTCGCCGCGGGCCTTCTTCTGCTGCGCGGAAAGGATCTGGCGCGGCTTCTCCAGCGTCGCCTCGATCACGGACACCACGTCCAGGGCGTACGACGGCGACTCCGGGTCAAGGAGCTCCAGCGCAGCGAGTGCGAAGGGGGAGAGCGGCTGGTTGAGCGCGAAGTTCGGCTGCAGGTGCACGGTGAGCCGGACCGTGCGCCCGTTCGCTCCCTGCTGCTCTTCGGGTATCCGCTCCACAACTTCGGCAGCGAGCAGCTCCCGGTAGATACCCAGTGCCTTCTTCATCAGCCGCAGCTGGGAGGACCGCGGCTCGTGGTTTTCCGTCAGCAGCCGGCGCGCAGCGGCAAAAGGATCGCCGGGCCGCTCCATCAGGTTCATGAGCATCGCGTGCGTTACCGTGAAGCTTGAACTCAGCGGATCCGGCACCGACTCCACCAGCCGCTTGAACGTTGGCTCACCCCAGGACACAAAACCTTCCGGCGGCTTCTTCTTGACCACCTGGCGCAGCTTTTTCTGGTCGTCGCCGAACTTGGCAACGGCCTTGGCCATCGCCTTGACGTTTTCGGTGACGTGCTCGGGGGCCTGGACCACCACCGTGCCGGCGGTGTCATATCCCGCGCGGCCGGCACGCCCTGCGATCTGGTGGAACTCACGCGAGTTCAGCAGCCGGGTGCGGACGCCGTCGTACTTGCTAAGCGCTGTGAGCAACACCGTGCGGATGGGGACGTTGATGCCCACGCCGAGGGTGTCCGTGCCGCAGATGACTTTGAGCAGCCCCGCCTGGGCCAACTGCTCCACCAGCCGCCGGTACTTGGGCAGCATGCCCGCGTGGTGCACGCCGATGCCGTGGCGCACCAGCCTGTTGAGGGTCTTGCCAAAGCCGGCGGCGAACCTGAAGTTGGCGATCAATTCGGCAATTTTGTCCTTCTCCTCGCGGGTGCAGACATTGATGCTCATCAGGTTCTGGGCCCGGTCGATTGCCTCGATCTGGCTGAAGTGCACCACATAGACCGGGACCTGCTTGGTGGCGAGCAGCTCCTCCAGCGTCTCGTGGACCGGGGTCTCGTGGTAGTAGTAATGCAGCGGAATGGGCCGTTCGGCCGAACTCACGGTGGTGGTGGGTCGGCCGGTCAGATCGGTCAGTCCCTTTTCGAACCTCGCCACGTCGCCCAGCGTCGCGGACATCAGCAGGAACTGGGCCTGCGGGAGTTCCAGCAGCGGCACCTGCCAGGCCCAGCCGCGCTGCGGGTCGGAGTAGAAGTGGAACTCGTCCATGATGACTGCGCCCAGTTCGGCTGCCGCACCCTCGCGCAAAGCAGTGTTGGCCAGTATTTCAGCGGTGCAGCAGATGATCGGCGCGTCCTGGTTGACCCCGGAGTCCCCGGTGATCATTCCCACGTTCTCCGCGCCGAAGATCTCGCACAGGGCAAAGAACTTCTCCGACACCAGCGCCTTGATGGGCGCCGTGTAGTAGCTGCGCCTGCCCTGCGCCATGGCCTGGAAATGCGCGGCGATGGCCACCAGGGATTTACCGGAGCCGGTGGGGGTAGCCAGGATGACGTTGGCCCCGGTAGCCAGTTCCATAATGGCTTCGTCCTGCGCCGGATACAGCGCCAAGCCACGGCTTTCCGTCCACTCGACGAAGCGGGTGTACAGGTCATCGGGATCGACGGCGGCCTGGAGGTTCCCGGCGGGCAGATGGGTCAGCTGGTCAACGAGTTTCATTGATTTCCAGCTTAGTGCCAGGGCGCGCCGGGAAATCCGTCCCGGCCGGGCTAGGCTTCGCGATAGCAGTGACAGCACCAGACAGTGGAGAAGCCTATGGAATGGGATCCGGCCAAATACGTTCAGTTCGGCGATCACCGGGACCGGCCGTTTTTCGACCTCACCGGAAGGGTCCACGCCGACAGGCCGGCCCGGGTGGTTGACCTGGGCTGCGGCCCGGGGAACCTCACCGCAACGCTCGCCGAACGCTGGCCGGACGCGGAAGTGGTGGGCCTGGACGCCTCGGCGGACATGCTGACCAAGGCGGCGGACCACGCTGCACGGCATCCGTCGCTGCATTTTGAGCAGGCGGATATCACCCATTGGACGCCCCCGGCAGGGACGGATGTGGTGGTCAGCAACGCGGCCCTTCAATGGGTGCCCGGGCACCAGGAGTTGATGCGGTCATGGCTGGCCGCACTGCGCCCCGGCGCCTGGTTCGCGCTGCAGGTACCGGGGAACTTTAACGCACCGTCCCATGCACTGATGCGGGACATCGCCGCCTCGGAGCGGTGGGCACCGAAACTCGGCGGGGTGCTGCGCGGCGACGAATCGGTGGGGGAGCCGGCGGATTACCTGGACATCATGCTCGACGCCGGGTGCTCGGCAGACGCCTGGGAAACCACCTACCAGCAGGTGCTGCCAGGCCCGGACCCGGTCCTGGAGTGGGTCCGGGGTACCGCGTTGCGTCCCGTGCTGAATGTGCTCTCACCGGAGGACGGGGCCCAGTTTGAAGCCGAGTATGCTGCGTCCCTGAGCGGGGGATATCCGCAGGGCAGGCACGGCACAATCTATCCTTTCCGCAGGATCTTCGCGGTAGGCCGCAAGAACGAGTGACCGGCGTCCAGTCGCTGGATGATCTCTACTGGACTGGTCATGTTGTTGACGGCGGCTGAATGTGATCTGGCCTACAATGACGAACGTGGCCAATTGGGGGAGGCGACCATCGTTGTCGGCTTTCCTGACCTTACGGGAGGTGCGTTGCTGATCGGATTGATGGGGCGGCTCCTCAAGGGTCACAGATGGCCCCTCGCCGCCATCGTGCTGCTGCAGCTGGTCCAGGCCGCCGCGAACCTCCTGCTTCCCACCGTGAACGCCGCGATCATCGACGACGGCATTGTGGCCGGCAACACCGGGGTGATTTCCCGCCTCGGGGTCCTGATGGCCGGCATCGCCGCGGTCCAGGCCGGCGCGGCCATCGGGGCCGGCTACCTTGGGGCTGTAACGGCCATGGGGATGGGGCGCCAGCTCCGGTTGGAGATTTTTTCGAGCATCCAGTCGCTGTCCTCCCAGGAGGTGGCACGTTTCGGGGCGCAGAGCCTGGCCACGCGGACAACCAACGACACCCAGCAGATCCAGGCATTCGCGGTGCTGGTGTTCACCATGCTGATCGCCGGGCCGGCGATGGGGCTGGGCGGCATTGTCCTCGCCCTGCAGCAGGACGTGGGGCTGTCCGCAGTGGTCATCGTCGTTGTGCCGTTGCTCCTGCTCATCATGTCAATGATCGTCCGGCGCCTGGTCCCGCTCTACCGTCAAGGGCAGGACCTGCTGGACAAGGCAGGCGGCATCCTGCGTGAGCAGATCATCGGTGCCGGGGTAATCCGTTCCTTTGTGCGCCAGGAGCACGAGATTGGGCGCTTCGCGCGGGCGAACAGCAGCCTTACTGCCAACAACCTGCAGTCAGCTCTGCTGGTTGCGGCCATGCTGCCGTTGATCATGCTGGTGGTGAACCTGTCGTCGGTGGCAGTTGTGTGGTTCGGCGGCCAGCGCATCCAGTCGGGCCAGATGAACATCGGTGCGCTCACGGCCTTCATCAGCTACATCATGCAGATCCTGCTGGCCATCATGATGGCCATGTACGTCCTGATGACTGCACCCCGCGCCGCTGCCTGCGCGGAGCGGATCACTGCCGTCCTGGACACCGAACCCTCGGTGCTGGAGTCCCCGGGCCCCCGTGCGCATACCCTTCACGCCGCTCCGGCCGGCTGGCCGGCTACGTCCGCGCAGCCGGGAACCCTTGAGTTCAGGGGGGTCGGATTTTCCTATCCGGGGGCAGAAGCGCCGGTCCTCTCCGAAATCAGCTTTACGGCCATGCCGGGAACCACCACTGCCATCGTGGGATCCACGGGCAGTGGAAAATCCACGCTCCTGAACCTGATCCCGCGTTTCCTTGATTCCACCGAGGGGGAGATCCGGCTGGATGGCGTGAACATCAAGGAGCTGCCGTTGGACACGCTTCGCGGGGCCATGTCCATAGTCCCCCAGCACTCCCATCTGTTTTCGGGCACTATTGCCGACAACCTGCGCATGGCTGCCCCCGACGCATCGGACGAGGAACTCTGGGCAGTCCTGGAGAAGGCGCAGACCATGCGCTTCATGCGCGACCTGCCCTTGGGGCTGGCCACTCCTGTGGGCCAGGGCGGAACCACGCTGTCCGGAGGGCAGCGGCAGCGCCTGTGCATGGCGCGTGCCCTGCTGCGCACAGCGCCCCTTTATCTCTTTGATGACAGCTTTTCCGCGCTGGACTACGACACGGACACCAGGCTGCGGCAGGCGTTGGACGCGGAACTTCCGTCAGCCACGGTGATTGTTGTGGCAGAGCGTGTTTCGGCTGTGGAAGGCGCACACCTGATCCTGGTGCTCGACGGCGGGCGCATCGTGGCGCAGGGGACCCACCAGGCGCTGCTGGAGACATCCGGCACATACCGCGAAATCGCCGAATCGCAGCTGGCACTGGACGGACCGCTGTGACGGCGGCCGCCGTCGGGACATCCACGGACGGGTTCTGGCGCACATCGGGCAGGCTCCTTGGGCTGCTGCGCCCGTTCCGCGGCCTCATGCTTGGCGCAGTGGCCGCAACCTGTGCTTTCGCGGGCCTCAACGTGGCAGCTCCGAAGTATCTTGGCGACGCCACCGACGTCGTCGTAGACGGTATCTTCCTGGGCACCACCGACCAGGAACGCCTGGTCATCCTGCTGTCCACTGTGGCGGTGATGTACGTCTTCGCGTCCCTCTTCAACTGGATCCAGGGCGCCCTGACGGCCCGCTCCGTGCAGGGGCTGATGTACGGGCTGCGGGCTGCGGTGGAGGACAAGCTGCACCGCCTGCCGTCCACATATTTCAGCGAGCGTTCCCGGGGCGATGTCCTGAGCCGGGCAACCAACGACATCGACAACATCTCCCAGGCCATGAACCAGCTCCTCACGCAACTGATCATGTCCGTGCTGATGCTGTGCGGATCGCTGGCCATGATGTTGTGGATCTCGCCCATGCTGGCGGCCATAGCCCTCGCCAGCGTGCCCCTCTCCACCTGCATCACCGTTCTCGTTGCGCGCCGGTCACAGGCGCACTTCGAACGGCAGTGGAAGGAAACCGGGGAGCTCAACGCGCACGTTGAGGAGTTCATCACCGGCCACGAGGTCACCAAGGCCTTCGGGCAGCAGTCCCGGGCAGCCGACATCTTCGCCCAAAGCAACCGGCGGCTGGCGCGCGCGGCCACCAAAGCCCAGTACTCGGTGGGGGTGGTCCAGCCCCTGATGGTGCTGATGGCCAACCTGAATTACATCGCCGTTGCAGTTGTCGGCGCTCTCCAGGTCATTGCGGGAGCGATGACCATCGGCGGCATCCAGGCGTTTATCCAGTTCAGCAGGCTCTTCAGCCAGCCCGTCGGGCAGATTGGCGGCCTGCTCAACCTCATCCAGTCATGCGCTGCGTCCGCGGCCCGCGTGTTCGCCCTGCTGGATGCGGAGGAGGACCCCGCGCAAAGGGGCGGGGATACGCCCGTCCCCGAGGATGGAACCATCGTCTTCGAGGACGTGACCTTCGGCTACCCCGGCTCGCCGCCGGCCGTGCGCAACCTTTCGTTCACCGCGGAGCCGGGACAAACGGTGGCCATCGTCGGCCACACCGGAGCCGGAAAAACCACTGTGGTGAATCTCCTGTTGCGCTTCTGCGAACCGGGTTTGGGCCGAATCACCCTGGGAGGCATTGATACTGCCACCATCTCCACAGACCGGCTGCGGGGGCAGTTCGGGGTGGTGCTCCAGGATGCGTGGCTCTTCGCCGGCACCATCAGGGAGAACATCGCCTACGGGCTGCCCGGTGCCACCGAGGTCGGCATCCTGGCCGCGGCGGAGGCCAGCTACGTGGACCGCTTCGTCCGTTCCCTCCCCGGCGGGTACGACACCGTGCTGGAGAACGGCGGCGAACCCCTCAGCCAGGGCCAGCGGCAACTCATCACCATTGCCCGGGCCGAACTGGCAGGGCGGCCGGTCCTGATCCTGGACGAGGCGACAAGTTCGGTGGACTCCAGGACCGAACTGCTGATCCGGCAGGCAATGCGGCGGCTGCGTCATGGCAGGACGAGCTTCGTGATTGCCCACCGTTTGTCCACCGTGCGGAACGCTGATCTAATCTTGGTCATGGACCACGGACGCATCGTTGAGCAGGGCACCCACCAGAGCCTCCTGGCGGCAAACAGCTACTACGCGCGGCTCTACAACGCCCAGTTCTCCGCCAGTCCCAGGCGTACCGGGGTCCTTGAGGCGGGACTGTGAAAACCACTCCCGACTTCCCGGGGGACTGGAAACCCAACGCCGGCAGCACCGTGGCTTTGTTTGAACAGCTGCGGCTCAGGATCATTCACCTTGCGGACAGCGGCGCGCTGCCCCCGGGCACCCGGCTTCCCGCCGTCAGGGGCCTTGCGGAGCGCCTGGACGTGGCGCCGCACACTGTCGCCCGGGCCTATAAGGAACTGGAAGCGGCCGGCATTGTTGCCACGCGGGGGAGGAACGGGACCGTGGTGTGTGCACGTGACGAACGCCTCAGCGGGCTCTCCGCAGCTGCCGCGGCCTACGCCGACGCCGCAAAGTCGCAGGGCGCCACGTTCGCGGAAGCGGTGAAGCTGCTCGCGGCAGCCTACGACGCCGGCTGAGCGCGCCGCCGCGTGGATGTTCGAAGAAGTTTTCGATTAGCATTATGGGGTGCCTAAAGCCGTAGCTGAAGAAACCGCCATCCAATCCGCTTCCGTCGCCGTGCCCTCCGCTGCCGCGCTCCACCGCCCGGACCTCTCCCGCCTTGTGGTGAAGGGCGCCCGGGAGCACAACCTGCGCAACGTGGACCTCGACCTGCCGCGCGACGCGATGATTGTCTTCACCGGCCTCTCCGGCTCCGGCAAGTCCTCCCTCGCGTTCGACACGATCTTCGCCGAAGGCCAGCGCCGCTACGTGGAGTCCCTGTCCGCCTACGCCCGGCAATTCCTCGGCCAGGTGGACAAGCCCGACGTCGACTTCATCGAAGGCCTCTCGCCGGCCGTCTCCATCGACCAGAAGTCCACCAGCAAGAACCCGCGCTCCACCGTGGGCACCATCACCGAGATCTACGACTACATGCGGCTCCTCTGGGCACGCGTGGGACGGCCGCACTGCCCGGTCTGTGGTGAGCCGGTGGCCAAGCAAACTCCGCAGCAGATCGTCGACCAGCTCCTGGAGCTCGACGAAGGCACCCGTTTCCAGGTCCTCGCACCGGTGGTGCGTGGACGCAAGGGCGAATTCGTCGACCTCTTCAAGGAGCTCACCGCCAAGGGCTATTCGCGTGCCAGGGTGGACGGCGACCTTGTCCAGCTGAGCGATCCGCCCAAGCTGGGCAAGCAGTTCAAGCACACCATCGAAGTGGTGGTGGACCGCCTCGTGGTCAAGGAAGGCATCAGCCAGCGCCTCACCGACTCCATCGAAACCGCCCTGGGCCTGGCCGAGGGCCGCGTCCTGGCAGAGTTCGTGGACCTTGAGGCGGACGACCCCGCGCGGATCCGCGCCTTCTCCGAAAACCTGGCCTGCCCCAACGAGCATCCCCTTGCCATCGACGAGATCGAGCCACGGTCCTTCTCCTTCAACAACCCTTTCGGCGCCTGCGCCGCCTGCAGCGGCATCGGCACACGGCTCGAGGTGGACGAGGAACTCATCGTCCCCAACCCCGAGCTGTCCTTGTCCGAGGGCGCCATCGCCCCCTGGTCGCTGGGAACAGCCACCACCGAGTACTGGAACCGGCTCCTGGAGGGCCTCGCCAAGGAACTCGGGTTCTCGATGGACACCCCCTGGGAAAAGCTGGGCAAGGACGTCCGCCAGACCGTCCTGCACGGCAAGGACCACAAAGTGGTGGTGCAGTACCGCAACCGCTTCGGCCGGGAACGCAAGTACAGCACCGGCTTTGAAGGGGCCATCCAGTACGTCCACCGCAAGCACGGCGAGACCGATTCCGACTGGGCCCGCGACCGCTACGAAGAGTACATGCGGCAGATTCCCTGCCCCGCCTGCAACGGCGCGCGCCTCAATCCTGCGTCCCTGTCGGTGCTCATCAACGG
Organism: Pseudarthrobacter sp. TE3704; assembly: GCF_056279405.1. NCBI lineage: Bacteria > Bacillati > Actinomycetota > Actinomycetes > Micrococcales > Micrococcaceae > Pseudarthrobacter > Pseudarthrobacter sp. TE3704. Next base: position 173,352 of record NZ_JBWCCJ010000002.1, read on the forward strand.
CAAGTCCATCGCCGACGTCGCGGCCCTTCCCATGCGCGACTGCGCGGAGTTCCTGAACAACCTGGTCCTGACCGGCCGCGAAGCACAGATCGCACACCAGGTGCTCAAGGAGATCCAGGCACGCCTGACCTTCCTCCTGGACGTGGGGCTGGAATACCTGAACCTGGAACGCCCGTCCGCCACCCTCTCCGGCGGCGAGGCGCAGCGCATCCGGCTCGCCACCCAGATCGGCTCTGGCCTGGTGGGCGTGCTTTACGTGCTGGACGAGCCCTCCATCGGGCTGCACCAGCGCGACAACCGGCGCCTCATTGACACCCTCACCCGGCTCCGGGACATGGGCAACACCCTCATCGTCGTGGAACACGACGAGGACACCATTCATGTTGCCGACTGGATCGTGGACATCGGACCGGGCGCCGGTGAACACGGCGGCCAGGTGGTCCACTCCGGCTCCTACAAGGAACTCCTCGAGAACACCGCATCGCTGACCGGCGATTACCTGTCGGGCCGCAAGAGCATCGAAGTGCCGAAGAAGCGCCGCAAGTACGACAAAAAGCGCGAACTCAAGGTGGTGGGTGCGCGGGAAAACAACCTGGTTAACGTGGACGCGGCGTTCCCGCTTGGCCTCTTCACCGCGGTGACGGGCGTGAGCGGCTCGGGCAAGTCCACTCTTGTCAACGAGATCCTGTACAAGGTGCTGGCCAACAAGCTCAACGGTGCCAAGCAGGTAGCGGGGCGGCACAAGACCATCCACGGGCTGGAGCACCTGGACAAGGTGGTCCACGTGGACCAGAGCCCCATCGGGCGGACGCCCCGCTCCAACCCTGCCACCTACACCGGCGTGTTCGACAACATCCGCAAGCTCTTCGCGGAGACCACTGAAGCCAAGGTCCGGGGCTACCTTCCCGGCCGCTTCTCCTTCAACGTCAAGGGCGGGCGGTGCGAAGCCTGCTCCGGTGACGGCACACTGAAGATCGAGATGAACTTCCTGCCGGACGTCTACGTCCCGTGCGAGGTATGCCACGGTGCGCGCTACAACAGGGAAACCCTGGAAGTGCACTACAAGGGCAAAACCATCGCGGATGTCCTCAACATGCCCATCGAGGAGGGCGCGGAGTTCTTTGCGGCGTTCTCGCCCATCGCACGGCACCTGAACACGCTCGTGGACGTGGGCCTGGGGTACGTCCGGCTCGGCCAGCCCGCCACCACGCTTTCCGGCGGTGAGGCGCAGCGCGTCAAGCTGGCGGCAGAACTGCAGAAGCGGTCCAACGGCCGCAGCGTGTACGTCCTGGACGAGCCCACCACCGGCCTGCACTTCGAGGACATCCGCAAGCTGCTGATGGTCCTGCAGGGGCTGGTGGACAAAGGCAACACGGTCATCACCATCGAGCACAACCTGGATGTCATCAAGAGTGCGGACTGGATCGTGGATCTTGGGCCCGACGGCGGTTCCGGCGGCGGCCAGATCGTTGCCACCGGCACGCCGGAGCAGGTAGCCACCTCCACCACCAGCCACACCGCCACCTTCCTGTCCGAAATCCTGGGCTAGAGCAGGAGAAGTATTCCGCTGCAGGCATGCGAGTTTCAGGCACTGCTTCTGTCGTGAGAAACTAACCCGGTGACTTCAACAACAGTGCCCGTGATCTTTGACCTGGACGGCACTCTTGTCGATCCGGCCGGTGGGATAACAGACGGAATCGCCTCAGCCCTCCGCGGGCTGGGGCTTCCCGTCCCCGGCCAGGACCTGCTCGAGGCGATGATCGGCCCCAAGCTGAGCGATTCGCTCCTCAACGTCGCCAAGGTGCCGGCCGGCCTCCTGGACGAGGTCATCCGGCGCTACCGGGAGTACTACGTGGCCACCGGCATCGCCCAGAGCCGGCTTTACCCGGGCATCCTGGAACTGCTGGAGGCCTACGCTGCCGCTGGCCGGCCGGTGGCAGTCGCAACCCAAAAGCCGCAGAACCTGGCCCGGACGGTCCTGGCCCACCACGGCATCGACGGACTGTTCCTCAGCATCCGCGGCTCCGCGGATGACGAAACGGCCGTGGACGGCGTTCCCCTGGGGAAGACCGAGATCATTGCCGCAGCACTGCGGGACCTCGAGACCCAGCACGCAATCATGGTGGGGGACCGGGCGCAGGACGTCTCCGGGGCCATCGCCAACGGGCTCGACTGCATCGGTGTGGCGTGGGGGTTTGCGCCCGACGGCGAACTGGAGGCCGCCGGTTCAGTTGCCGTTGTCAGCACTGCGGAAGACCTGGCAAAGGCCATCGACCGGCTGCAGGCCATCCACAGCGCAGCCATGAGCGAGGTGACCAACGATGGAAATGTTTGAAGCCGTCCGCTGGACCACCCGCACCCTGATCGCCGGCACCTGCCGGCCATCCGTCGTCGGCATTGAAAACGTCCCCACCGACGGGCCGTTCATCGTCGCTCCCAACCACCTGTCCTTTTTTGACAGTGTCATCGTGCAGGCACTGATGCCCCGCCCGGTGGCTTTCTTCGCGAAGGCCGAATACTTCACCACCGGCGGCGTCAAGGGCAAGGCCATGAAGGCCTTCTTTGAATCGGTGGGGTCCATTCCCGTGGAACGCGGCGAGCAGGCCGCCAGTGTCCAGGCGCTCAAAACCCTGATGGACATCCTGGAATCCGGCCGTGGAATCGGCATCTACCCGGAAGGCACCCGCTCCCGCGACGGCATCCTGTACCGCGGACGCACGGGGGTGGGCTGGCTGGCGCTGACCACCGGGGCGCCTGTGATCCCGGTAGGCCTGATTGGGACGGAAAACCTGCAACGGGCAGGCGAGAAAGGCGTCCGGCCGCAGCACTTCACCATGAAGGTGGGCGAGCCGCTCTACTTCGACAAGACCGGGCCGGACCACTCGCTGCCTGCGCGGCGCGAAGTGACGGACCGGATCATGGATGCCATCGCCGAACTCAGCGGGCAGGAACGGTCCACCAGCTACAACCAGAGCAAGGTCATCGAGTAGGCCCTGCCAACGGGGTGCCGGTCAGCGGCACGGCAAAGCCACCGGCCGCGGATCAGTAGACTATATAGGTGGCAAATCCAGCAAGTTACAGGCCCAGGACGGGTGAGATTCCCACCAACCCCGGGGTTTACCGGTTCCGTGATCCCCACGGCCGGGTCATTTACGTGGGCAAGGCGAAGAGCCTCAGATCGCGGCTGAACTCCTACTTCGCCAACCCTGCCGGGCTGCTTCCGAAAACCTACGCCATGGTTCATGCCGCCAGCAGCGTGGAATGGACCGTGGTGGGCAGCGAGCTGGAGTCGCTGCAGCTGGAATACACCTGGATCAAGGAATTCAAACCGCGGTTCAACGTGGTGTTCCGGGACGACAAAACCTACCCCTACCTCGCAGTGACCATGGGGGAGAAGTACCCGCGCGTCCAGGTGATGCGCGGTGACAAGAAAAAGGGCACCCGCTACTTCGGCCCCTACACCGCGGGCGCCATCCGGGAAACCATGGACACCCTGCTCCGGGTCTTCCCGGTGCGCAGCTGCAGCGCCGGAGTCTTCAAACGGGCCCAGGCCAGCGGGCGCCCGTGCCTGCTGGGCTACATCGACAAATGCGCGGCACCCTGCGTGGGCCGCATCTCCCCGGAGGACCACCGGGCCCTGGCGGAGGACTTCTGCGCCTTCATGGGCGGGGAGGCCAAGCGCTTCATCGCCAAGCTGGAAAAGCGGATGGCAGAAGCGGTGGCCGAACTCGACTACGAGCATGCAGCCAGGATCCGCGATGACATCACCGCCCTGCGCAAGGTCTTCGAACGCAACGCCGTGGTGCTCGCGGAGGACACCGACGCCGACATCTTCGCCCTGCACGAGGACGAACTGGAAGCCGCCGTGCAGGTGTTCCACGTCCGCGGCGGCAGGATCCGCGGCCAGCGCGGCTGGGTCGTGGAAAAAGTGGAGGACTCCACCACCCCGGACCTCGTGGAGCACCTCCTGCAGCAGGTCTACGGCGGCGACGGCGACAGCCACGGCCGGCTGCCCCGCGAAGTGCTGGTTCCGGTGGAGCCCAGCAACACCGGGGAACTGGCCGAGTGGCTTGCCGGCATCCGGGGCGCCAAAGTGGACATCCGGGTCCCGCAGCGCGGCGACAAGGCAGCGCTGATGTCCACGGTGCGTGAAAACGCAGAGCATGCGCTGAAACTCCACAAGACCCGCCGGGCAGGAGACCTGACCGTCAGGTCGCAGGCGCTCCAGGAACTTCAGGAGGCGCTGGACCTGCCCGTGCCGCTGCTGCGCATCGAATGCTTCGACGTTTCGCACGTCCAGGGAACCAACGTGGTGGCCTCCATGGTGGTGGTGGAGGACGGTCTGCCCAAGAAGTCCGACTACCGCAAGTTCTCCGTCACCGGACCCGCAGCCGCGGACGATACCGCCGCCATGCACGACGTCCTGACGCGTCGGTTCCGCCACTACCTGCAGGACAAGTCCGCCCAGGTGGACGAATCCGCGCTCAACCCGGAGCCCCTGAGCCCTGAACCGCTGGGCCCTGAAACGCCGGGCACCGAACCAACCACGGCACCGGCACCGGCACCGGCACCCGAAGGCACCGTACTGGACAGCACAACCCCGGCGCCCCGCGCGAAGTTCGCCTACCCGCCCAACCTGGTGGTGGTGGACGGCGGCAAGCCGCAGGTCAACGCGGCGGCGCGCGCCCTCGCGGACCTTGGCATCGATGACGTCTACGTTGTGGGCCTGGCCAAGCGCCTCGAAGAGGTCTGGCTTCCGGACAGCGACTTCCCGGTCATCCTTCCCCGCACCTCGCAGGGCCTCTACCTGCTGCAGCGCATCCGCGACGAAGCCCACCGCTTCGCGATCACGTTCCACCGGCAGAAGCGTGGAAAGGCCATGACGGTATCCGCGCTGGACGGTGTGCCGGGGCTGGGCGCGTCCAAGCGGAAGGCCCTGCTGGCCCATTTCGGGTCCGTCAAGGGCGTCAAGGCAGCCACCGCGGAGGAACTCTCCCAGGCGAAGGGCATCGGACCGGCACTGGCCGGCGCCATCGTGACCCATTTCTCTGCTGAGGGTCCGGCCGCAGCCACGGTACCGGCCATCAACATGACCACCGGCGAAATCATCGAAACTTAGCTAGGGTAAAGAGCGGGGTTTCCGCCAGTGCGGCCGCCCCGCGTGACAACAACAGAAACGGGGCGTACTTAATGGCAGACACGACGGCGGAATCCGGAGCCGGGCTTGACGGGATGCAGCCCGTAAAGCCGCTCGAAGCGGAGCTGCTGGTGGTCACCGGGATGTCCGGCGCCGGACGGAGTACAGCCGCTGACGCCCTCGAGGACCACGGCTGGTACGTCGTGGAGAACCTGCCGCCGCAGATGCTGGGGACGCTGGCCGAACTCGTCTCGCACGCCCCGCAGTCCATCCCGCGCCTGGCCGTGGTGATCGACGTCCGCAGCAAGGGCCTCTTCGCGGACATCCGCGCCGCCCTGGGAGCCCTCGCCGCCAGCGGCGTCACCTTCCGCGTGCTGTTCCTCGACGCCAGCGACAACGTCCTGGTCCGCCGCTTCGAGCAGGGGCGCCGGCCCCACCCGCTGCAGGGCGGCGGGCGCATCCTCGACGGCATCGCGGCGGAACGCGAGCTGCTCCAGGAACTGCGCGACAGCTCCGACGTCGTGCTGGACACCTCCGGCTACAACGTCCACGGCCTGGCCACGGCCATCACGGAACTGTTCAGCGAAACCGGCCCGGTGGCCCTCCGCCTGAACATCATGAGCTTCGGCTTCAAGTACGGCCTGCCCGTCGATTCCAACTACGTGGCCGACGTCCGGTTCATCCCCAACCCGCACTGGGTGCCGCAGCTGCGCCCGCACACCGGGCTGGACAAGGACGTCAGCGACTACGTCCTCGAAGCCGAGGGCGTCAAGAACTTCGTGGACCGCTACGTCATGGCCCTCGAACCCGTCCTGGACGGCTACCGCCGGGAAAACAAGCACTACGCCACCATCGCCGTGGGCTGCACGGGCGGGAAGCACCGCTCCGTGGCCGTCGCCGTCGAACTTTCCAAGAAGCTGGCGCAATACCCGCGGGTCACGGTGACCACCACGCACCGGGATCTGGGCCGCGAATAATGGCGTTGTTCACCGGCGCACTGCCGTTGGTCCCGCCTGCCTCCGGGACAGCGGCGGCGCAGCAGGACAAAGGCCCCAATGTCGTCGCCCTCGGCGGCGGGCACGGCCTGGCGGCCTCCCTTTCGGCGCTGCGCCTGCTCACGTCCCAGCTCACCGCCATCGTGACGGTAGCGGACGACGGCGGCTCTTCCGGGCGTCTGCGCGAGGAGTACGGCGTCCTCCCGCCCGGTGACCTGCGCATGGCACTGTCAGCCCTTTGCGACGATACCGACTGGGGACGCACCTGGCGCGACGTCATGCAGCACCGCTTCCGGCCCGGCAACGGCCCCGGCGGCTCCCTGGACGAGCACGCCATGGGGAACCTGCTCATCGTCACACTCTGGGAACTGCTCGGCGACGCCGTCGCCGGCCTCAAGTGGGCAGGTGCACTGCTCGGCGCGCGCGGCCAGGTGCTGCCCATGTCCACCGTGCCGCTGACCATCGAAGGGGATGTCAGGGTTACCGCACCCGACGGCGAATCCGTGCTGCAGACAATCCACGGGCAGGCACGGTGCGCCGTTGCAGGTTCCCTGGAGCAGGTCCGGCTCCTGCCGGAAGCCGCCCCGGCCTGCACCGAAGCACTCACGGCCATCGAACTCGCGGACTGGGTCATCCTGGGCCCGGGCTCCTGGTACACCTCAGTGCTCCCGCACCTGCTCCTGCCCGAAATGCGGCAGGCGCTGTGCCACACCCCAGCCAAACGCTGCCTCACCATGAACCTCGCCACGGACACCAAGGAAACGTCGGGCATGACGGCCGCCGACCACCTCCACGTGCTGCGCCGTTACGCTCCGGAATTCAGCGTGGACGTCGTCCTGGCGGATCCCGCCTCCGTTCCGGACCGGCAGGAGTTCGAGAAGGCAGCCGCGATGATCGGCGCCGAGGTGGTCTTGGGTAAAGTAGGGGCGTCGGTTCGCCGGCCCGTCCATGACCCCCTGCGTCTGGCGACGGCGTACCAGGACATTTTTGGGAACAGTTAGGAAGGTGCCATGGCACTGACAGCATCGGTCAAGGAAGAACTGTCCCGTCTGGACATCAAGAAGTCATCAGTGCGCAAGGCGGAAGTTTCCGCGATGCTCCGCTTCGCAGGCGGACTCCACATCATTTCCGGCCGGATCGTCATCGAGGCCGAAGTGGACCTCGCGTCCACCGCGCGACGGCTGCGGTCGGCCATTGCCGAGGTCTACGGACACCAGAGCGAGATCATCGTAGTCTCGGCGGGCGGGCTGCGGCGCGCCAGCAGGTATGTGGTCCGGGTCGTGCGGGACGGCGAGGCGCTGGCCCGGCAGACCGGCCTCCTGGACGGCCGCGGCCGCCCCGTGCGCGGGTTGCCGTCCGCCGTCGTCAACGGCTCGGCAGCGGATGCGGAGGCCGTCTGGCGCGGCGCCTTCCTGGCGCACGGCTCACTCACCGAACCCGGCCGCTCCTCGTCCCTCGAGGTCACCTGCCCCGGCCCCGAATCAGCCCTGGCACTGGTGGGCGCCGCCCGCCGGCTGGACATCCAGGCCAAGGCGCGCGAAGTCAGGGGAGTGGACCGCGTGGTCATCCGCGACGGCGACACCATCGCCGCCCTTCTCACCCGCATGGGTGCCCACGACGCACTGATGGTCTGGGAGGAACGGCGGATGCGCAAGGAAGTCCGGGCCACCGCCAACCGCCTCGCCAACTTCGATGACGCCAACCTGCGCCGCTCGGCACAGGCGGCCGTCGCGGCGGGCGCACGCGTGGACCGGGCCCTTGAGATCCTCGGCGACGACGTTCCCGAGCACCTGAAATACGCGGGTGAACTGCGCGTTGCCCACAAACAGGCCAGCCTGGACGAACTGGGGCGGCTGGCCGATCCCGTCATGACCAAGGACGCCATCGCAGGACGGATCCGCCGTCTCCTGGCGATGGCGGACAAGCGGGCCCTTGACCTTGGCATACCTGGAACGGACGCCAATGTGACGCCCGAAATGCTGGACGAGTAAGCGCCCCCATAGAATCAAAAATAATTCCGGGCGCCCGCCGTCCGGATGCACAATCCGAGAGTTACCACCCGGACCGAGTGTCCACGATATTGGAGGATTTTGTGACCGAGTACGTTTTGCCGGAACTCAGCTACGACTACGCCGCCCTCGAACCGCACATTTCCGCGCGGATCATGGAGCTGCACCACAGCAAGCACCACGCAGCCTACGTGGCAGGCGCCAACAACGCCCTGGCACAGCTGGCTGAAGCCCGCGAGAAGGGCGACTTCGCCAACATCAACCGGCTCTCCAAGGACCTCGCGTTCCACACCGGCGGCCACGTCAACCACTCCGTGTTCTGGAACAACCTCTCCCCGGACGGCGGCGACAAGCCCGAAGGTGAGCTGGCTGCCGCCATCGATGACGCCTTCGGCTCCTTCGATGCGTTCCGTGCGCAGTTCTCCGCAGCTGCCCTGGGCCTGCAGGGTTCGGGCTGGGGCTTCCTGGCCTACGAGCCCATCGGTGGAAACCTGGTCATCGAGCAGCTGTACGACCAGCAGGGCAACGTGGCGCTGGGCACCACCCCGCTGCTGATGCTCGACATGTGGGAGCACGCCTTCTACCTGGACTACGTCAACGTCAAGGCTGATTACGTCAAGGCGTTCTGGAACATCGTCAACTGGGCCGACGTCGCCAAGCGGTTCGAGGCAGCACGCAGCAACGCCACGGGACTCATCACCGTACGGTAGTGAGCACCGCCACACGCGTGTGTAACAAACTTCACATTCGGACTTAAAGAGGCCGCGATGTGGACCGTCCGCCCCCGCACTTGCGGGGGCGGACCCAGTTAAACGTAAGATAGGTCACGGAAGGCGGTTAGCCTTCAGCAATGAGGCTGGTCGCCCTCCGTATGTAAATCATCTCTGCCCAATGGCGTGCGGGATCTGTTAGTTGGCTTGAACGCCCGCTCAACTAGTAGTGCTTCATAAAGCACCAAGGAGACTGAAAAAGTGACGACCCGTATTGGTATTAACGGCTTTGGCCGTATTGGCCGCAACTACTTCCGCGCAGCGCTTGCACAAGGCGCGGACCTGGAGATCGTTGCCGTCAACGACCTCACCAGCCCCGAGGCCCTGGCGCACCTGTTCAAGTACGACTCCGTCGGCGGCCGGCTGAAGGAAACCATCGAGGTCAAGGACGGCAACATCGTCGTCAACGGCAACGTCATCAAGGTCCTGGCTGAGCGCGATCCCGCCAACCTGCCCTGGGGCGAGCTGGGCGTGGACATCGTCATCGAATCCACCGGCTTCTTCACCAAGGCCGCCGCTGCGCAGAAGCACATCGACGCCGGCGCCAAGAAGGTCCTCATCTCAGCCCCGGCGTCCGATGAAGACATCACCATCGTGATGGGCGTGAACCACAAGCTGTACGACAACGCCACGCACCACATCATTTCCAACGCATCCTGCACCACCAACTGCCTCGGCCCGCTGGCCAAGGTGGTCAACGACGAGTTCGGCATCGAACGCGGCCTCATGACCACCGTCCACGCCTACACCGCAGACCAGAACCTGCAGGACGGCCCGCACAACGACCTCCGCCGTGCACGCGCCGCCGCCATCAACATGGTCCCCACCTCCACCGGTGCAGCCAAGGCCATCGGACTCGTCCTGCCCGAGCTGAAGGGCAAGCTGGACGGCTACGCCATCCGCGTTCCCGTGCCCACCGGTTCGGCCACCGACCTCACCGTCACGGTCTCCCGCGAAACCACCGTCGAGGAAGTCAACGCCGCCCTCAAGCGCGCTGCGGAGTCCGAGGAACTGCAGGGCTTCCTGACCTACACCGATGAGCCGATCGTCTCCTCGGACATCGTCGGGGACCCCGCGTCGTCCATCTTTGACTCCGGCCTGACCAAGGTGATTGGCAACCAGGTCAAGGTTGTTTCCTGGTATGACAACGAATGGGGCTACTCAAACCGCCTCGTTGACCTTACGGAGCTTGTCGCATCCAAGCTGGGCTAGGGTTAGACACATGACATCTCACACCCTCAACGAACTCATCGCTGAAGGTGTCCGCGGGCGGTACATTCTGGTTCGAAGTGACCTGAATGTGCCGCTCGACGGCTCTACAGTCACTGACGACGGCCGCATCAAGGCCTCACTTCCAGTGCTGTCAAAGCTCACGGACGCCGGTGCCCGCGTGCTGGTAACAGCCCACCTCGGACGCCCCAAGGGCGCACCCGAAGACAAGTACTCCCTTCGCCCCGCAGCCACCCGGCTGGCGGAACTGGCGGACTTCAAGGTCACCCTCGCAGACGACACCGTGGGAGCCTCCGCCAAAGAGGCAGCAGCCGCGCTGCAGGACGGCGAGGTCCTCGTCCTGGAGAACGTCCGCTTCGACGCCCGCGAGACCAGCAAGGACGACGCCCAGCGCGGCGCCTTCGCTGACGAGCTGGTTGCCCTGACCGGCGGCAACGGCGCCTACGTGGATGACGCCTTCGGTGCCGTGCACCGCAAGCACGCCAGCGTGTACGACGTCGCCACCCGGCTTCCGTCGTACCAGGGCGACCTGGTGCACACCGAGGTGGAGGTCCTGCGCAAGCTCACCGCCGATACGCAGCGTCCCTACGTCGTGGTGCTCGGCGGTTCCAAGGTCTCTGACAAGCTCGCGGTCATCGACAACCTGCTCGGCAAGGCGGACACCATCCTGGTGGGCGGCGGCATGCTGTTCACCTTCCTCGCCGCTGCCGGCCACAAGGTGGCTGGAAGCCTGCTCGAGGAAGACCAGATCCCCGTGGTCCAGGACTACCTTAAGCGCGCGGCCGATGCCGGCACCGAATTCGTGGTGCCCACCGACGTCGTGGTGGCGGAGAAGTTCGCCGCCGACGCTGCGCACGAAACCGTTGCTGCGGATGCCATCGAGGACAGCAGCTTCGGCGCGCAGGGCATCGGGCTCGACATCGGCCCGGACTCAGCCGCTGCCTTCGCCGACCGTATCAAGAGTGCCCGGACAGTCTTCTGGAACGGTCCCATGGGGGTCTTCGAGTTCGAAGCCTTCTCGGCCGGAACCCGCGCGATTGCCCAGGCCCTGACCGAAACCGAAGCGTTCACCGTGGTTGGCGGCGGGGACTCCGCGGCGGCCGTGCGGACGCTTGGTTTCGCCGATGAGCAGTTCGGGCACATCTCCACCGGCGGCGGAGCCAGCCTGGAATACCTCGAGGGCAAGGAACTCCCGGGACTCAGCGTCCTGGACCGGTAGAGCCTTCCGGTAGTACTACCGGTCTGTCAATCCTCCGGCCGGCAGGTTGCCCGCGGCAGCCTGCCGGCCGAACACTTATCACAAACTTTTTTGGAGAATACGTGACTACGTCAACGAACGGCGCTTTCGACCGCAAGCCCTTCATCGCGGGCAACTGGAAAATGAACATGGACCACGTGCAGGGCATCACCCTCCTGCAGAAACTGGCCTGGACCCTTTCAGACGCAAAGCATGACTACAGCCGCGTCGAAGTTGCTGTCTTCCCCCCGTTCACCGATCTCCGCGGCGTCCAGACGCTCGTCCAGGGCGACGACCTGGACATCGCCTACGGCGGCCAGGACCTCTCCCAGTTCGACTCGGGCGCCTACACCGGTGACATCTCCGGCCAGTTCCTGAACAAGCTGGGGTGCACGTACGTGCTGGTGGGACACAGCGAACGCCGCACCATCCATAACGAGTCCGACGACGTCCTCAACGCAAAGGTCAAAGCAGCCTTCAAGCACGGCGTCACTCCTGTCCTCTGCGTTGGCGAAGGGCTGGAAATCCGGCAGGCCGGCACGCACGTGAACCACACGCTGGAACAGCTGCGCGCCGGAGTTGCGGGCCTCACCAACGAGCAGGCAGCCGAGCTCGTGGTCGCCTACGAGCCGGTCTGGGCCATCGGAACCGGAGAAGTTGCGGGCCCGGGGGATGCACAGGAAATGTGCGCCGCCATCCGCGCCGAGCTGGAAACGCTTTTTGGCGCCGACGTGGCCTCCAAGACTCGCCTGCTCTACGGCGGCTCGGTCAAGGCCAACAACGCCGCCGCCATCCTGCAGGAACGGGACGTGGACGGCCTGCTGGTGGGTGGCGCGAGCCTCGATCCTGCCGAGTTTGCTAATATTGTCAGGTTCGAGAGTCACCTGGTGACGGACTGATCCGTCCCGCCGCGCATACTCCCGCAATTCCAACTTTCTGAAAGGCCGTCGTGGACGTTCTTCATGTCATTCTGCAGATCCTCCTGGGCATCACCAGCCTCCTGCTGACGCTGCTTATCCTCCTCCACAAGGGACGGGGCGGCGGACTGTCCGACATGTTCGGCGGCGGCATGAGTTCGGGCCTGAGCTCCTCCGGCGTGGCAGAGCGCAACCTGAACAGATTCACCGTGATCCTCGGCGTCACCTGGGGCGTGGTAATCATTGCCCTGGGACTGATCATGCGCTTCAGTGGCGGGGACTCCTGATCCCCAACGTCTGAGGCAGCGATTCGGGGGGCACTCCCGCCGCAAGGATCTGCCAACTAAACTGTGGCTGTCGGCTATTTCGACAGCCACAGTTTTGCTTTAACAATGGCGTCAAGGCAGGAGTTGCGGTGGTCCATCCAGCGTCAGGTTTCCGCGGTACCCGCGCGGGGGTAACTGCAGGAACAGGTTCAAGCCTTCAATCCACCGAGGACCACGGGAGCGCCCTGCCGCGGATCCGGGTGTCCTACTGGTGCGCGAAGGGGCACGAAACCCAGCCCGTCTTCCTCAAACTTCCCGAGGACCAGATCCCGGCCATGTGGGACTGCCGGCGGTGCGGCGCGCCGGCCTCCAGGGACGGCCAGTCGGCGGCAGCAGCGGCCGACGACATGGACGACGGTTTCAAGAGCCACCTTGAGTACGTTAAAGAACGGCGCTCCAGCCAGGACGCGGAAGACGTCCTGGCCGGAGCGCTCGAGAGGCTACGCGCCCGCGGCGTCCTTCCGGACGAGCTGCTGCGGGACACGTGAGGCTGCGTTTTCGTCGATGAGCCACAGGGTCCGGGAGGTTCCCCGCGGACCTGCAGCCGGTACCTGGACGGGGTTGGCACCCGCGAGGGCAAGGCCCACGGCGCCGGCTTTGTCCTCGCCCGCAACCACCATCCAGACCTCGGAGGCCGTGTTGATGGCCGGAAGGGTGAGCGAGACCCGCAGCGGAGGCGGTTTGGGGGAGTTGCGGACCCCCACCACCGTCCGTTCCTTCTCCCTGATTCCCCCCTGCTCCGGAAAGAGCGACGCCACATGCGCGTCGGGACCAACACCGAGCAGGACAACGTCCAGCCGCGGCAACGCGGAAGGTTCCTCGGGCCGGTCATCGGACATGTCGGCAGCATGCTCAGCGGCGGCGGCCTCCCGGAGGCGGCGGGCGTAATCGTCCGCAGCTTCTTCCGGGCTGCCAAACTCGTCCGAGGAGCCCGGCTGGAAGACCCGCTCCGGATCTACCGGGATGCGGGAAAGCAGTGCGTCAAACGCCTGCTTTGTGTTCCGGTCAGGGTCCTGCGAACCCACAAAGCGTTCGTCGCCCCACCAGAAGTTGACCTTGGACCAGTCGACGGCGGGAGCGGCCGGAGAGTCTGCAACAGCCTTCAGCGTCCCAATGCCCACCGAGCCTCCGGTCAGCACCACAGTGGCCTCGCCGTACTTGTCCTGCACATCCACCAGTTTGGTGATGAGCCTGGCCGCGATGGCTGCCATGAGAACAGACGAATCAGGATGGATGCTTACTCTTGGCTCAACGCTCACTGGGACGGACGCTCCTTAGATTGGTACGTGGCAGTCCAATAGTAATCACTTCGCCGAAAACTTCGTCGGGGTCCAAACGGCGGAGTTCTTCGGCGAGGCAGTCGCGGAGGCTGCGGCGGGGAAGCGAGATTCGCTGGGCGGGCTGGCCCGGCTGGGTCAGTTCAGCGACGGACAGTCCCGGCCGGAAGAGCTGGACGTCCCCGCCGGGGCGGGTAAGCCGGACGCGGCGGATGCCGGTGCCGGCGGGATCCGCGACGATGGTGACGGGTGCGTCCAGGGTCAGGGTGAGCCAGGCCGCCAGCAGGATGGTGGACGGGGAGTCCGAGGCTCCTTCGACGGCGACGGCGGTCACCGGGGAGGAGTCCACCTGGTCCAGGACGGCGGCGAGTTGGATGCGCCAGTTGGTCAGGCGGGTCCAGGCGAGGTCGGTGTCGCCGGCTTTGTAGGTGGACCGGATGTTCTCCAGGGCGGCCTGCGGGTCCGGTTCGTTCGCGGAGTCGGTGATCCGGCGGTGCGCAATCCGGCCGATGGAGGTTTCACAGGCGCTTTCCGGGGCGCCGTGCGGCCACCAGGCCACGATCGGGGCGTCCGGGAGCAGCAAAGCGGCGACAAGGGACTCGGATTCGTGGGCGAGCTGGCCGTAGCCGCGCAGCACGATCACCTCGGAGGCGCCGGCGTCCCCGCCCACACGGATCTGCGCGTCGAGCCGGTCCGGGGCGTTCTTGCCGGCGTCGGCCAGCACGATGATCCGGCAGGGGTGTTCCCGGCTGGCCTCGTTCGCCGCTTCGATCGCTTCTTCCTCAAGCCCGGACTTCGTGACCACCACCAGGGTCAGGACCCGGCCGAGGGCGATCACGCCGCCCTGCTCGCGCAGGGCCATGATCTTTTTGGACACGTTCGAGGTGGTGGTGTCGGGCAGGTCAACAATCATGGCCTTCTCCAGGTTCGTCCGTCACGGGCCAGCAGCTCATCAGCGCTGGCCGGGCCCCAGGAGCCCGGGGCGTAGGGTTCGGGCTGTTCATCCAGGGTGGCCCAGTAGTCCTCGAACGGGTCAAGGATCTTCCAGGACAACTCCACTTCCTCATGCCGCGGGAACAGCGGCGGCTCACCCAGCAGCACGTCCAGGATCAGCCGCTCATACGCCTCCGGGGAGGACTCGGTGAACGAGTGCCCGTAGCCGAAGTCCATCGTCACGTCACGGACTTCCATCTGCGTGCCCGGGACCTTGGACCCGAACCGGATCGTCACACCCTCATCGGGCTGGACCCGGATCACCACGGCGTTCTGCCCGAAGTCATCCTCCCCATGGTCACGGAACAACAGGTTCGGTGCACGTTTGAACACCACCGCGATCTCCGTCACCCGCCTCCCCAGGCGTTTGCCGGCGCGCAGGTAGAACGGCACCCCCGCCCAGCGGCGGGTGTGGATGTCCACCCGGATCGCCGCGAACGTCTCCGTGGTCGAATCGGCCGGGATGCCTTCTTCCTCCAGGTAGCCCTGGACCTGTTCGCCGCCCTGCCAGCCGCCGGTGAACTGCCCCCGCGCCGAATGCGTGGACAGGTCCTCCGGGAGCTTGACCGCGGCGAGGACCTTTTCCTTCTCCGCCCGCAAATCATCGGCATTGAACGAGATGGGCTCCTCCATCGCGGTCAGCGCCAGCAGCTGCAGCAGGTGGTTCTGGATCACGTCCCTCGCGGCGCCCACGCCGTCGTAATACCCTGCCCGGCCGCCGGTGCCGATGTCCTCGGCCATCGTGATCTGGACATGGTCCACGTAGTTCGCGTTCCACAACGGCTCGAACAACTGGTTCGCGAACCGCAACGCCAGGATGTTCTGCACCGTTTCCTTGCCCAGGTAATGGTCGATCCGGAACACCGCGTCCGGCGGGAACACCGACTCGACAATGTCGTTCAGCTGCCGGGCCGACTCCAGGTCGTGCCCGAACGGCTTCTCGATCACCACCCGCCGCCACTTCTCACCCTCGGCCTGCGCCAGGCCATGCTTGGACAGCTGCCGGCAGACCTGCTCAAACGCCTTGGGCGGAATCGACAAATAAAACGCGTGGTTCCCGCGGGTCCCGCGGACATCGTCAAGTTCCTTGATCGTCTCACCGAGACGCTCAAACGCGCCGTCGTCGTCGAACTCGCCCTGGACAAAACGGATGCCCTCAGCCAGCTGGTTCCACACCGCCTCATCAAACGGCGTCCTGGCGTAGGACTGGACCGACGCCTTCACCTGACCGGCGAAATCAGCGTCACTCCACTCCCGGCGCCCAAAACCCACCAACGCGAAACTCGGCGGCAACAACCCCCGGTTCGCCAAGTCATACACAGCCGGCATCAACTTCTTGCGCGCCAAATCACCAGTAACCCCAAAGAGCACCAACGACGACGGACCCGCAATCCGGTTCAAACGACGGTCACGCGGATCCCGGAGCGGATTACGCCCCCGGGTCCCGGACCTTTTGCCGTATTCAGTTTCTGGCATGTTGCTTTTGTGCCTTAGCTTTCGGTAGCGGATGCGCGGGCGGAAAGTGCAGCGACGATGTCCTGCAGCTGCTTCACGCCGGCAGCACGGTTGGTCAGGTGCAGGCGCAGCACGGGACGGCCGTGCCCTTCCAGGACCTGGGCGTCGCCGGCTGCCTGCGCGGAGATCAATTCCCCGAACGTGAAGGGACGCTCCGGGATTTCAAGGTCTTCTGCAGGCGCAGCCGTGACCTGGAGGAACACGCCGATGGCGGGTCCGCCCTTGTGGAACTGGCCGGTTGAGTGCAGGAATCGGGGGCCCCAGCCGAATGTGACGGGACGGCCGGTGGCAGCTGCCAATTCGTCGCGGATCCCTTCCAGTTCAGCGAATGCGAGGCGGTCGAAGTACGCCTGCACGCTCAGGTAGCTGTCTGCCTCGAGGGTGCCCAGCAGTGCCTTGACGGCGGACTCCGCGGTGGCGGCATCACCGAGCCAGTCACCGCCGCGGACCTCGATGGCGCCATCGACGAATGCTGCGGCAGTGGGCTCCGGCTGGGCGTCCAGCAGGCCACGCGCTGCCACCTTGGCGGCTTCGACGTCGGGCTGGTCGAAGGGGTTGATGCCCAGCAAACGTCCCGCCACGGCGGTGGCGAACTCCCACACCATCATCTGTGTGGCCAGGCCACCTGCGATGGCCACTTCGTCGTCGCCGAGTTCGACGTCGGCATCAGCGGCCACCAGCCGTACCACCAGGACATCCGGCGCGCCGGACGTTACCTCGGGTGCCGCGGGTCCGGCCACGACCGGCAGGACGCCGGTGCCCAACTTGCCGGTGGATTCAGCGATGAGCTGTTCGGCCCAGTCGGCGAAGCCCACAATGCCGGAGCCGTCCTCGGCGATGACGATTTTGTTCCGCAGCGGCGTGGTTCCGCCCAGCGCGGTGCCGAGTGCGAGCCCGATGTTCTCGGGGGCGTCGTCATTGAGGATTTCCGCTGCTTCCTCGGCCTCGTCCAGGAAGGCCTGGATGTCCACGCCGGCCAGGCCGGAGGGAACCAGGCCGAAGGCCGTGAGGGCAGAGAAGCGGCCGCCGACGTTGGGGTCGGCGTTGAAGACGGCGCGGTAGCCGGCCTCGCGGGAAGCCTTGTCCAGCGGGGAGCCGGGGTCCGTGACGATGATGATCCGGCTGGCGGCGTCGATGCCGGCGTCGTTGAACGCTTTCTCGAAAATCCGCCTCTGGGAATCGGTTTCCACCGTGGAGCCGGACTTGGACGAGACCACGATCGCGGTCTCGGCCAACCGGTCGGCCAGGGCAGCACGGACCTGGTCCGGGTCCGTGCTGTCCAGCACAGTCAGCTCGACGCCGGCGGTGCCGGCGATGACCTCTGGGGCGAGGGAAGAACCACCCATGCCGCACAGCACAATGCGGGTGACGCCTTCAGCCCGGAGGGCGTCGCGGAGTTCCAGGATGTCCTTCACCAGCGGCTGGGAGACGGTCGCCGCCTCCACCCAGCCAAGCCGGATGGCCGACTCGGATTCTGCATCCGGACCCCACAGGGTGTGGTCCTTGGCAAAGATCCGGGTGGCGATCCGGTCCTCGACCAGAGCAGGAAGGTGCTGTTCAAGTGCCTTCTGGGCAGCGCCGGTGGCGTCGTAGCTGAGAGTGCTCATAGGGGACTAGGAAGCCTTCCGTGCAGAGGCGAGGGCGCCTTCGACGTCGGCCAGGAGTTCCTTCCAGCTGGCCACAAACTTGTCCAGGCCTTCGGATTCGAGGATGGCGACGACGTCGTTGTAGGAGACGCCGAGCTTTTCCAGTGCGTCAAGGGTGTTGTTGGCCTCGGCGTAGGTGCCCGTGATGGTGTCGCCCTTGACCTCGCCGTGGTCGAAGGTGGCGTCCAGGGTCTTTTCCGGCATGGTGTTCACAACACCGGCGGCCACCAGTTCGGTGACGTAAAGGGTGTCCGGGTAAGCCGGGTCCTTCACGCCGGTGGAGGCCCAGAGCGGACGCTGGGGGAGGGCGCCGGCTTCGGCGAGCAGGGCCCAGCGCTCGGTGGCGAACAGCTCTTCGTAGACCTGGTAGGCGAGGCGGGCGTTGGCGACGCCGGCCTTGCCCTTGAGGGCCTTGGCTTCGTCGGTGCCGATGGCGTCAAGGCGCTTGTCGATCTCGGTGTCCACGCGGGAGACGAAGAATGATGCCACGGAGTGGATCTTGGAGAGGTCGTGGCCGTTTTCCTTGGCCTGTTCCAGGCCGGTCTGGAAGGCGTTGATGACGGCGCGGTAGCGCTCCAGGGAGAAGATCAGGGTCACGTTTACGCTGATGCCTTCGGCCAGGGTGGCGGTGATCGCCTCGAGGCCTTCGAGCGTGGCCGGGATTTTGATCAGGACGTTGTCCTTGTTGACCTTCTTGTACAGGTGCTTGGCTTCGGCGATGGTGCCGGCGGTATCCCAGGCGAGGCGGGGATCCACTTCGATGGAGACACGGCCGTCGACACCGTTGGTGGCTGCTGCCACCGGTGCGAAGAGGTCGCAGGCGTCGGCGACGTCGGTGGTGGTGATTTCGAAGATGGTGTCTTCGATGGACGCGCCTGCCGCGGCCTGCGCGGCAATGGTGGCGTCGTAGTCGGTGCCGGTGGTGATGGCGGCGTGGAAGATGGAGGGGTTGGTGGTTACACCAACCACGTTCTTCTCTTCGATGAGCTTGCGCAGGGTGCCGGTTTCCAGGCGTCCGCGGGAAAGGTCATCAAGCCAGATGGAAACTCCGGCGTCGGAGAGCTGCTGGGTGGGAGTAGTCATTGTCTTTTTCTCCTGAAATCGTTTGTTAGGCCTGCAGGCCGGCGAGGGAGTCCTTGGCAGCGGCAGCTACTGCTTCTGCCGTGATGCCGAACTCCTGGAAGAGGCGCTTGTAGTCAGCGGAAGCGCCGTAGTGCTCGAGGCTGATGGAACGGCCGGCGTCGCCGACGAATTCCTTCCAGCCCAGGGCAAGTCCTGCTTCGACGGAGACACGGGCCTTGACCGCGGACGGGAGGACCGATTCGCGGTAGGCAGCGTCCTGCTTGGTGAACCACTCCACGCACGGCATGGACACAACCCGGGTGGCGATGCCTTCGGCCTGCAGTGCTTCACGGGCCTTGACGGCCAGCTGGACCTCGGAGCCGGTGCCGATCAGGATCACGTCGGCCGGGACGGTGGCGCCGTCCTTGGAGGCCTCCGCCAGGACGTACCCGCCCTTGGCGACGCCCGCGACGGAACCGAACGTGTCGCCGTCGGCCGCTCCCTCGCCGCGTTCCCACGTGGGGATGTTCTGGCGGGTCAGGACGATGCCGGCCGGGTTGGCGTGGTTTTCGAGCATGGTCTTCCAGGCAACGGCAACTTCGTTGGCGTCACCGGGGCGGACCACGTCCAGGCCCACGATGGCGCGCAGCGAGGCGAGCTGCTCCACCGGCTGGTGGGTGGGGCCGTCTTCGCCCAGGCCGATGGAGTCGTGCGTCCAGACGTACAGGGACGGGACACCCATCAGTGCACCGAGGCGGATGGCGGGGCGCTGGTAGTCGCTGAAGATCAGGAACGTGCCGGAGAACGCCCGGGTCCGGCCGTGCAGGCTGATGCCGTTCACGATCGACGCGGCGGCGTGCTCGCGGATGCCGAAGTGCAGGACACGGCCGTAGGGGTTGCCCTTCCACGCATCCGTCTGCTTGGAAGCGGGAACGAACGACGGTGAGCCTTCGATGGTGGTGTTGTTCGACTCGGCGAGGTCGGCAGAGCCGCCCCAGAGCTCGGGCAGGACCGGGCCGAGGGCGTTCAGGACCTTGCCCGATGCGGCGCGGGTGGAGACGTCCTTGCCGGCGGGGAAGACCGGAAGGGCCGCGTCAACATCATTGGGCAGTTCCTTGGCCTCGATGCGCTGCAGCAGGGCCGCGCCCTCGGGGTTGGCTGCCTGCCAGGCGTTGAAGGACTCTTCCCATTCCTTGCGGGCAGCAGCTCCCCGGTCCACCACGGAGCGGGCGTGGGCCAGGACGTCCTGGTCCACCTCGAAGGACTTGGCCGGATCGAAGCCCAGGACTTCCTTCAACGCTGCAACTTCCTCGGCACCAAGTGCGGAACCGTGGATCTTGCCGGTGTTCTGCTTCTTCGGGGCAGGGTAGCCGATGATGGTGCGCAGCGACACGATGGACGGCTTGGACGTCTCGGCCTTGGCAGCAAGCAGCGCGGAGTAGAGCTCCTGCACGTCTTCCTTGTATTCGCCGGTCTTGGTCCAGTCCACGCGCTGGACGTGCCAGCCGTAGGCCTCGTAGCGCTTCAGGACATCCTCGGTGAACGCGATGTCGGTGTCGTCCTCGATGGAGATGTGGTTCTCGTCGTACACAACAACGAGGTTGCCCAGTTCCTGGTGGCCGGCCAGCGAGGAAGCCTCGGCCGTGACGCCTTCCTGCAGGTCGCCGTCGGACGCGATGACCCAGATGGTGTGGTCGAAGGGGCTGGTGCCCGGCGCGGCGTCGGCGTCGAACAGGCCACGCTGGCGGCGCTGGGAGTAAGCGAACCCCACGGAGGAGGCCAGGCCCTGGCCCAGCGGGCCGGTGGTGATCTCCACACCCGCGGTGTGCTTGTACTCAGGGTGGCCCGGGGTCAGCGAACCCCAGGTCCGCAGCGCCTGCAGGTCCTTCAGCTCCAGGCCGTAACCGGAAAGAAACAGCTGGATGTACAGCGTCAGTGACGTGTGGCCGGGGGACAGGATGAACCGGTCACGGCCCAGCCACTCCGGGTTGCGGGGATCATGGCGCATCAGCTTCTGGAAAAGAAGGTACGCAGCTGGCGCCAGGCTCATGGCCGTTCCGGGGTGGCCGTTGCCCACCTTCTCCACGGCGTCCGCAGCCAGCACGCGGATAGTATCCACGGCGCGCTGGTCCAAGCTGGTCCATGACAGTTCTTGCTCTTCCAAATGTGGCACGAAAACCGGGCCCCTCTCTGTGCTGATGGCAGGCGGCACACCGGATCCGTTTAAAGGCACGCTGTGTGGCGCCCGCTGCGGTGTGTACCAGCCGTTCACCATCGAAACGTTGATCTCTCACTCAGCCACTGGCCAGCCCGGGAATGCGTTTTCCACCGCTTCCTTGCTGCGTGCTGATCTGGTGACAGCTTAGCTCCATTCCATTCTCCGGGCGGCGCAAATCTCACGTTTTGGACGCAATTTCCCCTTTTATGAATCAGCCTGAAGTGAGGTTGAGTTAATCTGCTCGAATCGGTGTTCGAGCGATCATGTGCGCATATCGGGCGGCCGGAAGGGGGGTGGCGGCGCGGTATGATATTCGGAGGCCAATGCCGGGCAGCGGACCTTTCCAGCCGTCCGTAGCTGCACCGCCAGACACAACTGCCACACAGAACGGGTGACTGCCACCGTGAGCACAACAGATACGCCGCTGAACGCATCCCGGGCATCAGGTGCCGGGTTTGCCCGTAAAGCCAAGGCGTATCTCGCCCTCACCAAACCCCGCGTGATCGAGCTGCTGCTGGTCAGCACGCTGCCCACCATGATTTATGCGGAGCGTGGCTTTCCTTCGATCGGACTGATCCTCGCCACCCTGGTTGGCGGCGCGTTCGCGGCCGGCAGTGCCGGGGCGTTCAACTGCTACATCGACCGCGACATCGACAAACTGATGCACCGCACGGAGAACCGTCCCCTGGTCACGGGGGAGGTCACCCCGCGTGAGGCGCTGGTCTTTTCCTGGCTCCTGGGTGCTGCCGCCATCGCCATCCTGTGGTTCGGCGCTAACCCTTTGTCCGCCTGGCTGGGGCTGGGCGCCATCTTCTTCTACGTGGTGATCTACACGATCATCCTTAAGCGCCGCACGGCACAGAACATTGTGTGGGGCGGTGCGGCCGGCTGCTTCCCGGTGCTGATCGCCTGGGCAGCCGTCACCAACACCGTGGAATGGCCCGCGGTCATCCTCTTTATGGTGATCTTCCTGTGGACCCCGCCGCACTACTGGCCGCTGTCCATGCGCTACGGCGAGGACTACCGCAACGCCAACGTGCCCATGCTCGGTGCCATCGCCGGCGCCAAGGTGGTGTCGGTGCAGGTGGTCCTGTACGCCTGGGCCATGGTGGTGTGCTCGCTGCTGATGGTACCGGCCGGCGGGGCGGGCTGGGTCTACACCGCCACGGCTGTGGTGGCCGGCGCCTGGTTCCTCTACGAGTCGCATTCCCTGTACAACCGGGCACAGCGCGAGGACATCTCCGACAAGCGGGCCATGAAGGTGTTCCACGGCTCCATCAGCTACCTCACTCTGCTGTTCATCGCCCTGGCTGTCGACCCGTTTATCGGCCCGGCCGTCATGGCTGGCTAGCTTCAGTTCCGCCACTCCACCCGCAACGCTCTTTCACCTTCCGCTGGTTTTCCGCGGACGCTCTCTCACCACAGCCCTGATTCCGGGGCGGTGAACGGGACATGCCTGGTTGCCCAGCTGCCCGGGGGTAGGTCATTTGAGCTTTCGGCCTATCTTTCCGGGTAATCCTCAATCTGCCTTCGTCGACGCGGAGTAGAGCAAGAGGTCTATGGAGTCGCCGCGGTAGCAGCCCGTCAGTACCTTTGAGTGTGAATCCCAGCGGTATTGGCGGCCTTTTGCAGTGCTGAGGAGAGCATGTTCTGTGTGAATCGCCTAAGCCCGTCCAGAGTTGCGATGACGAGGGTGCCACCCCAATTAGTGCGTCCAAAGCCTGATCGAATTGGGGCCGTGAAGCCCGCGCTCCGGACACGGCGTGGTCAATGTAAGGTCATCGCGTAGGACGCCTGCGGTAAGAAGGTCTGCCTGTTGCCGGTCGCGTCAAAACACGTGCGTAGCCAATCAGCTTTTTTCATGGGCTGCTCCGATGTGTCACATAACTAATGGATGATTGGCGTTCGTGTCCGCGTCCAAACTCCTCGTGCCTCCTGCGTTTCGAGGCACTGACGCTATGAGACACCCAAGGTGGGGTCAGAGAAGGAGTCGGCGCCCGCGGGCGGTATCGCGTATCGCATCAGCTGGTCATTTGTGGGAGCTTGAACACGATCGAGTCGAAGACGGCGCGTGCCTCTCTTGTCAGCTCCGGATTGATCGATTCGTGGAATTGGACCACCCAGAACATAGCGCGTTCGCCGTTCAGGTGGACTACCCGATAGGTTTCGCGCTCAGCGGTGCTCGAGTACCAGCGTCCGCATTCGTTTGAGATTGATGAGTGGATGCAAAACTTGTCGCGGTCGCAGGCTTTGAAGTCCACGTCACCCTCCACGGAGTGGTCGAACTCGACGCCGGAGTAATCGCCCACCATAACCTCGACGGGAGGGGTACTGGCCGTTGACGTCTGCGCCGTCATCGCGTCGACGAACGCATTAGCCGACGGATCGAGCTTGACGAGCGCGCCCTCCCACGCGCATGCGTCCCTCGGCACATAGAGCGCGGGCCACCAACCCACGAAGACCCCATAATCATCCGGGTGATCCGGGTCGTCCTTAAACAGGCCATCGTCACTCCTCCAGCCGTCTGGGACGGTGATCTCGAAATTCTCTTGGAAGCTGGTGACGAGGTATGTACCGGGGTCGATGTCGCCTTCCGGCAGCGGTGGGACCGGCGGGACCGTGGGCGCCGGTGGGGCCGTGCGGGCCTCCGTAGTTGCTGCGGGGGATGGCGCTTCGGCGGGGGTGCACGCCGAGAGGCTTACGCACGCCAGCATTGCGATGGCGACGCCGATCGGGTGTGCGCTCCCGGCATGAGTGGGGCGGGAGCGCCGGTTTGAAGTCCACAGCCCGAGAAGCCAGACGGACAAGACTAATGTCATGGCGATGAAATGGCGTAGCAGCACACGCATGGAGGCCTCCAAAGGCAACCCTTATGCTGCGGACGTTACGCCCAGCCAACACTGACCGCAAGGGCACGCCAGAAGCAAATGCCCCCCATTTTGGACAACGGGAACGGATGGTGAGTCCCGCCGCCGGGCGACTGTGGCCATCACCGCTGGTTCGCTAAAGCCTCAGCCCCCGTGTGCCTGAAAAGGCGCTCTCCGGGCTGTTGGTGAGCTGTCCTGCAAAGGTGCACATCCCGAGTGAATTGGGCGTTCCGTACTTCATCGGATCGAGCATCCTCGCTGCCGGTGCGGCCTGGTACGTCGCCAAGCAGCCCCTACAAGCTTGGGACAGGTACCCACCGGCAGGCTAAATGCGGCTACTCGGTGCGCAAGGCTCGTAGGTGCCTTGTAAGGGCGCCATCCAAAACCCTCTCGTCTCAAACACAAGGGTTATGAGACGGCAAGGTATCCCAATTGAGAGACGCTCACCCGGAGACTAATCGGACAGGTCATGCGGGCTTCCGGTCGCCCAGGCTACACGAAGGCGAAAACTAGAGGCGCTGCACACCTCCCATCGACCGGCTGACGGGACGATGTACGGGTGGGCGTCTTACGGGATGTCCAAAACCTTGATGTTCTAGTGTTGTCGCTGGTTGTCACGTGCATCGAGAATTTGCTGCCGCCACATCCAGGCGCAAACAGCACATGTGAAGAACCCTGATATGGCCGCCATATGCGTCCAGATATTGAAGTCGCCGGCACTGGAGGAAACGATGGCAAGCCCAAGTTCAGCCACCCCTAGAAGGGCCAAAAGAATTGTGAGCCGGGGATACAGCCAATTCATTGCGGGAGGTACTCGATGCACCGACTTTTTTGAGGCTTCTTCCTGAGTGCCCATAATCCGAGCCTACGCCCCCGGCAAAGATGCCAACGAGAACCCGTAAGGGTTTCCCTCGCCTAAAGGTCGATGCTGACATATGCCCTTCGTTGACCTTGGCGGCTTATTCGTGGAGTGTTTGCTCCATGAGCAGGGGGACGCGAATCGCATTGTCATTGCTAGTTTCCGGGTTAGTGATCGCAGGAGTTGTTACCGGCGTGAGGTTATGGAGCGTCCATCAACAGACGTCGGACTGGGTCCTTTCACCAAAGGAAGTCTCTTCCAAAGTGCAATTCGCTGGACGTGAATATAACTGTGGTCCCGATCCGAGGCCTGCCGAGCACGATACGAAGGAGCTGACCTCCCAAGCTAGGACAGCAGGAGGGGCCGAGATATTTGCGCAGCCGCCTTCTACTGAAGCCAGAGTCTTCATCGTCGTACAAACCAGTGAGAAGGCTTTCGGCTGCGGCCTGATGGGTGGACCTTAGGGGCGTGTCTCCTTATTGTCGGAGCCAGATCAGGACTGAGTAGAGCGCTACTGCTAAGTTCCCTACGAAGACTGACGAGTATATTCCCCTCGCCCTGACTTGGTGTCTCGAAACCCTGGCGCCTCGAAACCTTAGAGTTACGAGACGGCAAGGTGCCAGTCGAAAAACCCTCACCGGAAGGCTAATCGGACAGCTTATCCGGGCTTCCGGGCGCCAGGGCCACACGAAGGCGAGAACCCGAGGCACTGCACCCCTTCCATCGACCGGCTACCGGGACCACGTGCGGGCAGTCCTCTTCCGAGCCGGCCACCAGGAGCAGGGGCTTCTCTCACGTGGCGTTGCGGCCGTCACCCTGTATTCTGCGCCTAGATCTGCCGCAAATCCGAGGACGTATTGAGCTTTAGAATTTGCCGGACAGCCGATCAGATACTGGGGGAAAATTGCTTAGTCGTACCATCAGCGCCTCTTTGCTCATACTCACGGCCACAGTGGCATTCCTCGCGCAAGGAATGTAGCCAAAGAATGTCGACAGCGCAGATCCTAAACATCTCCATCACCGTATTCACTACGTTGTCCATTGCCGGGGTTGCCTGGTGGGCACGCAAGCACCCCAACCGGTCCAAGGAGTATCCGGAGCAGGTCCGTATGCCGAAGGTGCTGTTGATCTTTGGCTGGCTCTGCGTGTCCGTAGGGCTCCTCATGGGCCTGTTCACCTTTACTACAGCCCGGGCACCTCTGGGTGCCCGTATAGCTTCGGTGGCGATTCTCTTAGGCGGGATGGCATTCGTCACGATGTACCGCAACTTTTACGTGGCTCCGCGCGCCTATGAAGTTGCCTTTCGCAGCGTGCTCGGCAAGGAACACTTGATTGCCTATAACGACATCGTGCACTACAGCGTAGGGACGTTGAGAGGTCAGCAGTTCCTGACAGTGAAATCCGTTCACGGTGTCAAGCTAAGCCTGAACATGAGTGCTTACGACATGACTCCATTGCTGCGGGCTATTGATTTCCGCGAGGTGACAGGCCGCTGGCCTGTAAGACCGGAGGTCGCTGTGCACGACATGTAACGCATGAAATTGACCATGGCGACGAGGACAGGGGGCCCAACAACTTAGCGTCCTCGTGAATGGGAAAAGTCCTTCGAACCCATGGAGTTTCCCTCCGGCTCAGGGTTCCACCATCGGGTCTCGTCGCAGGACGCTACCGACATGTCGCGGGCTGGAAGTAGTGACCGCTGAGCCACGACGCAACCTCGTTGCCGAGCTCGGCGCCCTGTACGGCGGCGGTGCGGAAGTGGATGCCGCCCCAGACGCGAGAATCCATGACCTCCTGTACCGCCGCGGAGAATCCGTCGAAGTGCCGCGGCTCGCCCGGGAAGCGACCGGAGTTCACGTCGAAGGCGACCTCGTCCGTGCCGAAGAACTCCTGCGCCGCGTAGAGAGTGGCGCCGCTGACGCAGCCATGACCGGACGGGTGCTCGGGGAACGGCGGTGTGCCGAGCGGCGGGACGGTCACTGTCGATGGATCGAAGAGCGGTTTCCATGTCGGATCGGCTGCCGTCTCCGGATTGCCGTCGGTGTCGGCTTCGCGGATCGCCGCCATCGGCCGCCAGAAGTTCCAGTAGTACCTGTCGTTCCAGCAAGCGACCGCGCCATCAGCGGCGGCGAGGTTGGTCATCGCGAAGAGCCGAGCCGCGTCGGGCAGGTCGAGTCCGTGCTTCACGGCGAGGCTGCGGAACACGCCGTTCCAGAGTGCTACCGGCGCGGTTTGCCAGAAGATGGCAGCAGTGGTCTGGTCGTCGGTTCGAGTGGTACTCGCGAGCGCACCGATCTCCTTGACCTCGTTGAAGTCCGCTGTGTACCCGGCACTCCTCAGCGGGTTGGGACCCTCCGAGCGGAATTGGTCGGGACTCTCGATGATGAACGGTTTGAGATTGGCCACCCAGGCGTCCGGATCGCGCGCATCGGGTGTGACAGGCCGCCAATCGCCGGGATTAGGTCCGATGTCGAACTCGAACGGAACCATGAACCCGTCATTGGTGCGGGCGAGGATCATCGCCGCCGCGGCGGCCTCACCGGCGGCGACGCCTTCATCCTTGTTCGGGCCGTCGGCGACGCCCGCGAGCGTTGCTGCGTACGCAGCATCGAGGCCAGCTACTTTGTCCGACGGGACAAGAGTGACGAGCACGTGGTGTGCGGCTGTCGAAATCGCCGCATCAAACGATGCCTCCGTCCCGACGCCGACCGAGTCGCCGTCGAGCAGATACGGCTGGTACCCGCGGTCGATGGCGTTCACTGCGTCGTACACCGCGCCTTGAACCATCGCCATGCCGCGGAGCTGGCCGTGAGCCGTGGGACGCAATGGGATGACGTGGTCTTGCGCGATGCTGCTCCACTCGATGAGGACGTCCGTGTTCGGCGGCGCCGCGTTCCGAGCGTTCGAGGCGCCGGCGCTCGACACTCCCGTTAGAACGAGTGCGGCGGTCAGTGCCGGGATCAAGCAGAGTGCCCACCGTCGGCCCGGACCGTTCCTCGAAGTCAGCGATGGTCGCCCGTGATGATCGCAAGCGTTGCTCTTCGTCATGTCGTCGGTCCTTCAATCATCGGAGCCATGTTCAAGCGAACCCGACGGAGTCGACATCTCAGTGGTGCCCGACACCGGCGGCAGGCGACCGCCCGGGGTCAGCGCAATGCGCAGTCGGTGCGGTTACTCCAAGAGTGTCCCTCTGCCAACGCGTTGTCCAGTGGAACGTGTTCGGCAGCCTGGGAGGTCGTGGGTGTCGGCAGCCCAAGCATGTGCTGCCGGCACCCCGATGTAGGAGCTTTACCCGTCGATGAGCTCCTTTACCGGCCCTTCGTGCAGGGCAAGGTAGACATCGTCGCGGATCTGGTTGGCCTGGAGATCTGTCATCGTCCTGGTAAGAGGGCGCAGCACGAGCCGTATCAGCGCGTTGGCCTGTCCTTCACGGATCTTGAGCCGCTCCTGGGCTGGCACCGGAAGTTCCAACCACGATTGAGATGTCCCGCCGAATGGGTGGCATTTGGGAGACCGGCTGCCATGGCGTCAGGTCCAACATTTGGTGTTCAACGCGCTTATCCGTAGAGCGGAGCAACCTGATGTCGGGGATGCCCTTTCGCAGCATCAGGGCGCGCTCCAAACCCATGCCAAGGGCGAGCCCGCATCACTTGGTGGGATCCAGTCCAGCTTGTGAGAACAAGTGCCCGGCCATAAGACCGCATTCGGCAAGTTCGAGCCATTCCCCGTCCATGAGAACATCAACCTGTAAGCCCTGCTCCGTATAGGGGTGGACGGCAGGGACTGCGTGCCACTGGGCACCGGGAAGAACCGCTTGAACCAAGGACGCGATCATGTCTTGAAGGTCAACGGCGCCCAGGTTTGCCCGCGAACTGACGCGCCACAGGTCTACCTGGTGCGGCGTTCCCACATGGGTGCGGTCTATGGAATCGCGCCGGTAGACCAGGCCCGGGATTACCCAGAGCTCGTCCGTCGATTCCGCGGGGTCCAGGGCTCGGAGCAACGACGGGATGGAGGCGGAGGTGTGACTGCGCAGCATGACCGTCGGATAGATGTAGCGGGAGTACCTTTGATCCCGCGTCACGTCTGATGCCTTGAAGCCGAGGTGGCCGTAGTTGTCGACCACGCCGACCAGGGGGCTGTGGCGGACGATCCGTTCCGGCACTTCCCATCTGCTGCAGAGCGCATTTGTGACACTTTGTAGGAGCACCTGCAGTGCATGGGTTTACCTCCGTCAACCGCTGGTCTGTACAACGAAGACCGCCTCACGGGAGACTGACGCCATGCGTAACCTGACCTATGGCATGAACGTGAGCGTGGACGGCTACATCGCCGCGCCCGGCGACGACCTCGGCTGGAGCGTCCCGGGCGACGAGCTGTTCCAATGGTGGTCCGACCGGGTGGGGGCGACGGGCCTGGCGCTGTACGGGCGCAAACTATGGGAGACGATGAGCTCCCACTGGCCGACCGCGGACCAGCAACCCGGCGCCACACCGGCGCACATCGAGTATGCCCGCCGCTGGCGGGACATGCCGAAAATAGTGTTCTCCTCGACGGCCCGCACGGTCGACTGGAACACCCGCCTGGTCACCAGTGACGCGGTCACCGAGATTACACGGCTCAAGGCCGATGACGGCGGCACAATGGACATCGCCGGTGCCACACTCGCCGCAGCGGCCATGCGGGCCGGGCTGATCGACCAATATTTGATCGTCACCCACCCGGTTCTGGTAGGCGGCGGCACACCGTTCTTCACCGCCCTGGACAACTGGGTGAACCTGAGCCTGGTGGAGACCCGGACGTTTCCCGATGGTGTGGTCCTGACCAGGTACGAGACCAGGCGCTGAGTGCCCGGCATTGGATCAGAGCGGGCTTCGGGCCACAAGAAGGACCGAGCAGCCGTGAGCCGAGACCTTACGTAGGCATGGGCCCGCGTTGTAATGTGACGGCGTGATCGTCCCCAATATTTCCCAAACCGCAGTGGCGGTCGCGGATCACTACGACGAACTCGATCCGATATATCGCCGGGTGTGGGGTGAGCATGTCCATCACGGTCTATGGGTGACAGGTCATGAGACGCCCGCCGAGGCCGTCGAGGCCCTGGTTGAGACGGTCGCCGACCGGCTGCGCCTTGTGCCCGGCGAGGCCTGCGTCGACATCGGCTGCGGCTATGGCTCCACCGCAAGGCAGCTCGCAAGTTCACGCAGCGTTCGCGTTACCGGCTTCACGCTTTCTGCTGAGCAGGCCCACTACGGCGCCGCGCATCCCGTACCTGACGTGGACATCCAACTCCGCGACTGGCTCGCCAACGGGCTGAACGATGCCTCGGCCAATGCCGCGTGGGCGATCGAGTCAAGCGAGCACATGGTGGACAAGCCCCGGTTTTTCGCCGAGGCGCATCGCGTGCTGTCGCCCGGCGGCCGCTTCGTGATCTGTGCGTGGCTCGCCGAGACCGATGCCAGCGGCTGGAAGGTTCGCCACCTGCTCGAACCGATCTGCCGCGAAGGGCGCCTGCCCTCAATGGGCACGCGCGAGGAGTACGAGGCAATGGCAACGGCGGCGGGGTTTACGATCGCCGGCTATGAGGATGTCAGCCGCCGCGTCGCGCGCACTTGGACGATCTGCGCCCTCCGGCTTCTGAAGGCCTTGCTCGTCGATCCCGAGACCCGGGGCCTCGCCTTGCGCGCACGCAACCGCATCTTCGTCCTCAGCATCCCGCGCCTGATCCTGGCCTACCGCACCGGCGCGATGCGCTATGGAATCTTCACGCTGTCAAAGGCGAGTGAGAGCGGGATGCCCCCGCGATAACCCCCGCCCATCAAGCGCATGACTAATTTGTCATATTGATCACGTTTGATGTCACCTGGCGTGACCGTCTGCTTACTCTGGGGTGGATCCTGCCCGCGAGCAAAAGGAAACCCATGGCACAGGCACACGATCCCACCACCGGAACCGCTTCAAGGAACGACCCCCCGCCGCAAGAAAAACCACAGGACCCAGGGGAGCTCCCCAGGTCCCGGCGTCCCCGGTTCCTCACGCACCTGGCCGCTGACGTCCCGGCGTCGCTCGTTGTGTTCCTCGTCGCGCTGCCCCTTTCGCTCGGCATCGCAGCGGCATCCGGCGCCCCGATCATGGCCGGACTGATCGCCGCCGCCGTCGGCGGCATCATCGCAGGCAGCCTGGGCGGATCCCCGCTCCAGGTGAGCGGACCCGCTGCCGGATTGACCGTCATCGTGGCCGGGCTGGTGCAGGAATTCGGCTGGCAGGTGACCTGCGCGATCACCGCGGCTGCCGGCGTCGTCCAGCTCCTGCTCGGCATCAGCCGCGTGGGCAGGGCCGCCCTGGCCGTCTCACCCGTGGTGGTGAAGGCGATGCTGGCCGGCATCGGCATCACCATCATGCTGCAGCAGATTCACGTCCTGCTCGGCTCCCAGCCGGCAGGCTCCGCGCTGGAGAACCTCACGGGCCTCCCCGCCGCCATCATCAACCTGGAGCTGCACGCAGCACTGCTCGGGCTCGCCGTGGTGGTGATCCTGCTGGGCTGGAAGCATCTTCCGGCTGCCGTGCGCCGGGTCCCGGGACCCCTGGCCGCCGTCGTGGCCGGGACAGCCCTGTCCGTGGCGTTCGCGCCCGCCGTGGAACGCATCTCCTTCAACGGATCAATCCTCGACGCCGTGGCGCTGCCCCAGCTACCGGAAGGCAACTGGCGTGCAATAGCCTTCGCCGTACTTTCCATGGCCCTGATCGCCAGCATCGAATCGCTGCTGTCAGCCGTCGCCGTCGACAAGATGCACAACGGCGCACGGACCAACCTGAACCGGGAACTGATGGGCCAGGGAGCGGCCAACATCGTGTCCGGCTCCCTCGGCGGACTGCCCGTCACGGGCGTCATCGTGCGCAGCGCCACCAACGTGGAGGCGGGCGCAGCCACCCGTGCCTCCGCCGTCCTGCACGGCGTCTGGGTCCTGGCCTTCTCCGCCCTCTTCGCCGGACTCATTCAGTTGATCCCGCTCGCCGTCCTGGCAGGGCTGCTCGTGGTGATCGGTGCCCGCCTGATCAAGGTGGCCGACATCAGGACCAGCCGCCGCACCGGCGACCTCCTGATCTACTCCGTGACGCTGCTCTGCGTCGTTTTCCTCAACCTGCTAGAAGGCGTCCTCATCGGCCTGGCACTGGCCGCGGCCAGCGTGCTGTGGCGCGTGCTGCGGGCCTCGGTTCAGGCACACCCGCCCGTCCCGCCGTCGGACCTGTGGCGGATCACCATCACCGGATCGTGCAGCTTCTTCGCCCTGCCGAGGCTGAACCGCGTGCTGCACTCCGTGCCGGACGGCAAGGACGTTGTGGTGGAGCTGAACGCCGACTACCTGGACCATGCCTTCCGGGAGGCCGTTGTCGCCTGGCGGAAGCAGTACCAGGCCTCCGGCGGGACCGTCTTGCTGGAGGAACACGGAAACACCCTCTTCCAGGATGCGGCCCACCAGGTGCCCAAACGCCAGGAAGCCCATGAGCTGCCGCTGCCGCCCCGTACATCGTGGCAGTCCGCAGGGGAAACGGGGGAGGACCCGCAGTCCCGGCGCTCCATCCTTGGCGGGATCAACAAGTACCACCGGCGCTTCGCGGACAAGGTGCGTCCGCTGGTGCAGGATTTGGCGGAAGGCCAGAACCCGGACACGCTGTTCGTGGCCTGCGTCGACTCGCGGGTGAACCCGAACCTGCTGACCAGCAGCGGCCCAGGTGACCTGCTCACCCTGCGGAACATCGGCAACGTGGTGTGCCATGACGGCCAGGATGCGTCCATCGACTCTGCGCTCTCGTTTGCCGTGAAGGGCCTGACGGTGGACTCCATCGTTATCTGCGGACATTCGAATTGCGGAGCCATGAAGGCCCTGATCGAGGACACCTCCGGCAGCGGGAACAAAGCCCTGGGCGCGGGATTCGATGCCTGGCTCAACCACGCCCGGCCGAGCTACCTGGAACTGCTGGCGGACCATCCGGTTGCCATCGCTGCGGCGGATGCCGGGTACAGCCGGGTGGACCAGCTGGGCATGGTCAATGTTGCCGTGCAGCTCAGCAAGCTGGAAACGCACCCAGTGGTTGGTCCGGCGCTGGCCAGTGGCGCCGTCGAAACGACCGGCCTCTTCTACGACATCGCGACGGCGCGGGTACTTCTGGTGACAACGTCCGGCATCGAGTTCCTGGATCCGGCGCAGGCCGCGGCCAAGGCCGGGGCCGGGGCAGCGGGTTCGGCGAAGGCGCCTGCTGGCTAAGCGGCAAGGCACCCAGCCGATACGGCAAGGGCCCCGGTTCCACGGAACCGGGGCCCTTGCCGTGCAGAGCGGACTACTCCACGGGGCTGGACCGGGCGATGTCCCAGGCGTTGGTTGCCGCGGCCATCAGCAGCGCGGCCCCGAGCATGTGCGCGGCCACCAGCAGGGCCGGAATGCCGTTGTAGTACTGGGTGAAGCCGATGACGGCCTGCAGCACGGTGACTCCCAGGAGCCCAAGGACAGCGGTGCGGAAGGGCCCGTTAATCCGGCGCATGACCACGAGTGCCAGCGCGACGGCGGTCCCGGCCGTGATCAGGTAGGCCGGCACGGCGTGGATGTGGGAGAACAGGTCCCAGTCCAGCCCGTTGCGGGGAGCGTCGGCGTCCCCGGCGTGCGGCCCGGCCCCGGTCACCACCACGCCCAGCATCACGGCGAGGGCGGAAAAAAGCGCGACGGCGGCAGTCACCGGCCGCATGATCCCCGGCAGGGCGCGGTGCCGGGCCGCCATGAACCGGCCGGTCCTGCCGAAGGCACGGTTCACCAGCAGGGTGGCGAACACCACCAGTGCCATGGACACCAGGAAGTGCAGCCCCACCACCCAGGGGTTGAGGTTGGTCAGTACTGTAATGCCGCCGATCACGGCCTGGGCCGGGATGCTGGCCAGCAGGCCAAGGGCCAGGAGGAACAGGTCCCTGCGCTCCTTCCGGAGATTCCACAGGTACACGAGCATCAGGGCTGCGACGGCGGCCAGGGCAAAGGTAAGGAGCCTGTTGCCGAATTCGATGAATCCGTGGATGCCCATCTCCGGCGTGTTGACCAGGGATGTGTCCGTGCAGCGTGGCCAGGTGGGGCAGCCGAGCCCGGAGGCAGTCAGCCGTACGGCCCCGCCCGTCACCACAAGCAGCGTCTGCCCGATCAGGGACGCAACAGCGAGGCGGCGGACGCGGGCGTCCACGGTGCGGGGCAGCCGGGATACCAGGCGGCCGGCCATTTGGGGAAGGCGTGAAGCCGTGCTCACGATGTACTCAATTCCACTTGAACCAACGGATGGCAGCTGCCCCGGCAACCAGGGTCCAGAGCAGCAGTATGAGGGCGGCGCCGCCGTTCACGGCGCCGGCGAGGAATGCGTCGCGCATGGCTTCGCCCAGTGCCCCTGAAGGCAGGAACCCCACCAGGCCCTGGGCTGCGGCCGGGAGCCTTTCTGCGGGGATCACGATGCCCCCCAATGCGCCCAGGAGGATCCACAGCAGGTTGGTGATGGCCAGGGTGGCTTCCGGCCGGACCGTCCCCGCCACCAGCAGGCCGAGGGCCGTGAACGCCGCAGCGCCCAGTGCAAGGAGTGCCAGCCCGGGAACCCAGCCGGCCGCCGGCGGCTGCCAGCCCAGGGCAAAGGCGACGGCACTGACCACTGCCACCTGCAGGCACAACACGGCCAGAACCGAGAGGGCCTTGCCGGCGATCAGCCCGCCGCGGCCCAGGGGAGTAGTGGACAGGAACCGGAGCACCCCGTAGCGGCGGTCGAAGCCGGTGGCGATGCCCTGGCCGGTGAACGCCGTGGACATGGCGCACAGTGCCAGGATGCCAGGTACGGCCACGTCGATGCGGCTCGCGCCCATCCCGTCGAGGAACGGCGTCACGGTCAGTCCCACGAGCGCAAGTAGCGGCAGCACCACAGCCAGGATCAGCTGCTCGCCGTTGCGCAGCATGGTCAGGGCTTCGTATTTGCCCTGAAGCAGCACGCGGCGGAGCAGGGTTGCGGCCTCTTGCCGGTCCGATGCCTCCGCGGTGCCGCCGGTGGCGGCACCGGATTGGGTCGGCTTCATCGGATGTCCTTTCCCGAGATATCCAGAAAGACGTCTTCAAGGCTACGCGCCTGCAGGCTCATCGAGGCGGGCATGATGTTGTGGGCCTCCCACCAGGCCGCCAACGCGGCGAGGTGTGCGGGCGTCAAAGTGCCCGTGATGCAGTAGCTGCCGGCCCGGGCTTCGGTGACATCGAGATGCGCCGGAAGTACGGCAGCAGGATCCAGCCCCGGCGGAGCCTCGAACACCAGTGTCCGGACATGCTCCGCACCTGCCTCGACGGACGGGTCGCGCTGCAGCAGCTCCCGGACCGTTCCCTCGGCAACGTTGCGGCCGCCGTCGATGATGTACACATAGTCAGCCAGGCGCTGGGCGTCATCCATCAGGTGCGTGGTGAGGATGATGCCCATCCCCGCGTCGCGCAGCTCGGAAATCAGGTCGAACACCAGCTGCCGCGACTGGGGGTCCAGGCCCGCGCTGGGTTCATCCAGGAACAGAACTTCGGGCCTGCCGATCAGCGCGGCGGCGAGGGCCAGGCGCTGCTTCTGCCCGCCGGAGAGCCGGCGGACGGTGGTCCTGCCGAAGGTATCGATCCCCAGCCGCTCGATCAGCTCATCCACCGGCCAGGGCCGGGCATACAGTCCGGCAATGTGCCGCAGCAGCGGAATGGGACGGGCCGACGGCGGCAGCCCGCCGTCCTGGAGCATCACACCTACGCGGGAGCGCAGCTCTGCCCCTGCCGCGGCGGGATCGTGTCCCAGTAGTGAGATGCTGCCGCCGGTCCTTTTTTGCAGGCCCTGCGCACATTCGAGGGTGGTGGTTTTGCCTGCCCCGTTGGCCCCCAGCAGGGCCGTTACCTGTCCGCGTTCGGCAACGAGTGAAATACCGCTGACCACCCGAAGCATTTTGCCGTCAAGGCTGGTAAGCGGGCCGACATCCTTAATGAGCCCGCTGATGGACAGAACGGGGGATTGGGGGGAACGCACCCCAGTATTCTACGGGATGTAGTATTTTCCGCCGTCCGCCGGGGAGCCTGCTGAGGTCAGCCTGTCCTTACTGGAGTGGGGGAGTAAATTACGACATGATTGTGTTGTGTATTCCATGAGCAATGCTACTGCTGTGCCTTTTGCCGGGCACGGAGCCTCCCAGGCTCCCGCAGACCGGGGCCCCGCGGCCTCCGGTCCGGTGGCCGATGCGGATGAGCGCACCCGGGACCGAGTCCTTGCGGCGGTCTTGGAGCACGGGCCTGTCAGTGCCGCCGAACTCGGCGACCTGCTCGGATTCACGCCGGCTGCCGTGCGCCGGCACCTGGACCATTTATCCCGCGCGGGCGTCATCGAAGTCAAGCGTGTTGCGCGTTCCGGCGCCGGGGCTGGCCGCCCTGCCCGCCGCTATGTCCTCAGTTCCGAGGGCCAGTCGAGCCTCGGCAACGACTATCTGGACATCGCCGCCCTTGCACTCCAGCAGTTGCAGAAAGTTGCCGGACCCGACGCCGTCCGGGCATTCGCCGTCGAGCGTTTTGCTGACATGGAACGGCGGTACGCGCCGGAAATCGAAAAGGCCGGTCCGGACATCAGCGACCGGGCCAAAGCGTTGTCCGACGCGCTGACCCGCGATAACTTTGTTTCGTCCGCGGCGTCCATCGAGGCCAAGGCCCCGCTTCCGGCCGCGCTGTCCAGCGTCCAGCTCTGCCAGGGCCACTGCCCCATCCAACAGCTCGCCGCCCGGTTCCCCGTGTTCTGCGACGTGGAGACCGAGGTCTTCTCGAGGCTCGTTGGCGTGGACGTCCGCCGGCTCTCCACGCTTGCCCGCGGCGGGCATGTCTGCACCACCCATATTCCTACAGGCAGGCTGTCTGCCCAGGGGCCCACAAGGCCTTCGGCAGCCCCCGCCAGCCTGAATGAAGTAACCAACCATCAGCAAGAAAGGCCGTGATGACGGACCAACTATCAGAGAAAGCGGTAGCCGAAAACACTGTGATCTCGGAGATTCTGGAGAAGAATCCCGAGCTCCACGGCATCGGTAACTACGAGTACGGCTGGGCTGACAAGAACGACGTCGGTGCCAACGCCCGCCGCGGCATCAATGACGAAGTGGTCCGTGACATCTCGGACAAGAAGAGCGAACCCGAGTGGATGCTCGACCTTCGCCTCAAGGGCCTGAAGTACTTCGACCGCAAGCCCATGCCCACCTGGGGTGCAGACCTCTCCGGCATCGACTTCGACAACATCAAGTACTTTGTCCGGTCCACGGAGAAGCAGGCTGCCACGTGGGAAGACCTGCCCGAGGACATCCGCAACACGTACGAGAAGCTGGGCATCCCGGAAGCTGAGCGCAGCCGCCTGGTCTCCGGCGTGGCCGCACAGTACGAGTCCGAGGTTGTCTACCACCAGATCCGCGAGGACCTCGAAGCCCAGGGCGTCATCTTCCTGGACACCGATACCGCGCTGCGGGAGCACCCGGAGATCTTCCAGGAGTACTTCGGCACCGTCATCCCGGTGGGCGACAACAAGTTCGCCTCCCTGAACACGGCCGTCTGGTCTGGCGGTTCCTTCGTATACGTCCCCAAGGGCGTCCACGTGGACATCCCGCTGCAGGCATACTTCCGCATCAACACGGAAAATATGGGCCAGTTCGAGCGGACCCTGATCATCGCCGATGAGGACTCCTACGTCCACTACATTGAGGGCTGCACCGCGCCGATCTACACCTCGGACTCGCTGCACTCCGCCGTGGTGGAAATCATCGTGAAGAAGGGCGCCCGCGTCCGGTACACCACCATCCAGAACTGGTCGAACAACGTGTACAACCTGGTGACCAAGCGCGCCATCTGCGAAGAGGGCGCCACCATGGAATGGGTCGATGGCAACATCGGTTCCAAGGTCACCATGAAGTACCCGGCCGTCTACCTGGTGGGTGAGCACGCCAAGGGTGAGACCCTCTCCATCGCGTTCGCCGGTGAGGGCCAGCACCAGGACACCGGCTCCAAGATGGTCCACATCGCGCCGAACACCAAGAGCTCCATCATCTCCAAGTCGGTGGCCCGCGGCGGCGGCCGTGCGGCATACCGCGGCCTGGTCCAGGTCCGTGAAGGCGCCAAGCACTCCGCCAACACGGTCCGCTGCGACGCCCTGCTCGTTGACACGATCAGCCGGTCGGACACCTACCCCTACATCGACATCCGCGAGGACGACGTTGTGATGGGCCACGAAGCAACTGTTTCCCGGGTCAGCGAAGAACAGCTCTTCTACCTGATGTCCCGCGGCATGCGCGAAGACGAAGCCATGGCGATGATCGTCCGCGGCTTCATCGAGCCGATTGCCCGCGAGCTCCCCATGGAGTACGCACTTGAGCTGAACCGCCTGATTGAACTGCAGATGGAAGGGTCCGTCGGATAACGATGACTGAAATCACTACTGAAAAGGCCCGCATCGGCGCGCCCTCAGCCCAGCCGTTCATCGACGGCTTCACCGAAGAAGGCGAAAGCCTGTCGCCCATCAACGCGGCAGGCTCCAAGGCTCCGCTTGCCGGCGCCTCTTCCAAGAGCCACTCACACGGCGGCGGCGAAGGCGTTCCGGACAGCTCACGCGCCGGCCGCCTCACGTCCTACAAGCTGGCCGACTTCAAGCCGCTCACCGGCCTGGAGGAAGACTGGCGCTTCACCCCGCTGAAGCGCCTGCGCGGCCTGCACACCGAGGTCCTGTCCGGCGCGGCGCCCACCGTGATCGTCAAGGGCCCGGAAGACGTCACCGTAGAGGGCGTCGGCCGCGACGACCAGCGGATCGGTACTGCCGGCATTCCTGAGGACCGCGTGTCCGCCAACGCCTGGGAGAACTTCGCCCAGGCCACGGTGGTCACCATTCCGTCGGAGTTCGAGGCGCTGACCGAAATCACCATCGACATCGAAGGCACGTCCCTTGATGCCGCCGCCCAGCACCTGGTGATCGTCGCCAAGAAGTTCTCCAAGGCTGTTGTGGTCCTGAACCACCGCGGCTCTGCCGTGGTCTCGGAAAACGTTGAGATCATCGTGGAAGACGGTGCCAGCCTTACAGTTGTCTCGCTCCAGGAATGGAACGACGACGCCGTTCACGCCTCCTCCCAGCAGGCTAAGATCGGCCGCGACGCCAAGCTCAAGCACGTCATGGTAAGCCTCGGCGGCGACCTTGTCCGCGTCACGCCGTCGGCCCGTTTCACCGCTCCCGGCGGCGAGGCTGAACTGTTCGGCCTGTACTTCGCCGACGCCGGCCAGCACCTTGAGCAGCGCCTGTTCGTGGACCACGCCGTGCCCAACTGCAAGTCCAACGTCCTGTACAAAGGCGCGCTGCAGGGCCGCAACGCCCACGCCGTCTGGGTTGGCGACGTCCTTATCCGCAAGGAAGCCGAAGGCACCGACACGTACGAGGCCAACCGCAACCTGCTGCTGACCGACGGCGCCCGCGCCGATTCCGTGCCCAACCTCGAGATCGAGACCGGGCTGATTGAGGGTGCAGGCCACGCCAGCGCCACCGGCCGGATGGACGACGAGCACCTCTTCTACCTGATGGCGCGCGGCATCCCCGAGTCCGTGGCCCGCCGCCTGGTGGTGCGTGGCTTCCTGAACGAGATCATCCAGCAGATCAAGGTCCCCTCCATCGAGGAGCGGCTGACCGAAGCTGTTGAGCACGAACTCGCACTGACGGACAACTAGAAGGTACGGAGCACGGGTTTACAGATGACTGACCAGCCAAAGGGCGAGCTTGTCTGCAAGGTGGATGACATCCAACTGAAGCAGGCGCTGCGGATCCTGATCGACGACTACCCTGTGGCGATCGTCAAGGACTCCATGGGGGAGATCCATGCGATAGGCGACACCTGCTCACACGCGGACATTTCCCTGTCCGAGGGTGAAGTGGAGGGCTGCGCCATCGAATGCTGGGGCCACGGCTCGCAGTTCGACCTGCGCAGCGGCGAGCCGCTGCAGTTGCCCGCCTACGATCCCGTCCCGGTGTTCGCCGTCGAGATCAGCGGGGACGAGGTCTACGTGGACTTCACCAATGTCCTCAACGGCGCCGAAGCTCCGAACTTCAGCTAGCACCACAGATTTACGAACCAACTTCCAGACAGAGACCGCACCGCCGCCGCCAGGCACGGTGCAGAGGAGAACAAGACACATGTCTACTCTTGAGATCAAGGACCTGCACGTCAGCATTGACACGGAGCAGGGCACCAAGGAAATCCTGAAGGGCGTCAGCCTGACCATCCGGACCGGCGAAACCCACGCCATCATGGGCCCCAACGGCTCCGGCAAGTCCACGCTGGCCTCCACCATCGCCGGCCACCCGCGGTACAACGTCACCAGCGGCTCCATCACCCTGGACGGCGAAGACGTCCTGGAGATGAGCGTGGACGAGCGCGCCCGCGCCGGCGTCTTCCTGGCCATGCAATACCCCGTGGAGGTCCCCGGTGTCAGCATGACCAACTTCCTGCGCACCGCCAAGACCGCCATCGACGGCGAAGCACCCAAGCTGCGCACCTGGACCAAGGACGTCAAGGCTGCCATGGAGCAGCTGCGCATCGACGCCGACTTCGCCCAGCGCAACGTCAACGAAGGCTTCTCCGGCGGCGAGAAGAAGCGCGTGGAGATCCTCCAGCTGGAGCTCTTCAAGCCCAAGTTCGCCGTCCTGGACGAGACCGACTCCGGCCTGGACGTTGACGCGCTGAAGGTCGTGTCCGAGGGCGTCAACCGCGCCCACGCGGAAGGCAAGATGGGCACTCTACTCATCACCCACTACACCCGCATCCTGCGCTACATCAAGCCTGACTTCGTCCACGTGTTCGTGGACGGCCAAGTTGTCGAAGAGGGTGGCCCGGAGCTGGCCGACCGCCTCGAAGAAGAAGGCTACGACCGCTACGCCAAGGGCGCCGGCACTGCTGCCGCGCCCGTCGCGGTACAGGCCTAGTCAGGACCTGCCATGACAGAAATCAACGCAGCCCGCACGAGCCTTGAGGATGTCGAAGAGGCCCTCAAGGATGTCATCGATCCTGAGCTCGGCGTCAACATCGTTGACCTTGGCCTGCTGTACGGCCTGAAGTACTCCGACGACGACGGTGCGCTGCTGATCGACATGACGCTGACCACCGCCGCGTGCCCGCTCACCGACGTGCTCGAGGAGCAGGTGGGCAAGGCGCTGGACGGCGTTGTGGACGACTGGCGCCTGAACTGGGTGTGGATGCCGCCATGGGGTCCCGAACGGATCACCGACGACGGCAAGGACCAGATGCGGGCCCTCGGCTTCAACATCTAAATAAGTACGACTAAATAAGTACGACGACGGCGGGCCACCTTTCCTGGGAAAGGTGGCCCGCCGTCGTCGTTCCTGCCGTTAAAGAGTGGGCGCGGAGAACGTGTCGCACTGGTTGATGTCGCCGGTCTCGTAGCCCTTGTAGAACCACCGCTGGCGTTGCTCGCTGGAACCGTGGGTCCACGCCTCGGGAGTGACGCGCCCGGTGGCTGCCTCCTGGATGCGGTCATCGCCCACCGCTGAAGCGGCGGACAGTGCGTCGTTCAGGTCCTGCTGGGTGAGGGCCTCCAGGAACGGCTGGCCGTCGGGGCCCGGCTGGGTTGACGCGTGCTTAGCCCAGAGGCCCGCATAGCAGTCTGCCTGCAGTTCCACGCGCACGGCGCCGGACTCAGGGCCCTGCGGATCCTGCTGGGCGCGGTCCAGGTATCCCAGGACGTTCTGGATGTGGTGGCCGAACTCATGGGCCACTACATACTCCTGGGCCAGCGGGCCGCCGGAAGAACCGAAGCGGTTTACAAGTTCCGTGAAGAACCCGGGATCGAAGTAGGCGGTGGTGTCCGTGGGGCAGTAGAAGGGGCCCACAGCGCTGGATGCCGTGCCGCAGCCCGTACTCACTGCTTCATCAAAGATCACGGTCTCCGGCTGGGGGTACTGGACGTTGTACTGCTCCAGGTAGGCAGGCCAGAAGGCGTTCAGGCTGTTAACGGTGCCGGTGATCCGGCAGTCGACGCGGGCATCGGCGTCGGCGCCAGTCTCGCACGCAGGCGCGGTGCCCTGCGACTGCGGAGCCGGGGCCGCACCGCCTGCCAGGCCCTCGAGGAGCTGCGGATTTACGCCGAAGAGCGCAGCGATCAGCAGCAGGAGCCCGCCACCGATGCCACCCCCCACCTTGGCGCCGCGGCCCATGCCGCGCCGGTCCTGGACCTGTGAAGGATCCAGCTGCACATTGTCGTTGAAACTCATAAAGTCACATTACCCTCGGGCCCGGAACTCAATCCGTCCCGGCCGGTAAAGTTGATCCGATGCCTTTCCTCAACAGAATCCAGCGCTGGGCGGACGAACGGCCGCACCACACCGCTGTCGTGGTCGCTGGCCGCCGCCTTTCCTGGGCAGAGCTCCGCGATTCAGCTGCTGATCTGGTTGCGGACACGAAATCGATTACGCCCCTCTGCGAGGCAAACTCCACGGAGTTCGCCGTAAAGCTCGCTGCCGCGGTTGCCGGAGGGCGCCAATGCGCAGTCCTTGATCCGGCCTGGCCCCGCCAGCTGCGCGAAAACATCATCCGCCGCGTGGAAGCGTCGGCGCTGCCCGCCGCAGTGGCCCCGGATGACGCCCTTGCCGACGGGCCGCCGGAGAGCACATTCCTCATCGGCCTGACGTCCGGCACCACGTCGGTGCCCAAGGCCTTCACCCGGTCCCGCCGTTCCTGGCAGCAGTCCTTCGAGGCGTCAATCGAATTCTTCGGCCTGCGCCAGGATGATGTCACCCTGGCCCCCGGCCCGCTGGCGGCCAGCCTTAACCTCTACGCGCTGGCCGAGTGCCTTTACGCGGGGTCCGAGTTCCAGACCCTGCAAAGTTTCGACGTCGGAGACGTCCACTCAGCGATCACCCACGACCGCGTCACCCGGCTGGTGCTGGTCCCCACCATGTTGCGGATGCTCAGCGAGCGCGGCCTGACGGGCTGCGTTGACGCCTCCGGCGTGCGGACCATCATCAGCGCCGGAGCCAAACTGGATGCGCGGACCCTCGAAGCTGCCCGCCGCTGGGTCCCCAACGCCACCATCTTCGAGTATTACGGCGCCTCGGAGCTGAGCTTCGTCTCCGGTGCCGGGCTGCCCGCCGGCCAGGCACCGGCTGTGGGCGGGACCGGCATTGGCCGTCCCTTTCCCGGCGTGGACGTGCGGATCCTCGACGACGCCGGGACGCCCCTTCCGGACGGGGAGTCGGGCAACATCTGCGTACGCAGCGCCCTGGTCAGCAACGGCTACCTGTGGGGCGACGACGGCCAGGCCCTGCGGTCCTTCAACGGCTGGTTCACGGTGGGGGACCAGGGTTACCTCGACGCGGGGGAGCTGCATATCCTGGGGCGGCGCGCCGACATGATCCTCACCTCCGGCAAGAACGTCTATCCGCACGAGGTTGAGCTTGCCCTCGCGGCGGTGCCCGGGGTGGCGGCCGCCGTCGCCGCGGGCATGCCGGACGACCTCCGCGGCCAGCGGGTGGTGGCCGGCGTTGTCCCTGCCCACGGGGGGATCACGGCAATGCAGCTGCGGGCGGGGCTTGAGGACATCCTGGCCAGGGACAAGCGCCCGCTGCAGTACTACGTCCTCACCGAACTGCCCGTCACGGACCGGGGCAAGGTCAGCCGGAACCTGCTGCTGGAATGGATTGATACCCGCGA
This sequence comes from Pseudarthrobacter sp. TE3704, assembly GCF_056279405.1. Taxonomy (NCBI): domain Bacteria; kingdom Bacillati; phylum Actinomycetota; class Actinomycetes; order Micrococcales; family Micrococcaceae; genus Pseudarthrobacter; species Pseudarthrobacter sp. TE3704. The sequence goes on from NZ_JBWCCJ010000002.1 coordinate 217,161, forward strand.
CCCCAGAGTCCGGAACCTTGGCGCCTGAGATCCTGCCTCCGGAGCGGCAGCCCGTTATCATCGTGGCCCGGCGGACCCCCGTGTGCCGGATCAACGGCCCTCTCGGAGCGCTGCGCGCCCACGAGCTTCTGGCTCCGGTGTTGCGGGAACTGGTGACTTCCTGCGGGGTTGAACCCGGCGCTGTCGCTGACGTGGTGATGGGGAACGCAGTGGGCGGCGGCGGCAACGTGGCCCGGCTGGCGCTGCTGGAGGCGGGCCTGCCGGTCAGCGTGCCCGGAATGACGGTGGACCGCCAGTGCGGTTCAGGCCTGGACGCGGTGGTCCTGGCGGCCCGGCTCGTGGCAGCCGGCGGGAATCCCCTGTACCTGGCGGGGGGAGTGGAGAGTACGAGTACCGCGCCGCTGCGCGCCCACCGGAACGACGACGGCGGGCCGGAGTTCTACCGGCGCGCCCAGTTTGTGCCCGCCAGCTTCGGTGATCCGGACATGGGGGAGGCCGCGGAAACAGTCGCGCAGAAGTTTGGCGTGGGCCGGGAGCGCCAGGACGCCTTCGCGCTGGCGAGCCATCGAAGGGCTCTTGCAGCAGCCCAGGCCGGGTATTTCGACGGCGAGATTGTGCCGCTGGGCACCGGTACCGGGACCGTTGCAGCGGACGACGGGCCCCGGCGCGGCCTGACCGCCGCCGTGATGGCGCGTTTCCCGCCCGTCTTCGTCGACGGGGGAACTGTCACCGCCGGAAACTCATGCTTCGACGCGGACGCCGCATCCGCCGTCGTTATTACGTCTGTCCAGCGTGCGCAGGAACTGGGGGCAGACGACGGGCTGCTGGTGCTGGGCACCGGGACGGCCGGCGTGCACCCGGAGGTCCTCGGGGTGGGTGCCGCCAGCGCGGCGCGCGACGTTCTTGACCGCGCAGGCGTGACGGCGGACCAGCTGGACCTGGTGGAGTTCAATGAGGCGTTCGCGTCCCAGACGCTTGCCTGCCTTGACGAGCTGGGCATCGACGGGGAACGGGCGAACCTCGACGGCGGGGCGCTGGCCCTGGGCCATGCCTACGGTGCTTCCGGCGCCGTCCTGGTCACCCGGCTGCTGGCCCAGGCGCGCCGTGCGGAGGCTCCGGGCGCCCTGGCGCTGGCCATGATCAGCAGTGCCGGCGGGATGGGTACGGCGGCATTGTTCCGGTACCAGCACCTTAGCAACAGCTGATTCCCTGCGGGCGGAGGTTCAGTCCTCCGCTTCGCCCAGGCCGCGGGCTGCGAGCGCCTCACCGGTCTGGCGGGCAAAGGCCACCGAGGTGATAAACACAGGCAGGACCAGTGCACGCGGATTGCGTTCGAGGCCGCGGGCCCGGGCGGAATCCCGGACATCCGCGAAGGTCCCGGCGATGTAAGGGATGCTGCGGAGCATGATCCCGATGGTCAACGCGAAGCGTTCCGGATCCGCGCCGAACCTCTTGAAAGGGCCTGCCGCCTTGACCACGCCGTCCAGGAGCTGCTGCACGGGGGTGGTCGCGGTGAGCAGGGACGCGGCAACGACGCAGACGAGGATGTTCAGGACGATCCGGGCCGCGGTGGGTGCACCCAGCTGCCACCACTGGAACAGCCCGATCACCAGCAGGACCGCGGCGAGCGGGCGGACGGCGCCCCACAGCCGTTTCAGGCCGGCCCCCGTCAGCAGGAACAGGCCGCAGAGGCCGGCGAGCACCAGCAGCGAAATGCGCCAGTCCGCGATGGCGAAGGACGCAAGGCCGCAGGCGAAGACCAGCAGGAATTTCACAGCCAGGGGCGACCGGTGGACCAGCGAATCTCCCGGGACGTAGTTGGCTAGCAGGAAGCCGTGGCCCCTCATCGTTGTGGTCCCCGCGCTTCCAGGCTGTCCAGGCTTTCCGAGCAGAGCGCGCGGTAGGCGTTTACGGCATCTGTGGCGGCGCCGTCAAAGGCGACTTTCCCTTGTTCGATGACCAGCACGCGGTCCATTTCCAGGGCGAGTTCGAGGTCGTGGGTGGACATGATGATCTGCTGGCCAAGGCCGTCCAGGGTCCTGCGCAGGAGTTCGCGGTTGCGCAGGTCCAGCAGGGTGGACGGTTCGTCCAGTACCAGCACCGCGGGATCCACCGCCAGTACGGCGGCGAGCGCCATCAGCTGGCGTTCGCCGCCGGACAGTTCGTAGATGCTTTGGTCGGCCAGGTGCAGCAGCCCGAGCCGGTCCAGGGCCGCTTCGGCGAGCCTGCGCCGCTCGGTGCCATTTTTGACGGAGCGGCGGAGCGACAGCTCCACGTCCTCCCGCCCGGTGGGCATGACCAGCTGGGAGAGGGGATCGGTAAAGACAAAGCCGACGCTCCGGCGTACTTTGCGGACGGCACGGACTGTATCCTCGCCGTCGACCGCTACCGTGCCCGCCGTGGGCTGGATGAGGCCGTTGACCAGGCGCAGCAGCGTGGACTTCCCGGATCCGTTGGCGCCAATGACCCCCACGCGCTGCTCCGTGAGCTGCAGGGTCACATCCTCCAGGAGGACCTTGGGTTCCGGCCGGTGGTCCAGCGGAACAGCTACCGCTACCTGGTCAAACGTCACGTCGGGCATGGTGGATCCTAGGCGTTGGCAGGCTGGGGAACGCTGCGCTTGACCCGGCGCACCAGGATGTCCGGGAATGCGCGGTGCAGGGCAACGGCGATGACGGCCGCGAGGATGTTTTTGATGATGTCGCCGGGGTAGAAGACCACGTCGCTCAGGAATGCCTGGCCGAGCGTCGCCTTGGTGTTGAGCGCGATGCCGGCGATGCCCAGCGAGTGCACCACCACCACGCTGGTAACGGTGGCCGAAAGGAACAGCCACAGCGCACGGGCTTTGGTGGTCCGGCGGATGACCACGGTGGCCAGCCATCCCACAACAAGGGCGGCGATGGGGAAGGCGAGGATGTAGCCGGCCGACGGTCCGGCCAGGATGCCCAGGCCGCTGCGGCCCTGGCTGAAGATGGGCAGCCCGGCGAGGCCCAGGAGGACGTAAAGGCCGACGGCGGCGAAGCCCCTTCCAGGGCCGAGCACCAGGCCGGTGAGCATCACGGCCAGGGTCTGGAAGGTGATGGGGACGCCGAAGCCGTTCACGGCGAGTCCGGGCACCAGCGCGGATCCCGCCACCAGGGCCGCGAAGACGGCGATGAGCCCGAGGTCTGTGGCGTTCCAGCGGCGCTTTTCGTTTGAGGTGCTTATGACGGCTGTGTCAGTGTTGCTCATGGCGGTCCTGTCGGGGTTGTACAAGCGGAATCTAGTGTACTGCCGACGTTACCGGCGCCGCTGTGGGGCCATTTTGTAGGGGGCCTACTAAAGCCGGTCCCTGGCTTTGACGGCTGGGTACTAACTGACTGTGACCCGCGTCCGTTTCATCTACGCGACTGCGCCGGAGCGCTTCGAGCAGAGTCAGCAAGTGCCCGCCTAAACAGGCAACGCGGGGTCAGATATCGCCCAAAAATGGGGTTTCTAAGGGCCAGACGTGACCCCGCCTTTCACTAACCAAGTCAGGCCCACTACGGAGCCTTGTTCGGTTCCTCGGCGAGCATCACGAGGATTCCGCTGGGGCCGCGGAGGTACGTGAGCTTGTAGATGTCTTTGTAGGTCGCCACCCCGCGCAGCGGATGGCATCCGTGCTTCGCCGCTACCTTAAGTGCCTCGTCGATATCGTCGACCGAGAAGGCCACGCGGTGCATGCCGATGTCGTTGGGCCGCGTCGGGTTCGACTCAATCGCTTCGGGGTGGATGTATTCGAAGAGCTCAAGCCGGCCGTGGCCGTCCGGGGTCTGGAGCATCGCAATCTTGGCATGGTTCCCGTCAAGTCCCACAGCAGTGTCGGTCCACTCCCCGCTGACCATGTCCCGGCCCACCACCGTGAGACCGAGATCGGTGAAAAAGGCGATTGCTGCTTCGAGGTCGCGAACGGCGATACCGACGTTCTCCAGTTTGATGGCCATGCGTTGAAAGCTACCAAGGCGGACCGGTCAGCTCCAGAGGCGGAGGAACGAGGGGCGGGTCAGATACCAAGTATTCGGCGCTTGGCCGCAGCAAATTCTTCCGCGGTGAGAGCACCTTGGGAATAGAGGTTCGCTATAACGACAAGATCAGCCGCTAAGGATTCCTTCGCCGCTGCTCTGCCTGCGTTCTTCACACGATGCTTTCCTGCCACGGAAGGAACGGACGCTGGCTTCGTCGTGCTCCTGGTCACCGCGTACAAAACGAGCAGGATGGCACCGAGAACTGCCACCGCAATTCCCAGGGGCATGGATATGTGGGAATGTGAGGCGGTTCCGATGACCGCTATTGCCATCCCGGCACCAGCCAATCCGACACCGGATACCCACCCTGCTGTCTCACGGAGGGGGTGCTTCCCTCTGAACTCAAAGAAAAACCCGCCGGTCTCACTCGGAGCCGTGTGCTCGTTCATGTGTGAAGGATAGACCCGCCACTCACCAGAGAACACCCCGTTTTCCAGGAGCCTCCCCTAAAGGGGCAGTCCAAAAAACTGCTCCCCCTACTACCCGCCCGTAGCGTAGCGCCGCGTTTTTGAGCAGGAGCATACTGGTTACGCCGCTCACTTCGATGGACGATAAACACGCCCGAGCGGCTCATTCACCGGCAGTTCCCGGGAAAATCTGTCGGCATCTTGGCGAAGGTGGAATATACCTTTTCACGCTTCGCATCCCTTGTAGAAACGATATCGGTCTCAGAGGGGTAGAAGATCAACGATGAATCGCACCAGGACGGGACTCCTGTCGATGGTGGCCGCAGCAGCGCTTGCCATGGGACTGGCTCCCGGGACCGCGCTCGCCCATGGAGGGTCAGGGCACGGAGGCTCGGACCACAGCGACGACTGGCGGAACAATGACGATCAGCGCCGGCTGGTCAACGTCCTGCGCCACGTCACCGACGAATATCGCTGGCTGGAGAACGCCAAGGCGGACGGTTATGAGGAAATAACCAAATGCATCGAAGAACGTGGCGTGGGGGCCATGGGCTTCCACTACGCGAGGCAGGACCTGATCGATGACAAGACCCAGGCCCGGAAACCGGAGGTTCTCGTATACATGCCGAATAAGTACGGGCGGTACAAGCTGGTGGCCATTGAGTTCATATCGACGGCGGCCGAGCGACCTTCGATTGCCGGCGTCAAATTCGAAACCGGGCCGTTCGACAAGTCCTGGGCGCTCCACGCATGGGTATGGAGGGACAACCCGAGCGGCATGTTCGCAGCCTACAATCCGGACTTGCGCTGCCCGAATTAATCTCCTGATGGTGGTCGGGCCTGTGCACGGCCCGTCGCCAACCCGCACCCTATAAATTGCCGGCTCGACGCTCCTGCACCTCGCGTGCAGGAGCGTCTCCACGTGCCTCAGAACGCGTAGCGGATGCGGCAGTAGGGCGCGATCTCCTCGATAAGCGCGGCCAGCTGCCGCACGTAGCGGCCCTTGGTCCCGGTACGGTAGCGGACATTGCTGAATCCGTTCGACGAGACCTTCGATTCCTGCAGGTCCGGGCGCCACAGCACGTTCTCGGCCTGCGGATGCCACCCCAGGTTGACCTCATGGAGCCGCTCATTGTGCGTCAGGAAGATGACTTCTGCCGCGAGTTGGGCCTTGGCTGCGGCTGTCAGGGTGGCATCAAGCTGGCGCAGCAACTCCTCCCAGTCGCGCAGCCAGGTGTCGGTGATGATGACGGGGGAGAAGTTGACGTGCACTTCGTATCCGGCATCCACAAAGTCGTTGATCGCGGCGATGCGTTCAGCCACCGGCGAGGTCCGGACGTCAATCGATTTGGCCAAAGCCGCGGGCATGAGCGAAAAGCGGATCCTGGTGTGGCCGCCATGGTCCCAGCCGAGCATCGCCGGGTTCACGTACTTGGTGGCAAAGGACAGCTTGGCGGTGGGCAGGTCGCGGAAAAGCGTAACGAGGTCCTCCACGTTGTCGCTGATCAGCGCGTCGACAGAGCAGTCGCTGTTTTCGCCGATGTCGTAGACCCAGAGTTCCGGGTCGCACTGGTTGGGCTCCAGCTTCATGCCCTGGCGGGTTGCGTGCCGTTCAAGGGCACCGGCAATCTGGTCGATGTTGGCAAACACGGTTACCGGGTTGCTGTACCCTTTGTGCCGGGGCACGTAGCAGTAGGCGCAGGCCATGGCGCAGCCGTTCGCGGTGGAGGGGGCAATGAAGTCCGCGGACCGGCCGTTCGGCTTGACGGTCAGCGCCTTCTTGACGCCGAGGACCAGCGCCTCGGTCTTGATGCGGGACCAGCGCGGCACGTTCGTTTCATCCCCGTGCAGCTCGGGGATGTTCCAGTGATTGTCGACAAGCACGACGTCGGCGTCCGGCCAGCGTTCCACGACCTCCTTGCCCCGGGGCAGTTCCAGGGCAGCGGGCTGCGCGTAGATGCGGCGGATTTGCAGCAGCCTGTTGAATTCCACGGTTCCATTCTCCCAAGGGCGGCAAGGATGGCGCAGGCAGTTAAGCCCACGGCGTGTGCAGTGGCGGCCATTAGCCCCTGCCTGGGTCATTCCCGCCGCGCTAGACTGGAGCGATCATGAACGGCGCCCGTCTCCGTCTTCTTGCCTGGGTTATGGCCCTGGCGGCCTTCCTCGCGGGCTGCACACCCGCCGTCGGCCATCTCGACGCCGTCACTGAACAACCCGCCCCAGCCTCTTCGGCCCCGCAGGCAGCGGGAGACGTCGTCGCCCCTCAGCCGGCCCCCACGTCCACTCCCACCCCCACCCCGGCTTCTGCCCCGCCCGAAGTCCCGGCGCCCGAAGTCCCGGCGCCCCAGCCATTCGCCCTCAACCTGTACCAGGAGGGGGACTTCGTGCCGCAGTACACCTTCGACTGGTGCGTTGCGGCAAGCATCCAGATGGCGCACAACCTCATCGATGACACCGGGGGCGGCACGTGGACCGATTCCGCCCAGCAAGGAGAGCTGTGGGAGATGGCGCGGGCACGGTCGTCCAACTCGTTCAACGGCGCCAACCCGCTCGGCTGGGCGCAGGTGCTGACCGAGGTTGGCATGGGGCCGTACGCCGTCGTCAGCGTTCCTGACTATGAGGACGCGCTGCAGACGGCGGCGCGCGCCATCGCCGATACCGGACGGCCGGTGGGGCTGGTCATGTGGAGCGGCCGCCACGCATGGGTGATGAGCGGGTTCGAGTCCCTTGGCGATCCCGCCGGGTTCCCGGAGTTCCCGGTCACCGGCATCCGGGTCCTGGATCCGCTTTACCCGCACGGCAGCGAGCGGTGGGGCCCTTCGCCCGAGCCCAACAGCCTGCTCACGCCCGAGCAGTTGGCCACGCAGTTCGTGGTCCGCGAGCCGCGGCGCTGGAGCAGCGACCTGCCCACCGGCTACATGCTCGTCCTGCCGCGCGCCGCTGCCTGAGCACGCCGCAACCGTTGCGCCGTTCGGGGGCCCGCCCGCCGTTCCTGACGGACCCTAATACGCGGTGACGACCACCGTGCGTGTCGCCAGGACCTGGCCTGTGATCCAGTGCAGGAAGTCGACCGCGATGGTGTACCGGCCCGCCGCCGGTGGGCGCAGCAGGAAATCGAACTTTTCCGCTGCGCCGGATTTCAGGATGCTGGTGACCAGCGGCTGCCCGACCAGAGAGGGCTGGACCGCCGGGCCGTCCGGGTTGGGGGTATTCCAGAAGGGCCTGCCATCGTGGGAGATCAGTTCGGCAATCTCCGCCGGCTTGCCCGCCGCATCGAGGAACCGCGTACGGGTGGGAAAGTAGTCGACATTCACCATGCGCACCAGCGTGGGGGCGATGCCGTCCGTGACCACGTTGGCGCGCATCGCGCTGATCGCCCATATCCTGTCCCCCCTGGGCCGGGTGGGGACCGTGCCTCCCAGGAGAACGAAGTGTTTGGGCTCGAACCGGTTGAGGCCAGCGTCGTCCCCGGACAGACCAGCTGCATGGTTCAGTTCGTGCCAGCGCGGGTCAATCGAATAGGGGGCGATCATTGTCTCGGTGGCGATGTCGTACAGCGGGCCGTCCGTCGAGTGGCGGCGGGTTCCCTTGGGGGGGCGGCGCCGTGGAACTCACCCGCGGATCGACGATGATCGGCCCGAACATACCCATTTGTACATGCAGGGGTGTGTTCACGTGGCAGTGGTAGAAATAGGTTCCGGCAGATCCGCGGTTGGGGTTCCCGGGTACGCCCACCTCCGGGCGCCACTGGTAGGTGTACTCCCCGGTGACCTCGAAGGAGGTGTGGCCTACGCCGTCGTTCCGGGGGTCGGGTTCGATGCCGTGCCAGTGGATGGTGTGGACCCTTTTGCTGGGTTCCACTGTGCCGTGGAACAGTTGCCCCTCCGTCAGCCGCAACAGCGGTCCGGGAAGCCCGCGGCCGGACCTCTCGTCCTCGAAACTCCAAAACTCGATTTCAGGGCCGTTGGGCACCTTCAGTTTCCTGTTGAAGAAATCGAACACCTTGCTGACGTCCGGACGCTGGCGGAACTCAGTTTCCGGGCTTCCTTCATGAGGCTGTCGGAGGCGAACTCCACCTGGCTTCGGTACAGGTGATGGCCGCCTGCCACGGTGCCCGGAAGCCCTGGCTCAGGAATCGTGCCCGCTGCCAGAACCCAGTCCGCCACGAGGCCGCCGGGGTACAGCCCGCCGGCCGCCGTCTGCGAGGGCTCCGCGTGGCAGTGCATTGGATACCTCCAGTCGCCACTGCGGGCGTTCCACACCTGGTCCACCACCTCGGGTGGACGCCGGACCGGAAGCAGCGACTCCTTTCGGTCCATCGGTTCGAGCTGTACGGTGTCCTCCCAGTGTTGCAGGAGGACGTCCCCGTCCGCACTGACCCGCCCGCCACTGCGGGGGAAGTCTTCGCCGTTGGCGCGCACCGTCCAGACATGGTTGCCGTGGTAGTGCAGCTGGTGGTCCACGATGCCGGCGTTGACCATCCTCATCAGCTGGCCGGTCCGGACGGCACCGGGGCTTGGCGAGGCGCTGAAGTTCCGCACATCCGTTTCGCGCGGGTGGCCGGAGGGGAGCGTGTCCTGCTCCCGGCGCTCATTGAATTCCTCATCCGTGGTGACCGCCAGCGACTGGAAGCCCGCGTAACCGTTGAGGGTGAAGTAGCGGGGTACGGCCGGTGTTGAAGCGGGGTTGACCGTTTCGCCGCGGGAAGCGATGCGGGCCCAGTTCGGATCCACGTCGTGGCACAACCACAGCCATTGCCGTTCGAACTCGGTCCCGCCCGGGAAAAGCTGCCAGGCGCTGGACGGGTCTATCACCACAAGCGCACCGTAGAGGCCGAGGGTCCGTTCCACGGATGCGTTGCCCGGGTCCGTGAACAGATAGGTCCCGGGCGGTGGTGCTTCGAACTCAAGGAGAGCCGATGTACCCGGAGCAACAGGGCCCGTCGTTTCATCCTGTTCGGCGGGTCCAGCGGTATGGAACCGGAGTTCGTGCGGTTGTGGAAGGTGGTTATGCACTCTTATCCGGACGGTGCTGCCTGTCTCGGCGATGAGGGTACGGTCCGGAAAATAGCTGGCCCAGTATTCCTTCCTGGCCAGGTACTCTCCGGGATTGTCCAGGTCGGTCTGCAGGGGTGCGGGCCTGCCGTGCGGCGGCGTCGGGGCGTCCAGGGGATACGTCCGGCTGGCTACCAGTTGTCCGTCCGCGGTGAAGACCCGCGGGCTCATCCACAGCGACGGGCTGGTGTCCGTCACCGGGGTGGGGCGCTCGCCGAAGCCCCGGTGGTACACCAGGGAGCCGTCCACCATCGGGACGTAGCCTTCATTGATATGGACGTCCAGGATGTTCATGAGCGCACCGCTTCCGCGGCCATGGGCGGCAGTGCCAGCTGGTAGGTCACGTCCCGTTGCTCGTCCGAGTAGTCCAGCTCCAGCTCGAAGGCATCGCGTGGGGCCAGGTAGCTGATCAGGATGTGCTCCGAGGCGTGCGGTGCTATGGGGCCGGGGTTCCGGTCGGAGTCGCGTGGAGTGACTGTTGTCCCTGAGGGACGCAGCTTCAGCCGCAGCTGCCCCGGGCTGAAAAGCACTGGTACCGGCCCGGCATTCCGGAGCTGCACTTCGAGCAGGACGACGTCGGACCAGGTGAGGTTTACTGGTTCGGGCCCCGCCGGGGCGCCCGGCGTCCAGTCATTGTGGCCGTGTCGGTCGAGGCGGAGCTCTTCGCTAGTGCTGACGTGCCGGGCCTGCGTGCTGCCTCCGGTGCCCCTGCCGGCGTTCATGTGTGCAGCAGCCGCGGCCAGGGTCCGGAAAGTCGGCTGGCCCTGGGCATCCAGGCGCGCAAGGCGTCCGGCCCGAATGATGGTGAGGGAACCAAAAACCGTGGCCACACTCGTGGTTGTGGTCTGTGGGCTTCGTCCCACAACGCCGTAGCTGCCCCCGGCCAGCAACAGGAAAGCACCGCCACCGAGCACCAGGCCGAACTGGCGGCGGTTGAGGCCTCGATTGGAAAATTGGCTTGGATGAAAATTCATTTCGCCTCCCATGTTGTTGCGGATTAGGCTCATCGTGCTGGCAGCCACCTGCGGAAACCTTGGAGGTCCTGCCGCCGCTTAGCCCTTCCTGGTCCTGCCGGCGCGGAGGAGGGCAGCAACTCCCGCGGCCAGCCCGAACAGTCCTGCCGCGAAGGCCACCCAGGTCAGTGCCGGGACAGAGTCGCCGGTGGTTACCGAGGCAGCAGGCACGACGGCGGTTTCCGCCGCCGTTGGGGAGGCATGGCCATGCTGGGTGGTCGAGGCAGCGGTGGTGGTGAAGACCGGGGCGGGGTCCTGGGGCTCGCCTTGGCCTTCGACCACCGGTTCGTCCCAGTTCCGGACGCTGCCGTCAGAGTAGGTCTGCGCCGCGGGCAGCAACACAGCAGTACCGGCCTTCGGAAGCCGCCCCACAGACAACGAGAAGGTCTGGTACTGGTCCTCGGTCAGCTGGCTCTGCACGTCGTTGGCCGTCCAGGTTACGGACAGGGGCGCTTCGGTGACGGTGGCCCCGTCCACGGTTACCGGCTGCGGCAACTTGCCTTTGGCGATGTGGGCGGTCCAACCCGGGACGGGCTTCACGCGGACCGACGTGAACGGTGTTGCCGTGGGCAGATCCACCTTGACGGTGGTGGTTGTGGCGGTCTTGGATTCGCTGGGAACCTTGAAGGTCAACTGGGTGTACCCGCCTTCGTCGGTACCTTCCGGGGTCACCGACACGTGGGCGGACGCGGCATCGAGGCCAACCGTCAGAAAGGCTGCCGTGGCTGCCCCGATGGTGGCTGCTCGCAACGAACGAGGGGGTCTGGTTGTCATGAAGAGTCCTTTTACAGGTGGGCGACAAAACACAGCATGGGGGGATGACCCCGGAAATACCTTGTGAATAGCAAGTGCGGACGCCCGGGTTGAACCGCTGTCCGCTCCGCCATCGGGAGCGCTACGCCGCCACATCCTCACGCAGGCTACGGGCATGACTGTTCGCAGCTCCGGCGCGCGGATCCCCGGGGCCCGGTTCACGGCGGAAGATGATCATCACGGTGAGAATGCCCAGCATCAGGGCTGCGATGGACCACATTGCGGGGCCCGCCAATTCTGCGGCAGCCGCGGGCGACTGCCCCCACGGCCGGCCTGCAGAGGTGGACCAAGGCAATTCCATGGACGGAGCCTGCTCCATCAACCTCCATCCGCAGAATGCGTAGAGTCCGGCTATTCCCGCTACAACAGGCAGCCGCCTGCCCGGGGCGCCGCCGGTGCCCGGATCCTGGTTCCCTGTGAGTGCGGCGGTGGCCAGGCAACCGGTCACCAGGGCAAGCAGGCTCATGGCGCTGTAGCCGATTTGTCCGGTGGCTGCCCAGTCGAGCAAGGGGGTGTAGTAGATGGCGAAGAGGGACGCCGCGAGAAGGGGAACTGCCGGAAATGGATCCCTCCTCAGTGCTGCGAGGACCGGCTGCACGGTCCGTTCCAGGAACTCCTTAGCCCCGGCGCTGCCGTCCGTTCTGGCGATGACGGTCAGGGTGGCCAGGGTCAGCGGGGCGGCCGGGACGAGCAGCAGCGGCACGATGGCGGTAAGCATCATCTGTGTCAGCACGTGGGCGTTGAACAAGTAGCCCTGATAGGCATGCACGCCGCCGTTGGTGACGATGAACAGGACCGCCACTCCCGCCAACCACAGCAGGGTGCGGTGTAGGGGCCAGGACCGGCCGGTTGTGTGGAGCCGACGTATGCCCGCCAGATAGATCACGACGGCGAACCCGCAGACCAGGCTCCACAACGGATCGGGGGCCCAGCCGGACAGGTATTCCCACAGCCCGGGCTCGGGAAGCACGGGGCCCGGCTCCCCGGATGTGGCGGCTGGCGGCGGTTCCGTCCGGGCAAGCGCCGCGGCCATCCCGGATGCGATCCCCATCACGGCGAGCTCGGCAACGGCGAGGGCGGCGAAGAGGCGGCCGCCCCGTTCCGGTGCAATCTCCAGCCGGTTGATCGACCAACGCCGGTGGAACGCCCCGAACACCCCGAGGATGATGAGCACGGCGGCCTTGGCAAGGACGATGGCGCCATAGGGGCTGAACACGGCTTCGATCGTGCTGATTGTTGCCAGGGCGCCCATATATCCCGAGACCGCAAGGGCTATGAAGCACACCAACGCCAACGTCGAGTACCGGCGTACCGTCGCGCCCAGCTGGCCGGGCGGCAGCACAGGCCGCAGCACCATCAGGGCCAGCAGGCCGCCTAGCCAGACGGCCGCTGTGGCCGAATGCACGAACAGCGCGGTGGTACTGTCCGCATGGTCGGTGCTGCCGGCGGCGTGGGATGTCATGACCAGGGGCAACAGGCCAGCGAAGGCTGTAACGGTGGTGAGTGCAAGCATGCGGGGGCCCCGCAGCCGGGAGCAAGAGATAGCCACAGCTGTTGCTATGAGGATGGTCAGGGTGCCGGACCGGCCGGCATCGATCCCGGTCAGGAACGTGAGGAATGCCTCATCAAACCCGGCTGCAGGGCTCCTGTTGGCCATGAACAGGAAACTCGCCGAGGTATGGATGCAGGCTCCCGCGGCCCAGACAGCCGCCGACCATCCTGCCCATCGAAGAGCCTTGAAGTAGGCGGCTCCGCCGCGGGGGAGCGCAAACGCCGCGAGCACGAGGGCACCGATAGTGCCGGCACTGGCGAGGTTGCACAGAAGCTTCGCGGCGGGCAGTCCCCAGGTCACGGCCAATCCTGCCCTGTCCAAGGGCCCCGGGTCCGCGCCGCCGCCGTAATTGTAGGCCCACGCCAGCGACAGCATCCCTGCCACCAGCAGCGCTGTCCCGGCCACTGCCTGCATCTTCAGCGACATCGCGCCCCTTCCGCGGCCCTCCGGCCCTGATCCTGGTGGCGCAGCAACGCCGCCTGATGTTGTGCCAGCTTGGCGTGCGCCGCTTGGGAAATCCTTGGCATTCCACCCGCGGTTCTCCATGGTTGGCCTGGACGGTAGACTTGGATGGGCCGTTCTCCGGCCATTGCCGCCCACGCCCACCGCAGACGATCCGGGCCGCGGCTTATCCCTGCTGTGAAAGGCTTTACCTGCTGTGATTACTGTTCAGGATCTTGAACTGCGTGCCGGCGCCCGGCTCCTGATGGACCAGGTGAGCTTCCGCATCGACAAGGGAGACAAGATCGGGCTCGTCGGCCGTAACGGCGCGGGCAAGACCACCCTTACCCGCGTCCTTGCCGGGGAAGGCCTGCCGGCCGCCGGCAAAGTGACCCGCACCGGCGAAATCGGCTACCTGCCGCAGGATCCCCGCACCCCTGACATGGAGCAGCTCGCACGGGACCGCATCCTGTCCGTCCGGGGCCTGGACATCGCCGTCGGCAAACTCCGGACCGCACATGACGAAATGGCGAGCGACGATCCCGCCGTCCAGCGCAAGGCGATGAACCGCTATGACCGGCTCGAGTCCGAGTTCCTGGCAGCGGGCGGATACGCTGCCGAGGCCGAAGCTGCAGCCATCTGCTCCAATCTTGCACTGCCGGACCGGTTGCTGAACCAGCCGCTCAAGACCCTCTCCGGTGGCCAGCGCCGCCGTGTGGAGCTGGCGCGCATCCTGTACTCGGATGCAGAAACCATGCTCCTCGACGAGCCAACCAACCACCTCGACGCCGATTCCATCGCCTGGCTGCGGGACTTCCTGAAGAACCACCAGGGCGGCCTGATCGTGATCAGCCACGATACTGAGCTCCTCGAAGCCACCGTGAACAAGGTGTTCCTGCTGGACGCCAACCGTGCGCAGATCGACTTCTACAACATGGACTGGAAGCGCTACCTCACCCAGCGCGAAACCGACGAACGTGCGCGCAAGCGGGAGCGCGCGAACGCCGAAAAGAAGGCCCAGGTCCTGTTTGACCAGGCCAACAAGATGCGTGCCAAAGCCACGAAGGCCGTCGCAGCGCAGAACATGGCCAAGCGTGCTGAACGCCTGCTCAGCGGACTTGAAGCGGTGCGCGAGCAGGACCGCGTGGCCGCCCTGAGGTTCCCGGACCCGTCACCCTGCGGCAAGACCCCGCTCACCGCGGAAGGCCTCAGCAAGTCCTACGGTTCGCTCGAGATCTTCACCGACGTGGACCTGGCCATCGACCGTGGCTCCAAGGTGGTCATCCTCGGCCTCAACGGTGCCGGCAAAACTACCCTCCTGCGGATGCTCGCGGGCGTGGACCAGCCGGACACCGGTGACGTTATTGCCGGTCACGGCCTTAAGGTGGGCTACTACGCCCAGGAACACGAAACGCTGGACGTGGACCGCACCGTCCTGGAAAACATGCGCTCCGCTGCCCCCGACATGAAGGACGCCGAAGTCCGCGGCATCCTGGGTTCGTTCCTGTTTTCCGGCGACGACGTGGACAAGCCCGCCGGCGTCCTCTCCGGCGGCGAAAAGACCCGCCTGGCCCTGGCCACCATCGTCGCGTCCAGCGCGAATGTGCTCCTCCTCGACGAGCCCACCAACAACCTCGACCCCGCCAGCCGCGCCGAAATCCTTGGCGCCCTCAAGAACTACAGCGGCGCCGTCGTCCTGGTCAGCCACGACGAAGGGGCGGTCGAAGCACTCAACCCCGAGCGCGTTGTCCTGCTGCCCGACGGCGTCGAAGACCACTGGAACGAAGACTACCTGGACCTGATAACCCTGGCTTAAGCCTTCCCTCCCGGTTGGCTCCGCTACGTGGCGTAGGCGATTTGCCGCGTGCTGGCTCGTTCGCCCCACCGTCCCCTAACCTCGCAAGCTCGGCCAGGGCACCCTGACGGCGTGGGCCCACGCCTTGGGCACGCTACATAAATCACCTACGCCGCTTCGCTCGTGCCTCTGGAGCCTTTACGCTTCAACGCACCTTCAGTTCCAGCGCTTCGGTTATTCCCTGGAGTTGCTGGTAGGTGATGCTGAACATTGAGTTGTGGTCGCCTGCTCCGGCCCATAGACGCTCGTGCTTTTGGAGCGACTCGTCCAGGAGGGTCCTGATCTTTTCGGGGTGGCCAACCGGGGCCACTCCGCCTACATGCTGGCCGGTGTGCTTCAGCACGAAGTCGGGGGAGGCCCGGCGGATTCGGCCTTCCCCCAACTGCTCAGCCACCAGCTTTGTGTCCACGCGGGCTGCACCGCTGGCCAGGATGAGCAGGGGCTCCCCGTTGAGATCGAAGATCAGGCTGTTGGTGATGGCGGCGAGGTCGCATTCCAAAGCCTCGGCCGCCGCGGCTG
The DNA here is from genome assembly GCF_056279405.1 of Pseudarthrobacter sp. TE3704. Classification (NCBI taxonomy): domain Bacteria; kingdom Bacillati; phylum Actinomycetota; class Actinomycetes; order Micrococcales; family Micrococcaceae; genus Pseudarthrobacter; species Pseudarthrobacter sp. TE3704. The sequence goes on from NZ_JBWCCJ010000002.1 coordinate 232,858, forward strand.
CTGTCGGGACGCCGGCCGGAAAGGTCCGCACAGTGTCGCCAACACCTGAGCGCACCAACGCTGAGCGCACCCGGCCCACCGGGCCGCCGTCGTACTCCGTCATGCCTCAGTAGCCCTGGGCGTCGAGGAGGGCGTCTTCTTCTTCTTCGGCGGTCGGGTGCTTCCGCTTGCGGGGAGGCGACGGACGACGGCGGGCTGCCGCGGCAGCGGAGTGGACCGGGCTGCCCGAGTCCAGCGACCCGTCCATGCCTTCGGCCTCGTCCTCGGCGTCGATCGCCGCGTTGCGGGCCTGCTGCCGGGCCGCGTAGCCGAAGCCGACGAACATCAGGACACCGAAGGCGAACCACTGCAGGGAGTAGGACAGGTGCGTGCCCTCCTCCGTGGACGGCTTCGGGAAGGCCGCCGGCATCTGTGCTGCCGGCGGTGTCTCCGACGCGAGCTGGCCGTAGGCGCCGGTGAGCAGGGGATACCCCAGCTGTGCCGAGTACGCAGTGAGGTCGATGGACGCCAGCTGGCCTTCGGGTGCGCCGCGCTGCAGTTCAGGTTCCGGGTGCTTCAGGCGCACGACGGCGGTCACCTCACCGGCCGGCGGTTCCGGCACCGAATCCGGGCTTCCCGGGTTCTTGTTGCCGATGGGCAGCCACCCGCGGTCAATCACCACCGTTTCACCGGAGGCCAGGCGGAAGGGGACAACCACCTCGTAGCCGGGCTGGCCGTTCAGCGGACGGTTGCGGACTATCCGCTGGCCCGCCACGTCGTAGGTGCCCTTCAGTTCCACCTGGGTCCACTCCTTCGCAGGGTCCAGCTTCGTGAACTGGTCCCTGACTTCAGCAAAGGGAACGGGGGTTGCGGAGTAGTTGGTCACCACACGGTTGATCTCCGCGAGCGTCTCAGCGCGGCGGTCCATCTGCCAGCGGCCCAGGAAGACGCAGGCGGTGGCAAAGATGGCAGCCAGCAGGAGATAACCCAGCCACTTGCTGGAGAAGAGGAAACGGTACATTCAGCTGTCCTGCTCCACGAGGCCGGAAGGGGAGCCAGCATCAAGCGGGAGGGTTTCCTTCCAGAGCCCGCGGGTCTGCAGGTAATCCTCCAGCCAGTCCCTGTGCTCTGCGCAGGCAAGCCAAATCTTGCGGCGCTCGGGGGTGTGGATCTTGGGATTGTTCCAGAGGAGCTGCCAGGAGGCGCCGGACCGGCAGGCCTTGCGTGAACAGACGGCGGCGGCCTCCGCAAAGGACGGCTCAGACCCTGCAGCGAAATCAAAGATGCTCATGATGCCTTGCGCTCCTCCCCGGGGCCGGTCTCGTCGTCGTCGTTAATCAACTCGCCCTGCAGGACCTCGTCGCCGGGGCTGTCGGCAGCCGAGGGTTGGGGCGGGCTCTCTATCTCGGCCAGCGGCGCGGAATCCAGCAACAGGTCGCTGTGTGCCTCCGCCTTGTCGTTCCCGTTGGCGATGACCACCGCAATCCATGGGAGGAAGACCGCTCCGGCAACCATGAGGATCTTGAACCAGCCGTCCACCACGAAGATCAGGATCAGGCAGACCATGCGGATGCCCATCGCCAGCGCGTACTTGATCATGCGCTTACGCATGTCCTCGGAATGGGCTCCCGCGGCATCCGTAATGCTGTGAACCTCCGAATCGCCGGAGAACCGCCCGGGTTCTTCAGGCGCGGATTGTCCCGCATGGTTTTCAAGGGTCACGGTGGTTTATCACGCTCCAAAGGCTTGCATCAATTCTCTCACCATCGGCAGTGGCACCCAAACCCGGGCCAAGGCGGGCGCTAAGATCGGAGGCAGCCAAATCACACCCTTGCTACCGCGGCGCAGCATGCCGCAGAATTCCGGAGCCTCTAAATGACTGAAGCAGTTTCCGCCCCCCGCAGCGTCCTGATCACGGGCGGCAACCGCGGCATCGGCCTGGCCATCGCTGAGGCTTTCCTGGCCAATGGGGACAAGGTGGCGGTGACTTACCGCAGCGAGTCGAAACTGCCCGAAGGAATCCTGGGCGTCAAGGCCGACGTCACCGACGAGGCCTCCGTGGACGCGGCCTTCAAAGAGGTTGAGGCTGCCCACGGCCCGGTCGAGGTCCTGGTGGCGAACGCCGGCATCACCAAGGACACACTGCTGCTGCGCATGAGCGAAGATGACTTCACCTCCGTCATCGACACGAACCTGACCGGTGCCTTCAGGGTCATCAAGCGGGCCTCCAAGGGCATGATCCGGCTCCGCAAGGGCCGTGTTGTCCTCATTTCCTCGGTCTCCGGCCTCTACGGTGCGCCCGGACAGATCAACTACTCCGCCTCCAAGGCGGGCCTGGTGGGCATCGCCCGATCCCTGACACGCGAACTAGGTTCCCGCGGCATCACCGCCAACGTGGTGGCACCGGGCTTCATTAACACGGACATGACCGCAGAACTCCCCGAAGCCACGCAGAAGGACTACCTCACCAGCATCCCGGCCGGCCGCTTTGCCGAGGCCTCGGAAGTTGCCAACGTGGTCCGCTGGATCTCCAGCGACGAAGCCGCCTACATTTCCGGTGCCGTCATCCCGGTGGACGGCGGCCTGGGCATGGGGCACTAAGGCACAACCTGCACCGGCGGACGCACGCGGACGGCACATGCTCACCCCGCCGCCGCGAACGCCTCTTCCAGCCAGCCTGCCACTTCGTCGTCAATGTCCTCGACGGTGCGCAGTTCCAGGTGATGCATCCAGACGCCTGGGGATGGATGGACTATTTCCTTGAACCGGGAAGACTCCAGGCGGCGGGGGAGTGCAATGGACAGCACGGCCGGAATATCGGTTTTAAGATGTCGGCGCGGATTCCAGACATAGGCGAATCCGCGCCGGTTCCGGAAAGCCACCTGGCTGATGGTGGTATGCACCGAGGCCGGGACAGCGCCGCTTAGAGCCCGCCCTACCGCCTCATAGATGCGCAGTCCCTCAGGTGAATTGCTGAAGACCTGTTCCGGCGTGGACTCCGCACCGGCCGGCCGCCGCTGTGCCATACGGGGAGCCTACGCCGGGTCAAGGTGTGCAGCACCGTCAAACTAGCTGGCATCGCCTTCTTTGTGGGGGTCAGACAACGGAATCAGCACCGGCCGCTGGCATGATGGACTGCAGACCGACTCCGACTTAGACGTTTCGAACAAAAGGAGCCCCTATGGGACTGCTGGACAACAAGACCGCCATCGTCACTGGATCATCGCGCGGCATCGGCGCTGACGTTGCCAAAATCCTCGCCGGCCAGGGTGCCGCCGTCGTGGTCAACTACCGCCAGAAGGCGCCGCGCGCCAACAAGGTAGTGCAGGGCATCGAGGCCGACGGCGGCCGCGCCGTCGCCGTGGGCGCAGACCTCACCACCCAGGAAGGCGTGCAGGCCCTGGCCTCCGCCGCGATGGAAAACTTCGGTTCCCTCGACATCCTGGTCCTGAACGCCTCCGGCGGCATGGAAACCGGCATGGGCGAGGACTACGCCCTCAAGCTGAACCGCGACGCCCAGGTCAACATGCTCAACGCCGCGGTGCCCCTGATGAAGGAGGGCTCACGGGTGGTCTTCGTCACCAGCCACCAGGCGCACTTCATCAACACCGTCCCCACCATGCCTGCCTACGAGCCGGTGGCCCGCAGCAAGCGCGCCGGTGAGGACGCACTCCGCGATCTCATTCCCGCACTGGCCGAGAAGGGCATCTCCCTGGTGGTTGTGTCCGGCGACATGATCGAGGGCACCGTCACCGCCACACTGCTGGACCGCTCCACCCCCGGAGCCATCGAGGCCCGCCGTGCCGAGGCCGGGAAACTGTACTCAGTGGAGGAATTCGCCCAGGTGGTGGCCGGGATGGTGACCGCCGACGTCGAATCCGGCCACACCGAGTACGCCGGTGGAGCCGACTACTTCGGCAAGGGCGGCCAGTCCGCCAGCTAGCTAGGCTTCCCACACCGAAATGACAGTTCGCGGCAATGTTCCTTTGGGACACTGCCGCGAACTGTCATTTCGCGGTTAAGTCGCTAGACGTTAGACGCCGGCGACGTAGCGGACGGCGTCGAGATAGGGCATGTTGACGGCGGCATCCGCCACGGCCCGCACGGCAGGCTTGGCGTTGAAGGCGATGCCGATGCCTGCGGCGCCGAGCATGTCCAGGTCGTTGGCGCCGTCGCCAACTGCAATGGTGTGCTCCAGGGCAATGCCTTCCGCGGCGGCCCATTCCCGCAGGAACTTCTCTTTGGCTGCACGGTCCACCACGGCGCCCAGCACCTTGCCGGTCAGCGCGCCGTCAACGATTTCCAGCTCATTGGCCTGCCAGTAGTCCAGGCCAAGGTCAGCGGCGATGGGCTCGAGGATCTGGTTGAATCCGCCGGACACGACGGCCACCACATGGCCGGCCTTCTTGAACGCCGCCACCAGTTCCGCGGCCCCCAGGCTCAGTTTCACTTCCGCGCGGACGTTATTGACGACGTCGGCGGGCAGCCCCGCGAGCACCGCCACCCGGGCGTGCAGGCTCTGGGTGAAGTCCAGTTCCCCGCGCATGGCGGCTTCCGTGACGGCTGCCACCTCCTCGCGCTTGCCGGCGTATGCCGCCAGGAGCTCGATGACCTCCTGCTGGATAAGGGTGGAGTCCACGTCCATGATGAGCAGTTTGCGTTCCGCCGCACGGAGCCCGGCCGGAACCAGCGCGGTGTCCAGGCCATCGATGGCCGTGTCCGCAATGGCCCGCCGCAGTACGGCGAGGCCGGCGGCGGTGGCATCCGGAAGGCCCAGTGTGGCGACGTGCACCCCGTAGCGGTCATCGCCCAGGGAGTCCTCTGACTGCACAACCGCGCCGTGGGCGGCGAGGACGGAACGCAGCTGCTCCAGCCCGTTTGGAGTCATATTTTGGCCATAGCTGACCGCAGTCACGTTCGAAGTCATGCCTTCAATCTTATCCAGAGGGGCGCGGGCCCCTTGAATTGCGTCCTGCCGGCAGGGAACCGATGTCCGCTACATCAGCTTAGGCAGAGGCAGAACGGGTGGCCGGCCGGATCAAGGAACACACGGAACGTGGTGCCCGGCTGGTATTCGTGCTTGGTGGCACCCAGTTTGAGCACTTCTGTTTCGGCGGCGTCGAGGTCGTCCACCACGACGTCGAGGTGCATCTGCTGCGGTACGTCCTGGCCGGGCCATTGCGGGGGCCTGTAGGAATCCACCTTCTGGAAACTCACTGCATCCCCGTGCTCTGCTTTGATGGACCACCAGTCCTCACCCCCCTCAATCTTCCAGTCGAGCAGGGTGCCGTAGAATTCGGCCAGGATTTTGGGGTCCGGGCAGTCAAGGACAACGACAGGAAAGCGTGCGATAGCCATAGCCAACACTCTAGGTGCGGCCTCCCAGACCACCTACAGTTTTGTGTGCTTGAATGTGCGTAGTCGGGCTGGTGACATCAGTTATCAGTCGCCATGTTTTTTGTCCTAGTGTCTACTCCTATGAGTGATGTTCTGGAATTGGATGCCGTCAGTGTTGTCCGCGGCAAAAAGACCCTGTTGGACAAGGTTGACTGGCAGGTCAATGAAGGCGAACGCTGGGTCATCCTCGGCCCCAACGGAGCCGGCAAAACCACTCTCCTCCAGATCGCAGCAGCACGCCTCCACCCGAGCAGCGGGACGGCCGGCATCCTTGACGAAACCCTGGGCCGCGTGGACGTCTTTGAACTCCGCCCGCGCATCGGCCTTTCATCGGCAGCCCTCGCCACCCAGATCCCTGAGCATGAGAATGTCCTCAACGTCGTTGTCACCGCCGCCTACGGCGTCACTGGGCGCTGGCGGGAAGGCTACGAGCGCGACGACGAGCGCCGCGCCTTCCGTCTCCTGAACGCCTGGGGGATGGGTCCTCTGCTGAACAGGACCTTTGCCACCTTGTCCGAGGGGGAGCGAAAGCGTGTCCAGATCGCCCGTGCCCTCATGACGGACCCCGAACTGCTGCTGCTGGATGAGCCCGCTGCCGGCCTTGACCTGGGCGGCCGCGAAGAACTGGTCCACAAGCTGGGCGAATTGGCCAGTGACGAGGCGGCGCCGGCCATGGTCCTGGTAACCCACCACCTTGAGGAAGTTCCGCCGGGCTTCACCCACGCCATGCTGTTGCGCGACGGCGGCGTGGTGGCCGCAGGACCCATCACCGAAGTCCTCACCGATGAGCACCTCAGCGCCACTTTCGGCCTCGCGCTGGATGTGACGGAAAACTCCGGCCGTTACTCCGCCACCGCCCGCCGCTAAGGCAGGGTTCACCGCCAGCAGTGGAGTTCTTTAGCAGCATCCTGGTCTTTTTCGCGGGCCTGTGGGCCGGCACCATCAACGCCGTGGTCGGCTCCGGCACGCTGGTGACCTTTCCCGTGCTCATCGCCCTGGGCGTCACGCCGGTTGTGGCCTCCATGAGCAACGCCATGGGGCTGGTGGCCGGCACGGCGGCCGGAGCCTGGGGTTACCGGCGCGAGTTGGCAGGCCGGGGCCGCCAACTGATGAAGCTGCTGCCGGCCTCGCTGCTGGGCGGAATCACCGGCGCCTACCTGCTGCTGCACCTGCCCGAGCAGGTCTTCCATTATGTGGCACCCGTCCTGCTGGTGCTTGCCCTGCTGATGGTGGTCTTCCAGCCCAAACTCCAGGCATGGGTGCGGAGCCGTGAGGAGAACCCGGAGCATGCCATCCGGGACCGCAGCCACGGCGTGCTCCTTGTGGTGCTGGTGTACCTCGCCGGGGTGTACGGGGGCTATTTCGTGGCAGCCCAAGGCATCCTGCTGGTGGGCATCCTGGGCGTGTTCCTGACCGGGACCATGCAGCATGCCAACGCCATGAAAAACATCCTGGTGCTCGGCGTCAACATGGTGGCGGCGGTGTCCTACCTGATCTTCGCCTTCGACCGGATCAACTGGCTCGTGGTCCTGCTGATCGCTATCAGTTCTACGATCGGTGGCCTGGTTGGCTCAAAGGTGGGGCGCAGGCTCTCCCCGCAGGTCCTGCGGGCCGTCATCTTCACCCTTGGCATCGTGGCCCTGGGCGTGATGGTCGCCAACCTGCTGAAATAATCACCCGGTGACGTTCCACTATCTAGAGTCCGCCGATGATCCCCGGGTGGGCGACTACACCACACTGACCGATGTGCACCTGCGGAAGCTCCGGGAACCACGTGAAGGCATGTACATCGCCGAATCATCCCGTGTGCTGCGCCGTGCCCTGGCGGCCGGGCACCAGCCGCGGTCGTTCTTCCTGGCCGAGAAGTGGCTCGCAGACCTCGACGACGTCTTCCAGGCATACCCCGACGTTCCGGTTTTCATCGGGAAGGCAGCCCTGCTCGAGGAAATCACCGGCTTCCACCTGCACCGCGGGGCCATGGCCGCCATGCACCGCCCCGCCCCCGTGCCGCTGCCCGAACTGCTGGCGGGCGCGCGCCGGGTGGCAGTCCTGGAAGACATCGTGGACCACACCAACGTGGGCGCCATCTTCCGGTCCGCCGCCGCCCTGGACATCGACGCCGTCCTGGTCTCGCCCCGCTGCGGGGACCCCTTGTACCGCCGCAGCGTCCGGGTCAGCATGGGCACCGTCTTCCAGGTCCCCTGGGCACGCCTCGAAAGCTGGCCGGCAGACCTCCAGGTGCTCAAGGACCACGGCTTCACCGTCGCCGCCCTGGAGCTGACGGCGGACGCCCAGGACGTGGATGTGGTGGCCGCCCGGAACCCGGACAAGCTGGCGCTGGTGCTCGGCACGGAAGGTGCCGGCATGAGCGCCGAAACACTTGCCGCCGTCGACCTCGCCGTCAAGATCCCCATGCGCAATGGCGTGGATTCGCTCAACGTTGCTGCCGCATCTGCTGTGGCCTTCTGGGAGCTGCGGGCGCGGCCCCAAGCCTCCGCCGCCGAATTGCATACTCTGCCACAGCCACGTTGATGACCCACCCGGCACCCATGAGCAGTGCCCGCCCTGCCTCGCCGGGCTGGCCTGCGAGCACCATCCACGGGATCGATACGAGAGCCTGGGTCCCGGCTGCGATCCCGATGGCGTAGGCGCGGGTCATCCACGCCCCGTGGTGCTGATACCTGCGCCTGGAAAGGGCCCTCACCCCCAGGATGATGTTGGCAAGCATGGCGGTTCCGAAGATCAGGCGCAGGATGAAAAGTGCGGGGCCGTCCCCCTGTGGAAGATCGTAGAAGGCGGCCATCCACAGGCCGGACAGGGCCACCAGGAGGCCGGCGGGTATCAGGACAACGCCGGCTGCCCGGTGCCAGGCGGTACGGCCGGAGCGTCCCCTGCGCAGGCCGGGGACAAACTGGAACGCCCCCAGCAAGCTGTAGAGAATGGCAGCGGGTATGTGCACCATCACGGGTATGGGCGAGGCGAAGAACCGCGCATTGGCCGGCGTAACGGGAGCGCCCCCGGTCAACTCGGCCATGCGCAGGGAACCGAAAATGACGGGGATGAGGCTGACAAAGATGAGCCCTGCCGGTACCAGCCAACCTGCCTGCCTGCGCCGGGCCGGCGCCTGAGTAACTATCGATTGAGTGGCCATGGCTCGTCTTCTTTCCGCAGCTGCCGCGTTAAGGTGTACGGTGTACACCCCTTCCGCGACTCAATCTAGGTGTACTCTGTACACCTGTCAATGGCTATCACGGGCGGGAAGATATGACAGACCTCAGCGAACGGCCTGCAGGGGTAACCAGGGGTCCGCTTAGCAGGCAGCGGGTGCTTCGCGCTGCGCTCCTGCTGGCCGACCAGGCCGGGGTGGATTCATTGAGCATGCGCAGGCTCGCCGGGGAGCTGGGTGTGGTGCCGATGGCCCTTTACAAGCATGTGGCGAACAAGGAAGAACTGCTGGACGGCATGGTGGACGCCATCATTGGAGAGATCGCACCTCCTCCGCCGGGCCTTCCGTGGAAGGAGGCCGTCCGGGTGCGCGTGCTCTCGTCGAGGACGACGCTCCGCCGGCACCCCTGGGCCCGCCGCGTCATCGAAACCAGGACATCGAAGACCCCCGCCGTCCTCGGTTACATGGACTCGTTCACCGGGATATTCCTGGCCGGCGGGTTGTCTGCGGACCTGACCCACCACGCATTGCACGCACTGGGCGGGCGCATGTGGGGCTTCACGCAGGAATTGTTTGACGAACCCGCGGCAGCGGAACGAGCCGCCGACGTCCCGCCCGACATGCAGCTGACCATGTTTCAGCAGATGGCCAGGCTGTACCCGAATATTGCTGCCGTCGCGGCGCCCGCAGCCCATGATGGAGGCACCGTGGTTGCCCACGGCTGCGACGACCAGTTTGAATTCGAATTCGCCCTTGACCTGCTGCTGGACGGCATTGAGCAGCTTCACGCCCAAGGCTGGACATCCCCGCGCTCCGCCCCGCCCGGGGAGTAGCGGCGCGGTTCGTCAGGCCCGCCGGCGTCCGCTATGATTGATAGCTGGTTGTCCTGCTTTTTCAGCTTCGGCTGCAGCAGCCCCAGCCATCCCATTCATACCTGGCAACTGGCAAAATCCAGTTGCGTTGAACAAAGGTCCCATTATGAAGTCTGATATCCACCCGAAGTACGAAGCTGTTGTTTTCAACGACCTGGCCTCCGGCACGAAGTTCCTGACCCGCTCCACCGTGTCTTCCTCGAAGACCATCGAGTGGGAAGACGGCAACACCTACCCGGTCATCGACGTCGAAATCTCCTCCGAGTCCCACCCGTTCTACACGGGCAAGCAGCGCATCATGGACTCCGCAGGCCGCGTCGAGCGCTTCAACGCTCGCTTCAAGGGCTTCGGCGGCAAGAAGTAATCCACTTCGCCCAAGCTTCATGACGAAAGCCCGCACCGGCAACGGTGCGGGCTTTTCGCGTTAACGGCCTCGCGCCTTCTGGGGCAGGATGGATGGCATGACGCACCCTCCGCTTCCTGAAACCCACCCTGCCGCAACCGAACGCCTGCACGGCGAATACAAGGTGCCGGGCGGGAAACTGGTGGTGGCAGACCTCGCCGTCGCGAATGGATCACTGACGGACGTCTCGATCAGCGGGGACTTCTTCCTGGAACCCGACGAGGCCCTCCTGGACATCAACCGGGCCCTCACCGGCCTGCCGGAAGCGACGCCCGCCGCAGAGCTTGCCGAGGCCGTGACTGCCGCGCTTCCGGCTGATGCCGCCTTATTCGGCTTTTCGGCAGACGCCGTGGCGATTACTGTCCGGCGTGCCTTGGCCAAGGCCACCTCGTGGGCCGACCACCACTGGAACATCATGGGACCCACCGTCCTGCCTACAGAAATCAACGTTGCCCTGGACGAGGTCCTCACCGAGGAGGTGGGTGCAGGCCGGCGCAATCCCACCCTGAGGTTCTGGGACTGGGAGGAGCCCTCCGTGGTGATCGGCAGCTTCCAGTCCTTCCGCAATGAGGTGGATCCCGACGGCGTGGCGAAGCACGGCATCAAGGTTTTCCGCCGCATCAGCGGCGGGGGAGCGATGTTCATGGAGGCCGGCAACTGCATCACCTACTCGCTGTACCTGCCCCAGACGCTGGTGGACGGCATCAGCTTCGCGGATTCCTACCCGTTCCTGGACGCCTGGGTCATGGCCGCCCTGGAGAAGCTCGGCATTACGGCGTTCTATGTGCCGCTGAATGACATCGCCACGGACCAGGGAAAGATCGGGGGGGCCGCGCAGAAGCGGCTCGCCAACGGCGGAATGCTGCACCACGTCACCATGAGCTATGACATCGACGCGGACAAGATGGTGGAGGTCCTGCGCATCGGCAAGGAGAAGCTGTCCGACAAGGGGACCCGCAGTGCCAAGAAGCGCGTGGATCCGCTGCGCCGGCAGACCGGGCTGGCGCGGACCGCCATCATCGCCGCAATGATGGACGTGTTTGCCGAACGGTACGGCGCCACCCCGTCAGAGCTGTCCGAGGCGGAGCTGGCCGCAGCCCGCGACAGGGTGGCCGCCAAGTTCGGCACGGAGGAGTGGCTCCACCGGGTTCCCTGAGTGCCCCAAGTCAGGGAGCAGGTGAACCAACGACGGCGGCCTGCGCCGTGAGTGCCCGCAGCAGGTGGCTCCGCTGCTCCACGATGATGCGGCGCAGTGCCCGCGGAGCATCGATATGGGCCGCCAGCCACTCGTCGGTCCTGCGGAGCACCTGATGCCCCGCAGGCTCCATCCCTTCCGCCAGGTCCTGGTGCAGAGGGAACAGGCCGCGGACAATCCGGCTGGCGATTTCGATGCTGCGGTCCTCCCAGACGTCCAGCAGGCACTCAAAATAAGGTTCCACGTACGGCTCAAGCAGCGCAGAGGGTGCCGTGGTGAAACCGCTGATCGTCGCGCTGAGCAACTGGTTGGAGAGCGTGTCACCGTGGACAGCCTCCTTCCACGCCGCGGCCTTGACACCGGGCTCCGGGCGGGCAGCGAGCGCCGTGGCGTGCCCCGCCCGTCCCGACGCCGTGGTGTCCCGTGCCAGCTCGGCGTCGAGTTCCGCTACCGTCGCCTGGCCGTTGGCCGCGAGTGCATGCCAGAAGTGCCAGCGCAGTTCGGCGTCCACCGCCAACCCCTTCACCGGGGCTGAGCCGTCCAGGAGGCCGTTGAGCCGGGGCATCAGGGTTCCGTCGTGCCTGCTGAGTGTGCCGAGGGTCCGGGCCCAGGCGAGCTGGTGGTCGGAACCCGCCACGGCCCGGTCCAGTTCCGCCGCCACGGTTGCCAGGAAGGAGGTCCGGACGGCTTCCCGTCCGGGTGCCGGTGTGTAGCGTTCGACGGCGGTGCTGGCGTTTTCGAGGATGTTCAGCAGGACGCCGATGCCGGTTTCCGCCGGTCCAAACGCAGCCACCGCGTCCACATACCGTGCCGCCGGGCTTTCGCCGTCCCTTGCGGAGTTCCAGAGCGCAGTCCAGCACAGGGCGCGGGCCATCGGATCGGAGATCCTGTCCAGCGATGCCAGGACGGTTGCCAGGGACACCGGGTCCAGCCGGACCTTGGCGTACGTCAGGTCGTCGTCATTGAGGAGCATCAGTGCGGGACGTGGAATTCCTGACAGCTCCGGCACAGCGGTGAAGGCGCCGCTGACGTCGGTTTCCACGCTCCCCGTGCGGACCAGCGCCCCGTCGTTGTCGACGTCGTACAGCCCCACCCGGAGCCGATGCGGCCGCGGCTCGTTACGTCCCGTGACCGGATCCGTGGCGTCCTGGACGATGCGCACGTCGCCCAGGACGCCGTCGTCGTTCCCCTGGCCTTCGGGGATGTCCAGCGAAAGGGTGGAAATCCCTGACGTCTGCAGCCATTGCTGCGCCCAGCCGGTGAGGTCCCGCCCGGAGGTGGCACTGAGGGATTCCAGGAGGTCCGCCAAAGTGGTGTTGGAGTAGGCGTGCTTGCGGAAGTACTCGCGGGAGCCGGCGATGAACGCGTCAAAGCCGACGTAGGCCACCAGTTGCTTCAGTACCGAGGCGCCCTTGGCGTAGGTGATGCCGTCGAAGTTCTGTTTGGCGGCCTCGAGGTCCGGGATGTCCGCGACGATGGGATGCGTGGTGGGCAGTTGATCCTGGAGGTAGGCCCAGGCCTTGCGCTTGTTGGCGAAGCTGACCCAGGCGGAATCCCAGTCAGTGGCCTTGTCCACGCCCAGCGTGCCCATAAAGTCGGCGAAGGACTCCTTGAGCCAGAGGTCATCCCACCACTGCATGGTTACCAGGTCCCCGAACCACATGTGTGCCATCTCGTGCATGAGCGTGTTGGCGCGGCCCTGGTACTGGGCGTCGGTGGCACGGGACGTGAAGACGTAGCTGTCCGTGAACGTCACCAGGCCGGGGTTCTCCATGGCGCCGAGGTTGTATTCGGGGACGAAGGCCTGGTCGTACTTGCCCCAGGGGTAGGGGTAGGCGAACAGCCGGTTAAAGAAGTCCAGGCCGTTTTTGGTCAGCGTGAACAGCTGTTCCGCGTCGAAGGATTCCGCCATGGACGCCCGGCAGTAGAGGGCCAGCGGGATGTCCAGGGAGGTCCCGTCGTCGAGCGTTGCCTGCCAGCGGTCCACGGCCTTGAAGTACGGGCCGGCCAGCACTGTTGTGATGTACGTGGACATCGGCTCAGTCGCGGCAAAGTCCCAGCGTGCGGTGGCCGGGTCGCTCGTGAGGAGCGTCCGGGCGGTTTCCACGCCGTTGGAGGCGACCTGCCACCCGGCCGGCGCCATGACGTGGAAGGTGAAGGCTGCCTTGAGGTCCGGCTGCTCAAAGTTGGCGAAAACGCGGCGGGCGTCGGCCGGCTCGTACTGCGTGTACAAGTAGCACTGCCCGTCTGCCGGGTCCACGAACCGGTGCATGCCCTCGCCGGACCGGCTGTACAGGGCGGTTCCGGTGACGGTGACCTGGTTCTGCGGCTGCAGGTTGTCCAGCCGGATGCGGGCGCAATCCACCACGTCCTCCACCTGCAGCGCCCTGCCGTTGAGGATCACGCTGTGGACGCCGCTGCCAATAAAGTCCAGGAAGGTTGAAGAACCGGGCTCCGCGGCGGTGAAGGTGATGACGCTGCGGCTGGTGTAGCCGGCAACGTCCGGGTCAGCCGCCTGCCGCACGTCCAGCGACACGTCGTAGCTGGCGGTGCTGATCAGGGCAGAACGTTCAGCGGCTTCATCGCGGCGCAGATTCTCATTTGACACCGGGCTATCTAATCACGGGCTGGGTGCCCGGGTGTCAGGCAGCAATCAGCAGGGCTGCCGCCAGGCCCAGCACGGCGATCAGCAGCCAGGACGCCAGCGCGGCCAGCAGTGCACGCCCGCCGGTCAGCAGGAGCGTCCGGATGCGCACCGCGGAACCCAACCCGAACAGCGCGGCGCCGAGCAGGACGTCCTGCAACGCGGCCCCCGCCTCGAGCCAGTCCTCCGCCAGCCAGCCCGTGGACCGAAGCCCAACCATCGCCACGAATCCCAGGACGAACAGGGGCACCACCGGCGGAAGTTTCGTATGCCCGCCGTCCGTGTCCGCGTCCGTCCGGACGGTGAGGCGCTGGTGGGTTCCGGCCAGGGCAGCCACAGGCGCCAGCAGGAGCACCCGGGTGAGCTTGACCACGACGGCGATGCCCAGTGCCGCCGTCCCCGCGGTTTGCGCGGTGGCCACCACCTGGCCGACGTCGTGCACGGACGCGCCGATCCAGGCGCCGAAGACCGGGGCTGTGAGCTGCAGCGGGTGGACGAACAGCGGCAGGACGCCGATGGCAAGGGTTCCGCAGAGCGTCACCAGCGCCACAGGCAGGACCGTGTCCACGTGGCGCATCCGCCGCACGGCCGCCATGGCGCCGATGGCGGAGGCTCCGCAGATCGAGAATCCGGTGGCCACCAGGAGGGACGTGACCGGGGGAAGCCGGAAGAGCCTGGAAATCAGGTAGGTCCCGCCAAAGCTGGCAGCCACAACCCCTACAATCAGTGCCAGGGCCAGCCAGCCCAGCCCGAGGACGTCCATGATGCTGACCTTCAGGCCGAGCAGGACAATCCCGCCGCGCATCAGGTGCTTACCGGCAAAATCCAGGCCGGGCCGTGCCCGGCCCGCGGTCCACACGCCGGCTGCCGGCAGGTTGGCCGCCAGGACTCCCAGCACCACGGCCAACGTCATGGCGGGCAGGACCGGCACCAGCCAATGCACAAGGAAGGCGGCCACCAATGCGGCGGCTGCTGTGGCCAGTCCGGGAAGCAGCCTGTCAGCGCGGCGGGGGTTGCCCGGACCCGGCACTGGGAGGCTTCTGCTGACTGGCACTCACCTACTGTGCCGGAAAAGGCCCGGAATGCACGAACCCGTGCCACTGCGCCAACACGCCAGAAGGGACGGCAGTAATGAATTCGAAACAAAAAGATGGTTGGCTATTGGGCATGTCAGACCTTTTTCAGGAATACTCCGAGGCCGCCGGCCGGACCGGAGCCTACGATGAGATGTTCGCCCCCGGGCAGCAAGCCAGGGACTCCTACGGGCAGGTGGCGGACGCCCTTCGCAAGCTTTCCCTGGCCGATGTCAGTGCCCGGGCCGATTCGATGGCGCGCACGTTCCTGGACCGCGGTGTGACCTTCGACTTTGCCGGCGAGGAGCGGCCCTTCCCGCTGGATATCGTCCCCCGTGTTATTCCTGCCGCGGAATGGGATGTCCTGGAACGGGGCGTCGCCCAGCGGGTGCGGGCGCTGGAAGCGTTCCTGAACGACGTGTACGACAAGATGACCGTGGTGTCCGACGGCGTGATTCCCCGGCAGCTGGTAACCACCAGCGCACACTTTCACAGGCAGGTCCACGGTTTTGAACCCGCCGGCGGCGTCCGCGTGCACATCTCCGGCATCGACGTGGTGCGGGATGCTGCGGGAACGTTCCGTGTCCTGGAGGACAACGTCCGCGTTCCCTCGGGCGTCAGCTACGTGCTGGAGAACCGGCGGGCCATGGCCAAGGGCCTTCCCGAAGCCTTCGGACAGCAGCTCATCCGGCCCGTGGAGGAATACCCACGCCGGCTGCTCTCGGCCCTGCGGAAGACCGCGCCTGCCGGTGTGGACGATCCCACCGTCGTCGTCCTGACCCCCGGCGTCTTCAACAGCGCCTACTTCGAGCACACGCTGCTGGCAGGCCTGATGGGCGTTGAACTGGTGGAGGGCAGGGACCTCATCTGCCGCGGAAACCGGGTGTACATGCGCACCACGGCCGGTGAGCAGCGCGTGGACGTCATCTACAAGCGGATCGACGACGACTTCCTCGATCCGCTGCAGTTCCGGGCCGACTCCATGCTGGGCTGCCCCGGGCTGGTCAACGCCGCACGCGCCGGCGGCGTCACCATCGCTAACGCCGTGGGCAACGGCGTCGCGGATGACAAACTGGTTTACAGTTACGTTCCTGACCTGATCCGCTACTACCTCAGCGAGGAGCCCATCATCGCGAACGTTGACACGTTCCGCCTCGAAGAGAAGGAAGCCCGGGAGTACACCCTGGACAACCTCGCCGAACTCGTGGTCAAGCCGGTGGACGGTTCCGGCGGCAAGGGACTGGTCATCGGCCCCGACGCCTCCAACGACGAACTGGACGCGCTCCGGCAGCGGATCATCGGTGACCCGCGCGGCTGGATCGCCCAGCCCGTCCTGCAGCTTTCCACGGTTCCCACCCTGAGTGGTGACAAGTTCGGCCCCCGCCACGTTGACCTGCGTCCCTTCGCAGTGAACGACGGCGACAACGTCTGGGTGCTGCCCGGCGGACTGACGCGGGTGGCGCTGAAGGAAGGCTCCCTGATTGTGAACTCCAGCCAGGGCGGCGGGTCCAAGGACACCTGGGTGCTCGCCGACTCGCCGCAGGTGCCGGTGGAAACCGTTCCCCGGCCCTCAATTTCCGTGCGTGAGCGCGTGTCTGTCTGGCCTGTGGAAAGCAACTGGCGGGACCGCCAGTCGGAGCAGCAGCAGTGACCCGGACCGTGATCCGGCAGATGTCTTTTCCCGTTTCGGGCCCGCAGGAGGTAGCCGAGAATGCTTAGCCGTATAGCCGAATCCCTTTTCTGGATCGGCCGTTATGTGGAGCGGGCCGATGGCACCGCCCGCATCCTTGATGTGCACCTGGAGCGGCTGAACCACCTGCCCATGGACGAACGCAAGAGCGTGGCCAAGGAGCTCCTTGCCGTCATGGGCGCCCGGCCGCAAAGCGAGGACTTCGGCCTGCCGGAACTGCTGCACGCCCTGGCTTATGACAAGACCAGTGCCACGTCGATCGCCGGTTCCCTGGGCGCGGCCCGCGAGAACGCCCGGCGTGCCCGCGAGACGGTTTCCTCCGGCCTGTGGGAGAGCCTCAACACCACGTACTACGGGCTGAGCCAGCACCGCAAGGATGTGGTGGGAACCTACCGCTTCTGCAACTGGACGCTCGAACGGACCGCCATGGTGAGCGGGCTTGCGGACACCACGGTCAGCCACGACGAGAGCTGGCTCTTCCTGGTGCTGGGCCGCTCCCTGGAACGGGCGGACATGACTGCACGCATGCTCTCCACCCGGGACGTCCTGTCCGCAGGCATGTCCTGGGTCAACATGCTCCGCTGCGCCGGCGCCTACGAGTCCTTCCTGCGCACCCGACGGGCCGCCTTCGGCGACCAGCACGCCGCGGAGTTCCTGCTGCTGGACCGCCTCTTTCCGCGGTCCATCGTCTACGCCCTGCGCGATGCCGACGAATGCCTCGCCAAGCTGGACCCCTCCGCCCAGCGGGTGGGCTTCATCAATGATGCGCGCCGGATCGTGGGCCAGGCCAGGACCTTCCTTGAGTTCCACCGCACTGACGACCTCATGTCCGAGCTGCCCGAACACATGGAACGGGTCCAGAAGGCCGTATCCCAGGCCTCGGACGCCATTTCCCGTAAGTACTTCAATCAGGCGGACGAACTGGCCTGGGTGGGAGAAGTTTCATGACCCGGCTGAGCATCGTGCACAAGACGGCGTACAAATACAACAAGCGTGTCACCCTGTCCTACAACGAGGCCCGGATGACCCCGCTGACCGATTCCCAGCAGGTAGTCCTCGAGTCCGTCGTGAAGGTCTCGCCATCGCAGGCGGCGGTGAGCACCTACCGTGACTACTGGGGCACAAGGGTCACGGCGTTCGACATGCAGATGCCGCACGAGCACCTCGAGGTGGTGTCCAACATCACGGTGGAGGTGCACCGGGCGGAGAAGATTCCGTCCGAATCCGACATTGTGGGCTGGGACGTCCTCGCCTCGCCGGAGACCCTGAACACGTTCAGCGACTGGTTGCCCCAGTCCCGGCTCAGCGGCCCCGGGGACGAAGTCCTGGGCATCATTCCCAAGGTGGTGGCCGGCAAGAACCCGCACGAGGCCGCGTTGGCCGTGTTCTCTTGGATGCGCGGCGAGATGACCTACATGTCCGGTTCAACTGCCGTCACCACCAATGCGGAAGAGGCGTGGGGCCAGCGCCAGGGCGTGTGCCAGGACCTGGCCCACCTGGCCATCGGAGCGCTGCGCAGCTGCGGCATTCCTGCCCGTTATGTCTCCGGTTACCTGCACCCGCGCTCCAGCGCCGGGATCGGCGAGACCGTGGCGGGGCAGTCCCATGCCTGGCTCGAGTGGTGGGACGGTGACTGGCGGAGCTGGGACCCCACCAACCACAAGCCCGCGGGCGACTTCCACGTCACCGTGGCCAGGGGCCGGGACTATCGCGACGTGCCGCCGCTGAAGGGCATCCTGTCCGGTGGCGGCGGGTCCGCCCTGAGCGTCAGCGTAGAGATCACCCAGCTCGCCTGAACCCCTGGTTCCGGCCCGCCTATTCCGGCGCGGTCTTCACCGAGCCACTGAGCTGGGTCCACCAGGTCAGCGGCTCGGTTACCTTGAAGCGGCGCCCGGTCACGGAGTCCGGGGTGATCCGCACGAAGGCGTCCTTCCGGCCGGCCTGCCAGGGAAACAAGTACAGCTGCGAGGTGTCCAGGACTTCGTCCGTCCCGGTGACCACCCTGCCCGTGCCCTTGACCACCACGCTCCAGGCCAGGCCGGTGGCGGAATCGACGCCGTCAGCTTCAAGTGCCACAGCCGCATCGCCGGATGCACCGGAGAGCTTGGTGCCTTCGCCGGTGCGGAACACCAGGGTGCCGCCGTCCAAGGCGTAGTTGATGGGGAAGATGTCCGGGCGCCCGTCCACCAGGACGGCGAGCCGTCCCACGGACACGGTCCGGAGCACCGCCCAGCATTCGTGGTGTTCGAGGTTCTGGACAGGGGATGAGGGTTCGTCAGTGGAGGCGCGCTCGGGGTTCATGGCGCCGAGCTTACGCCTACCAGGGGCTCGGCTTGTAGTCCTTGAGGAACACTCCGTACTGGTCCTCGCCGTTCTCACCCATCACGATGGGATCGTAGACGCGGGCGGCGCCGTCCACCAGGTCGAGGGGCGCGTGGAAGCCCTCCTCCATAAGCCGGACCTTGGTGAAGTGCGGGCGTTCGTCGGTGATCCAGCCCGTGTCCACCGCGGTCATCAGGATGCCGTCGGTCTCCCGCATCTCCTGGGCGCTGGTCCGCGTCATCATGTTCAGCGCCGCTTTGGCCATGTTGGTGTGCGGGTGGCCCGGCCCCTTGTAGGCACGGGAGAACTGGCCCTCCATGGCCGAGACGTTCACGATGTACTTCCGGCGTGCCGTGGAACGCTTCATGGCTTCCCGGAGGCGGCTTACCAGCAGGAACGGGGCCGTGACGTTGCAGAGCTGGACTTCAAGCATTTCCAGCGGATCCACCTCGTCCACCACCTGGGTCCAGCTGTTGATGGTGGCCAGGTCCGGGACCAGGCCACCGGCGTCGATTGCCGTCCCGGACGCGATCCGCTCAAGTGATGCGGAGCCGGTGGACAGGGCCAGCGACGTGATGGCGTCACCGGCGAGCACCGGATGTTCGGTGACGCTGCCCGCAAGTGCCAGGGGGTGCTTGTCGTGCGCGTGGCCGAACGTCAGGAGCTCCGGACCGCCATTGGCATGCTCAAGGGCGGCGGGAAGCGGTTCGTCCTCGGCATCAACCAGGGGCTTGTAGGCGTTGCCGGAGCGGCGGACCGTCTGAGCTGCGTTGTTGATGATGATGTCCAGCGGGCCGGCCTCGTTGAGCGAATCTGTCAGCGCCATGACCTGGGCGGGATCGCGCAGGTCGATGCCCACAATGCGGAGCCGGTGCAGCCATTCCCCGCTGTCCTCCATGGCCGCGAACCGACGGGCAGCGTCCTTCGGGAACCGGGTGGTGATGGTGGTGTGGGCGCCGTCCCGGAGCAGCCGGAGTGCAATGTACATGCCGATCTTGGCGCGGCCGCCCGTGAGCAGGGCGCGGCGGCCGGTGAGGTCGGTGCGTGCGTCGCGTTTGCTGTGGCTGAAGGCGGCGCACTCCGGGCAGAGCTGGTGGTAGAAGGCGTCCACCTGGGTGTAGTGCTGCTTGCAGATGTAGCAGGGGCGGGACCGGATGAGGTGGCCGGCCACCTTGCCGGTGGCGGAGGGGGCCAGCTTGTTGCCGCGCGTTTCGTCATCGATGCGGTCCGGGGCGGCCGTGGCGGTCTGGGCCAGGACGGAGCGGTCGGCTTCGGCGATGAGGTCGCGCTTGGTGACCCTCCGGTGCCGTTTGACGGCCTTGAACATTTTTCCGGTGGCGCGCCGGACCGAGACGTAGTCCGGGTGCTCCTCGTCGTAGGCGTGGATCGTATTCAGGACCTTGAGGCAGGCCTGGATTTCCTCAGGCGTCAGATCGGGGGAGCTCATTAGGCCAATTTTACAGCCTGGAGCTCCCGCTTTAAGCGACGGCCGGCCGCACCGAAAATGGTGCAGCCGGCCGTCGCGAAGAGTCCTGGAGGGTTTAGGAGATCCGCGCCCCGGGACGCGCCCCGGGAACGGCATCCGCGGCGGCCGCGGCATGCGTCTGTGCCACCTTGTCAACGGATTCGCGGACGTCAGGGTACTGGGCCGCGGCAGCCTTGACGGCGTTGGGAACCAAGTGGAGGTTCTTCGCGGCCAGCTGCCGCTCTTCCTCGCCCGGTTCCGGGACTTCCTGGCCCTTGGCGAGCACGGTGATGCCGGACTCGGTGACTTTGAAGCCGCGGGCCCGGTCCAGCCCCGGATCCAAGCCAATGGCTGCGCCCGCGGGGACCTTGACGTTCTTGTCGATGATGGCGCGGTTGACCACGGCCCCTTCGCCGATCTGAACCTTGTCCATCAGGACGGAGTCGATGACGCGGCTGCTGGTTGCAACGAACACATCGTTCGAGAGGACGGAGCCTTCCACCACACCGCCGGAGATGACCACGCCGCTGGAGACGATGGAATCCAGGGCGGTGCCCACGGTGTTGTTCTGTCCGCGGACGAACTTGGCCGGCGGGGAAATGCTCTGCCGGGTGTAGATGGGCCATTCGGAGTTGTACAGGTTGAAGACCGGCAGCGGGGAGATGAGGTCCATGTGCGCGTCGTAGAAGGAGTCGATGGTGCCCACATCGCGCCAGTACGTGCGGTCGCGCTCGGTTGAGCCGGGGATCTCGTTGAGCGTGAAGTCGTAGACGCCGGCCTCGCCCTGGTTGACGAAGTAGGGGATGATGTCCCCGCCCATGTCGTGCTTGGTGTCCAGCCGTTCAGCGTCCACATGCAGTGCTGCAACCAGCGCGTCGGCGTCGAACACGTAGTTGCCCATGGAGGCCAGGAACTGGGTGGGGTCCGCTGCCAGGCCCGGGGTGCTGGCCGGCTTTTCCACGAACGCCGCGATTTTCTGCGGATCGTTCTGGTCCACCTCGATGACGCCGAACTGGTTGGCCATGTTCAGGGGCTGGCGCACGGCGGCTACCGTTGCCTTGGCGCCGCTGTGCACGTGCTGGGCCACCATCTGGGCGAAGTCCATGCGGTAGACATGGTCGGCGCCGACCACCACCACAATGTCCGGGTTGGCGTCATGGATCAGGTTCAGGGACTGGTAGATGGCGTTGGCGCTGCCGAGGAACCAGCTCTTGCCCACGCGCTGCTGCGCGGGAACCGAGGCAACGTAGTTGCCGAGCTGGGTAGACATACGCCAGGTTTCGGAGATGTGCCGGTCCAGGCTGTGGGACTTGTACTGGGTCAGGACCACGATCTGCAGGTAGCGGGAATTCACCAGGTTGGACAGGGCGAAGTCGATAAGGCGGTAGCTTCCCGCGAAGGGCACCGCCGGTTTCGCGCGGTCTGCCGTCAGTGGCATCAGTCTGTTTCCCTCGCCGCCTGCGAGGACAATGGCCAGGACTCTTTTGTTCAACGGCATAATGGTCGCTCCTGTACGCCTTCGTAACTCCCCAAGACAGTCCGGCATGCCCGGACTCCTTCACACTAGAACAGTTATGCGTGAAGGACTACCTTGGGTCTTGTGCGAATAGACATTGTGACTAAAGAGTTTCCGCCGGAGATCTATGGTGGCGCCGGGGTCCACGTGGCCGAATTGAGCAGGGTGCTTAGTAAGCACGTTGACCTGCAGGTTCGTGCATTTGGGGCTCCCCGCGACGCCGACTATCATGGCGCGGCGGTGACGTCCTACTCCGTGCCGGAGGATCTTGGCTCAGCCAACGCTGCCGTGCAGACGCTTGGGGTGGACCTGCGGATCGTACCGGACGTCGAAGGCGCGGACCTGGTCCATTCGCACACTTGGTACGCCAATATGGCCGGGCACCTCGCCTCGCTCCTGCACGGCATCCCGCACGTGCTGAGCGCCCACAGCCTGGAACCGCTGCGCCCGTGGAAGGCAGAGCAGCTCGGCGGCGGATACGCCCTCTCATCCTGGGTTGAGAAAACTGCCTATGAGGCCGCCGCGGCCATCATCGCGGTCTCCGAGGGCATGCGGCAGGACATCCTGCGCAGCTACCCCAACGTTGACCCGGCCAAGGTCCGCGTGGTCCACAACGGCATTGACGTCGAACTATGGAACCGTGACGAGAATGACGACGCCATCCGCGCCCTGGGCATTGATCCAGCCAAGCCGAGCGTCGTCTTTGTGGGCAGGAACACGCGCCAGAAGGGCGTTCCCTACCTCCTTCGCGCCGCTGCCAAGCTGCCCGACGACGTCCAGCTGGTCCTGTGCCTCGGCGCGGCGGACACGCCGGAACTTGCCGCGGAGACCGCCCGCCTGATCGAGGAACTGCAAAGCCAGCGGACCGGCGTCGTGCTCATTGAACGCATGCTGCCCCGCAATGAGCTGATCCAGGTGCTGAGCCACGCCACCGCCTTCGCCTGCCCCTCCATCTACGAGCCGCTCGGCATCGTCAACCTTGAGGCCATGGCCTGCGGGGCTGCGGTCGTTGCCAGTGCCACGGGCGGTATTCCCGAGGTGGTGGACCACGGAAAGACGGGCCTGCTCGTGGACCTGGAGCAGGTGACGGACGGCACCGGCACCCCGCTGGACCCGGAAAAGTTCGTCAGCGAATTCGCCGCGGCACTCACCGAGGTGGTGTCGGACCCCGAGCGTGCCCGTGCCATGGGGCAGGCGGGCCGGCGGCGCGCCGAGGAGCACTTCTCCTGGGAATCCATCACGGAAACAACGCTCGAGGTGTACCGCTCGGTGCTGCCGGCACAGGGCTGACCGCCGCTTAGCCAAGAACGACGACGGCGCCGTTCCCCTGCGTGGGGAGCGGCGCCGTCGTTCGTTCAGCAGTCAGCAGACGAAGTCCTGCACCTGCCGGCCAGGCCCGTCACTTGATCCGGCCGGCCGCTGTCCTGGCGATCAGCACCTTTTCGTCAACCGGGGACTGTCCACTTGCCCGCTGGCTCCGGAAGTGGGCCCTTGCCTCGTCCTGGCGTGTCTTCTCGGCGCCGGTGGCGATGGCGGCGCGGACGTGGTCCTCGCCGTACCCGAAGGCATCCACCAGGTCCAGGGCGTGCGGGCGGATCTTCACCAGCAGCCTGTTGATGTACTCGCCCACGGTGCGGCCCCGCTGCATGGAAAGGCGGCCGTTCATCAGGTACCAGGAAAGGTTCTTCTCAATCAGGGAAAGGCCGAAGAGGTCACGCAGCCAGGTCAGGACAGTCCTGGTTCCGGGGTCGGCCACGTCGCGGAGCGCGTCCGTGAAGGCCTCCCACTGCAGCAGTTCGGCGTGCGCCTGCGCGGCGTCGATGAGTTCATTCTGGTGCCGGTTGAACAGGGCGGCTCCCTTTTCGTGGGAAAGCCGGTTGCTGCCCTTCAATGCGGCGCCGGCCTCGGCCACCATGGTCTGCACCCTGTCGGTCAGCAGGGCGCGCTGGCTTTCCTCGTCACGCAGGGCAATGGCGGCTTTCTGGACCGAGCCGTTGTCAGCAACAAACTGCGCCACCTGGCGCAGGCCGGTCCGGTGGATGGCAGCTCCGGTTGCCTGGCCCACCACATAGCGGGCCAGCACACCGAAGTCGACGCTCCGGAATTCCCTGGCGTAGTCGGCCAGGAGGCGTTTGGCCACGAGCTGCAGCAGGACGGTGTTGTCGCCTTCGAAGGTGGCGTAGACGTCCAGGTCTGCGCGGAGCGAGGCGAAGCGGTTCTCGATCAGGAAGCCGGCCCCGCCGCAGGCCTCCCGGCACTCCTGCAGGGTATCCAGGGCGTGCCAGGTGCTCAGTGGCTTCAGGGCCGCGGCCAGGGTTTCCAGATCCTGGCGGTCCTCATCGGTGTCGTGTGCTCCGGAGAAGACGTCGTCGAACTTCTGCAGCAGCTGCTCGTGGGCGAAGCCGGCCGCGTAGGTGGTGGCGAGGCGGGTGAAGAGCCGGCGCTGGTGGCGCTGGTAGTCGAGCAGGACTTCCTCGTCGGTGTGTGAGGAGGCATTGAATTGCCGTCGCTCGGTGGCGTACTGGATGGCCGCCTTCAGGGCAACCTTGGATGCGGCGACGGCGGCGCCATCCAGTGAGACACGTCCCTGGACCAGGGTCCCCAGCATGGTGAAAAAACGGCGGCCGGGGCTGGCGATGGGTGAGGAGTAGGTACCGTCCGCGGCCACGTCCCCGTAGCGGTTCAGGAGGTTGGTCCGGGGGATCCGGACGTGGGTGAAGTGGAGCCTGCCGTTGTCGATGCCGTTGAGGCCGCCCTTGATGCCGTCATCTTCACCGCCGACGCCGGGGAGGAATTCCCTGGTTTCGGGGTCGCGGAGGTCCACGTAGAAGGCGTGGACCCCGTGGTTGACGCCCCGCGTGATGAGCTGCGCGAACACCACGGCGCCCAGGCCGTCGATGGCGGCGTTTCCGATGTAGTCCTTCCAGGCGGCGCGGAAGGGGGTGTGGACCACGAATTCCGCGGTGGCGGGATCGTAGGTGGCCGTGGTGGCGATGCTGGCAACGTCGGAGCCGTGCCCGGTTTCGGTCATGGCAAAGCAGCCGGGAATTTCCAGGCTCATGATGCCCGGAAGCCACTTGGCATGGTGTTCCCCCGTTCCGAGGTGCATTACCGCCGAGCCGAAGAGGCCCCACTGGACGCCGGCCTTGATCTGCAGCGACGGATCGGCGACCACGAGCTCTTCGAAGCCGGCGATGTTGCCGCCGTGGTCGTCACTGCCGCCGAGGGCGGAGGGGAAAGCGCGGTGTACGGCGCCGTTGTCCACCAGGTACTGCAGCTGCCCGGATACCCTTGCCCGGTGGTCCGTGTGGGTCAGTCCCTCGGTCTTGTGAAGTTCAGGACGTGCGGCCAGGTCGCGTGCCTGGAGCCGGACGGCGGCCCATTTGCCCAGCAGCTGTTCGCCGAGGGCATGGACGTCGACGGCAGGCTGGGCGGAGCCGGGAACCAGGCTCGGTGCGGGCACGGGGGCATGCCCCTTTGCGGCGGAGCGGTCCACTACTTCAGTCATGTCAATGTCCTTCGTTGGTGCTGACAGGGGCTTGTGGTGCGGGAGTGTTCAGGTTCGGGGGGCAGGCGACAGTTCGGGGGCGATCCCGACGCACAGCCATGCGGTGATCTGCAGTGCCATGGCTTCCTGGCCGGGTTTGGCGGGCGAGTCCGGAGTGCTGAGCCATTGTTCGCCCGCGTTCCTGACCAGTCCGATGGCGGCCTTGGGCCAATAGCCGATGACGGCTTCCTTGCCGTCGCCCAGGTGCGAACGCATGGGGGTGGCAATCATGTCCGCAATCGCATCAAAGAAGTGGCCCAACGCGCCGGAGTTGGGGGAATCTCCGGATTCCCCGGAGGTGGAGCGGGTGACGAAGGTGTACACGTTGGGGCTGGTGTCAGCCATCTGCAGGTACGCCGACACCATGGCCAGCAGCCCTTCGCGTGGGGTCAGGGCGTTCTGTGCCGCTTCCTGGATGCGCCGCTGCATCTGGCTGAGGACCACTTCACCCACAGCCTGCTGGAGGCCGGCCTTGTCGCCGAAGTAGCGGTAGAAGACTGACTTGGACGTTCCCGCTGCTGCGGCGATTTCCTCCATGGACGCGTCGCTGCCCAGCACGTGCACGGCACGCCGCGCCTGCTTGATCAGTTCCCGGCGCCGCTCCTCCCGGTGGCTCTGCCAGCGGGAGGAGCGGCCGTCAGGCTCCGAACCGATGGAGGGCGCAGCAATTCCCGTTTCCGAAATGTTCACGATACCCAGCGTATCAGGTACGCTGGGTATCGGTAACCGCATGTGACCAGAGGAGACAGCCATGTCCATTGACGGACAGTCCATTACCGGCCCCGGAGAATCAGGCGTAACCAGCGCTTCCGGCCCTGCCCTTCGGAGGGCCGTGGTCGTCGGAGGCAACAGGATTCCCTTCGCCCGCGCCGGCGGTTCCTACGCCAAGTCCTCGAACCAGGACATGCTGACAGCTGCCCTGGACGGCCTTATTGCGCGCTTCGGCCTGCAGGACGAGCGGGTGGGGGAGGTAGCCGCGGGTGCAGTCCTCAAGCATTCAAGGGATTTCAACCTCACCCGTGAGGCGGTGCTTGGCTCGGCCCTGTCCGCCGAGACTCCTGCCTACGATCTCCAGCAGGCATGCGCCACGGGACTTGAGACCGTGGTGGGGCTGGCGAACAAGATCAAGCTGGGCCAGATCGACTCCGCAATTGCCGGCGGAGTGGATTCCGCTTCAGACGCCCCGGTGGTGGTGAGCGAAGGACTCAGGGAAGTCATTCTCGACCTGAACCGCGCCAAGACCATTCCCCAGCGGCTGCAGATCCTCAGCCGCCTGCGGCCCAAAGACCTGGCTCCACTGGCGCCCGGCACCGCCGAGCCCCGGACCGGTCTTTCCATGGGGGAGCACCAGGCGCTGACAACTGCGCAGTGGAAAGTTTCCCGTGAGGCCCAGGACGAAGTGGCACTCACCAGCCACCGCAATCTCGCCGCCGCCTACGAGTCCGGGTTCTTCGACGATCTCGTCACCCCCTACCGCGGCCTGGCACGCGACGGAAATCTTCGGGCCGATACGTCCATCGAAAAGCTGGCCGCCCTGAAGCCTGTCTTCGGCAGGAACCTCGGTTCGGACGCGACCATGACTGCCGGCAATTCCACCCCTTTGACGGACGGCGCCTCAACCGTTCTGCTGGCGTCCGACGAGTGGGCCGACGCCCGGGACCTTCCCAAACTGGCAGCGGTAGTGGACGCCGAGGCTGCAGCGGTGGACTTCGTACACGGCAAGGACGGGCTGCTGATGGCACCCGTCTTCGCAGTGCCCAGGCTGCTGGCACGGCACAACCTCACCTTGGCGGACATCGACTTCTTCGAGATCCACGAAGCATTCGCAGCGACCGTACTCAGCACACTGGCGGCGTGGGAGGACGAGGAGTTCGGCCGTACGCGTCTTGGCCTGGATGGTGCCTTCGGCAAAGTTGACCGCGCACGCCTTAATGTCCACGGATCGTCACTGGCGGCCGGCCACCCCTTCGCCGCCACCGGTGGCAGGATTGTGGCCACCCTGGCCAAGCTCCTCCATGCCAAGGGCACCACCGACGGCCGGCCGGCACGGGGACTGGTCTCGGTCTGCGCGGCCGGCGGCCAGGGCGTCGTCGCGATTCTCGAATCTCTGTAAGGGGTCACCCATGACGGACAAATATGCACAGCTGGTGAACCAGGGCCTGGGCAGGAACGTGGCCAGGAAACTGGGGTTGCCCCAGCCTGCGGTGCTGCGCAGGTACAAGCCCGGCCAGCCGCTGATCACCGGACCCATTGTGGTCCAGGGAGACTCGGCGGCCGCCGACAAACTCGCTGCAGAGCTGCTGGCGTGGGACCTGGATGTCCGGCGGCACGCGGTTCCCCGGGAAAAGCTTGGTGCCATCATCCTGGTCCTGGACGACGTTGCGCGGCCGGAGGACCTCGAAAAGCCGGTCCTTGCCGCAGGGGCCTCGCTGCGCGACCTTGCGCCCGGCGCCCGGGTCCTGACAGTCTCACGGCCGGCTTCCGAGGCGGATTCTCCCGCCGCCGCTGCCGCCCGGCAGGGTGTGGACGGGTTCCTGCGCTCGTTGGCCAAGGAACTCCGGGCCGGCGCCACCGGGAACGGCATCCTCATCTCCGGGGACGTGGAGCCGACCAGCCCGTCAGCCCTGGCGGCTGTCCGTTTCTTCCTGTCCGGCCGCTCGGCCTTCGTGGACGGCCAGTTCCTGACTGTGTCCAGCACGGACGGTCAACTTCCGGACGATTTCGACAAGCCGCTGGCGGGCAAGGTTGCCGTCGTGACCGGCGCCGCCCGGGGGATTGGCGCGGAGATCGCCCGCACCCTGCACCGTGACGGCGCCACCCTGGTCCTGGTGGACCTGCCTGCGGCGGGGGACCATCTGGCGGCAGTGGCCAATGAGGTAAAAGGCACCGCACTCCAGTTGGACATCAGCCGGGACGATGCCGGCCAAAGGATCATCGAGCACGCCGTTCAGCGGCACCGGCGGCTTGACATCATGATCCATAACGCGGGAATTACCCGGGACAAGCTGCTCGCCAACATGGACCACGCACGGTGGAGTTCCGTGATCAACATCAATATCGCCGCACAGCTGCGAATCAACGAGGCACTGCTGGCGTCCGAACACTTTGGGCCCGCACCCCGTATTGTTTCTGTTGCTTCCACCAGCGGCATCGCCGGCAACAGGGGGCAGACCAACTACGCGGCGTCAAAGGGGGGAGTGATGGGAATGGTCCGGGCAACAGCCCCGTTGCTGGCCGCATTCGGCGGCACCATCAACGCCGTGGCGCCGGGCTTCATCGAAACTGAGATGACCGAACGGATTCCGTTCGCCCTGCGGGAGATTGCCCGCCGCGCGAACTCCCTCCAGCAGGGCGGCAAGCCGTTAGACGTCGCAGAAACCATTTCCTTCCTGGCCAGCGGTGCCGCCGGCGGAATCAATGGCGAGGTGCTGCGGGTATGCGGGCAGAACATGGTGGGGGCATGACGCCCCTGCAGCCGGTCATCCTCGGGGATATGCCGTCGCTCTCCAAGCTGTACGTCAATGCCGCGGCACAGGCGGCCAGGCGCAGGCTGCTGGGAACGCATGATTCGTCGGTTCTGCCGCTCGAAAGCCACGAGGTCAGGGGTGTCACGGTGGACGTTGCCAACCTGACCGCGTACCAGCACCTGCTGGGCGAGACGGCCAGTGACGTGCTGCCTGCCGGTTTCATCCACGCCCTGGCATTCCCGCTTGCCATCAGTGTGATGAACAGGGACGACTTCCCGCTGCCCTTGCTCGGCATGCTGCACCTGCGTAACAGCGTTGAGCAACGCACCCCATTGCTCTTCACCGACGCGCTGGACATCACTGCGAGGGTGGCGAATCTCCGTGGGCACCGCGCGGGCACCCAGGTGGACGTGGTGGCCGAGGTGCGGGTGGCCGGCACGCAGGACATTTGTTGGCGGGGAATTTCCACCTACCTTGCCAAGGGCGTCTTCCTGCCCGGGGTGGATAAGCCCTCCCCGGCACCGGTCCGAAGAGACTTCAAGGCACCGGACCCCACGGGCGTGTGGCAGCTGGGCGTCGACGCGGGACGGGCTTACGCAGCTGTGTCCGGCGACTTCAATCCGATCCACCTCAGCGTGCTCTCAGCCAAGGCCTTGGGCATGCGCCGGTCCATCGCCCACGGCATGTATCTGGCGTCGCGGGCGCTGGCGGACGTTGGCTCGGTCCGTGGGGATTCCTTCACATGGGACGTTGACTTCGACGCCCCGGTGTTTCTTCCCTGCCGTGTGGCCCTGGAAATCAGCAGCGACCAGGGTGAGTCCGGGACATGGAAGCGTTCGGACTTTGTGGCCTGGAACCCCAGATCAGGCCGCCGTCATTTCAGTGGTTCCGTCGCCGCGCTTTAGGTGGCGGGCCGAAGGGCGCGCAGGATGCGGTGGAGGCTGAGCAGGATCGATTCGGACGCCGGAACAGTTCCCTGCTCGGCTTCCCTGCCGGCGGTGGCGGCCATGCAGGCTTCCACCGCTGCCCGCGCCGTTTCGAAGCGCTCCCGCTGTGCAGGCCCATCCGTGTCGCGGTAGGAATGCAGGAGTTCCCCGGTGGCCGTCATGGCGTCCGCCAGAGGCCCGCTGTCCTGCACGGGCACCTGGTAGGGAACGTCGCTTTCCCAGATCACGTCCGACAGGACGTCCGTCATGTCCTGGATGTGGAACGTCACCCGTTCGAGCTCGCGCAGGTTGCGGTAGTCGAGATCGACGTCGCGGGGGTGGAGCTTTCGGCGCGGGTTTGCCCGTCGGCTCGCGTCGGCCTCCTTGACCAGGTGCCGTACCGACCGGGCAGCTGAGGCCAGTTCATCTGAACGGCGCGACCATTCTTCGTGCTCAGGGGGCCACTCCTCCTTGAGGGCCGCCCCCATGTCCGTCAGCTGGGTCCCGAGCGCACGCCGAAGTTCATCCAGGCTTTCGGCAGCTGCGTTCAGGTGCAGCGGGGGAAAGACCAGGAAGTTCACGGCAATTCCCACCGCTACGCCCACGCCCATCTGCACCAGGTACCCGAACGAAAAGTCGTCCGGGTTGCTGCCGCCTACCAGCAGAACCAGCAGGGCCGCCGTCGGGATCCAATCACTTCCCGAGCCAATGCGCGGGAGCCCGCCCAGCAGGACGCCTACGCCCATAAAGACGGCAACCGTGAGCGGGGATGGATCGGTGAAGTTGACGAGCACAAAGGCGAGCCCGATACCCAGGGCCAGCCCGGTAAGTGCCTGAAGCCCCTGCCGCACGGAGCCAGCCACGTTGTGGTACATCACCACCAGTGCGCCCAGGGGCGCGTAGTAGGGATAGTTGGCGGCAGCCCCCGGCATCAGCGGGGCGATCATGAATGCCAGCCCGGCCGCCAGGGCCGCTTTCGCCGCCAGCTGCAGGCGCTGGGCGGCGAAAGCCGCCGACAGCCCGGCCACCGCCTGTTTCAGAATTTGGGTTCCCCTGGCCCACCTCATATTGGGGCGTGCTTGAGACTTGACCATCCGCCCAACCCTAGGGCGCCGCTTCCTGCATAACAACACGGCTGGTCAGGGCGTCAAGAAACCCTGGGGAACGGGGGACCTAGGGAAGTTTTGCTGCCGAGCGGCGGAGCTCAGCAGCCAGCCGGTGGGCCTTCCCGGGCGTTCGCCCGTCCTCCTGCCGCCGCGGAATGTAGCCAAAGGCCAGCGCGTAGGCGGGATCAGCGAAGCCCAAGGCGGCGTTGGCTCCCTCGTGGCCGAACGCGCGGTGGCTGCCGAAGTTCCGCGAGGGGTGCGGCTTCATGAAGACGACGGCGAAGGCATTGTCCAGCCCTGAGGACCGGTCCAGGCCCCAGACCTGTTCGCGGGACATGACGTCGACGGTTTCGGGGGAGAGGAACGGATGCCGGTTTCCGATGCCGGTGGTTGCGGCGGCATACAGCCTGGCCAACCCTTCGGCCGATCCCACACCTCCGGCCGCCGACATTCCCGCAGCACGGACGGACCGGATGTTGGGAAGCTCCATGATGCCACTGATGGGCGCATTGCTGTTCAGGCCTTCGAGGCTGAGCGGATCCAGCCATGGCAGCTCCGCGGTATCTTGGTCCACGGCGGGCTGGTAGAGGACGTCCCGGTAGCGCGGTTCCACGTCCGCGGGCAGGCCCAGGAAAAATTCAACCCCCTCCGGTGTGCGGATCCTCCGCTCGTAGACGCTCTGGAGCGATTCCCCTGCTGTGCGGCGGCAGAGCTCTTCCATGATGATGCCGATGGTGAGGGCGTGATAGCCAAACTGCCGGCCCGGCTGCCATGAGGGGCGGGCCGCCGCGAGCCGGGCGGCTGCGGCAGGGGTTGTGAATTCGTCAAGACCGAAGCCGCCCTCAAGTCCCATAAGGCCGGCCTGGTGGGAGAGTGCCTCGCGCACCAGGAGCCGGTCCTTGCCATGGACGGCAAACTCGGGCCAATAGTGGGCCACCGTGGCGTCGAGGTCCAGCAGGCCGTCCTGGACCAGCAGTGCGATCACCATCGCCGCGACACCTTTGGAACATGAATAGGCGCCGGTCACGGTCTCCGGCGTCATATCCGGACCGCCCGTGAGGTTAACCACGGGCGCTCCACGATGGTAGGCGGCAAGCTGTGCGCTGTAATTCGGATCGTCTAGAAGGAGGGACTCGAACAGTTCAAGCACGTTGTCGAATCCGGGCGCTACGAAGCCTTGAAAAGTCTGCACCCGGACAGTTTAGCTAGAAAGCGCTTTCCGCTACGTCTGCGGACCGTGTCCCGCTGCTACTTCTTCTCCTTGCCTGACCGGGCCCGGAGGCGTCCCGTCCCCAAACGGCCGGCCGCCCAGGGATTCCCTGCCGTGATCCTCCAGCCATCCGCGCAGTTCTGGTCCGGCTGGAACGATGCCCGTGGGGTTAATGTCCTCGTGGACGATGTAATAGTGCTGCTTGATCTGGACGAAATCCGTGGTGTCACCAAAGCCGGGTGTCTGGAAGAGGTCCCTCGCGTAAGCCCATAACGCGGGCATCTCGCTCAGTTTCTGCCGGTTGCATTTGAAGTGCCCGTGGTAGACCGCATCGAACCTGGCCAGCGTGGTGAAAAGCCGCACATCGGCTTCCGTAATGGTGTCACCCACCAGGTAGCGCTGGCGGGTGAGTCGTTCTTCCAGCCAGTCAAGGGCTGCCCAGAGGCGTTCGTACGCGGAGTCGTAAGCCTCCTGTGAACCTGCGAAACCGCAGCGGTACACCCCGTTATTTACCTCGGTGAAAACCCGCTTGTTCACCTGGTCGATCTCTTCCCGCAGGTGCACGGGGTACAGCTGCGGCGCGCCGGGCCGGTGGAATTCGGTCCACTCGGTGGAGAAGTCGAGGGTGATCTGAGGGAAGTTGTTGGTTACTACGGCGCCCGTTGGGGCGTCCACTATCGCCGGGACGGTAATCCCCCGGGGATAGCCGGGGAAGCGTTTAAAGTAGGCCTCCTGCAGGCGTTCGATGCCCAGGACCGGGTCCACGCCGCCGGGATCAAGGTCGAAGGTCCACGAACGTGAATCATGGGTGGGGCCTGGCTGGCCGAGGGAAATGGCGTCCTCCAGGCCCAGCAGCCGTCGGACGATCACGGCCCTGTTGGCCCACGGGCATGCCCGCGCTGCGATGAGGCGGTAACGCCCCGCCTCAACCGGCCAGCCCGGTTCGCCATTGTCGCCCGGCCTGCCGTCCCGGGTGATGCGGTCCTCTATGTAGTTTGTGTCCCGGGTGAATTCTGCGCCGCCGGTCACATACGCGCCGCGGGTGCTGTGTTCGGCCGTCTTACCATCGGCGGCCTGCTGGATGCTGTCCGTTTCCTGGCTCATGGCATATGCCTATGCGCCCCGGAGCAGGACTGTGGAGATCGGCTGCCACGCCACGAACCAGGAGCCGCCGACCAGGGCAGCAAAAAGGGTGATCCAGATGGCGGAAGGCACGGCAGTAGCCCGGTAGAGCAGGTATGCATCAGACGTGGAAAGCCGCTCCCTTCTGCGGACGTGGACGTTTGCCAGTTTGATCAGGTCCCGTACGGCGCCCACCAGCAGTGCCAGGCCCAGGATGACCGCCACATGCCCCACAAAGGCATCCGGCACCACGAGGATCATCGTCAGCCCGCCAACAATCGCGACGGCAGTGATGAGGAAGCCTGCCAGGTTGCGGATGAAAAGAAGCGAGGCAGCCAAGGCGACGGCGCTGCCCGCGATGGACGCTGGCCCCCACCCGCTGAAGCCGCACATCACAAACGCCGCACCGACGATCGCCGGAACGGGATACCCCCAGAAACATGACCAGGCGGCGGCAAGCCGGCTCCGGCTGTAGGAGGTGGTGGTTCCCGAGTGGTCCAGCCGCAGCCGTATTCCGGACAACCGCTGCCCGCTCGTGACGGCGGCAACGGCATGGCCCAGCTCATGGACAGCCGTGGCCAACAGGCCAAAGTACTTCCAGGAGCGGCTGGGAATGGACAAGGCGGTTGCCAGCACGACCGCCAGCAAAAGCTCACTGAAGGAAATGGCAGGAAGGTCCGTGCGGCGGAATGATTCAGCCAACGCCTGCCAAAGATCGCCGGGTATGTTCATCCGGGCCTCCGGAAAGACGCGTTGCCACTCTTAGCCATAAACGTCCACGTTACTGGAGCAGGCTGTGTGCAGGCTTAAAGCCGAAAGGCACGCCGGCGTGCAGCGTGCCTTTCGATCCGGCAGTGCTGCGGACGTGTCCGCAGCACATTGGCGGCTGTGTTTACTAGCCCTCGCACTCGGTGCAGTAGCTGTGGCCATCTTTCTGGCGGGCAATCTGGGACCGGTGACGGACCAGGAAGCAGGAGTAGCAGGTAAACTCGTCCTCGGCCTGCGGAATGACCTGCACCACGAGCTCCTCGGCGACAAATTCGCCTCCGGGAACGCCCGCGCCGTCGAGCCCGTCAGCCTCATCCAGCTCAAGGACAACGCTGCGCGCGTCGGGAGCATTTGCTGACTGGAGCTGCTCGAGTGAGTTGTCCTGCGATTCCTTGACGTCGGAGCGCAGTTCATCGTAATCGGTTGCCACTTTGGGTGCTTCTCTTTTCTTTGGTTCGCCTGTCGCGTATGAAACGTACAGCATCAAGCGGGTATTCCCCAATAGACGGAGTATATTTGCCGCCGTCTGGGTAAAGGTTCAAAGGAGGCGGCCTTCAGGGGAATAACCCTATTGTGGCCGCACGAGCAGCGGAGGGCGCGGCACAGCGACGCGGTCTCCGCCCGAATCGAAGGGGCGTTTGTGGAGCAGCTCACTGCGGAGTTCGGCGGTGCCGGGCAGGTTGGCACAGGTGTGGGGCCGGTGCTGGAAAAGTTCGATGACGTGTCCAGGATCGTTGTGCTGCGCGGCGGCGGGCTCGGTGACCTGATTTTCGCCATCCCGGCGATGGCCGCCCTCAAGGCTGCCTATCCCGGAGCGGACATAACACTCCTGGGTACTCCTATACATAGGGCACTGCTCGCGGCCGTTAGGAGCCCGGTGGACGAAGTGTGCGTCCTGCCGTTTTCCGAGGGTGTCCGACCCGGAAGCGAAGACCCTGCGGAACTGGACACGTTCTTCGAGGACATGCGCGCACGCAGGTTTGACCTCGCCGTCCAGGTTCATGGCGGCGGCCGGTATTCAAACCCGTTCCTGCTGCGGTTGGGCGCGCGCCACACCGTGGGCACCAGGACAGCGGACGCCGCCAGCCTGGAACGGACCGTTCCCTACCTCTACTACCAGCACGAGCCCCTGCGGGCGGTGGAGGTGGCGGGATTTGCGGGGGCTTTCCCCGTTGACCTTGAAGCGCGGCTTGAGCCTGTTGAGGGACTGGCGCCCAGTCCTGCAGGGAAGGACAACGACGCCAGCCAGCCCCTCGTGGTGATCCATCCGGGCGCAACTGATCCCCGCCGTCGTTGGCCGGCTGAGCGGTTCGCTGAACTTGCCGCCGCCTGCGCGGCGGACGGCTACCGGGTGATGGTTGTCGGAGACACGAGCGAGCAGGAGTTGGCGGAACGGATTGCCGGACTTGCGGCATCAGGGGCCGTCCAATCCGTGGCCGGGAAATTGGAGATGTCCGGGCTCGTGGCGCTTTTGGCTGATGCGGCCGTGGTGGTGGGCAATGACAGCGGCCCCCGCCATCTTGCGCAGGCACTCGGGGTGCCCACGGTCGGAATTTTCTGGGCAGGAAATGTTATCAACGCCGGGGCACTGGGCCGGAGCCTGCACCGCATCCATGCGTCCTGGGTGACTGCCTGCCCAACCTGTGGAATAGACGTCACCCAGGTTGGCTGGACGGCGCCCCGCTGCCCCCACGATGACTCCGTTGTGGCAGGGATCGAGGTGCGTGATGTTTACGAGGACGTCCGAAGCCTCGTGGCCACCGGAGCAGCAAAGCAGGATGCATGAGCGGCGGGGAAGCGTTGGAGCGTGCCGGCACCAACAGCGTGATCGACGGGAAGCCCGAGCTCCTGGTTCTGCGCGCCCTGAAGCTGGGTGATCTGCTGGTTGCGGTGCCCGCGCTGAAGGCACTGCGCCGGGCATTCCCGGAGCACCGGCTCCGGTATGCGGCCCAGGGTTGGCTATCGGAGGCCCTGGGACTGGTGGGCGGCTATGAACTGCTGCCCACCCACGGCCTCGACGAGCCGCTCGCCATGGAACCAGGCGTGGTGGACGTTGCCGTCAACCTCCACGGCAGCGGTCCCGAGAGCCAGGGGCGGATTGAAGCCCTCCAGGCGCGGCACACCATAGGGCATCGGAGCCAGTTCCGGGACGGACCGCCCTGGCGTGGTGAACTCCATGAACGGGAACGGTGGGTCCGGCTCCTGGAGTGGCACGGCATTGAAGCGGACCCGCTGGATGTGCAGCTGAACCTGCCGCACGTTCCCAGCCCTGTTCCGGGCGCCACGGTCCTCCATGTGGGGGCGGCGTACGGCAGCCGGCTTTGGCCGGCGGAGCGGTTTGCTGCCGTTGCCGCCGCGCTGGCTGACGCCGGCCACAACATTGTCTTCACGGGGGGCAATTCGGAAAAGGAGCGTGCGGTGGAAGTCTGCAGCCGTGCCGGGCTGCCGCCGGAAGCGGTACTGGCCGGTCACCTTTCACTGGGGGAGTTCGCGGCCACCATCGCCGCCGCCCGCCTGGTGATCTCGGCTGATACCGGCGCGGCGCACCTGGCTTCGGCGTACGGTACGCCGTCGGTGGTGCTGTTCGGACCCGCGCCGCCCGAGATTTGGGGACCACCGCCGGGACCCCATGTTGTCCTGACGAAGGCCGAACTGCGGCTGGGGGATACGTTCTCCGGACAACCGGATCCTGCGTTGCTGGCGGTGCAAGTGCCGGACGTCCTGGCAGCAGCCCGGGAGCTGGGATTGTTCTAGCAGCACGGTGCATCGCGGCGCCCAAAGCCTAAAATAGAGGCATGGGCACTGATATGGAGATTGCCTTGGTGTTGTTGGCTGCGGTGCTGTGGGTAGCGGTAACGCTGAGCATTCTGTCTGCCATTGATCGCTCCGAGAGGAAGGCCCGTCGGCAGCAGAAGCGGGAGGACCGCACCGGGATGCGAAGGGTCGAGTACCGGCCTGTCGCGGCCGGCTCACACCCCGAGGGACATGGCAGGCGTCCCCGACGGAGGCTGCGGCCGCACTGATGCCGATTCCGCCGCTAATGCGGCAGGCCGCCTGTCACCACGATGGGTGGACGGGTGCCGTGATCCGCTGCTGCGAATGCAGCGATGGCCCGCGCAATCTTCAGCCCTCCCCGGGACGACGGCTCTATCGCGTTGGCGTAGTCACCATCCTCGGTGCAGACGAGCCGGAGATCGATCAGGCCCGCTCCCCGCGAAAAGGCCGCCCTGGTGATGGAATCGTTGAAGAGGCACAGGGCCGCCTTGATGATGGCCTGGTCCGGCCCTGACGGGGGAGTGTCGTAGATCGTACAGACGGCAACCGGCAGCCCCGTATTCATCAGCGCGTCAGTTACGGCGTCGTATTCTGAGCCGAACCTCTTTTGGGCGTTGGCCAGGATGGCGAGGGCCACTGCCACCGATGGTGCCGGCTCCTGCAGCAATGGCGCGTACCCGA
Source organism: Pseudarthrobacter sp. TE3704 (assembly GCF_056279405.1). Taxonomy (NCBI): domain Bacteria; kingdom Bacillati; phylum Actinomycetota; class Actinomycetes; order Micrococcales; family Micrococcaceae; genus Pseudarthrobacter; species Pseudarthrobacter sp. TE3704. The sequence goes on from NZ_JBWCCJ010000002.1 coordinate 270,182, forward strand.
GTGCGTCGTTTCCGCCAACGCTGACTACCAGATGCGTTGCATCCCGGGGCACGGCAGCCAGCTGCCGCTCCACGCCCGCCATGACGTCGCCGTCGACCGCCACCAGGCTGCACCGCCACCCTGGGAGTTCCTGGCGTAGCTGCGTGACGACGTCGGGATCGCCGCCGACGTAGGCGGCGTTGTCAAAGATGGAATCGCCGAGCAGCACGACGTGGCCGGGACCGGGCTCGACTGCCAAAGGTGCCTCCATGTACCCATACTGCCCGGACACTCGATCCGGTGCCACTGGTGGCGCGTGGGGAAGAATTTCAGATGAAGTTTATCCATCGAAAGGACGTTCTAAGGCTGCTGGCTCTAGGATGGGCTGGTCTCATCACTTTGACATTCCGGGGGGAATCCTTGAGCTATCCGCAATACCCCAGTCCGCAGCAACAGTCCTACCAGCCTGCAGCCGGCGAGCCGCCGTTATGGGCGCCGCACTACGGCGCCAGCCTGCCCGTAGCGGTGCGCCGCTTCTTCAAGAAGTACGCCACGTTCTCGGGCCGCGCCAGCCGGAGCGAATACTGGTGGTGGGCGCTTGTCGCTTTCCTTGTCGGCGTGGTCCTCAACATCATCACCTCGGTGGCCGGAGCCCCCGGCGCTACGGTGGCCGCAAACGGCACGGCGCTGCCCGGGCCCGGTGCAATCGTGGGCAGCATCCTGATGATCGTGTGGGGCCTGGCGGTCATTGTTCCGTCCATCGCGCTGCTGGTCCGCCGGCTGCACGACGCCAACCTGAGCGGCTGGCTCGTTCTGGTGATCCTGGTGCCGATCCTTGGCGCCCTGGCTCTTCTGGTGATGGCCATCCTGCCGTCGAACCCGGCGGGACAACGGTTCGATCAGCCCACCGGCTACTGACGCCGGTCTTGCAAGAGGGAGCTCGCCTGAGGCGGGCTCCCTCTCGTTTGCCGGCGTTGCGGGAAGCTTGATTCCGCCCATGCCGGACACTAGGTTTATCGATTACCGGTAATAACGGTAGTCGATAATTCTGGGGGAAAAATGAAACTGGTCAGGCCTGCGGCGACAGATGCCAGGTGGAAGATGATTGTGTCCGGGACTGACGCGCTGCTGGTCATGATTTCTGTGGCCGTTGCCGCGGTCATCACCACAACATGGACGGTAGTGAGCATTCTGGGATCCTTTACCGGAGCGGCCACTGTCACTCTTCCCGTTACGACCGATAACCGGGTAGCGGATGGCTTGTCCCTGGGGGCAACCGGGCATGCTACTGCCCTCGAGGTAACCTTCCCCGTGCTTCCCTCCGGCCCGGCAGGGCTGCTGGCGTGGGCGGGGGCGTTAAACCAGGTGGTTGTCTTGGTAATTCTGGCCATCGTGTTCCTGCTGGCGTACCGGCTGCGCAGCCAGGTCCTGTTTACCCCGCGTTCGGGCTGGATCATTGGTTCCGGCGGTTTTGTCCTCGTCGTCGTCGGGGCCATTGCCCAGTTCCTCGATGGGTTGGGCAGGAGCTTGCTTGCGGACCTGGCCGGAGCCAATGGGCGGATTCCGGGGGAGTCTGCCCATTTCTCGATGGAGTTCAGCGCGGTCCCGTTTTTGCTGGGCACCGCCATGCTGCTTGTGGGCGGCGTGTTCCAGTTCGGCGGCCGGCTGCAGAAGGACACCGAGGGCCTGGTCTGATGCCGGCAGAGGAATTCTCGAACATCCACTGCCGGCTCGATGAACTGCTGGCGGACCGCGGAATGACCCTGACTGAGCTGAGTAAGCGGGTTGGCGTCAGCCTGGTGAATTTGTCCGTCCTGAAGAATGACCGGGCTAAAGCCATCCGGTTCTCAACCCTCACGGCCATCTGTAAGGTGCTCGACTGTAACGTAGGTGATCTGTTGACCACCGCGCATCCGCGCCCGTGATTGCCTGCTCAGCTGCCATCCATCAGGAGCTTGATGGGAGGGGTGGTGATCGGCCCCGGGCAAGGCGGAGTGCCGCCGACCCTTGTCCAGATCAACGCGTTGTCCTGCTGAGCGAACACCCCACCGTCAGTCGTGAGCGCACGGACCGTGACGTGCTGGGGCGCGCCAAATGGGAATGTGAAAACCCACCTGGCTGTCTCCGCCCCATACATTAAATTCGGAGGAGGGCTGTCCACTGCCGGTGCCGGGGACGCCCTTGGATCCAGCGACTCCGTTGTGATTGTCCTCCTGGGAACGGGTTGGCCTGCCGTCGGTTCCGGTTGCGAGCAACCTTGTTCGTTGCACAGCTGGACCTCATTGACTGCCCCGGCGTTCCCTTCCAGGTGAACTTCAACCGTGCTGATGTAGCCGATCGCCGGACATGCCGTGCTGCAGCCCGTTGTCGCGGAGCACAAGGCCAGCGCGATGATTCCCAGGATCCCCCACCCCTTCCTCATAACCTGAGTCTAGGGCTGCATGGGCAACTGGAGTGCCAGCACATGGTCTCCATCGACCGCAGCCCTCTGTTCGGTTGGCTGTCACATGGTGCTGCTATGGTCCGGGCCATGGATGAACTTCTGGCAGCCCAGTCTGCGACCGCCAACGACTACTCGGACCGACGGGGCTTTGATGCGGACTTCTTAGGCGTGACGGTGCCAATGCCGGGGTTGAAAAATGTGGAGTCGGTCCTGCTGCCATACACACACTTCTCCGTGCTGATGCGCCCAGACAAACGCCTTGCCGCCGTTACAGGACTCGGGATCGATGGAAGCAAGCTCAGGGACCTCGGCAGGTCCGGAATCACTTGGCGCATGGATCCCAGGCTGAGTGAGGACCAGCAAACGGGGGAGAGAATGTATGCCCGGAACGATATTGACCGCGGGCACCTGGTTCGTCGCGCGTCCGCGGTGTGGGGGGATACCCTGGCTGAGGCTGCCCGGGCGAACCAGGACACATTCCACTACACCAATGCGGCACCCCAGGCAGCCAAATTCAACCAGGGGCTGGAGCTGTGGCTGGGCATGGAATCCTATCTTTTGGACCACGCGGCTGACCACCGCCGGCGACTGGTGGTGTTTACGGGACCGATCTTCAGCGACATCGATCCGGTCTACCGGGGCGTTGAGATTCCCCTGCGCTTCTTCAAGGTCGCCGTATTCGTCCACCAGGGGAATCCCGCAGCCACCGGGTACGTTGTGGACCAGTCTCCCGAGCTTGCGGGCCTGCCGGACGTGCCGCGGCCTGGAGCCGTAGACGACGTTCCGCCATTGGGCCCTTTCCGGACCTTTCAAGTGCCGATCCGGGATATCGCAGAACTCACCGGCCTGGAGCTGGAGCAACTCGTGGAAGCGGACCGTATGCCGATCGCCGCCAGCCTCGGCGAGGTCCGCGTCGGTTCCACCTGGCGCCTGCTGACATCGCCGGAGGACCTTGACCTGGATTTCGACCTGCTGGGCGCAGGTGTGCCCTAAGCCTGGTTGTTCTTCCGGCGCCGCTCGTCGGCCTGCCCGATCCCGTCGCGATGCCGGTCCCGGTTGGTGAGGTCCGCGATAAACTCCGGGGATGGCGCGGTGGGATGGCGGGCGGTTGTCGGAGCAACAGGCCAGGCTCGCAGAAGGATGGCTCGGCGCCCCAGCGCTTATTGCCGACATGTCCTGGAGGCAACTCGAAACAACTGTGCTTCACGTCAAGGCGTCCGGCACCACCGTGATTATCAAAGCTGCCGGGCCGGGAAACCATCACATCGGCAGGGAGATCACGGCTCACGGCTCCTACACGCGTCCGCTCCTCACCCGGGGCCGGGTGGGTGAAATGCTGCACGCAAGCCGAAGCTCCAACCTCTTGGTGCTCCAGTACCTCGAAGGGAAACTTGTCGAGGGTACGGAGGATGAACTGTCCCCAGGCATCCATGCCCAAGCAGGTGAACTGCTGAGGCTGATTCACAGCCAGGAGACCCGGGTTGACGAGCACTATGAGGCGCGGGCAACAGCGAAGGCGGCGGGCTGGCTGGAGCACAAGCATCGGATCGCTCCAGCAGTGGAACAGCAGGCCCGTGAACATCTGCGGAAGTATCAGCCGATGCCCATTCGCGTTGTTCCCACCCACGGAGACTGGCAGCCGCGGAACTGGATCAGCAACAACGGCAATCTTCGGGCTATAGACTTCGGCCGCTTCGATTTTCGACCCGCAGCCGAGGACTTTTGCCGGTTGGCGGTGCAGCAGTGGCAGAAAAAGCCGGCGCTCGAGCAGGAGTTCCTGAACGGGTATGGTGACGATCCCCGTTCCGCCCACGTATGGCGAATCGACCTGCTGCGGGAAGCGATTGGTACATCCGTGTGGGCACACCTTGTAGGGGATGAGGCATTCGAGGCACAAGGTCACGAAATGCTCGGCCAGGCACTGCAGCGTTTTTAGTTCGGGTAGCCCGCAGCGGGGGACGCGCACTGTGAGCAACGCCTCAATGGAGGTTGCCGGCAAACAAGAAGAAGCCCCGGAAAATCACTGATTTTCCGGGGCTTCCGTTTGTGCGCGGAGGGGGACTTGAACCCCCACCCCCTTTCGAGGACTAGCACCTCAAGCTAGCGCGTCTGCCATTCCGCCACCCGCGCAGGTGGTAATTCGGGGAACCGTTCACACCTTTCAGTGTTTCGCGCCTCTCCGAAGCAGCGAGAAAAACTCTAACACGACTTTCCGGGAACAACGAATCGGGCCAAGTGGGTAGGCTGAGGGCAGCGAATTCGCGCATGCCAACCAGTCATTCCCTAACGAGGAGCTCCCAATGCCTGACGTCCTGCCCGAGGATGAAGTTGTCCGGATCTGCCAGGAACTCATCCGGATCGATACCTCGAACTACGGCGACGGCTCCGGGCCGGGGGAGCGGGCTGCTGCGGAATACGCTGCCGGACTGATTGAGGAAGTCGGCATGGAGGCGGAAATCTTCGAATCTGCCCCCGGCCGGGCGAATGTTGTGACCCGGATGGCCGGCGAGGATCACTCCGCCAGTGCCCTGGTGGTGCACGGCCACCTGGACGTCGTGCCCGCCCTCCGCGACCAGTGGTCCGTGGACCCCTTCGGCGCTGAACTCAAGGACGGCCTCATTTGGGGCCGCGGCGCCGTCGACATGAAGGACATGGACGCCATGATCCTCTCCGTCCTGCGGAGCTTCGCCCGCTCGGGCAGGAAACCCAAGCGGGACATCATCTTCGCTTTCTTCGCTGACGAGGAAGCCGGCGGCGCCTACGGAGCCCGCTACGCCGTCGACAAGCGCCGGGAACTGTTCGAAGGCGCCACCGAAGCCATCTCGGAGGTGGGAGGCTTTTCGGCCACCATCGGCGGCCAGCGCACCTATCTGCTGCAAACCGCCGAAAAGGGGATCTCCTGGCTCCGCCTCGTGGCCCACGGCAGGGCGGGCCACGGCTCCCAGATCAGCACGGACAACGCCGTCACCCGCCTCGCCGCCGCGGTGACCCGCATCGGCGAATACAAGTGGCCCATCGAACTGACGCCCACCACCCGGCAGTTCCTGGACGGAGTGACGGAACTCACGGGAGTTGAGTTCGACGCCGACAATCCGGACCGCCTGCTGGACCAGCTGGGCACGGTGTCGCGTTTCGTCGGCGCCACCCTGCAGAACACCACCAACCCCACCCTGCTTAAGGGCGGCTACAAGCACAACGTCATCCCCGAATCGGCCGAGGCCCTGATCGACTGCCGCACCCTTCCCGGGCAGCAGGAACACGTCCTCGAGATCGTGAGGGAACTCGCGGGAACCGGCGTCGACGTCAGCTACGTCCACCAGGACGTGTCCCTCGAGGTACCGTTCGCCGGCAACCTGGTGGACTCCATGATCGACGCACTCCATTCGGAAGACCCGGGCGCCAAAGTCCTGCCCTACACCCTCTCCGGCGGAACGGACAACAAGTCACTCAGCCGGCTCGGAATCACCGGCTACGGATTCGCGCCGCTGATGCTGCCGGACGAACTGGACTTCACCGGAATGTTCCACGGCGTCGATGAGCGCGTCCCTGCCGACTCGCTCAAATTCGGCGCCCGGGTGCTGAACACCCTGCTCACCAACTACTGACAGGGGCGGGCATGACCCCCGAAGAGCTGCTGCCGGATTCCCTCCTGGAGCGGATCCGCGGCCGAGCTGCCGGCTACGACAGGGACAACACCTTCTTCCACGAGGACCTCCGGGAGTTGGCTGCCGCCGGCTACCTGAAGTTATTTGTTTCCACGTCCGACGGCGGCATGGGCTTTGGACTCGAAGCGGCGGCGCAGTGCCAGCGGAGGCTGGCAACGGCCGCCCCGGCCACCGCCCTCGCCGTCAACATGCACCTGGTGTGGACCGGCGTCGCGCAGGTACTCCGCGCCCGCGGGGACGAGTCCCTGGACTTCGTCCTGAAGGAAGCAGCCAGCGGCGAGATCTTCGCCTTCGGCAACTCCGAAGCGGGCAACGACTCTGTCCTTTTCGACTCCCGCACCACAGCAGCGCCCTCACCCGACGGCGGGTACTCCTTCACCGGCACCAAAATTTTCACAAGCCTGTCTCCGGCCTGGACCCGTCTGGGGATCTTCGGGAAGGATCCCGGGGCCAGGGACGGTGACGGGGAACTGGTTCACGGGTTCATCACCCGGGACACGGCCGGCTACCGCATCCTCGATGACTGGGACACCCTGGGCATGCGCGCCAGCCAGTCCTCCACAACGGTCCTCGAAGGCGTTCGGGTCCCGGCGGAGCGGATCTTCCGCAAGCTCCCCGTCGGACCGAACCCTGATCCCCTGATTTTCGCCATCTTCGCCTGCTTCGAAACACTCCTCGCCGCCGTCTACACCGGCCTGGGGGAGCGCGCCCTCACCGTAGGTGTCGAAACCGTCAAGCGCCGCACCTCATTCAAGAACGGCGGACGCAGCTACGCGCAGGACCCGGACATCCGCTGGAAGGTTGCCGAGGCTGCCATGGCCATGGACAACCTGTACCCACAGCTCAAAACCGCAGCGTCCGACGTCGACGCACTGACGGACCACGGCGCGCAGTGGTTCCCCAAACTCGTAGGACTGAAAGTCAACGCCACCGAGACGGCGCGGCGGGTAGTGGACCTGGCCATCCGGGTCAGCGGCGGATCGAGCTACTTCCGGGGATCCGAACTGGAAAGGCTCTACCGGGACGTCCTGGCGGGGATGTTCCACCCGTCCGACGACGAATCGGCCCACAACACGGTGGCGAACGCGTGGCTGGGGCCGCTAGAGGGCTAGACGGTCCGCCAATCCCCTAGACGGTCCGCCAATCCCCTAGACGGTCCGCTGGACCTGCATCACCCGTCGACGGAGCCAGAAACGCCGTCCGCCGCCCACATACAGCTTGCTGCGCTCCAGCTCCCACTTGCCGTACTCGGAGTGTTCCACCAGCCGGCGCCGCGCCTCGTGCAGTGAATCGTCAGGGCTTACCGTCAGTACGAGGTACTCGTACTGCCTCAAATAATCCCGTTCCCGCTGGACCGAGCTGGTGAGAAAATGTTCCTTCATTGCTCTCCATTTTCGTCCTTTTCCGGCTAACGTGAAGTCATGAGCATCGATCCGCGTGTCGCGCTTCAGTCCCTGACCACCGCTTTGGAAGAACACCTTATAGCAGCATCCAACCGCCGCGGAGATGGTGACCCCTCCGTGGAGGCAGCGTTTTTTGCCGTCGCAGACGCGTTCGAAGTGTACGAGGACGCGCTCTATGAGGCCTACAACGAGGTGACGCCGCTTCAGGTCTTTGACGACGAGGATGAAGAGGACGAAGAAAGCGGCGTGGACGACGACGAGGACCTGGAAATCGTCCAGGAATAGGACCGCGAATCTAGTGCGGTGCTGACACATCCTCCAGCGCCCGGGCAATCTCGGGCGGCAGCGGCGTCAGCTGGGCTTCAAGTATCTCCTTCAGCTGCACCGGCGTCCGCGGACCCACAATCACGGTGGCTACCCCATGCTGGGACAGCAGCCAGCTGAGCGAGACGTCCTGCGGGGTCCGGCCGAGCCCTTTCGCTGCCATGCAGACTGCTTCCACCGTCCGCGAAGGCTTCTCGTCAAGGTAGGGCGACACGTACGCGGACCCGGACGCGGATGCCCCACGGGACCCCGCCGGGATGCTGCCGCGGTACTTTCCGGTGAGCACCCCGCGCCCCAACGGGCCCCACGCCATCAGGCCCAGGCCGGCATCCTCCACCGCCGGGATCAGCTCGGCTTCGGGCTTGCGCTGCAGAAACGAGTATTCGGCCTGCGCCGCCACCAGTGGGAACCCGGCGATTGCGGCTGCCTTGGCCGTTTGCCAGCCGTTGAAGTTGGATACGCCGGCGTACCGGGCCCGGCCCGTCCGGACGGCGAATTCCAGGGCGGACAAAGTTTCTTCCAGCGGAACATTGCCGTCCCAGGCCTGCGCGAACCAGATGTCCACGTAGTCCGTGCCGAGCCTGGCAAGGCTCGCATCCAGGCCGGTGAGCATCGCGTTACGCGAGGTGTCGACGGCGCGCCGGCCATCCGGCGTCGTCATTCCCGCCTTGGTGGAGATGGTCACCTCTGTCCGCGCCACCACGTCGCCCAACAGGGAACCCAACATCGCCTCGGCACGCCCGTCCGAGTAGGAGGCAGCGGTGTCCACGTGCCGGCCGCCCGCGGTGAGGAAGGTGCGCAACAGTTCCGAGGCGTCCTGTTCGTCGGTTTCGCCGGCCCAGTCCATGGTCCCAAGTGAGAGGGATGAAACTCGCAATCCACTGTTGCCGACGTAACGCTGCTGCATAGCAGCAAGCTTACGGGCAGAACCCCTGCTGCCCATGACGTAGGGTCTTAGCGTGAACTGGTTTGAGGCGGCCCTGCTGGGCCTAGTGCAGGGACTGACCGAATTTCTTCCGATTTCATCAAGTGCGCATCTGCGGATCGTGGGGCAATTCCTGCCCAACGCCGCCGACCCGGGGGCCGCTTTTACCGCCATTACCCAACTGGGCACCGAGACTGCCGTGCTGATCTATTTCTGGCGGGACATCGTCCGGATCGTCAAGGCCTGGGCCGGCTCACTCAGCGGAAAAGTGCCGCGCCAGGATCCTGACGCCCGGATGGGCTGGCTGGTCATCATGGGAAGCCTGCCGATCATCGTCCTGGGACTGCTGTTCCAGGACCAGATCGAGTCCGTCCTCCGCAGCATGTGGATCGTGGCCACCATGCTGATCGTCTTCGGCCTGTTCCTCGCCGTCGCCGATGCCGTCGGCAAGCAGAAACGCGACCTGAACATGCTGACGTACAAGCACGGCATCCTGTACGGCTTCGCCCAGGCCATGGCCCTGATTCCCGGCGTCTCCCGCTCCGGCGGCACCATCACAGCCGGCCTCCTCATGGGCTACACCCGCGAGGCTGCGGCACGCTACTCCTTCCTGCTCGCCATCCCCGCGGTGTTCGGCAGCGGGCTGTTCCAGCTGTACAAGGTGGTGTCCAAGGACGGCATCACCGGCCCCTACGGCCTGGCGGAAACCGCACTGGCCACCGCCATCGCGCTGGTGGTGGGCTACGTCATCATCGGCTGGTTCCTGAAGTTCGTGTCCACCCGCAGCTACCGGCTGTTCGTCTGGTACCGGATCTTCCTGGGCCTCGCCCTGTACCTGCTTCTCGGTTTCGGTGTCATCGGCGCCTAGCACTAGGCTTGGTCTGTGAAATCCTGGACTTCCCGCCCCGTTCCTGCCCTGCCCGGAAACATGCCTGCCATCCGGTTGTTCGACACCGCGGCAGGCCGTGTGGTGGAGCTGGAGGCCGAAACGGCGCCCTCCATGTACGTCTGCGGGATCACCCCGTACGACGCAACACACATGGGCCATGCGGCCAGCTATGTGGCATTTGACCTCCTGAACAGGGCGTGGCGGGACGCCGGCCAGGACGTCTCCTACGTCCAAAATGTGACAGACGTGGACGACCCGCTCCTGGAACGCGCTTCCGCCACCGGCGTCGACTGGCAGGACCTGGCCGCCAGCCAGATTGAGCTCTTCCACACGGACATGGAGGCGCTAAACGTCCTTTCCCCGGACCGTTACGTGGGTGCCGTTGAATCCATCGGGCTGATCGTTCCCGAGGTGGAACGCCTGGTCAACCTCGGGTTGGCTTACAAGGTGCAGGGCAGCAACGGTGATCCGGACGGGGACGTCTATTACGACGTCGAGGCCGCAGGCAAGCAGTCCGTCTCTCCGGAAGCGTGGACCCTGGGCAGCATTTCCGGGCTGGGCGAAAGTGACATGCTGGAGCTTTTCGCAGAACGCGGCGGCGACCCCGGGCGGGCAGGAAAGCGCCAGGCACTGGACCCGCTGCTGTGGCGGGTGGAGCGCGAAGGCGAGCCCAGCTGGCCCGGCGGAAGCCTGGGGCCCGGCAGGCCCGGCTGGCACATCGAATGTACCGTCATCGCGCAGAAGTACCTGCCCTCGCCGTTCACCGTCCAGGGCGGCGGCTCCGACCTGATCTTCCCGCACCACGAGATGGGCGCCGGGCACGCGTTTTCACTGGCCGGGGTGCCGCTTGCCAGGCACTACGCGCATGCTGGCATGGTGGGGCTGGACGGCGAAAAGATGAGCAAGTCCAAGGGCAACCTTGTGCTCGTTTCCAAGCTGCGGGCGGCAGGGGAGGATCCCGCCGCTATCCGGCTTGCCATCCTTACCCACCATTACCGCTCCGACTGGTCCTGGACGGATGAAGGTTTCGCGGCCGCCAAGGCTGACCTCACGGCATGGCGGCGGGCACTTGACCACACCCCTGCAGGTTCTGCCGGGCCGCTGATCGCAGAGATGCGGGCGGCGCTTGCCGCGGACCTCGACGCCCCCGGGGCGGTTGCGGCTGTCTCCCGCTGGGCACGGCAGGCGAACGACGGCGGCGCTGCCGCCAACGCCGCGGACCAGGCCTTGGTCAAGGACGCGGTGGACGCGCTCCTGGGCATCCGCCTCTGACCTTTCCGTTCCCGGCCTTACCGGCCGGGAACGGGTGTGGCCCAGCCCGGCTCAGGGCCTGTCCTGGCCCCGCCGCTTCAGATAGCGTTCAAACTCACGCGCAATGGACTCGCCCGTGGCTTCCGGCAGGTCGGCGGTGTCCTTGGCTTCCTCCAGTTGCCGGACATACGCCGCGATCTCCGGGTCCTCGGTGGCCAGCTCGTCCACGCCGCGCTCCCAGGCGTCCGCTTCCTCCGCCAGCTCGTGGGTGTCCAGCGGGACCTGCAGCAGCTCCTCTATCCGGTGCAGCAGGGCCAGCTGGGCCTTGGGCGACGGCGCCTGCGCCACATAATGCGGAACGGCGGCCCACAGCGAGACTGTGGGGAGCCCCGCCAGCAGGGCAACTTCGGACAGGACACCCACAATGCCCACCGGGCCTTCATACTGCGAAGCTTCCAGGTTCATGCGCTCCCGCAGCGGGGCGTCGTCGGACGACGTGCTCACCGGAATCGGCCTGCTGTGCGGAACATCAGCGAGCAGCGCCCCCACCAGCACCACGTAATCCACGTTCAGGGCTTCCGCGTGCACCAACAACTCCGCGGTGTAGGCGCGCCATTTATAGGACGGCTCAGTGCCCTGGACAAAGATCACGTCCACGTTGGAGTCCGGCGCGCTGGCCTTGTAAATCCTCGTGGAGGGCCACTTGATTTTCCGTTCGCCGGCGGCATTCCTGCGGACAGTGGGCCTGGTGAACTGAAAGTCGTAGTACTCGTCGGCGTCTATGGACGCTACTTTCTTGCCACCCCAGAGCTTGTTCAGGTACCGCAGCGAATCGCTCGCCGCTTCGCCGGCGTCGTTCCAGCCTTCAAAGGCGGCAAGCATCACAGTTACCCGCTGTCCGTCAGCCACTGGCTGGAGGAACCGTTCCCGCTCGGGTCCGGCACCCGGTTCGGTGGTGTCTCCCTCGAAGCTATTCATTTCTTCACCCTACGTCCAAGGACGTTCCCAGTGCATGGAATGAAGCGCCGCAAAATGCGCGGAAGCCGGGGCCGGCAGCAGGAATTGGGCCCGGATTCGCCAAGGGCGTAGCCCACAGGAGGCGTCCAGCATGTCCCCGTAGACTTGGGAGCATGCAATCGCCAGCTTCCGGTACCCCGCTCAAAGCCGTCCTCTGGGATATGGACGGCACCATCGTGGACACCGAGCCCTACTGGATCGCCGCCGAACGTGCGCTGGTGGAAGCCCACGGAGGAACGTGGTCCCATGAGCAGGCCATGCAGCTGGTAGGCCAGTCCCTGACCTTTTCCGCGGGGATCCTCCAGCAGGCAGGCGTCGGCCTGGAGATACGCCAGATCATCGATACCCTCACAGCAGCGGTCATCGACAGCGTCCAGCAGCAGGTGCCGTGGCGGCCGGGTGCCCGTGAACTGCTGGAAGATCTTCACCTCGCCGGGGTGCGCTGCGCCCTGGTCACCATGTCCGAGGGTCCGCTCGCGCGGCAGGTGGTTGCCAGCCTTCCCCGCCCGTACTTCGAAATCCTGGTAACCGGCGACACTGTCTCCCAAGGAAAACCGCACCCGGAGGCATACCTGGCAGCCGTGGAACGGCTGCGGGAGACCGATCCGGACCTGGCCATCGAACACTGCGTTGCACTGGAAGACTCCGCGCCAGGCGTGGCAGCCGCCGTCGCCTCCGGCGTGGCCACCGTCGCCATACCGCACATTGTTCCGCTGCCCCAGGATGGCCGCTACACCCTGTGGGACTCGCTGGCCGGCCGCACCGTGGCCGACCTTGAATCCTTGCTCGCGGGCAGCCCGGCGTCCGGTTCGCAGCAGACAGAAGCCGCTTCCGCCGTCGGGACTTCCCGTGACTGAAACCCGCGCGCCGGCCCGCCGCGAAGGCATTTCCCTCGGCAGGATCGCCGGGGTTCCGGTGGTGCTCGCCTATTCGTGGTTCATCATCGCCGCTTTCACCGTCATTGTTTACGGACCGGTGCTCGACCGGAGCAACCCGGCCCTGGGCGCGGCCGCGTATGTGGTGGCGTTCGCCTACGCGGTCCTGCTGTTGATTTCGGTCCTGGTCCACGAACTCGCCCATGCGCTGACCGCCAAGATCTACGGGTGGCCCACCCAAAAAATCGTGCTCAACCTCTGGGGCGGCCACACCCAGTTCGAAAGCTTCACCGCTTCACCGGGACGATCCGTCCTGGTGGCGCTGGCGGGTCCGGCAGCAAACTTTGTCCTGGCCGGAGGCGCCTGGCTTGCCCTCAGCACTGACAGCATGGGCAGCGTCGCCGAAATCCTCACGAACATCTTCATGTGGGCCAACTTCCTGATCGCGGTCTTCAACGTTCTTCCCGGCCTGCCGCTCGACGGCGGGCGGCTGGTCGAGTCTGCCGTGTGGAAGGCGACCGGGAGCCAGGCAAAGGGAACGGTTGCGGCCGGCTGGGGCGGCCGGATCATCGTTGTCGCAATATGCGCCTGGTTCATCGTCAGGCCACTACTCGCCGGGGACGAGCCTGACTTCAGCCTGGTCATCATCACCGTCCTCGTCAGCGGATTCCTCTGGATGGGGGCCTCCGCGTCCATCCAGCAGGGAACGCTGCGCGGCCGCCTGCCCCTGGTGACTGCGGCGGGGTTGGCGACGCCCGCCGTCGGACTTCCATCCACCGCCTCAGTGCAGGAAGCCCTCCGCCGCGGTGCAGCCGGAACCACGTCCCTCGTCGTCTACGGGCCTGATGGGCGGCCCCAGGGCGTGGTGGATCCCGCAGCACTGGCCTCCGTGCCGCCCGCCGCAGCGCAGTCCACCCCCGTCACGGCAGTCTCCTTCGCCCTGGCTCCGGGCGCCTACGTCCCCGAATGGTCGAAGGGACAGGAGCTGATCACCTTCCTGTCCCAGCTCGAGGGGCGCCACTACGCTGTGGTGGACCACAATGGCAGGGTGACCGGGCTGCTCTCCCAGGACGCGGTAGTTGCCGCCATCACCGGAAAGCGGCAGCGGACCGATAAGCGCCCCCAGGGCCAGAACCGGTAGAGTTACGTGCCGGTGTGCATTGCCGCCGCAGAAGCCACAATGTCTGTACCAGGACATGCATGCGTTGGCACCCCAGGTTTACAGGAGCGAGGAACATCATGAGCAGCGAAACTGCCGTCAATGAAGCAACGGCAGCAGCCCAGGCCGGTGCTGCCCCCGGCAGCTCGCAGCCGATGGGAGCTGCCCGTCGCCGGGGACCCTTCCGGGAGGGTGAGCGCGTCCAGCTGACCGACGAACGCGGGCGCATGAACACCATCACCCTCGAGCGGGGCGGAGCCTTCCATACCCACCGCGGCTTCCTGAACCACGATGAAATCATCGGCAAGGTAGACGGGTCCGTGGTGGTCAACAACGTAGGCCAGCAATACCAGACCCTGCGCCCCCTGCTCTCAGACTTCGTCCTCTCCATGCCGCGTGGCGCCGCCGTCGTCTATCCCAAGGACGCCGGCCAGATCGTCACGATGGCTGACATTTTCCCGGGCGCACGCGTGGTGGAAGCCGGCGTCGGTTCCGGCGCCCTCTCCATCTCCCTGCTCCGCGCCGTAGGTGACCAGGGCTACCTGCACTCCTTTGAACGGCGCGAAGAGTTCGCGGACATCGCGCGCGGAAACGTGGAAACGATTTTCGGCGGCCCGCACCCGGCCTGGCAGATCTCCCTGGGCGATTTCCAGGAAGAGGTTGTCCGCAGCGAGGCACCTGGATCGGTGGACCGCGTGGTACTGGACATGCTGGCGCCGTGGGAATGCCTCGACGCCGTAGCCACCGTCCTGGCCCCGGGGGGCGTCTGGATCAACTACGTCGCCACCGTCACCCAGCTCTCACGGACGGCGGAAGCCATCCGGGCCGACGGCCGGTTCACCGAACCCGACGCCTGGGAATCCATGGTCCGCGGCTGGCATCTTGAAGGACTCGCGGTCCGTCCGGACCACCGGATGGTGGCCCACACCGGCTTCCTCCTTGTGACACGCAGGCTGGCTGACGGCGTTACCGGCATCTCGGTAAAGCGCCGCCCGTCCAAGACCGAATTCAACGAAGAGGACGTCAATGCCTGGACCCCGGGAGCCGTGGGGGAGCGCCTGGTATCCGACAAGAAGCTGCGGAGGGCCGCCCGCGATGCCATTGCCGGGACCAACGTCAAGGACGCGCCGGAGATCACGAACTAGTCCACATTTCGGGAGTCTCCATCCCTACCTGCCATCTTGGGACTAATGTCTTAATAGAAGCGCAGGAAGGGGCTGATACATATGGAGACTCCAAACCAGGACTCCGGACGTACACCGGCAGAGCAGTCTGCCGCCAATGACCTCTCGGTTGCCGACCGCCAGGTCAACATCCTCCGGGACAAGCTCAGGCATATCGACCGCCAGTTGGCTGCGGCAACGCAGAACAACACCAAGCTGGTCAGCATGCTGGAGACCGCGAAAGCCGAGATTCTCAGGCTCAAGAACGCGTTGGACCAGGAAGGACAGCCGCCGTACAGCTTCGGCACCATCCTCCAGCTGAACCCCAAACGGCCACCCTCTCCGGGCAGCAGCGGGCAGGCGGCCACGGAGGAATCCGTGGACATCTTTAACGCGGGCCGGAAAATGCGGGTGGGCATCAGCCCGCTGGTCAACATCAACCAGTTGGCAGTGGGCCAGGAAGTCCTGCTCAACGAGGCGTTGCTCATCGTGGCCGGGCTCGGCTACGAGCGGGCCGGCGAGCTGGCCACGCTGAAGGAGATGCTCGGCGCGGACCGCGCACTGGTGGTTGGACGGGCCGACGAAGAGCGCGTAATCCGGCTCTCCGGAGCCCTCCTCACCGAAAAGCTCCGTGTAGGGGACGCCCTGTCCATCGATTCGCGGACGGGCTACGCCCTAGAAAAGGTTCCCCGCTCCGAGGTGGAGAACCTGGTCCTGGAAGAAGTCCCGGACATCACCTACGAGGACATCGGAGGCCTGGGGCCGCAGATCGAGCAGATCCGCGACGCCGTCGAATTGCCGTTCCTCCATCCTGACCTCTACCGGGAACACGGTCTCAAGGCGCCCAAGGGCATCCTGCTGTACGGCCCTCCCGGCTGCGGCAAGACCCTCATCGCCAAGGCCGTGGCCAACTCGCTCGCCGCCCGCGCCGCCGAACGCTCCGGCAACGTGGACCTCAAGAGCTACTTCCTGAACATCAAGGGTCCCGAACTCCTCGACAAGTATGTCGGTGAGACCGAGCGCCACATCCGGCTGATCTTCTCCCGTGCCAGGGAAAAGGCCTCCGACGGCAGCCCCGTCGTGGTGTTCTTCGACGAGATGGATTCGCTGTTCCGCACCCGCGGCACCGGTATTTCTTCCGACGTCGAGACAACCATCGTGCCCCAGCTGCTCAGCGAGATTGACGGCGTGGAGCGCCTCGACAACGTGATCGTGATCGGTGCCTCCAACCGCGAGGACATGATCGACCCCGCGATCCTCCGCCCCGGCCGGCTGGACGTCAAAGTCAAGATCCACCGCCCGGATGCCGAAGCGGCAGCGGACATCTTCAACAAATACATCACTCCGGACCTTCCGTTCCACGAGTCCGACCTCGCAGAGCACGACGGCGATGTCCAGGCCACCGTGGACGCCATGGTCCAGCGCACTGTGGAAGCCATGTACTCCACGGACAAGTCGAACGAGTTCCTGGAAGTCACCTACGCCAACGGTGACACCGAGATGCTGTACTTCAAGGACTTCAACTCCGGCGCCGTGGTCCAGAACGTGGTGGACCGGGCCAAGAAGTACGCCATCAAGGACCTCCTGACAACGCAGCAGAAGGGGCTCCGGATCGAGCACCTGCTGCGGGCCGTGGTGGATGAGTTCCGCGAACACGAAGACATGCCCAACACCACCAATCCTGATGACTGGGCCCGTATCTCCGGCAAGAAGGGCGAACGGATCACGTACATCCGTACCATCGTCCAGGGCAAGGCCGGCCAGGAGCCCGGCAAGTCCATCGAAACCATGCCCACCACGGGACAGTATCTATGACCGCTGCACCGGAGCCCGCCGCCGGGGGATCACTCCCGGCCGGCGGGGCCATGCGGGTGATGGGCGCCGAAACCGAGTACGGCATCCACGCCCCCTCCGCCCCCTCGGCCAACGCGACCATGATGAGTGCCCGGGTGGTCCAGGCCTATGCCCAGGTCACCCGGCAGCGCGCCGCCGGAGGAGCTGAAACCCGCTGGGACTACACGGATGAAGAGCCGTTACACGACGCCCGGGGATGGACGGTGGACCGGGGCTCGGCACATCCCAGCCAGCTGACAGACCAGCCGCCGGTACTGGACGCGGAAGCCGTTGCCCTGGCGTACGGCCGGGAGGAACTCGAGCTCGACGGGCAGGACGAGTCCGGCACACTCCTGATGAACATGGTCCTCGGCAACGGGGCGCGGCTGTATGTGGACCATGCCCATCCCGAGTACTCCAGCCCGGAAGTCACCAACCCGCGTGACGCCGTCATCTGGGACGCCGCCGGCGACCTTGTGGGCCTGGCAGCGGTACGGCGGCTGGCGTCGGACCCCGACCTTCCGCCCGTCAATCTCTACAAGAACAACACGGACAACAAGTCCGTGTCCTACGGCTCCCACGAAAACTACCTCATGCCGCGCTCGGTCCCGTTCGGCGACATTGTTCGCGGCCTGACGCCGTTCTTCGTGACCCGCCAGATCATCTGCGGCGCGGGACGGCTGGGGATCGGACAGGACAGTTCAGGGCCCGGGTACCAGATCAGCCAGCGGGCAGACTTTTTCGAAGCCGAAGTGGGGCTGGAAACGACCATCCGCCGGCCCATCATCAATACCAGGGACGAGCCGCACGCCACCGCGGACAAGTACCGGCGCCTCCACGTCATCATCGGTGACGCCAACCTCAGCCAAGTGTCCAACTACCTGAAGTTCGGGACCACAGCCATGGTTCTCAGCCTCATCGAGGCGGGACTGGCGCCGAAGGTCGAGGTGTACGAACCTGTCCAGGCGCTCCAGGCAGTCAGCCACGACACATCCCTGACGGCCACGCTGCGGCTGCTCGACGGCCGGCGGGTCACGGCCCTTGACCTGCAATGGATGTACCACGAGGCCGCAGCCAAGCTCGCACAGGACACCGGAGTGGGCGACGCCGTGGACGGTGATGGACACACCCACGACGTCCTGGACCGGTGGGCGACCGTCCTTACCCAGCTGGACAGCGACAGGGCCGCGGCGTCCAGCTCCGTTGAATGGCTCGCCAAGCTCTCCCTCCTGGACGGGTACCGCCAGCGGGACGGCCTGGAATGGAACGACGCCCGGCTGGGCCTCGTCGACCTGCAGTGGTCCGACATCCGGCCGGAAAAAGGCCTGTACTACCGCTTCCTGGCCCGGAACCGGATGCAAAGGATCGTCGACGACGCCACCATCGCTGCCGCCGTCGGGGAACCGCCGCCGGACACCCGCGCTTTCTTCCGCGGCAAGTGCATCAGCAGCTTCGGCAAGGATGTGGTGGGCGCGAGCTGGGACTCGGTCATCTTCGACGTACCCGGCTACGGGCGCCTGCAGCGCGTCCCCACACGGGAGCCGTTGCGCGGAACCAAAGCACTGACGGGAGCGTTGTTCCAGCGCTACCGGGAAGCGGGTCCGTTCCTGGCGGAACTCCTGGGACACAACAACGCTCCGCCTGCGGCGTAAACCGCGCCGGACGGCCGCTGCCGTGGCAGGATGGGCATATCGGAGGATCCGCCGGATCCGATGACTGATTAAAGGGAGGGATAACAATGGCAGGTCAGGAGCAGCAGCAGCCGCAATCACGCGACAGCCAGGTCGACGAGGACATTCCTGAGGCGCCGCCCGCACCACCGGAAGCCCAGGCTTCGGCATCAACCGAAGGCGTGGACGATCTCCTCGATGAGATCGACGGCGTCCTGGAATCCAACGCCGAAGAGTTCGTCCGGGCCTTCGTCCAAAAAGGCGGCCAGTAACCCGGACCGGAGGGTGGCGGAAGCCCCGGACGGCCGGAATCTGTACAGACGTTGAAGTACCACGTTCAAGGAGTGCATGAGTGCAGGAATCAACCGCCAACCAGGTAGCCGCCAACGCCACCTCGTCCTTTACCGAACACCTGCAGCGGGACCGGCCGGAGCTTCTGCCCTTCAGCCGGTCCCCCCAGGGCGGCGCGTCCGCGGCCGCTCCGCTGCAGGTTCCGCACGCCACCACCATCGTTGCCTTGAGCTACGACGGCGGCGTGCTGATGGCAGGGGACCGGCGGGCCACCATGGGCAACGTCATCGCCAGCCGGCATATCGAGAAGGTGTTCCCCGCAGACCGGTTTTCGGTGCTGGGCATCGCTGGAACCGCCGGCATAGCAATTGACCTGACGCGGCTGTTCCAGGTGGAACTCGAGCACTACGAAAAGATCGAAGGCACGCTCCTCAGCCTCGAAGGCAAGGCCAACAGGCTTGGGGCCATGATCCGCGGCAACCTCCCGCTGGCGCTCCAGGGCCTGGCCGTGGTGCCGCTCTTCGCCGGTTTCGACACCGGCGCCGGTGTGGGCCGGCTGTTCTCCTACGATGTCACCGGCGGCAGGTACGAGGAACACGAACACCATACGGTAGGGTCCGGGTCCGTCTTCGCCCGCGGCGCCCTGAAAAAACTGTGGCGGCCCAACCTCACCGCCGCCGAGGCACTCGCCGTTGCGGTGGAATCCCTGTATGACGCCGCGGACGACGATTCGGCAACCGGCGGGCCGGACACCGTCCGCCAGCTGTGGCCTGTGGTCTATACGGTGGACAGCTCGGGCGCCCGCCGGGTTCCCGAGCCGGAACTCGCAGCCGCGGCAAGGAACGTCATCGAAGCCCGCACCATCGCCGGACGGGAGGCCTGAGATGACACAGCAGTTCTATGTCTCGCCCGAACAGCTGATGAAGGACCGTGCCGACTTCGCACGGAAAGGCATCGCCCGAGGCAGGTCCGTGGTGGTCATCAGCTGCGCGGAGGGGATTGCACTCGTGGCGGAAAACCCCTCCCCGTCCTTGCACAAAATTGGTGAGATCTACGACAAAATCGCTTTCGCCGCCGTCGGGAAATACAACGAGTTCGAAAGCCTCCGGCAAGCCGGCGTCAGGTACGCGGACGTCCGCGGGTACTCGTACGACCGTGAGGACGTCACCGCCCGGGGCCTGGCCAGCGTCTACGCCCAAAGCCTGGGCGCCGTGTTCACCGCCGAACAGAAACCCTTTGAAGTGGAACTGGCGGTGGCCGAAGTCGGCCCCACCCAGGAAGAGGACCATCTCTACCGGCTGACCTTCGACGGTTCCATCGCCGATGAGCACAGTTTTGTGGTGATGGGCGGCCAGGCGGATAAGGTGTCGTCCGCCATCGAGGGCGGCTGGCGCGGCTCGCTCAGCTTTTCGGAAGCCGTGCGGCTGGCCATGTCCGGCCTCGCCCCCGCAGGTGAAGCAGACGACCAGGCCAAGGCATTGCCGGCACGGGCGCTGGAGGTTGCGGTTTTGGACAGGACTTCCGAGCGCTCACGTGGGTCCCGCCGCGCCTTCCGCCGGCTCAATGACGCGGATATCACTGCACTGCTGGCCTAGGAGGACACATGGACAAGAGAATCTTCGGTATCGAAACCGAATTCGGGATTTCCTATTCGAGCCCCGATTCGAGGCCTCTTGCCCCGGAGGAGGTTGCCCGGTATCTCTTCCGCAAGGTTGTCAGCTGGGGACGCTCTTCCAACGTGTTCCTGACCAACGGCTCGCGGCTGTACCTGGACGTGGGTTCCCACCCCGAATACGCCACCGCCGAATGTGACGACCTCGCACAGCTGATAGCCCATGACCGGGCCGGGGAACTGATCCTGGACGACCTCGTGGACGAAGCGCAGGCGCGGCTCGCTGCTGAGGGTTTCAACGGCACGGTCTACTTGTTCAAGAACAACACCGATTCCGCCGGAAATTCCTACGGCAGCCACGAAAACTACCTCATTCCCCGCCGCGGCGAGTTTTCCCGGCTGGCAGAGATCCTGATTCCGTTCCTGGTGACCCGCCAGCTCATTGCCGGGGCGGGAAAGATCCTCAAGACCCCGCATGGCGCAACGTACGCTTTTTCCCAGCGCGCCGACCACATCTGGGAGGGCGTTTCCTCCGCCACCACGCGGTCCCGCCCCATCATCAACACCCGCGACGAGCCGCACGCGGACGCCGAGTTCTACCGGCGGCTGCACGTCATTGTGGGCGACTCGAACATGTCGGAGGCCACCGCCCTCATGAAGGTGGGCACCGTCGACCTGGTCCTGCGCATGATCGAGGCGGGTGTGATCATGCGGGACATGCGGATGGAAAACCCCATCCGCAGCATCCGCGAGATATCGCACGACCTCAGCGGCCGGGCCCTCGTCCGGCTGGCCAACGGCCGCCAGCTCACCGCCCTGGAAATCCAGCAGGAGTACCTGACGAAGGTCACTGCCTTCGTGAAGGAGCACGGCGCTCATAACCCGCACGTTCCGCTGATCCTCGACCTGTGGGAGCGCACGCTCAGGGCCATCGAAAGCGGCGACTCCCGCAGCATCGACACCGAAATTGACTGGGCCATCAAGAAAAAGCTGATGGACAAATACCGCGAACGCCACGGGCTGGGCCTGGACGCCCCGCGGATCGCCCAGCTTGACCTGACGTACCACGATATTTCCCGCGGCCGCGGGCTCTACTACCTGCTCCAGTCCCGGGGTGCGGTACGGCGGATCGTGGATGACACTGTCATCAAGGATGCCGTTGACGCGCCGCCGCAGACCACGCGCGCCAAACTGCGCGGCGACTTTGTCCGCCGCGCGCAGGAGCTGGGGCGCGACTACACGGTGGACTGGGTCCACCTGAAGCTGAACGACCGGGCCCACCAGACCATCCTGTGCAAGGATCCGTTCCGCAGCGTGGACGATCGCGTGGATGCGCTTCTGGACTCTATGGGCTGACACCCAGCTTCAGGGGCTATTCTGGATGGGGCCCTTTATCAGGGCCTGCCGCGATTCTGTCCGCTGCCACGCGGGACCATCGCATCCACCCTGCCCCGACGAAAGTTCTCTTACGTGCGCCGACTACTAGCAATCCTTCTTCCCGGTCTGCTGCTGCTTACCGCCTGCGGTGGTTCAACCGCAGAGCCGGAACCCACCAGCCAGTCCGCTGGCGAGACTGCAAAGTTCGACTCCCTCAAACTGACTGACAACGGGGACAAAAAAGCTCCCGGCGTGGAATTCTCCAAGCCGCTCGAAGTGGCGGAACCCACCGTCAAGGTGATCACCGAGGGCAGCGGGGACAAGGTTAAAGCGAACCAGATCGCCAACATTTCCATCCTCGCCCTGAACGGCACCGACGGCGCCACCCTCGAGGACACATTCCCGAACGATCCGGAGCCCCTCGAACTTAATGAGGAGCTGAAGACCGGCAGCCCCGTGATCTACAACGCCTTCGTCGGTGCAAAGGTGGGCTCCAGCCTCGCGCTGGCCGTCCCCGGACAGGCAGCTGCCGCCGGAGCCGAAGCCCAGCCCACGCAGTTGCTCGTTATCAAGGTCCTGTCCACAACGGACGTAACCCCGGCCCTTGAAAAGCCCGAGGGCGAGACCGTCACCCCGCCCGCCGGACTGCCCACGGTTACGGAAAATGACGGCATCCCCGAAATCTCCGTCGACGGCGTGGCAGCTCCCACCGAGCTGGTCTCCCAGGACCTCATCAAGGGCAACGGTGCCACCGTCAAGGAAACCGATACCCTCACCGTCAACTACGTGGGCGTCAACCTCGTAGGCGGCACAAAGTTTGATTCGAGCTTCGACCGCGGCGAGCCGGCAACCTTCGCGCTGAACCAGGTCATCAAGGGCTGGACCCAGGGACTTACGGGCAAGACCGTGGGCTCCCGCGTCCTGCTGGTCATCCCCAAGGACCTGGCATACGGCGAGGCCGGCCAGGGTGAAGCCAAGGGCGACCTGGTGTTCGTAGTGGACATCCTCGGCGCCAAGTAGCAACACTTACAAGCAGTCCGCGGTTTCTTTTCCGCGGTACCCACCACGCGGTATTCAACACCAGCACTGACACAAAGGAGCAACCATGTCATTTGGACAGCGGGACTTTGACCGCCAGAAGCCCGAGATTGATTTCCCGGAAGGCGACGTTCCCACCGAACTGGTCATCACCGACCTCATCGAGGGCGACGGCCGCGAAGCCAAGGCAGGGGACACCGTCTCCACCCACTACGTCGGCGTGGCCTGGTCAACCGGCGAAGAATTCGATGCCTCCTGGGGCCGCGGAGCGCCCCTGGACTTCCGCGTGGGCGTAGGCCAGGTCATCCAGGGCTGGGACCAGGGACTGCTGGGCATGAAGGTTGGCGGCCGCCGCCGCCTGGAAATCCCCTCCGAACTGGCCTACGGTTCCCGTGGCGCCGGTGGAGCGATCAAGCCCAACGAAGCCCTGATCTTCGTGGTGGACCTCGTGGGCGTCCGCTGATCCGGCACCACTGACTGCACCGCCATGGAAAAGCGCGGCAACCCCCGGGAGAAACAGTCCCGGGCGTTGCCGCGCTTTCTGCGTTCCGCCCGGAGTTTAGTAACGTAACCAGAGTGTCCGTATCCCGCACTGAACGACTCCTCAACCTGCTGATCGCGCTCCTCAACACCCGGTATGGCCTGCGCCGCAGTGAATTGCGGGAGAAGGTCTACCATGACACTTCGGGCAACGACGTTGCGTTTGGCCGGATGTTTGAGCGTGACAAAAACGATCTGCGCCAGTTCGGCTTCGACGTGGAAACCCTCACCGACCTGGGGTGGAGCGAAGACGACCCCGCCACTACCCGCTACCGCATCGGCAAGGAATCCAACCGCCTCCCGGACGTCCAGCTTGAGCCCGAGGAGTGGACGGTACTCCTCCTGGCCTCACAGCTCTGGGAGCGCGCGGCCCTGGGCACGGCAGCACAGAGCGCCCTCCGGAAGCTCAAGGCGTCAGGCCAGCTGGCCGACGTCGAACTGCCTGCGGGCCTCCAGCCACGCATCAAACCCGCGGGGCAGGCCTTCGACGACGTTGTGGCCGCCATGCATTCCCGGCACCCCGTCACGTTCAGCTACCTCGCCGGCAGCACAGGCAAGGACGAGGTGCGCACAGTGGAGCCATGGGGCCTCGGCAGCAGGTTCGGGCAGTGGTACCTGGTGGGCCACGACAGGGCACGCCAGGCCGCCCGGCACTTCCGGCTGTCCCGATTCACCAGTGCAGTGGCCATCCTGGACAAGGAGCACTACTCGCCGCCGGCGGACTTCAACATCCGGCAGGAACTCGACCGGCTCCCCGAACTGCCGCTCCGCGCCGCCGTCGTGGATGTCCGGGAGGGCCGCCTGCTCGCCCTCCGGCGCCGGGCACTCGCCGCCGCGGAAACGCCGGCGGACGCTGCCGCGCCGGGCCGCCCCGACGCCGGCTTCGAGCGGATCGCCCTGCACTTCCGGGACCCGGAGATCCTCGCCGAAGAACTGGCATCCTACGGGCCTGATGCCCGGGCCGTAGCCCCGGAGGAGCTTGTTGTCGCCGTCCGGCGGCGGCTCCGGGCCGCTGCCGATTTCAGCGCATCTCCGACCCCCGACTACTCGTTTTCGCCGGCCCGTTCCCGGCCGTCCCGGTCCAGGACCTCGGAGGACCAGCTCAAGCGGATGCTCCAGCTGGTGCCGTTCCTGGTGCACAACCAAGGTTTGCACATCCAGGAGGTAGCGGACCATTTCGGAGTGAGCCGGGACGAGCTGGAGGACGACCTGCGGATCCTCATCTGCTCCGGACTGCCGGAGGGCTACCCGGATGACCTGCTGGACATCCAGTGGGAGAACGACCACGTCTTCATCACCCAGGACCTGGACCTCAACAGGCCAGTCCGGTTCACCGTGGACGAAGCCTGCGCCCTCCTGACCGGACTCGAAACCCTGAACGGGCTGCCGGGCATTGCTGAAGGCGGGGCCCTGGAGTCGGTAACGCTCAAGCTCCTTGCGGCCGCCGGCGAGGAAGGGCTGCGGGCAGCTTCCCTCGCCGGACCGGAAATGGGGCCGGCCGATGCCGCCATCCATGACACAGTGCGGCAGGCGATCGGCGCCCGCTCCCGGCTCCACCTGACATACCTGTCGCCGCAACGGGACAAAGTGTCCGAACGGGACGTGGACCCCCTGCGGCTCTACTCCCTCGACAACACGTGGTACTTCGAAGCGTATTGCCACCTGGTGGACGGGCTGCGGAACTTCCGCCTGGACCGCGTGCAGGACGTTTACCCGAACGGGCAGCACGCGGCTGACGGGCTCACGGCGTCCGGTGCGGTGCCCGCCAAGCTTTTTACACCCAACGACGACGACACCACCGTCACGGTCCAGCTCACCCGGCAGGGAAGGGGGCTTGCGGACGACTACTACGCGGAGCGCACGGCAGAGCTGCCCGACGGCGGACTGGTGGCCGACATACGGTTCGGCAACACTGCGTGGCTGCCCATGTTCGTCGCCCAGCATGGCGGTGCGGTCCGCATTATTGCCCCCGAGGAGCTGGCCACGTCCGCGCGGACGTGGTTGGAGGCGTCGCTGGCCAGGTACGGCGGCTAGACTTCTCAGCATGCCTTGGTGGTCCTGGATCCTTTTATGGGTAGCGCTTGTTGCGCTGTCGCTGCTGTTCTATGTCCTGCTGGGCATCCGTCTGTTCCGCCAGTTCATGGCGACCGTCAAGGACTTGGGAGCGGCAGGTGAAAAGCTTGGACACCTGGCCCCGCTGCAGGAGCAGGCGGAGCCGGAAAAGCCCGGACAGGCACCGCCGGGTTCTGCTGTTTTTGCCTCACCCACCGTCATGCGACATGATTACGAGGCATCCACGTCAGCACGGCGTGGGGAACGCCGCCGCCGGAGGGTTCAGCGCAAGACGGACCGGGGTCAGCCGCAGGCGCTCGGGGATCTCGACTTCACATAGAAGTAGGATGTATTGAGAGGAAAGGATTTCCCATGGGAAGACTCTTTGATGGCCCCTGGCCCATCGTCATTATTATCGTTGTTGCACTGCTGCTCTTTGCCGCACCCAAGCTTCCGGCCATGGCACGCAGCCTCGGCCAGTCCATGCGGATCATCAAGTCCGAAGTCAAGGAAATGAAGAACGACGGCAAAAACGACACCACCGACGCCTCCGGCCCGGTGGAAGGCACCGTCGTGAACCACCCCAAGGCGAAGCCCGGCGAGCCGACAGACGGCACTGACGTTCCGCCGTCGAACCGCGCCTGACCCCCAGTGGCACTGTCGCGGGCCCGTAAAGCCAACCCTGAGGGGCGCATGTCCCTGTGGGACCACCTCAAGGAGCTCAAGAACCGGCTGATCAAGTCGGCCATTGGCGTCGTCATCGGCGGCATCGGGGGCTGGATACTTTACGATCCGCTGCTGAAGGCGCTGGCCGATCCGGTCAACCGCATTTCACAGCAAACCGGGGGACTGTCCGCAATCAACTTCGGGACCATTGCTTCCCCTTTTGACTTCAAGCTGCAGATGTCGCTCCTCATCGGGGCGGTGATATCCAGCCCCATCTGGATCTACCAGCTCTGGGCGTTTATCACCCCCGGCCTTACATCAAAGGAACGCCGGTACACCCTGGGGTACATGGCGGCAGCGGTACCCCTGTTCCTCGCCGGGATCTGGGCTGGATGGCTCGTGGTGCCCCAGGTGGTGCGGGCGCTGACCCAGTTCACGCCGGACGGATCGTCCAGTGTCATCGATGCCCGGACCTATATCGAATTCGTGACCCGGATGGTCCTGGTTCTGGGTATCGCATTCCTGGTTCCCGTGGTGCTGGTGGGCGTCAACATGGCCGGTGTCATCTCCGGCCAGACCATCCTCAAGGCCTGGCGCATTACCGTCTTCCTGGTCTTTGTCCTCGCGGCCATCGCGGCCCCCGGCGCCGATGCCATCTCCATGTTCATGCTGGCCGGACCGCTGCTTGTCCTGTTCTTCGCTGCGATCGGCATCTGCCTTATGAATGACAAACGGCGCGCCCGCCGCCAGGCCAGGAGGGCAGCGGAAACCGAGGCAACGGCTGACATCGCCACCCCGGGCAGTGAGCTGAAGAACCTCTAAGCTCCCAGTAGGCTTGGTACATGTCCTCCAACACCGGGCCGTTTCCTAAGGGTCCAACTTCCAGCGGACCTTTTTCCACGGCGCCCAGCGATCCTGAGGAGCTCTCCCCGGCAGAAAGGTACCGGGCCAGCGCCGAGCGCAGGGCCGAGGCGGCTACGGATCTTGGTGCATTCATCCGCACGCTGGACTTTGAGCTGGACGACTTCCAGCGGAAGGCCTGCCTATCCCTGCAGGACGGCAGGGGAGTGCTGGTGGCAGCGCCCACCGGTGCGGGAAAAACGATCGTGGGCGAGTTCGCCATCTACCTGGCACTCCAGCGCGGCCTCAAAGCTTTCTACACCACCCCCATCAAAGCGCTGAGCAACCAGAAATTCACGGAACTCGGCGAAAAGTACGGTGCCGAAAACGTGGGACTGCTCACCGGCGACACCAGCATCAACGGCGACGCCCCCGTGGTGGTCATGACCACCGAAGTCCTGCGGAACATGCTCTATGCGGACTCAGCCACGCTGGACGACCTGGGCTATGTGGTCATGGATGAAGTGCACTACCTCGCCGACCGGTTCCGCGGAGCTGTCTGGGAGGAAGTAATCATCCACCTGCCCAGTGAGGTGCAGGTGGTCTCCCTCAGCGCCACGGTCTCCAACGCCGAGGAGTTCGGCGCCTGGCTGGACACCGTCCGCGGTGACACGGACATCATCGTCTCGGAGCACCGCCCGGTTCCCCTCTGGCAGCACGTCATGGTAGGGCGGCAGATCATGGACCTGTTCGCCGGGGAAACCACCTTCGACGAGATCGCCCCGCCCGTGGACGCCGACGGGCCCCAGCAGGCGCCCGCGAAGGAAACCACTGCCTCAGGCCGCGGTTTTGACGTCAATCCGGACCTCCTGACGGTTGCCCGCAGCGAAAGCCAGCACAGTTTCCGCAGCAGGCCCGGCCCCGGCGGACGCGGCCAGCGCGGCCGCCGCGGCAATGACCGTCCCGCCCGGGGCGCAGAACAAAACGGCGTTCGCAGGGCCAGCCGCCCCCAGGTGATTGCGAGCCTTGACCGGATGGACCTGCTGCCCGCGATCACCTTCATCTTTTCGCGTGCCGGCTGCGACGCGGCCGTGGCCCAGTGCGTCAGCTCCGGGTTGTGGCTCACCACCGAAAAAGAGCAGCGCATCATTGCCCAGCGTGTTGACGAAGCGGGGCACGACATCCCGCCGGACGACCTGGACGTCCTGGGCTTCTGGACGTGGCGTGACGGGTTGCTCCGCGGTTTTGCCGCACACCACGCCGGCATGCTGCCCACGTTTAAGGAAGTGGTGGAAAAGCTCTTCGCCGACGGCCTGGTCAAGGCCGTGTTCGCCACGGAAACCCTTGCCCTCGGCGTCAACATGCCCGCACGTTCCGTGGTGCTGGAGAAACTGGACAAGTTCAACGGCGAAGCCCATGTGGACATCACCGCGGGGGAGTACACCCAGCTGACCGGCCGTGCCGGCCGCCGCGGCATCGACGTCGAAGGCCACGCAGTGGTGCTGTGGCAGCCCGGGACGGACCCGACGGCGGTGGCGGGCCTCGCCTCCCGCCGCACCTACCCTCTGAACTCGAGCTTCCGGCCCACCTACAACATGAGCATCAACCTCCTGGCACAGTTTGGCCGGGCAAGGGCCCGCGAGATCCTGGAATCCTCCTTCGCGCAGTTCCAGGCCGACCGCTCGGTGGTGGGCCTGGCCCGGCAGGTGCGGAGCAGGGAGGAATCCCTCGCGGGGTACGCCAAGTCCATGACATGCCACCTCGGCGACTTCACCGAGTACGCAAGGCTCCGGCGCGAGCTCTCCGATGCCGAAAACGCCACGTCGCGGACAAAGTCCCGGGCCCGGAAGTCGCTCAGCGACGACTCACTGGCCAGGTTGCTCCCCGGTGACGTGGTGGATGTTCCCGGCGGGAGGGCACCGGGCCCGGCCATCGTGCTCAGTTCCGACCACAGCAGCCGTGAGCCACGGCCCGCCGTCCTGACCCTGGACAACCAGCTGCGCAGGATCGGAACGGATGACCTCGAGGGCCCCATCGCACCCCTGACACGCATCCGCATTCCGAAGTCATTCAACGCCAAAGTGCCGAAGTCACGGCGGGACCTGGCCTCCTCCGCCCGCAACGCGCTCCGGGAAAACCGGCCACCTGCCCCTGGCCATAACCGCAACAACGATTTCGGCCGGGCGGCTGCACTGCCCAACCAGGAGAAGCGTATTGCCGATCTCCGCCGTGCCCTTCGCGCCCACCCCTGCCACGGCTGCAGCGAACGCGAAGACCACGCGCGCTGGTCCGAGCGGTGGTGGAAGCTGAGGCGGGAGACCGACGGCCTGGTACGGCAGATCCAAGGCCGCACCAACACCATCGCCAAGACCTTCGACCGCGTCTGCGACGTCCTGTCCGCCTACGGCTACCTGGAAGCCAGCGGCGATGGCGGCCTGGTCATCAGTTCCGATGGACAGCGGCTGCGGCGGATTTACGGTGAGAAGGACCTGCTGATCTCCCAGTCCCTGCGGCTGGGCGCGTTCGATGACCTGGACGCTGCCGAAGTGGCAGCCCTGGCCAGCGTGCTGGTCTACCAGGCCAAGCGCGAGGACCGCGGTCTCCGGCCGCGCATGCCCAGTGTCTCCCTGGAAACAGCAGTGGACATCGTGGTGAGGGAATGGTCAGCCCTGGAGGACGTTGAAGAGGAGAACAAGCTTCCTCTGACCGGCGAACCCGAACTCGGGCTGGTGTGGCCCATCTACAAGTGGGCACGCGGCCGCCACCTGCAGGATGTGCTGAGCGGCACCGACCTCGCCGCCGGCGACTTTGTCCGCTGGGTAAAGCAGGTGGTTGACCTGCTGGACCAACTCGCCAAGATCCCGGGCCTTGATCCCCGCCTGGCCCGGCTGTGCGGCGAAGCCATCTCGCTGGTCCGCCGCGGCGTCGTGGCGTATTCCTCCGTCCTCTAGCCAGTACCCGGCTTCCAGCCGGCCCGTTTCAACCCTCAGGAGCCCTGCCCCGCATGACCCAGCCTGGTCCCGATTCCCCCCGCAACGTCGTCCTTTACCGCAACGGGTCCGTCTACACCGCTGCCGACCCCTTCGCCACCGCCATGCTCGTGGACGGTGACACGGTGGCCTGGGTGGGGTCCGAGCAGGCGGCGTCCTCCATTGCGGACAGTTCCATGGACGTCATCGATCTGCGGGGAGCACTGGTCGCACCCGGATTCGTCGATTCGCACATGCACCTGACCGAGACCGGCATCGCCCTGGACTCCCTGCGGCTGGGAGGAGTCGCCTCAGCCCGGGAGCTCCTGGACGCCGTGTCGTCCGCAACCGGCAACGGCCCGGTCCTGGGCCACGGCTGGGATGAAACCACGTGGGCGGACCCCACACTGCCGAGTCCCGAAGAACTGGAACGTGCATCAGCAGGCCGGCCCGTCTACCTTTCCCGGGTGGACGTGCACTCGGCACTGGTCTCTACGTCACTGGCACACGCCGCGGACCTTCGCAGCCAAGACGGGTTCGACGGCGGCGCACGCGTTACGCGCGCGGCCCACACGGCCGCACGGCAGTCCACCCGGCAGCTGCCGGAAGAGGCGCTCCGCCGGCATCAGGCGCGAGCCCTGTCCGAGGCGGCCGCCAACGGGTACGTCGCCCTGGCGGAGATGGGGGCGCCGCACATCGGGGGCCTGGAAGACCTGCGCCTGGCCGCAGCGTGGAATTCTCCCGGCAATGATGGGCCGGTCCTTCCCGAGGTCCTGCCGTACTGGGGGGAATTGGCGACCTCGGAAGAGCACGCGCGCAGCCTGATGGAGCAGTTCCGTTTCCCTCTGCGCGGCCTTGCGGGAGACCTGAACATCGATGGTTCGGTGGGGTCGCGCACTGCTGCGCTCCGGTCCGGCTACAGCGACGCCCCCGGGGAGCGCGGGAACCTCTACCTGACGGCAGAACAGGCGGCCGCGCATCTTGCCGCGTGTTCACTCGTGGGGATCCAGGCCGGCTTCCACGTGATCGGCGATGCCGGGCTGGACGCGGCGTTATCAGCCCTGGACCTCGCGGCGGAGCAGGTGGGGGAGCAGCGCGTGCGCGCAGCCGGCCATCGGTTTGAACATGTGGAGATGGTGGATGCGCCGGCCATTGAAAAGCTTGCCCGATACTCGGTCACCGTCAGTGCCCAGCCTGCCTTCGATGCAGTGTGGGGCGGGCCCGGTGGCCTGTACGGGAAGCGACTGGGGAAGAGGAGCGCCTCCATGAACCCCTTTGCCTCCCTGTACGCGGCCGGTGTTCCCGTGTGCTTCGGCAGCGACAGCCCGGTCACCCCCCTCAAACCGTGGTCCAGCGTGCGGGCGTGCCTGGAGCATCACAACGAAGGCGAACGTATTTCCGCCCGCGCCGCTTTCCTGGGCCATACCCGGGCCGGCTGGCGTGCGGCCAAATATCCCAACCCGATGGCGGGGCAACTCGTGCCCGGCGCCCCTGCAAGTTTCGCCGTGTGGGAGGTGGAGGAACTGATGGTCCAGGTGGCCGATGGGCGTGTCCAGTCTTGGAGCACAGATCCCCGTGCCCGCACACCGCTGTTGCCTGCGCTGGACACCGGCACGGACCCTGTGTGCCTGCAGACCGTGCGGAACGGTGCCGAATTGTTCTCCAGCCCCGCACTGCGTTCCTGACCCTGCCTCTCGCCGCCCTATAATTGATAGTTGCGCCTGCCGGCGGCCTGCTTGGCCGCCAGGTGCACCGACCGCTCCCTCCAGGAAAGGCCCTCTGTGCGCGTCCTTACGATCATTCCCACGTACAACGAACTGGAATCGCTGCCCAAGACGCTCCAGCGGCTCCGGTCTGCTGTCCCGGCGTCGGACGTGCTGGTAGTGGATGACAACAGCCCTGACGGCACCGGCAAGCTCGCGGACACCATCGCTGCCGGGGACGCCCAGGTCCATGTCCTGCACCGCAAGGGCAAGGAGGGGCTGGGCGCCGCCTACATCGCCGGGTTCAAGTGGGGCCTGGATGCCGGCTACGACGTGCTCGTGGAAATGGACGCGGACGGATCCCACCAGCCCGAGCAGCTGCCCCAGCTCCTGGAGGCCATCGACCAGGGCGCAGACCTTGCCATGGGTTCCCGCTGGGTGCCCGGCGGCCGTGTGGTGAACTGGCCCCTCTACCGCCAGGCCATTTCCCGGGTGGGCAGCACTTACGCCCGCCTGATGCTCGGCCTGAAGATCAAGGACGTCACCGGCGGATACCGCGCCTTCCGCCGGACAACCCTGGAAAAACTCAACCTGGACCAGGTGGACTCCGTCGGTTACGGCTTCCAGGTTGACCTGGCGTGGCGGGTGGCACGGATGGGCCTGCGCATCGAGGAACGCCCCATCACGTTCGTGGAGCGCGAACTCGGCGCCTCGAAGATGAGCGGCAACATCGTGGTCGAAGCGATGATCAACGTCACCAAATGGGGCCTGCAGGCACGCTGGAACACCCTCACAGGCAAAAAGCCCTCCGCCCAGCCCTAGGCTGGCCGCCGTTCCGGACCGGACAATCACCGGTCCGGAACGCAAAACGCGAAAAGAGAGGCCGTTCCTGCACTCACGTGCAGGAACGGCCCCTCTTTCGTTGAAAAGACTTAGGCCGAGCGGCGTTCCCCGCGGCGTTCGCGCAGGATGGTCAGCCGGTCCTCAAGGATCTGCTCCAGTTCGGGCAGGGAGCGGCGTTCCAGCAGCATGTCCCAGTGCGTGCGGACAGCTTTGTCGTTGCTGGTATCAGGGCGTTCGCCGTCGACCAGAAGCGCTTCCTTGCCGGTCTTGGAAACCCACACGGGGGGAATCTCCGCTTCGGAGGAGAAAGTGACAAAGACCTGCTCGCCGTCCTCGCAACGGTACTCGACACGCTGACGCGGTGCCGGCTCGACTCCGGACTCGGTCTCCATGCTCTGCGCACCAAGGCGCATACCCCGCAGGCTGCGATCGCTCATGATTTCTCCCTCTTATCGGTTCGCGGAGTAGAACCCCGCGCCAGCCGGTGGTGACGAAGCACCGCCGGGCTACTGTGTGCTCTGTGCTGCATCATAAGATTCAACGCATTGCGAAGCTTTGTTGTTCCAGCGGATTGCTCCTGCCGGACAAATACCCAATTATACGGGTGCCATGCTGCAGGGAGCAAAATAAAGGAAGGGATCCAGGCTGGTGAACTGGTCACCGGTGCAGATCCCTTCCAGTATTACGGCACCGCTTACGGCTCGGACGGCTTGGCTCCCACCTCGTCGAACAGGCCACCGGATGCGCCCGGATCGGGGTTGGTACCGCCCAGGGCGTTTCCGATCCCCTTCAGGGCTTCGCCCACTTCGCTGGGGATGATCCACAGCTTGTTCGATGATCCTTCGGCCAGCTTGGGCAGGGTCTGCAGGTACTGGTAGGCCAGCAGCTTCTGGTCAGGGTTGCCGCGGTGGATGGCATCAAAGACCTTTTGGATGGCCTGCGCCTCACCGTCAGCACGGAGGATGGCAGCCTTGGCGTCGCCTTCGGCCGCGAGGATGGAAGCCTGCCGCTGTCCTTCCGCGGTGAGGATGGCTGACTGCTTGGTTCCCTCGGCCGTGAGGATGGCGGCGCGGCGGTCCCGCTCGGCGCGCATCTGCTTCTCCATCGAGTCCTGGATGGAGTGGGGCGGATCAATGGCCTTCAGCTCAACACGCGAAACCCTGATGCCCCAGCGTCCCGTGGCCTCATCCAGGACACCGCGGAGCTGGCCGTTGATCTGGTCACGCGACGTCAGCGCTTCTTCAAGGTTCAACCCGCCCACGACGTTACGCAGCGTCGTGGTGGTGAGCTGTTCCACGGCCTGGATGTAGTTGGCAATTTCGTAGGTTGCCGCGCGCGGGTCAGTGACCTGGAAGTAGACCACGGTGTCGATGGACACCACCAGGTTGTCCTCGGTGATCACCGGCTGCGGCGGGAACGAAACCACCTGTTCGCGGAGATCCAGCAGGGGCAGGAGCCGGTCTACAAAGGGAATCAGGATTGTCAGTCCCGGGTTAAGCGTGCGCTGGTACTTTCCGAGCCGTTCGACGACGCCGGCCCGTGCCTGCGGAATGATCCGGACCGAGCGGACCAGGACGATAATCACGAACACGATCAGGACTACCAGCACGATGGCCAGTGCGGCTCCTCCTGCGTTTTCCATACGTTTCCTTCTTCCCCAATTAGTAAGGCTGTGTCAGGACTGGCCGGTGGTCGTGGCCGGCGGAGCCGAAACCACAGCTGTGGCGCCGTCGATGGCAGCCACGACCACTTTCTGGCCCGCGGGAAGGACCCCGGCTGCCGAGCGGGCGCTCCAGATGTCGCCGCCGATTTTCACGAGGCCGCCGTCAGAGGTGACGGCTTCCATCACCACGGCCTGCTCACCGATCAGCCGGTCCACATTGGTCCGCTGCTCGGCCGGGCCCTTCTTCAGGTGGGACAGTGCCACCGGGCGGACGAAGGCGATCATCAACAGGGAGACGACGCAGAACACAACGATCTGGAGCCACCCGTCAGCACCGGCGAAGTCAGCTACCAGGGCGGCGAGGGCTCCGCCGCCGAGCATGATGAAAAACAGGTCAAGCGTGATCATCTCGATCACTGCAAATGCCAGGAAAGCCGTGAGCCACAGGGCCCACCAGTTTTCCCCCAACCATTCGAACACCTGTTTCCCCCTTCGTTACGGGGAACCGCGTGCGCGGACCCTCCGGTAACTGTCCTTCCATCCTAGTCCGGGCGCATCAGGTGTGGTCTGGCTCATGCCGGGCGGCCAGGGATAGTGGCCAAGTCGTTACGCGGTTGCCGGCTCCTTGGGGCGGAAAACCAGGAGCCGGAACTTCGCTTCGGTCCGCACGGGTTCCGGGAGGTCTTCAAACCGTTCAGCAATGGCATCCCTGTCCGCGTGGTGCCCCGCGGGACCCATGAAGGCCAGGTCTGCTGCCTCCTGGCGCGTGAGGGCAAGGGGAACATCGATGTCGGACGTGGTGTCAATGTCAAAATAGCGGGCCATCGCCGCTGCCAGCCTCGCATCCTTGCTCTCCTCGATGGAGAGCATTCCTGCCGTTGCCACGAGGTCCCCCAAATGTCCGGTACGGGGGGTAACAACAACCAAACGGCCCGCCGGCCGCAGGATCCGTGCAAACTCAGCGGGATTGCGCGGCGCAAACACCACCGTGACGGCATCGACAGACCTGTCCGCCAGTGGGAGTGGCTGCCACACATCCCACACCAGGTTGACGGCTTCCGGGTTCAGCCGGGCGGCGCGGCGCAGTGCGAACTTGGAAATGTCCAGGCCTACGGCTGTGACCTGACGGCCCTGTGCTGCGGCAGTATCCAGCACTTGCCGCAGGTAATGCCCGGTACCAGTTCCCGAGTCGAGGATGGCTCCATTGTGGTCGGACAAACAAGGCACGACGGCGGCTGCCACCGCTTCTGCCAACGGACGGTAGTGCCCGTGGCCAAGGAAGTTGACGCGGGCCTCCACCATCGCCGCGGTGTCTGCTTCGAAGGCCGTGCCCTTGCCCACCAGCAGATTGAAGTAGCCCTGACGGGCTGCGTCGAAGCTGTGCCCGGACGCGCAGGCCAGCCGGCGTTGTCCCGGGGCGCGGGAGGGCGCCGCGCCGGCTGCGGCCGCAGTGGGACCGGCCGTAGTGGCACGGGCGGTATCGGCACCGGCAAAAGCCAGCGGACCCGAGCACACCGGGCACAGCAAGGGGAGATGGTCGGAAGAGGGCATTAAACCATCTTAGGGTGGCGGGAAATGAGCCCGGGCGGGGACGGCCAGGCACGTGGAAAGGCTTAGCCGGCGCTGATACCTGCAGGTCCGTCGTCGAAGCCGAGGCCCTGGCGTGCCCTGCTGATTCCGGGCTCGGCCCAGTGCGCGGCGTACTCGGTGTTGGTGCTCAGGGACCTCAGCTGGGCACGGTCCAGGTAGAGGATGCCGTTGAGGTGGTCCGTCTCATGCTCCACGATCCGTGCCTGCCAGCCGGAGAACTCCTGCTGGACCGCCGCGCCGTCTGGCGTTTCAAACTCAAGCAGCACGCTCTCCGGTCGTGCCACCACAGCCTGGAGTCCGTTCAATGAGAGGCAGCCTTCGTAGAAGGAGGCGGTCCCGGACCCCTGGGCGGTGTACCTGGGGTTGAGGACAGCGAGGAACTCCAGCGGGTTCCGTTGACGCAGCGCGGCCGCCTCCGGGTCGACGTCGAACTGGTCTTCGACCACCGCGAGCTGCAGCGGTATGCCAAGCTGGGGCGCCGCCAGACCTACTCCCGGTGCCTCGTGCATGACCTGGCGCATGAGGTCGATAAGCCGGACAAGCTGGTCAGCAGGCAGTTGACCGTCAAAGGCGGCGGCCCGCTGACGCAGTGCGGGGTGGCCCGCCTGGACAATGGGCGGCAACGTCCCGGCAGAGAGGATGTGGTCCACAAGTTCGCGAATCTGTCCTGCAGTGAGGGTGGTCCCGGGCGCGGCATGGGTCATGACGAAAGCCTACTGAACACCGGGACGCTTCCGTGGCTGGGCTAATGTCTATTCCATGGCTGACTTCCCCTCCCACCCTGACTCGCCGCTGGACCGTGTCCTCGGGTTCATCCGGGTACTCGAAGCCGGCGGGGGAGCGCCCGGGATCAGGCCCTTCCTGGCCGACTCATTCGTGCTGGAGGAGGCCCCGCACCTGCTGGCTCCGGAGGGGTCCAGGCGGTCCTTGCGTGATGTCCTGGCCGGCGCGGACCAGGCGGCGCAGGTGGTCGCGGACCAGAAGTTCGCCATCCGGCGCACTACGTGCGAGGGCGGCCGGGTGGCGCTGGAAGCGGATTGGTCGGCAACGGCACTGATGGACCTCCCGTACTGGGACCTGGGAGACACGATCCGGGCAAGGACCTCGTCTGTCTTTGAAGTCAGCAACGGCCTGATTGTCAGCCAGGACAGCTACGACTGCTACTTCCGGTAATTAGACCTGCTGTGTCCGGGAAACCAGCGGCCGTTGTTGCATGGTGAAGCGCCTGGCCACCCACCGGTTTAGTGCCGGGGTGGCGGCAGCGGCGCCAACGCCTGCAATGCGCAGGCGGAGCAGGGCGGGCGGCAGGGGGCGGCCCAGCAGCATATTGATTTCTGACTGGCGCCTGGCC
Organism: Pseudarthrobacter sp. TE3704; assembly: GCF_056279405.1. NCBI lineage: Bacteria > Bacillati > Actinomycetota > Actinomycetes > Micrococcales > Micrococcaceae > Pseudarthrobacter > Pseudarthrobacter sp. TE3704. Next base: position 307,313 of record NZ_JBWCCJ010000002.1, read on the forward strand.
AGGATTGCCGCGCGCCGCCGGGTTTCGTCGAATTTCCGGAATCCGTGGTCCATGTGATGGCCGGCCACGGCTTCGCGGATGAGTGGCACCAGGGCCTGGGCGTCGAGCCAGCCGAGGTTCATGCCCTGGCCGCCAATGGGACTGATTTCATGGGCTGCATCGCCGATCAGGATGGTCCGCCCCACGACCATCCGGCGGACCAGGGTGGAGCGGACGCTGAACGCTGAGAGCATGCTGTTGGTGCCGGGATCGGGCAGAATTCCGGTGCGCTGCTGTACGAGTTCTGCCAGGTCGGCTGCCCCTGCGGTTTCCGCCGGCCGGGTGAGGCGGACCACCCACCGCCGGACGCGGCCCGGAAGGGGGAAGGACTCGACAATCCCCCCGGACTCGAGGAACAGGACGGCCATGTCCCCATGGATGCCGGGGTCAGCGAAGTCGCCCATCAAGTAATGGTCCGGGTAGGTCTTTCTTTGCACGGGCACGCCCAGGACATCGCGGAAGTGTGACCGGGCGCCGTCGGCGGCTACCACCAGGGACGCCGTGAAGTTCCTGCTTCCCCGCGTGGCACCCGGCTGAGCCTGGACCGAAACGCCGGGCCGGCCGCCGTCGTCCGTTATGGCCGTGGCCTGCACACCCCTTAGCAGCGCTCCGCTGTCCAGGGCGCGGACGCGGTCCTCCAGTAGCTGCTCCGTCCGGAACTGGGGGAGGGCCAGAACGAAGGGAAAATCCTCCGACACCGTGTCGAAGCGCATGGTGCCTACAGTTTTTCCGCCGCTGACAGCCATTCCGGTGCGGATGGGCACACCCTCCCGGACCATCGCGTGCGCCACGTTGACCCCGTCCAGGGCTGCAAGGGCGGGCGGGTGGATGCCGATGGCGCGGGAGTGGGCATCCCGCGCCGGTCTCCGTTCGAGCACCCGCACGGAAATGCCTTCCTGCAGGAGCGCCGCGGCAAGGTACAGGCCAACCGGTCCGGCGCCCACGATCACAACGTCGGTGGACACAGTCAGTTCCTGCGCCAGGCGAGGACCTGGTGGAAGGTGGTGCTGCGCTCAACCGTCCAGCCCGGAGGAGCGATTGCCGCCAACTCCGGGGGCGTGTAGCTCCGCCGTATCGAGGTCAGGCCGTCCGCCCGGATATAGGAGCGGGGGAAGGGCAGGGCGGCCACCCCGAACAGTGCATAGGCGATGGGACTCCGGCGGAGGTCATTGTGCAGGGCCTTCTGCCCCGCCAGGATCTGCGAATGCGCCAGCAGCTGCTGCAGCTCGTCTGCACTCAAGTGATGCAGGACATGGTTGGAGATCACGGCGTCGTACGTCCTGCCCTCCTGCACCAGGTCCGTACTGTGCGCCTGCCGGAATTCGACGCCCCGGACCGGCTGCCGTTTCGACGCGAAGGCGGCGGCCCGCGGATCGGGGTCAATGCCCGTGATCCGGAGCGTCAGTCCGTCACGTTCCGCCCGGCGGGCAAGCATGACGGCAAGGTCGCCGCCGCCGGAGCCGATGTCCAGCAGCGTGGCGGTACCTGAGCCGGCGGTCATCATGGGGAGGAGTTCACGCCGGTACAGCCGGCGCCAGCCGCCCAGGACCCTGTTGACCACGGCAAACTGGCGGTAGGTGTTGTCCAGGCGCCACGGATCGCAGTCCGGCAGGTCCATCAGCTCCACGGCTCCGGCGGCCCGCTCCCGCATCAGGAATCCCACCCGGTCAGGACACCGGCGCTTCTGCCGGCTCAAAACGGGCGTCCCGCTGGACTACCGCGTTGCTGACCCGCGGCGCCTGGGTCAGCTTGGTGAACATGGCAGTCTCCACCGTGAGTCCCGGGCCGAAGGCCATGGAGCAGATCCGGTCGTCGCCAGGTGCGTTGCCGGCGGGTTGGTGATCGCCGGCATGGGGGTCGCTGATTCCGTTGTCCTGGTCCAGGATGTGCTTCAGGACGAACAGCACGGTGGCACTGCTCATGTTGCCGTAGTTCCGCAGGACTTCGCGGGCAGGAACCAGCTGCTGGTCCGTGAGGCCGAGCCGGGACTGGACCTTGTCCAGGATGCTCCGTCCGCCCGGGTGGATGGCCCAGTGCCGGATGGACGTGTAGGGGAGTGCATGCAGTTCAGGTTCCCGGGCCAGGAGTGGCTGCAGCGCGCCCACAATGTGGTCGTCGATGATGTGCGGAACGTAGTTTCCCAGAACCATCTCGAAGCCGTGGTCACCAATGTTCCAGGCCATGGAGTCCTCGCCCACGGGGGTCAGCACCGTTTCGAAGTGGTCCAGCTGCAGCAGCGAGGCTTCTTCCGCGCCCGGCCTGGCGGTGACGACGGCGGCGGCGGCCCCGTCGGCGAAGAGCGCCGAGCCCATGATGGTGTCGGGGTCGTTGGATGTCCGCACGTGCAGGGAGCACAGTTCGGCGCAGACCACCAGGACAACGGCGTTCGGGTCGGCCTCACAGAAGAGCTTGGCGGCGCGCAGTGCGGGGAAAGCTGCATAGCAACCCATAAAGCCCAGATGGTAGCGCTGGACTGCCGGATCCAAGCCCAGCTCCCGCACGATTTTGTAGTCCGGGCCGGGGTTGAAGAAACCGGTACAGGAGACGGTCACGAGATGAGTTATGTCAAGTAAATCCAGTTCCGGGCAGGCGTCCACGGCGGCACGGGCGGCCTCGACAAACAGTTTGGTAGCCTCGCGGGCGAAGATGTCGTTGCGTACCTTGGTGCTGGGATTCAGCAGGAGGCCGGTGGCAGGGTCGTAGAACTGGGGGTCATCGGAGCGGAAGTCGTTGGTGAGTTCGTCGACGGCGGTGAACCGTGTGTCGATGGCCGCGGAGTCAAAGCACGTATTCACCAGCCTGGAGCCCAGCCGCGTTAATCCCGGCTGGGCCGCAAATACGTCACGGGCTTCTGACTGGATCAGCATTGTCTTTGGGACTGCAGTTTCAAGTGATCGCACGTAGACCGTCATTGACACATTCTTAGCGAGGCCCCGGATTAAGACAATGGTTCAGGCTGTTGACCTGCGCATTTGTCCCGGTAACTGTTGCCGGCGTGCAGGTCTTCCCGAGCTCCTTCCGGGCTCGGCTCGAAAACGCCGATAATCTACATTATGTAAAGTAACGACAATCCCGACCCTCCCCGGGCTAACGCCTGGACCCTATCCCCGCGCCCACCAGGGCGCCGACACCCAGGCCAAGCGCGAAACCCACCACGGGGCTGTCGAAGACTGCCAGGCCGAGGGTGATTCCAACAGCGGCGCCCAAAAGGCAGCAGATCCACAGTGGCTTGTTCACAGGACCTCCAGGGTGGGCAAAAGTACTCGGAACGCCTAAACCAGTAGTTACTTCATCATGCGGTAGCAGCTGGCCACAATGGACCGTTCATAGGTAGCCCGCCGGGAAGATTCGGGTACCTCACCACGGGTGCCAAACGGCGGCCGGTCTTCTATCGTCGTTCGCACACGCCATCTTCGGCTTCTGCCGGCAGTCATCGCCACATTCCTTCGCCGGCTTATGCAGACGGCTTCGGTGCACAATAGCCAGGAATCATCATGCCGCTTTCCCCTGAACCCGCAGAAAAAAGCGCGGTGTTGTCCCCACTCCCCCAGGCATCCGGAACGCGTGACACCGCCCGCGAGGACGCGCTCCGGCAGGCCCCGGGCAGGCCGGTGCTGATGCTCCGCCCGGCGCCCGTCAAGGTTCGTGCCATCACCTGCCACGCCATCGCCTACACCGTCACGCATGTCCTGGTGGAACGGGACGACGACGCCGGGTACCAGGCAAGCTGGGAGGCCAGTTGGCTGGTGCGCCGCCTGTAGGTAACCAAGTATGGGGGTACTCGAATTCGAGTACCACTTACGCATGTTGACGTCAACCGGCCCCCGTAGTCTCGATTTGAGGGCAGCAGCTTTCAGGGCTTCTGCCAACGCTCCAGGTGGGCAGATCACGGTGATCTCTTCTCCTGAGGATTGATTGCCGGCCGGATCCTTGCTGAAGCTCGAGGAACAGGACTTACTACCCACGACCGGGGTGTATCCCCGCTCCTTTGTCCAGCTCCTATGCGAGGGTTCCATGACACTTCCATCGCCATCTCCTTTATCCCCTGCGGCACCTGTCTTCTTCGACGCAAGCGGCAAGCGCTGGCGCCGGATTCTTAGCTGCCTGCTTGCGCTCATGCTGTTGATGGTCCTGTCAGTTGTGATGGTCCTCCCCGCCGCCACGGCCCCGGTCCACTCCGGGCAGCAAAATCAGGTCGCGACCTACCCCAGGCAGTTGCTGGACCTGCAGGACCTGGAAAACATCCCCAGGATCGGAGTGGACCTGGGCGAGGCTACGTTCCACAGGATCGCAACGGTAGAAAATAAGAACGGCAAAGTTCTGCTGAAGGATCCCTTCAGTGACACCGTGTGGCGGGAAGCCACACCGGAAGAGTCAAAGCTGATCGGCGCCAGTCCCTATGTTGTGGAGGCCTACGGCAAGACCAAAGAGCGCACGCTCATGCTGACATTCGATGACGGCCCGGATCCCAGGTTCACGCCGGAAATCCTGGACCTGCTGTCCCGCGAGGGCGTACCGGCCACGTTCTTCACTGTCGGGGACAACATCGTCAAATATCCTGACATCTTCCGGCGCATGGTCCGGGAAGGCCACATGGTGGGCAACCACACCATGTCGCACATCGACTTCTGGGCCCACGATGATGCCTTCAACCGCCAGCAAATCATCGGAACCGACCGGGTCATGCGTGCCGCCGACAACTACGAGTCACGGTTGTTCCGCATCCCCACCGGCGACCCGGAGAACAACACGCTGGCACTGCTGCAGTCACAGCAGCTCGGTTACCTGCACGTCAGCATGGACCTGGACACCAGGGACTGGGAATACGTCCCGGAAGCCGAAATCCCCATCCCGGAGCTGAACGGCGAGGGACACATCGTCCTCCTCCACGACGGAGGCGGAGACCGCCGGGGAACCATCGAGATGCTGAAGAAATTCATTCCCCAGGCGAAGGCGCAGGGCTACACTTTCGCCACCCTGCAACCCTTGCTGCCGGCCGAATACGTGCCCCAGCACAGCGTGCCGGCAAGCGTCGAAGACAACGTAACCCTCGCGGCGCTGACAACCTACCTGGTGACACCCAACCTGCTGCTGAACTGGCTGTTCTGGTTCGGCATCGGATCCCTTACCATCCTCACGTTCCTCTTCGTGGTCCTGGCCATTGTCAACAACAGGCGCCAGAAGAAGCGCCGGTGGGAGGAGATCGCCGAATCAGAGTGGCCATTGGTCAGCGTGATCCTGCCAGTCTTCAATGAAGAACTCGTGGTGGCGAAAACCCTCGATGCCCTCCAGGCCAGTGACTACCCCCGGCTGGAGGTCATCGCCATCAACGACGGCTCTACGGACAGTACCCTTGCTGTTTTGAGGGAGTACGCCGAATCGTGGCCCGGCCTCCGGGTCCTCGACCAGGCCAACGGCGGCAAATCCGCAGCCAGCAACTATGGGATCGAAGAGGCGCGCGGAGAGATTGTGGTGACCCTGGACGGCGACACGCTTTTCGAGCCCCAGACGATAAAAATGTTCGCCCGTCACTTCCTGGCCCCCCGGAACGGCAAGGAGGTTGGAGCCGTTGCCGGTCATGTGAAGGTCGGAAACCGGCGGAACATCGTCACCGCCTGGCAAAGCCTGGAGTATCTCTCCGGTATCTGTGTCACCCGCATGGCAGAGGGCCTCATGGGCGCGATCTCCATCGTTCCCGGAGCGTGCGCTGCATGGCGCCGTGAGGCATTGGTCAAAGCAGGCGGCTACTCCCACGACACACTGGCTGAAGACGCCGACCTGACGCTGTCCCTGCAGCGCCTGGGGTACAGCATCGTCCAGGAAAATGAGGCCGTGGCGTGGACTGAAGCGCCCCTGACGTTCCGCGGGTTGTTCAAGCAACGGCTGCGCTGGACATACGGCAACTTCCAGACCTTGTACAAGCACCGCCGCATGCTGTTCAACCCGAAGTTCGGGGCGCTGGGAATGCTCACCATGCCCTATGCCCTCATTTCCGTCCTTGTCCCGCTGCTGTTTATGCCGCTGACAGTCGCGGTGGCCTTCATCAGCCTGAGCCGCGGGGAATGGCAGGCCATCGCCATCTTCTCGGCGTTCGTGGCAGCAACCCACCTGCTGATTTCGATCGTGGCCGTGATCATGGTGCGGGAAAACCCCCTCCACCTGCTCATGGTGCCCATCTACCGGCTGATCTACGAACCGCTCCGCGCCTATGTCGTCTTTGGTTCGGCGCTCCGCGCCCTGCGCGGTTCAGCGGTGGGGTGGTACAGGCCCGAACGCACCAACAGTGTCATCCTGGCGGACCTTCCGGGCCAAACCAACACTCCTGTTTCCCCCGGTCCCCTCTCCCCCAGCACCACGTGAGGCGCGATGCCAGGCGCAGCATCCGCGTTCTGGCGGCCATCGCGGCAGTTGCCGCGATGGCCGCCTGTGGCTCCGCGCCACGGGACGACAACAGCGGGGAGGCCGGAGTGAACCCTGGCGAACAGGTTTCGCCGTGGTTCGGGGGCTATCTCGATGTCACGCTCCTTCCGGCGCTCCGCCTCGAGGATGCCCCCTCGGGGGGACCGTCCACCACTGTCCTTTCCTTCATCAGTTCCGACCCCGCCCGGCCCTGCGAACCCTCGTGGGGCGGGTCCTACGATCTGGAACTGGCAGGCGACAAGCTTGACCTTGACGCGCAGCTGGAGGCCTACCGAAGCGCGGGGAACAACGTTGCGGTATCTTTCGGCGGCCAGAAAGGCGCGGAACTGGCCGTTGCCTGTTCCGACGAGGAATCCCTTGCCAAGGCATACGCCACGGTCATCGCCAGGTATGGCCTCGACGTCGTGGACCTGGACGTTGAAGGACAAGGAGCCTCGGACCCCGCCGCCGCCGCCAGGCGGGCCTCAGCCATGGCACGCCTGCAGGCCGATCGGCCATCCGGGAAGCCATTGCGGGTCTGGCTCACGCTGCCCGTTTCGCGGGACGGGCTGACGCCCGCCGCCGCAATTTCGGTTGAGACCATGCTCGATGCGGGCGTCGAGGTGGCGGGAATCAACATCATGACCATGAACTTCGGTCCGCTCCCTGCCGGCCTCAGCATGTTCGATGCGTCGGCAGCGGCCGCAGAAGCAACCCATCGCACACTCGTGGAGCTCCTCGGGAAGGCAGGCAAGCTGAACGGGGACGAACAGGCCTGGAGCAGGATCGGGCTGACGCCCATGATTGGCGTGAACGATCTGGAGGAAAACGTGTTCACGCTGGATGATGCTGAGCGCCTCAACGCCTTTGCGAGGGACCGCGGCATCGGCAGGATGTCAATGTGGTCCCTTAACAGGGATACCGCCTGCGACCCGGAGCACCAGGGCGTGTCCCACAGCTGCAGCGGGCTGGAGCAGGAAGCCCGCCAATTCGGCAGGCTTCTGGGAAATGGGTTCGCAGAAGCCCCTTGATGACGGGCAGTTGCGCTTTAATGAGGGATGCGGAGCGGCCGGCAGTTCTGGAGGGGGCGGATGGGACGGGGTGTCTATTCGTTGTCAGGTTTCTGCCTTGTGCTCCTGGCCGCCGCCGGCTGCGGAGGCGCACCGCGGGCCTCCGGTGAGACCGTGGTCTCCGACGTCTTCATCACTGCCTATTCCTGGTACGACAACACTCCCGCGGGCTCCGCCATCATCAGCCACCCTGTCCTGCACAAGGTGGCGGGCGGAACCGGAACGTACGAAGATCCGGTGACCATCGCCGTCGGTCATTCCAAGGAGACGGGCACCAGCGTGCTGGATGTCCCCGCGGGCACCCGCATCTACCTGCCGGACGTACGCCGGTACTTCATCGTGGAGGACGCGTGCGGCGACGGTCCGGCTCCGGAACTGGGGCCCTGCCATACCGGAGCTGAAGAACACGGTGACGCTTCACTGTGGATCGACATGTGGATCGGCGGCGAAGGGGAGAGTATGTCCTTCGCCCAGGGTTGTGCGGTGCAGGTTACCGGTGTGCGGACAGCTGTGTTCAACCCGGGCAGCAACTACGCCGTGGCGCCCGGCAACGGAGTGATCCACGATGGCAAGTGCGATTCCGGCTACGGGAACGGGCTGGTATCCCGTTAGCCTCAACCGTCGTAGGCCTTCTGCAGTTCGGCGATGTCCAGTTTCCGCATGCCCAGCATTGCCTGCATCGCCCGCTGCGAACCCTGGGGATCCGGACCGGCAATCAGCGAGGGGAGGATGGCGGGAACAATCTGCCACGACACCCCGTACCGGTCCCGAAGCCATCCGCACTGGCTTTCCGTGCCGCCGTCGGTCAAAGCAGCCCAGTACCGGTCCACGGCGGCCTGGTCCTCGCAGTCCACCACGAAGGATACCGCTTCGGTGAAACTGGACGTCCGTGCTCCGTTCAGCGCGGTGAAACTGCGTCCTTCCAGTTCGAAGTCGACGGCTATGGCCTCACCTGCCGGCCCCGGCGTTTCCTCCCCGAACCGGGAGATGTCGAGGATTCTTGAATCGTCAAAGACGCTGGTGTAGAACATTGCGGCCTCTTCCGCCTGGTTCTCGAACCAGAGGCAGGTCCCGATCTTCCGTGGCATGGTTGCTCCTTTCGGCTTGAGCCTAGTGCGGATCGCGTCGGCCGGGAACGGGCGGCTAGGCTCGAATGCATGAGTTCCCGGAACCTGTTGCCAGTGAAGCCGCCCTCCGCCCGCCTGGTGACCGCTGCGGCCGTCTCAGACATCGTGCTGATCCTGCTGTTTGCCGCCATTGGACGCGATGCCCACCAGCGCGGGGATGTTGTGGCGGGCGTCCTGCTCACTGCCTGGCCGTTCCTTGCCGGGGCGGCGGCCGGGTGGCTTGCCACCAGGGCGTGGCGGGACCCGTTCTCGGTGCGCAGGACAGGGCTGGGAGTGTGGATTGGCAGCCTGGTGGGCGGGATGCTCCTGCGGGCCGCCACCGGCCAAACAGTTGTGCTCCCCTTCATCATCGTGGCGCTGCTCAGCCTGGGTGTGCTGCTGCTTGGCTACCGTCTGTTGCTGGCCGCCATCCGGCGCAGACGAACCGTGTGACTCCCCGGCCGGGCACCGGGATGGCGCGGCCCTGGCCGCCATGGCTGGTGTAATAGGCTGACAGTACCGAAACGCTTGCCGGGCAATGCCCGCGGCGCAACAGATCCGGAAGGGTTCATCGTGATCACCGCATTCGTTCTGATCAAAACTGACGCTGCCCGTATTCCCGAGACAGCAGAGGAGATCTCCGCGATCGAGGGCATCAGCGAGGTGTATTCAGTGACTGGCGAATGGGACCTGATCGCCGTTGCCCGCGTACCCCGGCACGAAGACCTGGCCGACGTCATTGCCGACAGGCTGTCCAAGGTCCCCGCCGTAGTTCACACCACTACCCACATCGCGTTCCGGGCCTACTCGCAGCACGACCTGGACGCAGCATTTTCACTGGGGTTCGAGCAGTAGGCACCCTTAGGAACTGGTGAGGGAGACCCACTTCTCCAGCACGGCTGCGGCAGCTCCGGAGTCGACCGACGCCGCGGCGCGGCCGTAGGCGTCCTTCATCCGGTCAAGGAACGGCCCTTCGGCCGCAGGGTCAAAAGCCACCAGGCCGGCCGCGGCATTGAGCAGCACCGCATCCCTCGCGGGTCCTTCCTTGCCCGCAAGCACTTCGCGGACCACAGCAGCGTTGGCCTGGGCGTCGCCGCCCCGGAGCTGTTCCACTGTGGCCAGGCTGATCCCCAGGTCCCGGGGATCGAACGTCAGTTCGCCCACAGAACCGTTGCGGATTTCCCACACGGTGGAAGGACCGGTGGTGGTCAGCTCATCGAGGCCGTCATTCCCCCGGAACACCAGGCCGCGGCTTCCGCGCCGGGCCAGGACGCCCGCCACCAGCGGCGCCATCCTCGCATTGGCGACTCCCACTGCCGAAGCCTGCACGTTGGCGGGGTTTGTGAGGGGCCCAAGAAAATTGAAGGCGGTGGGAATGGCAAGTTCGCGCCGCGGAACGGCCGTGTGACGGAACGACGGGTGGAAAACCTGCGCGAAGCAGAAGGTGATTCCCGCCTCTTCGGCATTGCGTGCAACCTGCGGAATGGACAGGTCTAGCCGGACGCCCAGCGCCTCCAGCACATCCGCAGATCCTGACGACGACGATGCCGCCCGGTTGCCGTGCTTGACCACCTTGGCGCCGGCGCCGGCTGCCACAAGGGCGGCCATGGTGGATATGTTCACCGTGTTGAGCTGGTCGCCGCCCGTACCGACGATGTCGAGCTTCTCGCCGGAAATGGCCACCGGGTTGGCGTGGGAAAGCATGGCGTCCACCAGGCCGGACAGCTCCTCCACCGTTTCGCCCTTGGCGCTAAGGGCAACCAGGAAGCCGGCAATCTGTGCAGCCGTGGCCTCCCCCGACATGATGGTGTCCATCGCCCAGGAGGTGTTGTCCGCAGTAAGGTCCCTGCCGCTGATCAATGCCGAGATCAACCGGGGCCAGGTGTTGCCGGACGCTGCAGATGCCTGTGAAGTCACCTCCTGATGCTATCGAGGGATGGCGGGGACTGACCAATATGAACGGCCGCGGGAACTTTTCCCGGCGATTTCGCGTCTTTGTAGAAAAAGTCCCCCGAAAAGGCGGTTTGCGTTGGGCAGCACGGACTTTTACCGACATAATGTCTATGTGACATCTGCGACCCATGCCCCCAGTACCCCGGCGCACCCCACGCTGAACCGCCCCAATATGGTTTCCGTTGGAACCGTTGTGTGGCTGTCCAGCGAGTTGATGTTCTTCGCCGGTCTCTTCGCCATGTACTTCACCCTGCGCTCCACAAGCGCGCAGATGTGGGCGGACGAGACAGCCAAGCTCAACTTCCCCTTTGCGCTCGTTAACACGATCGTCCTCGTGGCCAGTTCCTTCACTTGCCAGATGGGCGTCTTCGCCGCTGAGCGGCTCCAGCCGCGCCGGACCGGGGGTGCGTTCCAGTTCTCCCGCTGGGGAATGAACGAATGGTTCACCCTGACGTTCCTCATGGGCGCGTTCTTCGTCGCCGGCCAGGCCACCGAATACGCAATGCTCGTCTCCGAGCACGTATCGCTGTCCTCCAACGCCTACGGCTCGGCCTTCTACATGACAACGGGCTTCCACGGCCTCCACGTCATCGGCGGCCTGATCGCCTTCCTGCTCATCATGGGCCGGTCATTTGCTGCGAAGAAGTTCGGTCACTTCGAGGCAACGTCCGCGATCGTCACCTCGTACTACTGGCACTTCGTGGACGTTGTGTGGATCGGCCTCTTCCTGGTCATCTACGTACTCAAGTAGCCAGCTTTGATTCTTTTTCTACAAGAGGCAGAATTTCAGGTAGCGGCTCCCGGAGCCGGCGCAGGAACGAATAAAGGAACCACCACGTGAAGGCACTCTCACAAAAGCGGCGTCACCCACTTGCAGCCATAGCGCTGCTCCTGATGGGTCTCCTCCTCACGGGTGGGCTCTATGCCGTCGCCACCACCGTCAACGAGGCCAAGGCTTCCACCACCACCTACAGCGCAAACGACGTTGAGGAAGGCGGCAAGCTCTTCGCCGCCAACTGCGCCACGTGCCACGGTATGGGCGCCAGCGGCAGCCAGGACGGTCCTTCACTGGTGGGCGTGGGTGCCGCTGCGGTTGACTTCCAGGTGGGCACCGGGCGCATGCCGATGCAGATGAACGGCCCTCAGGCCCTGGAGAAGCCGGTCCAGTTCAACGATGAACAGACCCACCAGCTTTCAGCCTATGTCGCTTCCCTGGGAGCCGGCCCGGCAATCCCTGAGGAAGAACTGCTGGATGAGGGTGGCAACGCCGCTGAGGGTGGCGAACTGTTCCGCACCAACTGCGCCATGTGCCACAACGCTGCTGCCGCCGGCGGTGCACTGACCCGCGGCAAGTTTGCTCCGGCACTGTCTGACACGTCCGGAAAGCACATCTACGAGGCCATGGTCACCGGCCCGCAGAACATGCCCGTCTTCAGTGATTCCAACATCACTCCCGAAGGCAAGCGCGACATCATCACCTTCCTGAAGCAGATCGAGACCAGCGGCTCCCCCGGCGGCGCTGACCTTGGCTCCCTTGGTCCCGTCGCAGAAGGCCTGTTTGTCTGGGTTGCCGGCCTGGGTGTCATCATCGCCTTCACCATCTGGCTGACCTCCCGTACGTCCTGACGTCCGGCAACGCACCACAAACTTCTGCTGCCCTGTCAGCAGGTTGATATTAGAAACTAACCCGGCAACCGCCGGGACGAGAGAAGGATGAGGCGAATTATGGGCAACCATAGTGACGGCAGTCCGAACCACTCGGGCACCGTAGCTACGGCTGGTCAGAATGAGGTGGAGAAGTTCCAGGACCCTGGAATTCCCCCGCACCGTTTGCGCCTGGCTGACACGGACCCGAAGGCCGCAAAGCGGGCAGAACGGCAGGTCGCCTTACTATTTGGCATCTCTGTTGTTGGAACCCTGATCTTCCTGGTGGCGTACTTTGCCATCGATCTGGGGCCTGGAGACTCAACCATTGACACCATCCGGATCCAGAACATGCTCCTGGGTCTTGGAACGGCCTTTGCGATGCTTGGCATCGGCACCGGCATCGTGCACTGGGCCAAGGCCCTGATGCCGGACCATGAAGTCTCCGAGGAACGCCACGCCATCCGCTACGAAGAGGACCGGCAGGCTGCCGTCCGCATCGTTGACGACATCGTGGAAGAGACGGGCATCAAGCGCCGTCCGCTGATCCGGAACACCCTGCTCGGTGCCGTGGCACTCGCACCGCTTCCGGCAGTTGCCATCTTCGGCGACCTCGGACCGCGTCCGGACAACAAGCTTGCCCACACCATGTGGGCTCCCCAGGACGGGCAGCTCAAGCGTCTCGCCCGTGACCCCGACGGTACGCCCATCAAGGCATCGGACGTCACCATCGGCTCGGCATTCCACGTCATCCCCGAGGGCCTGAACGAACTCCACGAGGGCAAGCTGAACGAGAAGGCCAAGGCAGTTGTACTGCTGATGCGCCTTGATCCCGCGTCGCTGAACCCTTCTGCGGGACGCGAGGACTGGGGATACAACGGAATCGTTGCCTACTCCAAGATCTGCACCCACGTCGGGTGCCCTGTTGCTCTTTACGAGCAGCAGACGCACCACCTGCTGTGCCCGTGCCACCAGTCCACCTTTGACCTCACGCAGGAGTGCAAGGTGATCTTCGGCCCCGCCAGCCGTCCTCTCCCCCAGCTGCCCATCGCAGTTGATGACGAGGGCTACCTGGTCGCCACCAGCGACTTCAAAGAACCCGTAGGACCAAGTTACTGGGAGCGTGATATGCATGAGCGCAGCATCAACAGCTGAGCCCGCTTTCGTCGCCAAAACCAAGACAGGCCGGTTCACCGACTTCGTCGATGCACGTGTTGGCGGTTCCGGAATCCTCCGGGAATTCGGCCGCAAGGTCTTCCCGGACCACTGGTCCTTCATGTTCGGCGAAGTGGCACTGTACTCCTTCGTCATCCTGCTCCTCTCGGGCACGTTCCTGACGTTCTTCTTCGATCCGTCCATGGCGGAGACGCATTACGACGGCTCCTACGTTCCCCTCAAGGGCGTCGAAATGTCGGTGGCGTACAACTCGTCGCTGGACATCTCCTTTGACGTCCGCGGCGGCCTCTTCATGCGCCAGGTCCACCACTGGGCGGCACTGCTGTTCGTGGCTTCCATCGCCGTGCACATGCTGAGGGTCTTCTTCACCGGAGCGTTCCGCAAGCCCCGTGAAATGAACTGGGTTGTGGGTGGCGTGCTCCTCATCCTCGCGATGGCTGCCGGCTTCACCGGCTACTCCCTCCCCGATGACCTGCTTTCCGGCAACGGCCTGCGCATCATCGACGGCGTGATCAAGTCCATCCCGGTGATCGGAACGTACATCTCGTTCTTCCTGTTTGGCGGGGAGTTCCCGGGAACGGCCATCATCGGCCGCCTGTACATGCTGCACATCCTGCTTGTACCGGCACTGATCCTGCTGATGATCGTGCTGCACCTCTTCATGGTGGTCGTTCACAAGCACACCCAGTACCCCGGCCCGGGCCGCAACGACAACAACGTTGTCGGCTACCCTCTGGGACCTGTCTACGCCGCCAAGGCCGGTGGCTTCTTCTTCATCGTGTTCGGTGTCCTGGCCCTGATGGCCGGTTTCTTCACCATCAACCCGATCTGGAACTACGGCCCGTACGATCCCTCGCCCGTGTCAGCCGGTACCCAGCCCGACTGGTACATCGGTTTCGTTGACGGCGCCCTGCGCCTGATGCCCGGCACCTTGGGCAACTGGCAGGTGGAGCAGGACTGGTTCGGCTTCGTCTTCAGCTTCAACGTCCTACTTCCGGCCCTCGTGCCTGCCGGCATCCTCTTCACCGTGATGTTCATGTACCCGTGGATCGAGCGGTGGATCACCAAGGACGACCGCGAGCACCACGTCCTGGACCGCCCCCGCAACGCCCCGACCCGTACGGCGATCGGCATGGCAGGGTTCGTCTGGTACTGCGTGATGTGGGCAGCTGCAGGTTCCGACCTCATCGCCACGCACTTCGGTGTCTCCCTGAACGATGTCACGTACTGGCTGCGAGCCCTGTTCTTCATCGGCCCGATCATTGCGTTCATCGTCACCAAGCGTGTTGCCCTGGCCCTCCAGCGCAAGGACCGCGAGATCGCACTCCACGGCCGCGAGACCGGCCGCATCGTCCGTCTCCCCCATGGCGAATTCATCGAGGTCCACGCACCTCTGGATGAGTACAAGCGCTACAAACTGGTGGGATTCGAGTCGCCTGAGGTGCTCCCGGCCGTGCCGAACGAGCACGGTGTGGTGACCAGCAAGGAGAAGCGCCGCGCGTTCCTCTCCAAGTGGTTCTTCGAGGACCGCGTTGCTCCCGCCACTCCTGCAGAGCTGGAAGCTGCCCACGGCCATGGTCACGCAGCGGTTGAAGCCCCCGAAGAAGCAAAGAGCCTGTCCCACTAAGCTCCGCGTACAGACAGCAAGAGGCCCGGTCCAGATGGACCGGGCCTCTTCTGTTTTCCTGTTCGGCAGGCTTCAGGCAGGCGGGCGCAAGCAGCACGCCAGGATTCCCGCCAGGTCTAGTGGTTCCGCGCCCGGCGTGCTCCGGGACGCTGCAGGGGAACCCACAGCTTGTACCTGTCAGCCCGGTAGTAGGACACCGAATAGTCCACCATTGCCCGGGCAACGAAGGCGTGCCGCTGGATTTTCAGCAACGGAGACCCGACCTCCACATTTAGCAGCCGGGCCGTGGACGGCGAAGCAGCGGTGGCCTCGATCATGTCCTCGCCCCACTCCATCACCAGCCCGAATTGCTCGCTGAGGACGTTATACAGTGACGTCGGCGGTTCACCATCCAGGAGTCCGGGCACCCGGTGGGCAGGAATGAAGTTTTCATCAACGCTCATGGGCTCACCATCAGCGAGCAGCAGCCGGCGGAAGCGCACCAGCGGCGTCCCTTCGTCCAGCTGCAGTTCACGCGCGAGGAAGGCGCTGGCGCCGATCTGTTCGAAGCTGAGGACTTTGGCTGCCGGGACCATGCCACGGCGCTGCATCTCCTCGCTGTAGGAGGTCAGCTTTACCTGAAGGTCCAGTTTTGGGCGGCGGACAAAGGTGCCAAGTCCCACCACCCGTTCAATGACCTCTTCACCCACCAGCGCGTCAATCGCCTGGCGGACGGTCATCCGGGCAAGTCCGAACCGCTCCGCAAGATCCCGTTCAGAGGGCAGCGCAGAACCCGGCGGGCAGGACTCAGCGATGTAGCCCCGCAGGATCTCCCGCAGCTGGACATAGATCGCCGTGCCGCTGGCACGGTCAATCTCGCCCCTGATCCCCTTAGCGCCAACCGCCATGGTCTGTCTCCCTGCCGTCGATTTTCCCCTTCAATCGTAGGGCAGGTCTAGACCAGCTCCGTGCA
Source organism: Pseudarthrobacter sp. TE3704 (assembly GCF_056279405.1). Taxonomy (NCBI): domain Bacteria; kingdom Bacillati; phylum Actinomycetota; class Actinomycetes; order Micrococcales; family Micrococcaceae; genus Pseudarthrobacter; species Pseudarthrobacter sp. TE3704. The sequence goes on from NZ_JBWCCJ010000002.1 coordinate 323,279, forward strand.
GCCGATACCTTCTTTGGCAGTGGACGATGCAGGCCAGCTATATTTGGTCAGGAAATTCTGTTACCGACGGATGGGGGCCGTCACGACGAAGGAGTCCCCTTTGCCAACACACAAGGCCGTGGTCACGGCGTCCGTCGGCCTGCACGCACGGCCGGCAGCCATCTTTGTCCGGGCCGTCACCGACACCGGGCTTCCTGTGACGATCGCCAAAGCCGGTATCAACGGCGTGGATGCCCGGTCGTTGCTTCACGTGATGACTGCTGACTTCCACCACGGGTGCGAGGTGGAATTGGGCATCAGCGAGAACGCCTTGAACGGGGCTGTAAGCCGCGAAAAGGCGGAAGATGCCCTCCGGGGCCTTGCCGTCCTTCTGGAGTCGCAGGGCGCGCTGTAGACGGAACTGGGCTCGAAGAAAAACAGAGCGGGCATGAACAGCAACGACGTCGGGCCCCACCTAAGGTGGGGCCCGACGTCGTTGTTTGCTATCTGATGCCTAATGGGCGTGGTCTCCGCGGCTGTACTCGTACACCCAGCCGACGAGGGCTACAACAGCCAGACCGGCCGCGATGTAGACGATCCAGAAGCCGACGGCCAGGCCAAGGAATCCGCCTGCGCAGGCGAGGCCAAGCACCAGCGGCCACCAGCTCCAGGGGCTGAAGTGGCCCTGTTCGCCGGCGCCTTCGTGGATTTCAGCGTCGCTGCGGTCCTCGGGACGCAAGCCGACGCGCTTGCCGGTGAAGCCGAGGTATCCGCCGATCATGCCGGCGAGGCCGCCGACCAGCAGGATGCCCAGGATGCCTACCCATTCGCCCCAGTTGGTCAGGAAACCGTAAACCAGTGCTACCGGGACAAAGAAGAAGACTCCGGCTCCAAAGATCCAAGATTCGATTTTCACTGTGCGGTGTCCTTCTGGTCGGCGTTACCCAGCGCCTGGGCTGCAGGAGCCGGGGATTCAACGGTGTGGACCTGGCGGAGTTCAGGATGGTGCAGGTCCAGGGCGGGACGCTCGGAACGGATCCGGGGCAGGGAGGTGAAGTTGTGGCGCGGCGGCGGGCAGGACGTAGCCCACTCGAGTGAGGCACCGAAGCCCCAGGGATCGTCCACCTGCACCTTTTCGGCGCTGCGCCAGGTGATGTACACGTTCCAGAAGAACGGGATCAGTGAAGCACCCAGGACGAAGGACGCCACGGTGGAGAACTGGTTCATCCAGGTGAAGTTGTCCTCCACGAGGTAGTCGGCGTACCGGCGGGGCATGCCTTCGACACCCAGCCAGTGCTGGATGAGGAACGTGCCGTGGAAGCCGAGGAAGAGGAGCCAGAAGTGGATCTTGCCGAGACGCTCGTTGAGCATCTTGCCGGTCCACTTGGGCCACCAGAAGTAGAACCCGGCGAACATCGCGAACACCACGGTGCCGAACACCACGTAGTGGAAGTGCGCCACCACGAAGTAGGAGTCGGACACGTGGAAGTCCAGCGGCGGGGAGGCCAGGATGATGCCGGTCAGGCCGCCGAAGAGGAACGTGATGAGGAAGCCGATGCTCCACAGCATGGGAGTCTCGAAGGTCAGAGATCCGCGCCACATGGTGCCGATCCAGTTGAAGAACTTCACGCCGGTGGGTACCGCGATGAGCATGGTCATGAACGCGAAGAACGGGAGCAGCACGGAGCCTGTGACGTACATGTGGTGGGCCCACACCGTCACGGACAGGGCTGCAATGGCGATGGTCGCGTAGACCAGGCCCTTGTAGCCGAAGATCGGCTTGCGGCTGAAGACCGGGAAGATCTCGGACACGATGCCGAAGAACGGCAGCGCGATGATGTACACCTCGGGGTGGCCGAAGAACCAGAACAGGTGCTGCCACAGGACAGCGCCGCCGTTCTCGGGGTCGAAGATGTGTGCACCGAAGCGCCGGTCCGCGCCAAGGGCGAACAGGGCTGCGGCCAGCGGCGGGAACGCCATGAGGACCAGGATGGCCGTGACCAGGGTGTTCCAGGTGAAGATCGGCATCCGCCACATGGTCATGCCGGGGGCGCGCATGCAGATGATGGTGGTGATGAAGTTGACCGCACCGAGGATGGTGCCGAAGCCGGACAGTGCCAGGCCGAAGACCCACAGGTCGCCACCGATGCCGGGGCTGAACGTGGTGTTGGACAACGGCGCGTAGGCGAACCAGCCGAACGAGGCAGCACCCTGCGGGGTGATGAAGCCGGAGACGGCGATGCTGGAGCCGAACAGGAAGAACCAGAACGCCAGGGCGTTCAGGCGCGGGAAGGCAACGTCCGGGGCGCCGATCTGCAGCGGCATGATGACGTTCGCAAACCCTGCGAACAGCGGGGTTGCGAACATGAGCAGCATAACGGTGCCGTGCATGGTGAACAGCTGGTTGTACTGCTCTTTGGTCTGCAGGATCTGCATGCCGGGCTCAAAGAGTTCGGCACGGATCAGCAGCGCCATGACGCCGCCGAGGCAGAAGAACACAAAGGATGCGATCAGGTACATGTACCCGATGGTTTTGTGGTCAGTGGAGGTGATCCAGTTGACGACGATGCGTCCCTTGGATTTGGGAACCACGGGAGCCGTCAGGACTCCGGTGGGTGCGGATTGAGTGTACGTAGCCACGTCGCTCCCCTTACTTAATTTCGTTCAGGTTCGGGTTGCGGTCGTACTCCACACCGAGGAGGCCCGTGTTGCCGGCTGCCTTCAGCCCGTCCATGTGGGCCTGGAATTCAGATTCCGACACCACCTTGACGCGGAACAGCATTTCGGAGTGGTACTCGCCGCAGAGTTCGGCGCACTTGCCGTCGTAGGTGCCCTCTTTAGTGGGGGTAAACCGGATGTAGTTGGTCTTGCCCGGGATCATGTCGCGCTTCTGAAGGAAGGCGGGAACCCAGAAGGAGTGGATGACGTCGCGTGCGTTCAGTTCCAGGTCAACGGACTTGTTCACCGGCAGGTACAGGGTGGGGAGCTGTTCCTTGTCAATGGTGTTTCCGGTGAGGTGCGCCTGGACGCCGGCCTCGTGGACGTCTTCTTCGATGACGTCGCCGGCCTTGTAGTTAAAGTCCCAGGCCCACTGCTTGCCGCGGACGTCAACAACGACGTCGGCGGGCTGGGAGCGGTCATCAATGGCCTGCTGGTCGCGGTCGGTGAAGTAGAAGAACACCAGGACCATGAACAGCGGGATGGTCAGGTAAAAGACTTCCAGGGGCAGGTTGAAGCTGGTCTGCCGCGGGAACCCGACGGTGCCCTTGCGGCGACGGTAGGCCACCAGGCACCAGACGATCAGGCCCCAGGTAATGATGCCCACAACAAGGGCGGCAATCCATGAGTTGACCCAGAGGTCCATGATGCGGTCGGTGTTGCTGGTGGTGCCACGTTCAGTGGGCAGCCACCCTTTCTCTACCTCTGGCGAACATCCGGTCAAAACCAACGCGCCGGCAATAGCCAAGCCTGTGATCGTTGTGATCGTTTTGCGTCGGCTGCCGGTTCGGTTCTGCGAACTCACAGACGGCCCTTCCTACTTGTTGCTGTTGTCCGGGCAGCCATCGGCGCCCCGGGCACACTAAAAGTTTTACTACTCGGTGTAGAGCTTACCGCTCCGCCGGGCGTTTCGCCCACATGTCGGCGCCGTGCCCCCATGCCAATGTTGATGGCAGGAGACACGGCGCCGGCATCGGGCGAAATAACCGGCCTAGTGGAAGGAATCTCCACAGGCGCAGGAGCCGCCGGCGTTCGGGTTGTCGATGGTGAAGCCCTGCTTCGAGATGGTGTCTTCGAAGTCGATGCTGGCGCCGCTGAGGTACGGGACGCTCATCTTGTCAACCACGACTTCGACGCCGTCGTAGTCGCGGACGGCGTCCCCGTCGAGGAGCCGCTCGTCAAAGTAGAGCTGGTAGATCAGTCCGGAGCAGCCGCCGGGCTGCACGGCAACCCGAAGGCGCAGATCCGTACGGCCCTCCTGCTCGAGAAGACTGCGGACCTTGCCTGCGGCGACGTCGGTCAGCTTGACCTCGTGGACCGGCAGTTCGCCGGCAGCGCTGGTGGTTTCGGTGCTGTTCTCATTGGTTGCGGTGCTCATTGGCCTACCTTCTTAGGACGGGTCCTGGCGGCGCCGCCGTGGCGGTGCCAGCCCCTACGGATTGGGTATGGGCTATAGCTACATGCTACGTCGGACAGCCGTGTAGCTCTAACTCCTCACGTAACCATGGAAGGCCCCCGGTTGTTCCCGCCGACGGTGATTTTCAGGCCCCGGACCCCTGGAGCCCGTCCCTGTTGAGGCGGGCCAGCATCAGGGCTTCGGCCAGGATTGCCTTCCGGAAGTCGCCAAGGTGCAGGGACTCATTGGCACTGTGCGCGCGCGAATCCGGATCCTCCACGCCCGTGACCAGGATCTGTGCGTGCGGATAGAGCTCCAGCAGGTCGGCGATGAAGGGAATGGAACCGCCGATCCCCGTCTCCACGGCGGGCACGCCCCACGCTTCACCCAGCGCCCACATGGCCACGGTGGCAGCCGCCGAGGACGTGTCAGTCTGGAACGGGTTGCCGCTCTCCCCCGGGGTGAATATGACCTTCGCGCCAAAGGGCGCATTGGCCTCCACGTGCCGGCGCACTGCCTCCATGGCTTCCGACGGGACCTGCCCCGGAGCCAGCCGCAGGCTGAACTTGGCGCGCGCACGGGGCAGGAGGGTATTGGATGCCACGTCGACGCCGGGGGCGTCGAATCCGATGATGGACAGCGCGGGCTTGGTCCAAAGGCGCGAGGCGATGCTGCCTGACCCTGCCAGGCGTACGCCGTCGAGCACTGACGCATCGGCGCGGTAGTCCGCCTCCGGCAGGTCCACTGCGGCGTTGTCCGTTGCCACGAGTCCTTCGATGGCGACGTTGCCTTCGTGGTCGTGCAGGGTGGCAATCAGGCGGGAAAGCAGCGTGGGGGCATCCAGCACGGGGCCGCCGTACATACCGGAGTGGACGGCATGCTTCAGCACCTGGACCTCAATGACCCCGTCAACAAGCCCGCGCAGGCTGGTGGTGAGCGCGGGTATGCCCACTTTCCAGTTGCTGGAATCGGCAACGACAATAACATCGGCGCGGAGCAGCTCGCGGTTGGCTTCGAGGAACGGGCGGAAAGTGGGAGAACCGGCTTCCTCCTCCCCTTCAAAGAAGAAGGTGACGCCCAGGCCGAGCGCATCCGCCAGTACTTCGGAAACAGCCGCGTAGGCTGCCACGTGTGCCATGATGCCGGCTTTGTCGTCCGCTGCGCCGCGGCCGTACAGCCTGCCGTCCTTTTCCACTGCAGTGAAGGGCTTCGATTCCCAGAGGGTTTCGTCCCCTGCCGGCTGGACGTCATGGTGGGCGTACAAGAGGATGGTGGGTTTGCCCGCCGCGGGGGCGCGGCGGGCGACGACGGCGGGGCCTCCCGGGGTGCCGTCCGGTTTGTTGCACGCAAGGATCTGCACCCCGTCCAGCCCTGCGCCGCGGAGCAGTTCCGCAACGGCTTCTGCACTCCTTTCCAGCGGTGCCCGGTCAAAGCTGGGCCAGGCGATCCCTGGGATGGCAACAAGCTCCTTGAGGCGGCTCAGCGTGCGGTCGAAGGAGCGGTCAATGGAGTTCCTGAGGTCTTCGGTCCAGGAGCTTTCGTCAAGGCCCGGGATTGTGGGGCCGCTGGAGTTGTGCGGGGTGGCCGTCGGCGATGAAGTCATGGCGGAAACATTACTCCCGTCACATCCGCCTCCAGCGGAAGCGCCGCCCAACAGGCATTCCTTGCCCGCCCGCAAGGTATTCTGTTGTGGTGTTCGGACGTAAAAAGGAAGCGCCTTCGGCGCAGGAACCAGTAGACCAGCAGGCTGCGGAAGCGGCGGCGCGGCAAGGCGGCGTGGCGGGCAAGGGCGCCCCGACTCCCACCCGCCGGGCGCAGGAGGCGGCCCGCAGGCGTCCGCTGGTGCCGGAGGACCGCAAGGCGTCCAAGGCGGCTGAGCGCCAGGCTGTCCAGGACCAGCGGCAAAAGATGCGCCAGGCACTGGATACGGGTGACGAGAAATTCCTCCCCCTGCGTGATAAGGGCCCCCAGAAGCGCTTCGCGCGTGATTTCGTGGATGCCCGGTTCAGCCTGGGCGAGTACCTCATGTTCGGCGCGCTCGTTTTTGTCCTGGTGTCGCTGGTGGTGCCGGCGTCCAGCGACCTGATGATTTATGTCCTGGGCGGATTCTGGGTGATGTTCCTGGCCGTCTTCATCGACGTCTTCATCCTGTCCCGCAAGCTCCGCAAGCGGCTGACGGAAAAGTTCGGCGAGGTGGAGCGCGGCACTGTGTGGTACGGCTCCATGCGCTCGCTGCAGTTCCGCAAGCTCCGGCTGCCCAAGCCCCAGGTCAAGCGCGGACAGTACCCGGCCTGATCCGTCGGGTCCACCCACACCAACAACAATGAGCAAACCCCGGCGGTATGAACCGCCGGGGTTAGTCGTTTAAGGAGCCGCGGACCCCGCTGCTCCTGGCAGGGTGGTCAGGACCGGCGGTTCTTCGCAAGCTGGCGGTTGATCCGGGCTGCCCAGAACGGTCCCTCATAAAGGAATGCCGTGTAGCCCTGGACGAGCGTTGCCCCGGCGTCGAGCCGTTCCTGGACATCCTGTGCTGTTTCCACGCCGCCCACGGCCACGAGGGTCAGTTCGCCGCGTGTTGCTTCCTTCAGGCGCCGCAGGACGTCCAGGGACCGCTGCTTGAGGGGCGCGCCGGAGAGCCCGCCGGCGCCGCATTCTTCCACCTGGTCCGCCGGGGAGGTGAGGCCATCCCTGGCAATGGTTGTGTTCGTGGCGATGATGCCGTCCAGCTTCAGGTCCAGGGCGAGGCGGGCGACGTCGTCGATATCCTCATCGCTGAGGTCGGGCGCGATCTTCACCAGCAGCGGCACGTGGCGCCCCGCTGCCCGGTCAGCCTCTTCCCCTACTGCGGTGAGCAGGGGCCGCAGGGTCTCCACATCCTGCAGCAACCGCAGGCCGGGAGTGTTCGGGGAACTGACGTTGACCACCAGGTAGTCGGCGGCAGGGGCGAGGCTGCGGGCACTGACCAGGTAGTCGTCCACCGCGTCGGCGAGCTCCACCACTTTGGTCTTGCCGATATTGACCCCGATCACGGGCCGAACCCCGCGGTGCCTGCGCTGCAGCGCAGCCCGGGAAGCCTTTAGACGGGGTGCCACCGCGTGGGCGCCGTCGTTGTTGAATCCCATCCGGTTGATAACGGCACGGTCCTGGACCAGGCGGAAGAGCCGCGGCTTTTCGTTTCCGGGCTGGGCCTGGCCGGTGATGGTGCCTACCTCCACATGGCCGAAGCCCAGCTCGGTGAGGGCCTCGATGCCGTGCCCTTCCTTGTCAAAGCCGGCAGCCAGGCCAAACGGCGACGGGAAGGTGACCCCGAAGGCGGTGGTTTGCAGGGACGGCGCAGGTGCCGTCAGCTTCTGCAGGACCTTGCCGGCGCCGGAGGCATGCGCAAACCGGATGCCTTTGAACCCGATTTTGTGGGCGCGCTCGGCGTCCATCCATGAAAAGGCCAGCCTGAAGAAAGTGGGATAAACGCGCATGCCACCAGTCTTCCGTCTCCGGCGTCCCAGACCAAAATGGTACAGACCAAATGCTTTGCCCGATTAGCATGAAGCCATGGAGTGGCAGCCGGACATCCTGGGTGAGGAGTTCGAGTCCTGCGCCTTTGTGGCCGCCGGGGACGACGGCGTGGAGCGGACTGCGACGCTGGTCCGGTTCCGCCCGGCGAACCACTCAGGTTCGGCCCGGCAGGCCCGCAGGGCAGTCCTTTTCCTGCACGGCTGGAGCGACTACTTCTTCAATGTGGACCTGGCGCGCTTCTGGTCCGGCGCAGGCTATGACTTCTATGCACTGGACATGCACAACCACGGCCGGAGCCTGCGCCCCGAAGACCCGGGCGGGTACGTTGCAAACCTCGCGGACTACGACGCGGAAATTGACGTGGCGTGCCGGCTCATCAGCGGGGAGGGCGGACCGGGGCCACTGACACTGATGGGGCATTCCACCGGCGGACTGGTGGCGGTCCTGTGGGCCAGCAAACACCCGGACGCGGTGTCACAGCTGATCCTCAACAGCCCATGGCTGGAGATGCACGGGAGCACCCTGGTGCGGCTGGCGGCTTCCGGCATGGTGGGACCCGTAGCCCGGTTCCGTCCCGAGGCTGTGCTCCGGCTGCCGGAGCGGGGCTTCTACTGGCGCACCATCAGCAGCGCCGCTGACGGGGAATGGGCCCTGGATGAACGGTACCGTCCGCCCATGGCCTTTCCCGTGCGGGCCGGGTGGCTGAACGCGGTGCTGGCGGGCCACGCCCGCGTGGCCCGCGGCCTTGATATCGAGGTGCCCATCCTGGTCCTGCTGTCCCGCGGAAGTGCGAACGGACTTTTCTGGTCTGAGGAGATGCGGCGGACCGACGCCGTGCTTGATGTGCATGTCATTGGCGCACGCGCGCTTACCCTTGGCCGCACAGTTACCGTGGAGCGGATCGACGGCGCCCTGCACGACGTGTTCCTCTCCCCCGCCGCTGTTCGTGCCGACGCGTATGCCCGCCTGGCCCGCTGGCTTAAGGCCTACGGGGACCAGGACCGGACCGACGGGCGATAAGGAATACCGTCCGTATCCACGGGGGGCAGCTAGGACGTGGCCGGGCTTTCCACGGCGGCACCAACGGGCTTCGCAGCGTCCACGGCGCCGCCGTACCGGCGGTCCCGCCGCGCGTACTCTTCAACGGCAGCCCAAAGGGTCCGCCGGTCGACGTCAGGCCACAGGGTATCCATGAACACGAACTCTGCATACGCGGACTGCCACAGCAGGAAGTTGGACAGCCGCTGTTCCCCCGAGCTGCGCAGGAAGAGGTCCACATCGGGAAGGTCCGGCTCGTCAAGATATTTCTGTATGGTCCGCTCGGTGATGGCGCCGGGCTTGATCCTTCCCGCTGCCACCTCGGCAGCGATTGCGGACACGGCGTCCGTGATCTCCGCTCGGCCGCCGTAATTAACACACATGGTCAACGTGCAGGTGCTGTTGCCCGCGGTGAATTCCTCCGCCTCCTCCAGCTCGCGGATGACCGAGCCCCAAAGCTTGGGCCGGCGGCCGGACCAGCGGACGCGCACTCCCCATTCGTCGAGCTGGTTCCGCTGGCGGCGCAGCACATCCTTGTTAAATCCCATGAGGAAGCGGACTTCCTCAGGCGACCGCCGCCAGTTCTCGGTGGAGAAGGCGTAGACGCTGACGTACTCGATCCCGAGCTCGATGGCCCCTGCCATGACGTCCAGCAGCGCGGGTTCGCCGGCTTTGTGTCCCTCGATCCGCGGCAGTCCGCGCTGGTTGGCCCACCGGCCGTTGCCGTCCATAACGATGGCCACGTGCCGCGGGATGAACTCTGCCGGAATGGTCGGCGCCACGGCGCCTGACGGATGCGGGTAGGGGGCCACCACCGGGTGGGTGCGCCGGCGGGATGTGTTGGTCTTTTTGCCCAGGGCCACTGTCAGCTACGCTCCACATGCTTGAGGGATTTGAGAACTCGTTCGAGGTGCCATTGCAGGTAGGCCGCCACCAGGCCTGCCGCCTCCTTGCGGTGGACCGGCAGCGATCCGTCCGCTGTGGGCCAGTCGCCCGTGAGCAGGGCTGCCAGCAGTACCACTGTTTCAGGGGCGGGCGCGGGCGATCCCGGAGGCCGGCATCCGCTGCAGACCATGCCGCCGAGCGGGGCAGCGAACGCGGTATGGGGACCCGGCTGCCCGCAGCGGGCACAGTCGGTGAAACTTGGGGCCCAGCCGCCGGTGGCCAGCGCCCGCAGCAGGTAGGAATCGAGGATGAGGCCGGCGGCGTGCTCATTCCTGCTCAGGGCGGCCAGGGCCCCTACCAGCAGGTTGTACTGCGCAGTGCCGGATTCGCCGTCCGCGTCTGTGAGCTTCTCGGCGGTCTCGGTCATGGCCGCGGCCACGGTGTACCGGCCGTAGTCAGCGGCGATGCTTCCCCCGTAGGCCCCTTTGGCGACGGCCTGGGTGACAATGTCCAGGGTGCGGCCGGACACCAGCTGAAGGTCAGCGACCATGAAGGGTTCCAGCCGCGCACCGAACCGGCTGCTCGTGCGGCGGACGCCTTTGGCGACGGCCCGGACCTGGCCGTGGTGCTTGGTCAGCAGCGTGATGATGCGGTCGGCCTCGCCCAGCTTGTGGGTGCGGAGCACGACGGCGTCGTCCCGGTACGCGCGGGAGGCGAAAGACTGTTGGGCCACGCTTTTATCTTCCCATCACCTGCGGGCGTGCGGCTGCCGGACGCTGCCGTGCCACCGGGATGACCCGGCGGCACGGCAGGAAGGGCATCAGGACTGTGCGTCGCGGATGGCGCGGTTCACGGCGGAGATGACGGCCTTCAGGGACGACATGCTGGTGTTGGCATCGATGCCCACACCCCACAGGACCCGCTCCCCCACGGCACATTCCACGTAGGCGGCGGCCATCGCGTTGCCGCCTTCGGAGAGTGCGTGCTCGCTGTAGTCGAGCACCCGGACGTCCACGCCGTCCTCCCGCAGGATGCTCAGCAGCGCGGCGATGGGTCCGTTGCCGGTGCCCGTCCGGCTGACCTGCGCACCGTCAACGGTGAGGGACGCGTGAAGCGTCATGCCGCCGTCGTCGTCCGTTTCGGTTTTGACGGCACCCAGGGAGTAGCGGCCCCACTGCCCGTCAGCTTTGCCGGACGGCAGGTATTCGTCCTGGAAGACCTGCCACAGCTGGGCCCCGCTGACTTCGCCGCCCACGGTGTCGGTGCGCTTCTGGATGACGCCGGAGAACTCGATCTGGGCGCGGCGCGGCAGGTCCAGGCTGTGTTCGTTCTTGAGCAGGTAGGCCACACCGCCCTTGCCGGACTGGGAGTTGACCCGGATAACTGCCTCGTAGCTGCGGCCCAGGTCCTTGGGGTCCACAGGCAGGTACGGGACCTGCCAGGTGAAGTCCGCCACGTCCTTGCCGGCCGCGGCGGCGTCGCGCTCCAGGGCCTCGAAACCCTTCTTGATGGCGTCCTGGTGGGAACCGGAGAAGGCGGTGAAGACCAGGTCGCCGCCGTACGGGGAACGCTCGGGGACGGGCAGCTGGTTGCAGTATTCGACGGTGCGGCGGACATCGTCGATGTTCGAGAAGTCGATCATGGGGTCGATGCCCTGCACGAAGAGGTTCAGGCCCAGGGTGACCAGGTCCACGTTCCCGGTCCTCTCACCGTTGCCGAAGAGGCAGCCTTCGATCCTGTCGGCGCCGGCCATATAGCCGAGTTCGGCGGCCGCCACGCCCGTGCCGCGGTCATTGTGCGGGTGCAGGGAGAGGATGATTCCTTCGCGCGGGTGCAGGTGCCGGCTCATCCACTCGATGGAATCGGCGTAAACATTGGGGGTGGCCATCTCCACAGTGGCGGGCAGGTTGATGATGACCTGCCGGTCGGCGGAAGCCTCAAACACGTCGGCGACGGCGTTGCACACGCGGACGGCATACTCCAGTTCCGTTCCGGTAAAGGACTCCGGGGAGTATTCGTAGGTGACGTGCGTGTCCGCGAGGGTTTCCTCGTACTTCTTGCACAGCCGCGCGCCCTGCAGCGCGATGTCCAGGATTCCGTCCTCGTCCTGGTTGAAGACGACCCTGCGCTGCAGGACGGAGGTGGAGTTGTAGAGGTGGACGATGGCCTGCTTGGCCCCGACCAGGGATTCGTAGGTCCGCTCGATCAGGTGTTCGCGGGCCTGCGTGAGGACCTGGATGGTGACGTCATCCGGAATGTGGTTGCCCTCGATGAGCTGGCGGACGAAGTCGAAGTCGGTCTGGGACGCGGACGGGAAACCGACCTCGATCTCCTTGTAGCCCATGCGGACCAGCAGATCGAACATCTTCATCTTGCGGGCCGGGCTCATGGGGTCGATCAGTGCCTGGTTGCCGTCCCGCAGGTCCACAGCACACCAGCGGGGAGCTTTGGTAATGATCTTGTCCGGCCAGGTGCGGTCCGGCAGTTCCACTTTGATCTGGTCCTGGAACGGCGTGTACCGGTGGGCAGGCATTCCTGAGGGCTTTTGTGCGTTTCGCATTACTGGGGGCCTTTTCTGGAGATCTTCATTGAAAGGGTGGCCGGGCAACACAAACTCCGCAGCGAGGGTGGGCCTTGCGCTAGATCGCTGAGGCCTCGCCGCGGCAGCTAAGGAGAAGGAGCTCTGCACGCACCATTTGAGGGTAACACGCGTGCGTAAGATGAAAGGGCACTACCGTCCGTAAAGTCCACCATGCAGACCCTTCCGGTGTTCCATCCGGCCGCGGCTTTCAGCAAAAGGAGTTTCAGTGCCCATTTCCGGGATCGACCTGTCCACCATTGATCACACGGTCCGGCCGCAGGATGACCTGTACCAGCACATAAACGGTGCATGGCTTAAGGCCACGGAAATTCCCGACGACCGACCCCTGGAAGGCACGTTCACCGCATTGCGGGACGGTTCCGAAATCGCCGTCCGGGACATTATTGAGGAAGCAGCCGCCAAGGCCGATGCTGCCAGCGGAATCGAGCGGAAGATCGGCGGCCTGTACAACAGCTTCATGGATGAGGCTGCTGTGGAAGCCAAAGGCATGGAGCCTATCCGCCCGCGGCTCGCCGAGGTTTTCGCCACGACGTCCACCGCTGACCTCATAGCTTTGGCCGGCCGGCTGTTCCGCTCCGACGTGGGCGGTCTTTTTTATATCTACCCTGCCCCGGATGCCGGGAATCCGGACCGCGTCCTGCTGTACACGGGACAGGGCGGCCTGGGACTTCCCGACGAGTCGTACTACCGGGAAGAGAAGTTCGCCCCCATGGTCTCCGCGTACACGGCGCATGTGCAGACCATGCTCGAGTTGGCGGACGTGGCGGATGCGGAAGGCGCGGCCGGACGGGTGGTTGGGCTCGAAACAAAGCTGGCGTCGCACCATTGGGACAACGTCACCCTCCGGGATCCGCAGAAGACCTACAACCTGAAAACGGCTGAGGAAGCATTTGCTCTGTTCCCGCACCTGGCCACATGGTTCGACGCCGCCGGCATTGAACCGGACAAGCGGCAGGAAATTGTGGTGAGCACGCCGGACTTCTTTGCCGGCGCGGCGGGGCTCGTCGAGTCCGAGCCGTTGTCCACGTGGCAGGAGTGGCTCGCCATGCGGGTCATCAGCGCAGCGGCACCTTACCTGTCCTCTGCTTTCGTGGACGCGAATTTCGCCTTCTACGGCACCACCATCAGCGGGACGCCCCGGAACAAGGACCGCTGGAAGCGCGGGGTAGGCGTTGTGGAGGCAGCCCTGGGCGAAGCCGTTGGCCAGATCTACGTCGCCCGGCATTTCCCGGAGACGCACAAGGCCCGGATGCAGACGCTGGTGGCCAACCTCATCGAGGCCTACCGCCGCAGCATCACGGACGTGGGCTGGATGGGTGAGGACACCAAGGCGGAGGCCCTCCGGAAGCTTGAGGGGTTCCGGGCAAAGATCGGCTTCCCCGATGAATGGATTGACTACTCCGCCGTGGAGATTGATCCCGCCGACCTGCTGGGCAATGTGGAGCGGGCCCATAATGCCGACGTCGACCGGCACCTTGACGAGGTGGGCAAGCCGGTGGACCTCAACAAGTGGCTCATGACCCCGCAGACGGTCAACGCCTATTACCACCCGATGATGAACGAGATTGTGTTCCCGGCGGCCATCCTGCAGCCCCCGTTCTTCACGGCGGACGCCGATGACGCCGTCAATTACGGCGGCATCGGCGCCGTGATTGGCCACGAGATCGGCCACGGCTTCGACGACCAGGGCTCCCAGTTCGACGGCGGAGGCACGCTGCGGAACTGGTGGACGGAGGAGGACCGCCAGGCGTTCGAGCAGCTCACCGCGAAACTGGTGGCCCAGTTCGATGCGCTGGCACCCACCGCGGCACCGGACCACCGCGTCAACGGCCGGCTCACGCTCGGCGAGAACATCGGCGACCTGGCCGGGCTGGCAATCGCGTACAAGGCCTACCAGATCAGCCTGGACGGCAAGGAACCCGAGGTCCTGGACGGGCTCACCGGGCAGCAGCGCTTCTTTGCTTCATGGGCCGCCGGCTGGCGCCAGGTGATCCGGCAGGAAGAGGCAATCCGCAGGCTTGCCACGGACCCCCACTCCCCCAACGAGTTCCGGACGAACGCCATCGTGAAGAACCTGGACGCCTTCCACGAGGCGTTTGAGGTCACCGAAGAGGACGGCATGTGGATGCCGCCGGCGGAGCGCGTCAGCATCTGGTGACGGCCAAGCAGGACAACTGAATCGGGGCCCGCCTTCCAGCGGGCCCCGATCCAGTTAAGCAGCCTGGCTTTATTCAGAAACGATGAGGTACGGGTTCGCCTGCTGGCAGGTCTCGTCGCCCGCCGTCTGGTTGACAATGTTTTCCGGCAGCGGCGCCGCCGCGCCGTACGCGGTTCCCGTCGTGAAATCAGTACCCAGGTAGACCTGGACTCCTGAAACTGCGGGAAGGGCAACGGTCTGCCCGGCCGGGATCCCGAGTACCGCGGCAACGTCGGCCGCGACATCAGCGAAGCCGGGACCGTAGTAGACCACCGACTGCGCCACCGCTGTTGCCTCAAACTGGGCAGCCTGTGTGAAGCCCCCGGAGATCAGCGCCTGGACAATTTCCTGGGAACGCCCGGGGACGCCGGTGCCGTTCGCCACCGTGACAGGCTGAAGTGCCTTGTCATAGGGCGGCTGGGCCGGGGCAGTTTCGGTCGGGGCGGCCGACGGCGGGGCGGTTTCGCTCGGCGATGGCGTTGCGGGAGCGGTGGGGTCGGTCAGGTCGACGTCCTTGCGGAGTGCAGCAAAGAGCTGGGAGCCGGCCGGCTCGGCGATCTGGAGCCTGTTGGGGTCAAGGTCTGCAGGGGCGGTGGGGACGGCGACGAACGCCACCTTGCTGATGTCGATGTCCTTGAGCCGGTTGCCGATGGTCAGCAGGGTGGGAACCGAGGCCAGCCCTTCATCCACGGTCAAGTTCTGGGTAACGACGTCGGCGATCTTCAGCATCTTGCCGGGATCGGACAAGGTGCCGTCGTCCTTGATTTTCCGCGTCAGCGAGGAGAGGAAGCCCTGCTGGGCCTTGATGCGGCCCAGGTCGCCGCCGTCGGCAAAGGCGTGGCGGGTGCGCAGGAACGCAAGGGCCTGCTCTCCCTGGACCATGGAGGTGCCCGCAGGCAGCCGAAGCCGGGAGTCGGGGTCATACACGGCGTCGCTGATGCAGACTTCCACGCCGCCAACGGCGTTGGAGAGTTCCTTCACGGCGTTGAAGTCGGCCATCATGAAGTGGTCCACCTCCAGCCCGGTGATCCTGTTGACGGTATCCACGGCGCAGCCGATGCCGGCTTCCGTCATCGCCTCGTTGATCATGACGCCGCTGCGGGCAGGGTATTCCGTACCGGTTTCCCCGTCTTTGCACTCGGGAATGTCCACCAGGAGGTCACGCGGGAAGCTGATCACGCTGACGCGCTTGTTGTCCTCGGAGATGTCCATGAGCATCATGACGTCCGACTTGCCGTAGCCTGCGGAAAGGTCGGCTTCCCCGTACTCGGCGTTCTTCCCGTCGCGGGTGTCCGAGCCCAGGATGAGGATCTGCATCCTGCCGGTCGCGTCGCTGACCGTCTCACTGTTGCCCCCGCCCGCGTTCAGCGGGGCCTTGGAAATATTGCCCTGCAGGCGCAGGTACCAAAAGCCGGCGAAAGCGATGCCTCCCACGATGACCAGGGACAGGACGGCGGTGACAACCTTCAGCCACACCGGCATCCCACGGAGGGAGCCAAGGTGGCGCGCGGCCCCGGAAGTGCCATCGTCCGCATGGCGGGACACAGGTCCTGTTCCGGATGACACGTCAGCCCTGTCGTCGCGCAAGTCGCGGCCTCGCCCCACGTGGTGAACCTTCCTCTAAAAATCGAAATCCGGTCCATATTAGTGGCCCAGTCTGGGAATTGCCCGGCAGCCCTCTGCAGGGGCACCCGGTGAAGCAGGTCAGAAACCCAGCTTGACCAGCTGCTTCGGGTCCCGCTGCCAGTCCTTGGCCACCTTGACGTGGAGGTCCAGGTAGATGCGTGTACCCAGCAGGGCTTCGATTCCCTTGCGCGCGTTGGTTCCCACCTCGCGAAGCCGGCTGCCGCCCTTGCCGATGATGATGGCCTTCTGCGACGGGCGTTCCACGTACAGGTTCACGCGCACGTCCAGGAGAGGGCTGTCCTCCGGCCGGTCCGGACGGGGAACGATCTCTTCGACCACCACTGCAAGGGAGTGGGGCAGTTCGTCGCGGACGCCTTCGAGTGCCGCTTCACGGATCAGCTCGGCAACCATGACGGCCTCGGGCTCGTCCGTCAGTTCGCCGTCGGGATACAGCGGGGGCGACGGCGGCATGTGGCTGATCAGGACATCCGCCACGGTTTCCACCTGGAAGCCATCCGTCGCGGACACGGGCACGATGTCCTTCCAGCCGTCCTCCCCCAGCACTTCACGGCCAAGCGCCGCGACTGCCAGGAGCTGTTCGGTCAGGGCCTGGCGGTCCACCAGGTCCGCCTTGGTGACGATGGCGATGACAGGCTTGCGTCCCACCGCGGCCAGCTGGGCGGCGATGAACTTATCCCCGGGACCGATCTTTTCGTTGGCCGGCAGGCAAAAGCCGATGGCGTCCACCTCGGCGAGGGTGTCCGCCACGAGGTCGTTCAGGCGCTTACCCAAAAGGGTGCGCGGGCGGTGCAGCCCCGGAGTGTCCACCAGGATCAGCTGGGCGTCATCCCGGTGCACGATGCCACGGATGGTGTGGCGGGTGGTCTGTGGTTTGGCGGACGTTATGGCCACCTTTTTCCCCACCAGGGCGTTGGTCAAGGTGGACTTTCCGGCGTTGGGGCGCCCCACCAGGACTGAAAAGCCTGCGCGGAAGCCGCCGAAGTCTTCCTCTGCTGCTGCTTTATTTTTCTTGCTCACGTGGAACTCCCTGCTGGGTTGTTTCCGCCTCTTCGAGGAGGTCTTCAAGGTCAGTGTCTACTCTTGGCACCGCTGCCGCAATAATGTGGCTGACGCGGTTCCGCCGGCCTTCCAACCGGTCTGCCCGGAGCGAGACTCCGTGGACTTCCACGTGGCTTCCAACGATCGGAACCCTGCCGAGCGCCTTGGCGAGCAGGCCGCCCACGGTGTCCACTTCGTCGTCGTCGAGCTCCATGTCGAAGAGCTCGCCCAGGTCGTCGATGCTCATGCGCGCGCTGACCCGATAGGAGCCATCGCCAAGCTCCACGGCTTCCGCGCTTTCGGTGTCGTACTCGTCAACAATCTCGCCCACGATCTCTTCGATCAGGTCCTCAAGGGTGACAAGTCCAGCCGTGCCGCCGTATTCGTCGATGACGATGGCAACGTGCGTGGATTCCTTCTGCAGTTCACGCAGCAGGTCGCTCACCGGCTTGGATTCCGGCACGTACCGGACCTCCCGGGCCAGTGACTCCACCAGTGGCGGTTCCTCGTCCGGGGCCAGCTCGTGCAGGACGGCGGCAACGTCCTTAAGGTAGATGATGCCGAGGATGTGGTCGGTGTCCTCGGCGATCACGGGGATCCTGGAATAGCCGGAGCGAAGGAACAGCGTCATGGCCTGGCGGAGGCTGGAGCCCGCTTCGATGCTGAGGATGTCCGTCCTGGGCACCATGACCGCGCGCACCAACGTGTCGCCGAAGTCGAACACGGACTGGATCATCTCAGCCTCGGTGTCCTCGATCATGTCCGATTCGCTGGCCCGCTCCACAAGTTCACGGAATTCCTGCTCGCTGAAAAACGCTTCGTCGCCGCCCGGCGCGCCGGGCGCTGCCGCGCTTCCCAACGCCACGAGCCAGCCGGGGATGGGCCCCAGGACCCAGGTGAGGAAGCGGATCAAGGGGGCTGTGAAGCGGACCACGGCAGCAGAATGCAGCCTGCCCAGCTGCCGGGGTGAGACACCCACGATCACGAATCCCAGCAGGGCCATGATGCCGGTAGCTGCCAGGCCGGCAAGCCAGATGTTGTCCAGCAGGCTGTAAAGCAGGACGGCCACAGCCACCGCGGATGCCATCTCGAACCAGATGCGCCAGAACCGGAGGGCCCGGATATGCGCCACGGGCTGGGCGAGGATCCGGCGCATGGCGATATTGCGGCTCTTGAGGAGTGCCTCCTCGGCGTCGTGGCGCGGGAGGAAATTGAAGGCGGCCTCGGCCGCGGTCAACACCGCCGCGATACCCAGGAAGACCAGGGCCATCGCGACAAGGAGCAAAGGCGTCACTGGGTGGTCTCGGCGGGTGCTTCTTTGCCGGTGAAGCCTGACAGGAGTTCCCGCTGGAGCCCGAACATCTCGGCCTTCTCCTCGGGTTCTGCATGGTCATAGCCCAACAGGTGCAGGATGCCGTGTGTTGTCAGCAGCAGCATTTCATCCTGGAGCTGATGGCCCGCGTTCCGGGCCTGGACCACGGCCACCTGGGGGCAGATGGCAATGTCGCCAAGCATTCCCTGCGGGGTGGGCCGGTCGGGTGTTCCGGGTGTGAGCTCGTCCATGGGTACGGACAGGACATCGGTGGATCCCGGCTCATCCATCAGTTCGATGTGCAGCTTCTCCATTGCCGGCTCGTCCACGAGGAGGATCGACAGTTCTGCCTGGGGATGGATATACAGCTGTTCGAAGATGTACCGGGACAGCGCAACGAGTTCCGCTTCGTCAACCTGGACGCCGGACTCGTTGTTCACCTCGATGCTCAAGCGTGTTCCCCCCGTTTTTCCTTGGTTGCTGAATGTTTGACGCGGCGGCGCTGGGCATCGTCCCAGATGCTGTAGGCATTGACGATGTCGCCCACCAGGCGGTGCCGGACGACGTCGGCCGCGTCCAGGACCGAAAAGTTCACGCCTTCGATGCCGGTCAGGATTTCCTCCACGATCCGCAGTCCGGACCGGGTGCCGAAGGGCAGGTCAACCTGGGTTACGTCACCGGTGACCACCATCTTCGAGCCGAAGCCGAGCCGCGTCAGGAACATCTTCATTTGCTCAGGCGTGGTGTTCTGCGCCTCGTCGAGAATGATGAAGGCGTCGTTGAGCGTGCGGCCGCGCATGTAGGCAAGGGGTGCCACCTCGATGGTGCCGGCTGCCATGAGCCGCGGAATGGATTCGGGATCCATCATGTCGTGCAGTGCGTCATAGAGCGGACGGAGGTACGGATCGATTTTGTCGCTCAGGGTTCCGGGGAGGAAGCCCAGGCGTTCCCCGGCTTCAACCGCCGGACGGGTCAGGATGATCCGGCTGACCTCTTTTTGCTGCAGCGCCTGTACTGCTTTGGCCATGGCAAGGTACGTCTTGCCGGTTCCGGCCGGCCCGATACCAAAGATCACGGTGTTGTCGTCAATGGCGTCAACGTAGTTCTTCTGGTTCAGGGTTTTCGGGCGGATGGTGCGGCCGCGGCTGGAGAGGATGTCATGGGTCAGCACGTCCACGGGGTTCTGCAGGGACTGGGTGCGCAAGAGTGCCACCAGCTGCTGGAGCACCGTGGGACTGATCACCGTGCCGCGGGCAACGAGGCCGCGGACTTCATGGAGGAGCCGCATGATCCGCGGTACGTCACTGGTGGGACCGCTGATGGAGAGTTCGTTGCCGCGGACGTGGAAATTAACGTCCGGGAACTGTTCCTCGATGTACCGCAACGCCTCATCATGGCTGCCGAGTGACTGGACCATCTGATCGGAGTTGTCAAAAAGGACTACCTCGGTCCGGATGCCGGGGAGGGAATGGGGGAACTCCCCGGACGTGCCCTCTCCGGTGGTGAGCCGGCGCTTTCCGTTAGCTGATTCAGTCATGGTGCTGGCCCGCAGGCCTGTGGTCCCCTCGAGGTCGGTTCAGTTGTTGGGCTGTTGCGCGGAGGCCGTTGCCCGTTCTCCCCGTCCAGCGATCCTTCCATCTTACGCCAGAGCATCCCCCAGCCGGATAAAGCGAGGCTGCCCTGCAGGGCCAAAAGGGCCTGCCGTGGCGGCGGTGCGTCATAAGGTATCAACTTCATATCGGCCTCATATCGTTCCCGTTGCAGTTGGCCGCCAGTGCCGCTCCGCGGCTCTTCGGCTCCGCGCGTTGTGCCATGCTGGAAATCCAGCTGCAGCTGGAACACCAGGCCGCCCGGGGATCGGCCCTCCATGCAAGGAAAGGACAGGCAACAAAAGTGCCGGAAACCGCTGCGCCCAAGGGCGCCGCCCGTGCCATGGGCCGCGCGCGCGCACTTGTACTTGCCGGTGTCCTTGTTGCCGTCCCTGCCTTGACGGGCTGCATTGCCGAAGCGGGACCGTCACCCACAGCCACGCCGCTCACAGGTCCGGCCGCCTCGGGCACCGCACAGCCTCCATCCACCAGCGCGCCGCTGGAAACCACCCAGTCCTCCAACAAGGCGCCGGTGTACTGGATCGGCCGCAGCGACAGCGGCGTTTTCCTTTACCGGGAATTCCGGGATGTCCCTGACCAGGAAAATCCGGTGACCCGGGCATTGCGGGCCATGATGTCCGACAAACCCCTCGACCCTGATTTTTTTACCCCGTGGCAGAACCCGGGCCAGCTCGCCACGTCGATTTCGGGCAAGGACGTCATCACTGTTGATGTGTCCGAGGATGCGTTCAACAGCAACCTCGACGCCGACATGGCTGCCCGGGCCATCCAGCAGCTGGTGTATACGGCGACGGCCGCGGCTGCCAGCTCAGGACTGATCGACTCGGGGCAGCAGATCCGGGTGCGGATCCTGGTGGACGGACATACGGACTACGTGGCCTTTGACCACATCCAGCTGGGAGCCCTGATGACGCGGACCGCGGGCCTTGTTGCGCCCGTCTGGATTATTGGCCCCCAGGAAAACGTGGAAGTGGGCGGCGGCAGCGTCAAGATCACCGGGCGCAGCACAACGGCAGGCGGCAAGCTCCGCTGGCAGATCCTCCAGTCCAGGGACAACGGCGCCAAGGAGCCGTTCCTCACGGGCGAGACCACCGCGTCTGCTGAACAGGGACAGGCCGGGGTGTTCACCCTGGCGTTAAACCTGCCGCCAGGTGACTACGAGCTGCGGGTGTCCCAGGCGGGCACGGGCGACCAGCCGGACCAGTACGAGGACACCCGGGCCTTTAAGGTGCGGTAGCCTTCCAGCGGCCCAGGATGTCGCTGGCAAGGACGACGGCGGCAGGCCCGGCCGTTGATGAGCGCAGGACGTGGTGGCCCAGGAGTGCTGTCACGGCGCCCTTGTCACAGAGTTTCGTGACTTCCCGGGGGCTGATGCCGCCTTCCGGCCCCACGATCAGGAGGACTTCCCGGGGCACCGCTCCCCCCGCGCCATCCCATGCTTCGAGGACGTTTCGAAGTGGCCGCACGGCGTCCTCATGAAGGATGACCGCCAGGCCGGCCGCTTCCACCACCCCGGACAGGGCGGCTGTGTCGACGGCGGGCCGGACCTCGGGAACCCAGGCCCGGCGCGCCTGCTTGGCCGCCGCGCTCACGACAGACTGCCATTTGGCATGGGCTTTAGCGGCCCGGTCACCTTTCCAGCGCACGATGGAACGCTCGGACTGCCAGGGAATGACGGCGTCGATTCCGAGCTCTGTCGCCGTTTCGATGGCCAACTCGTCCCGGTCGCCCTTCGCAAGCGCCTGGACCAGGACCAGCCGGACATCGGGGCGGTCTTCGACAGCCACCGACGTGCACTCGACCTCCAGAGCCGCGGAAGAAGCCGCGGTGACGCGTCCGCTCATCCGTGTGCCGGCACCGTCCACGATGTCCACAGCTTCACCGGGTGACAGCCGTTTAACCGCAACAGCGTGCCTGGCTTCGGCTCCTTCCAGGATGAACCGTGTTGCGGGCGCGACGCCGTCCAGGGACCCGGCGGGAGTGAAGAAGACGGGGTTGCTCACCGCTACAGGTTACCGAGGCGGTCCCGGAGTTTGGCGAACATGCCGCCGCTGGCAGCGAGTTTGCCCTCGGTGATCTGCTCGCCGCGCATCTTGGCGAGCTGCCGCAGCAGGTCCTCCTGGGCGGCATCCAGCTTTGCGGGGGTCTCAACCTGCAGGTGCACCTTCAGGTCGCCGCGGCCGTAGCCGCGCAGGTGGGTAACGCCGAGGCCGCGGAGGGTGATGATCTCACCGGACTGCGTTCCGGGCTTGACGTCGATTTCCTGGGTCCCGTCGAAGGTCTCAAGGCTTACCTCTGTACCCAGCGCTGCGGCTGTCATGGGGATGTTCAGCGTGGCGTGGAGGTCGTCTCCGTCGCGGACGTAGGTGGCGTCGTTGTTGACGCGGATTTCCACGTAAAGGTCACCGGAGGGTCCGCCGGCGGGCCCGGCCTCGCCCTGGCCCGAGAGCTGGATCCGGGTGCCGGTGGCCACGCCGGCGGGAACCTTGATGGTCAGGGACCGGCGGCTCCGGATCCGTCCCTGGCCGCTGCATTCGTTGCAGGGGTCCTTGATGACGGTGCCGAAGCCTTCGCAGCTGCCGCAGGGCGCAGCCGTCATGACCTGGCCCAGGATGGAGCGAACGGCCCGCTGGACCTGGCCGCTGCCTCCGCAGATGTCACACCGTTCGGGGTGGGTGCCGGGCCGGCAGCATGATCCCTCGCAGGTGGGGCAGGTGACCGCGGTGTCCACTTCGAGTTTCTTGTTGACGCCGAACACCGCATCGCGGAGGTCGATCCGGACACTGATGAGGGCGTCCTGGCCGCGGCGGACACGGGAGGCAGGCCCGGTGGAGCCGCCGGCGCCAAAGAACGTGTCAAAGATGTCCTGGAACGCGAAGCCCTGGCCGGCGTAGCTGCCGCCGCCGAATCCGTTGTCCGTACCGTTTTCGTTGCCGGTGGTGTCATAGACGCGCCGCTTTTGGGGGTCGGAAAGGACCTCGTACGCGTGGGTTACTGCCTTGAAGCGGTCTGCGGCGTCCTCACCCGGGTTAACGTCCGGGTGCAGGGTCCGGGCCAGTTTTCGGTAGGCCTTCTTGATTTCTTCGCCGGTGGCCTCCGGTGAGACTCCAAGGACGTCATAGTGGCTGCTCAAAGTTCGTATCTCTTCCTTGTTGTACTGCCTGCATGCGGGGTGCCCTGCCCGTGGTTCCGGCGGCCTAAGCGCCGGGACCGCCGGTCAGGGTCCCAGGATCCGGGAAAGGTAACGGGCAACAGCCCTGACGGCGGCCATGGTGGTGGGATAGTCCATGCGCGTCGGCCCCAGCACGCCAATCTTGGCCGTGCTGTCCGGGCCATATCCCGTGGCCACGACAGACGCCTCTGAAAGGCCGTCGTAGGGGTTCTCGCGGCCGATGCTGACGGCCACGCCGCGGTGGTCCTGCGCCATCTCGCTCAAGAGCCGCAGCATGACCACCTGCTCCTCAAGGGCTTCCAGGACGGGGCCGATGCTGAGCGGGAAATCGACGTTGGACCGTGCAAGGTTCGCCGTTCCCGCCATCACCATCCGGTCCTCACGGCTGCTGTGCGCCAGCACCTCCAGCCCGTGGGCCAACGCCTGAGCGGCCGGCCTCTGGCTGGGACTGACGGCCGACACCACGGCCGGAAGTGACTGGGCCAGCTGGCCGAGCGGCGTTCCTGAAAGGGAACCCAGGAACCGGGTCCGCAAGGCGGCCAGGGCGTCGTCCCCCATGTCCTGCCCGACGTCGATGACCCGCTGTTCCACTTTGCCGCTGTTCGCGATCAGCACCACCAGCACCTTGCGGGGAGCAAGCAGGACGAATTCGATGTGCCGGATCAGGGCACGGCTCAGGTGCGGATACTGGACCACCGCCACCTGGTTGGTGAGCTGCGACAGCAGGCGGACCGTCCGGTCCAGGACATCGTCGAGGTCGTCCGAGCCCTCGAGCAACGACTGGATGGCCCGGCGCTCGGCCTGCGACAGGGGTTTGACGGCCGAAATCTGGTCGACGAACAGACGGTAGCCCTTGTCGGTGGGAATCCGGCCCGCGCTGGTGTGCGGGGCGGTGATCAGGCCCTCGTCCTCCAGCGCCGCCATATCGTTGCGGATTGTCGCACTGGAGACGCCGAGATGATGCCTCTCGACCAGGGCCTTGGATCCCACCGGCTCGCGGGAGTGGACGTAGTCCTCCACGATGGCCCGCAGTACTTCCAGCTTGCGTGGCTCGCTCACACTCCACCTCCATCCAGGGTCAGGGCGGCCGTGCCGCCCGCACCGTGCCACCACCAGGGTTAGCACTCGACATGCCTAAGTGCTAACAGTCTATTATGCCCCGGGCCGTTGTTAGCATTGGTACCGCTCCGGGCGAAATTCCGGTGGCACTGATCTAGCGCTAGGCGGAGTCGATCCATGGATTACCAGAACTGGGGGCCCCGGGACATGTCCGCGCCCGTCCGGACCCAATTGCCCGAAGTGCCCGTTGAGCGCGGCATGGTGCTGGAGGACGTCCAGTCCGGTTGGGTCGGCGCCGTCACCCGGGTGGAAAAGTCCGGTGGGATGCACGTGGTGGTCCTCGAGGACCGCCGCGGGAAGTCACGGACCTTCCGGCTGGGTTTCGGCTTCCTCCTCGAAGGCCGCGCAATCCGCCTCATGCCCCCAGCACCCCGTCCGGCCACGGCCGGCCCCGCCGCCGGAAGGACAGCCTCCGGCTCGGTGCGGGTTGCCGGCCATCGCGCACAGGTAGCCAAGGCAAGCCGCATCTGGGTGGAGGGAAAGCACGACGCCGAACTGGTGGAAAAAGTGTGGGGAGACGACCTTCGGGTGGAGGGCATCGTCGTCGAACCCCTGCACGGCATTGACGACCTGGCCGGCGCAGTGGCCGACTTCCGGCCCGGACCGGGACGGCGCCTGGGCGTGCTCGTGGACCACCTTGTGCCGGACTCCAAGGAGTCGCGCATCGCTGATGCCGTCATGGCGTCTCCCGGCGCGGCGGGGAACGTGCTCATCGTGGGCCATCCCTACGTGGACGTGTGGCAGGCCATCCGGCCCGCTGTCCTCGGCATCGAGAAGTGGCCCGTTGTGCCACGGGGGCAGGACTGGAAGACCGGGATCCTGGCCGCTTTCGGCTGGCCCCACGCCACGAAGGAAGACATCGGGCTGGGATGGCAGAAGCTGTTGGGGGCTGTCCGCAGCTATGCAGACCTGGAAGCATCCCTGCTGGGGCGGGTTGAGGAAGTGATCGACTTCCTCACTGTTCCTTGATTGGGCAGCCAGCACCCGGATAGCCAGTATTCTTGGTACTGCGGTGCCTGCGAAAAAGGGGCAGGCACCGCACCCAACCACCGGCATCCGCACCATTTGCACTCTCGAAGGAACAGACTGTGTCAGAAAACGCACGTGATCACAGGGACAGCCAGGGCGGCGCGGGCCGCTCGGAATACCACGGCGTCCCGGCGAATGCGCTGCCCCTGACGGCGGGCGAGGACCGGCAGTGGGCCACGCTGGCGCACTTTGGCGGGATCCTCGGCTGCGTTCCTGCGCTGCTGATCTTCCTCATTTTCAGGGACCGGGGCCCGTTCACCGCCCAGGAGTCCAAGGAAGCCCTCAACTTCAGCCTCCCGCCCACCATCGCGGCCGTGGTGGCCAATATCCTGGTTTTCATCCCCGTAATCGGCAACATTTTTGCCGTGATCGCGACCCTCATCTGGATCGCCCTCACCTGCTTCTCCGTGGCCGCCGGGATCCACGTCAACCGCGGCCAGCCGCACCGCTACCCGTACAACCTTCGCTGGATCAAGTAACCGCAACACGGGGTCACTCCCTGCCCAACAACCACGCGCTTTTGGGCCGGGAGTGACCCGTGTTGGTTTAGCGGATTACTCGGGAAGGATGCGGCGGACCACGGCGTCAGCCAGCAGGCGTCCCTTGAGGGTGAGGACCAGTTTCCCCCGGAACGCCGCGGCCGGGTCCACCAGGCCGTCGGCAATCAGCCCGGCAATCTCATGCCGACCCACGGCGCTCAGGGCGGCCACCTCAAGCCCGGCCTGAAGGCGGGCTTCGAGCATGACGCGCTCGATGTTCCGGGTTTCCAGGTCCAAGGTTTCCCTGCCCGCGGCCGGGGACAGGCCCTGGGCCAGGCGGCCGGCGTAGGCAGTGGGGTGCTTGACGTTCCACCAGCGGACACCGCCCATGTGGGAGTGCGCGCCGGGGCCGATCCCCCACCAGTCGTCCCCGCGCCAATAGGCGAGGTTGTGGCGGCAGGCATGGTCCGGGGTACGGGCCCAGTTGCTGACTTCGTACCAGCCCAGCCCGGCTTTGGTGATCAGCTCATCGGCGAGCTCGTACTTGTCCGCATGGTCGTCGTCGTCAATCCCGGGAACCTCACCACGGCGGATCTGGGCGGCCAGCTTGGTGCCGTCCTCGATGATCAGCGCGTAGGCGCTGATGTGGTCCGGACCGTACGACAACGCCGTGTCCAGTGTGTGGCGCCAGTCGGCCAGGGACTCCCCCGGCGTTCCATAGATCAGGTCTAGGCTGACGGCGAGACCCGCCTCGCGCGCCCACTGCACAACCTCCGGCACCCGGCTGGGCGTGTGCGTCCGGTCCAGGACCTTGAGCACATGCGGAACCGCCGACTGCATGCCGAACGAGATCCGGGTGAACCCGGCGTCTTTCAAAATGGCGAGGGATTCGGGCGTGACGGAGTCGGGATTGGCCTCCGTGGTGACTTCGGCGCCGTCCTCGATCCCCCACTGGTCGATGGCCGTCCGAAGAATCAGGGCAAGGTCGTCCGCGGGAAGCAGCGTGGGAGTGCCGCCGCCGAAGAAGACGGTGCTGAGCTTCCGGTCGGGGATCCCGGACCCGGCCAGCACCTTGGCCGCCAGCGCCACCTCGGACGCCGCGGTTTGGGCGTAGGCATCCTGCGACGCACCGCCGCCCAGTTCGGTGGCGGTGTAGGTGTTGAAGTCGCAGTAACCACAACGGACGGCGCAGAACGGAATGTGCACATACAACCCGAATGCCCGGTCCGCCGCACCTTCCGCTGCCTGGGCAGGCAGCAGTCCGTCCGACGGCGCCGGGTCGCCGAGTGGAAGAACGCTAGGCATCGTTGCGGCCCTGGTTATGTCCGGCCACCATCATCACTACTTCTTGGCCTTGTCCTTGGATTCGTCGGTGGTGAGTGCGGCGATGAAGGCCTCCTGCGGGACCTCAACGCGGCCCACCATCTTCATGCGCTTCTTGCCTTCCTTTTGCTTCTCCAGCAGTTTGCGCTTACGGGAGATGTCACCGCCGTAGCACTTGGCCAGGACGTCCTTGCGGATGGCGCGGATGCTTTCGCGGGCAATGATCCGGGAGCCAATGGCTGCCTGGATGGGCACCTCGAACTGCTGGCGGGGAATGAGTTCGCGCAGCTTGGTGGTCATCATGACCCCGTAGGAGTAGGCCTTGTCGCGGTGGGTGATGGCGGAGAACGCATCCACCTGCTCACCCTGGAGCATGATGTCCACCTTCACCAGGTCGGCCACCTGGTCGCCGTCGGCCTTCCAGTCCAGGGAACCGTAACCGCGGGTCTTGGACTTGAGGATGTCAAAGAAGTCGAACACGATCTCGGCGAGCGGCAGGCGGTACCGGATTTCCACCCGGTCCTCGGACAGGTAGTCCATGCCGCCCATCACACCGCGGCGGCTCTGGCACAGCTCCATGATGGCACCAACAAACTCGTTGGGGGCCAGGATAGTTGCGGAGACCATGGGCTCGCGGACCTCGGATATTTTGCCGGAGGGGTATTCGCTGGGGTTGGTCACATGGACCACCTTCTTGTCCTCCAGCGTCACCTCGTATTCCACGTTCGGGGCGGTGGAAATGAGGTCCAGGTTGTATTCGCGTTCCAGCCGCTCGCGGGTGATTTCCAAATGGAGCAGGCCGAGGAAGCCCACGCGGAAACCGAAGCCCAGGGCAGCGGACGTTTCAGGTTCGTAGACGAGGGCGGCGTCGTTGAGCATCAGCTTCTCCAGCGCATCGCGGAGCACCGGATAGTCCGTGCCGTCCAGCGGGTACAGGCCGGAGAAGACCATCGGCTTGGCATCGGCGTAGCCGGGCAGGGAATCAGCCGCCGGTTTGGCGAGGTTGGTGACGGTGTCGCCCACCTTGGACAGGCGGACATCCTTCACCCCGGTGATGAGGTAGCCCACTTCGCCGACGCCCAGGCCCTTGGAGGGTGTGGGCTCCGGTGAGCTTACGCCGATCTCAAGGAGTTCGTGCGTGGCCCGCGTGGACATCATCTGGATGCGTTCGCGGGGGTGGAGCATGCCGTCCACCACGCGGACATAGGTCACCACGCCGCGGTAGGTGTCATAGACGGAGTCGAAGATCATGGCACGGGCGGGGGCGTCTGCGTCGCCTTCGGGGGCCGGCAGGTCGCGGACAATCTTGTCCAGCAGGGCTTCAACGCCCATGCCGGTCTTTCCCGAGACCCGAAGGACGTCCTCCGGATCCCCACCGATCAGGCTGGCAAGTTCGGCCGCGTACTTCTCGGGCTGGGCTGCCGGGAGGTCGATCTTGTTCAGGACCGGAATGATCGTGAGGTTGTTTTCCATCGCCAGGTACAGGTTGGCGAGGGTCTGGGCCTCAATACCCTGGGCTGCGTCCACCAGGAGGATCGCCCCTTCGCATGCGGCCAGCGAGCGGGAAACCTCGTAGGTGAAGTCCACGTGGCCCGGGGTGTCGATCATGTTCAGCGCGTAACTGGTGCCGTCGAGTTCCCAGGGCATGCGGACTGCCTGGGACTTGATGGTGATGCCGCGCTCGCGTTCGATGTCCATCCGGTCCAGGTACTGGGCCTTCATGTCGCGGGACTGAACGACGCCGGTGAACTGCAGCATGCGGTCTGCCAGGGTGGACTTACCGTGGTCAATATGCGCGATGATGCAGAAGTTCCGAATGAGGGCCGGATCTGTCGCGGCGGGCACCGGGGCGGTGCGGGCCATGGGAGACACGCAGGGTCCTTACTGTTGGCATTCACGCGGCACCGCCGGGGCACTGCAAAAGGCCCCTGCGGTTAAGCCGCACATCTGGAACATCCAGTGTCCCACGTCCGGACCTGTGGCACTGCATTCCATCCTCGATCTGCCGTCATTCCCCCGCGCACCGCCGGCTATAGGGTGGCGGAATGGCTATCAACCTCCTCCGTTCCCTGGGAAACGCCGCCGGAAGCGGCTTCCGGCTGCTGCGGAAAGCAGGACGGGCAACACCACCCGCCGGCCTTCGCCCCTCACAGGACCGCGCTTCCCGGGATTCCACGTCCAGGAATTCCGGTTCCCGGAATGCAGCTTCCACAGGTGCTGTTTCCGCGGACCGTCCCGGAGACCCCTACCCCGGCGATTTCCAGGGGCGGTTAGAAATCTCATATGCGCCGCAGCCAGACGGTGCGCCCGATCCGGGCGAAGTGGTGTGGGCGTGGGTTCCGTACGAAGAGGACCACACCCGCGGGAAGGACCGCCCGGTCCTCCTGGTAGGGCGCAGCGGGCCCTACCTGCTGGGGCTGATGCTGACCAGCCGGGACCGCATACCCGCCGCGTCGGTTTCCACCGAATATGTGGACCTGGGCAAGGGAAGCTGGGACCGGCAGGGCCGGCCGAGTGAGGCCAAGCTTGACCGCATCCTGCAGATCAGGCCGGACAGCATCCGGCGGGAAGGCGCGGTCCTGGACCGGGCGCGCTTCGACAGCGTGGCAGCCGGGCTGCGGCAGCGACACGGCTGGTCTTAACGGCAAAATGGCCAGTCCGGCGCCTGACCTGCTATTCTTTATAGCTGTGTGTCCGTGCAGGTCGACGGCCACTGATGGTTGGCCGCCATAGGTATCCCCACGCCGCTCAGTCAATGGCCAATCTGAAAGCCCTCTAGACCATTTCCGCATTAAAAAGAGAGTTCACACGTGGCGAATATCAAGTCCCAGAAGAAGCGCATCCTCACCAACGAGAAGGCACGCCTGCGCAACAACGCAGTCAAGTCCGAGCTGAAGACGGCCATCCGCGCCGTCAACACCGCCGTTGAGTCCACGGACAAGGATGCAGCTGCTGCTGCCCTGGTTACTGCCAGCCGCAAGCTGGACAAGGCTGTCAGCAAGGGTGTTCTGCACAAGAACAACGCAGCGAACCGCAAGTCGGCGATCTCCAAGAAGGTCAACGCACTCTAAGGTTTCCAGTTCGTCTGAACTGATGGTTGTGGCCGGTATCCTCGGGTACCGGCCACACATCTTTAAGCACCAATAGGCAGCACCGTGAAGCGGGGCCGCAACGGGTCAGCGGCCCCCGCGTGCACGGGCGCGGGGGCGCGTTACCTGCCCTGGACGGACATCGCTATCACCGTCACGGCATGCTCTACCGCGTACACCGGGTCGCGGGACAATCCCTTGACCTGGGCGTCGGCTTCGGCAGTTGCCTGGATGGAGCGCACCAGCCCTTCCGGTGTCCAGCGGCGGACGTCGCGTTGGGCCTGTTCCACCAGCCAGGGCTGCATTCCCAGTTCCGACGCGATCTGGGCTGAGGAACCGGAGGCTCCCGCCACCCGGGCTACGGTGCGCAGTTTGGCGGCGAGGGCTGCCACGAGCGGAACCGGGTCGGCGCCGGTAGCCAGTGCGTGGCGGAGCGTGGACAGCGCCAAGGGGCCGTTGCCTGCCATCGCGGCATCGGCCACCTTGAATGCGGTGGCCTCGATCCGCCCTCCGTAGTAGCGGTCCACCACTTCCGACGTCACTGTGGTGCCGGCGTCTGCCACCAATTGGCTGCATGCGGCCGCGAGCTCGGAAAGGTTGGCTCCGACTGCGTTGACGAGGGCAAGGACGGCTTCCTGTTCGATGCGGCGCCCTGCGGTCTTGAATTCGGCGGAAACGAACGCCATCTTGTCGGCGTCCTTTTTCAGGGGCTGGCAGTCAACCACGGGCCAGCCGGCCTTCTTGATGGCGTCCAAAAGCTTTTTGCCGCGCGTTCCCCCGGCGTGCCGCAGGACCAGCACGGCGTCCGGTTCCGTATGGTCCAGGTACCGAAGGGCGTCAGCGAGGAAGGCGTCGTTCATGGCTTCGACGCCTTCCACCTCGATCAGTTTGCTTTCACCGAACAGTGACGGGCTGACCTGCATCAGCAGCGTTCCGGCCTCGTAGCCTGCCGCGTTGATGCGGCTCACTTCCACGTCCGGAGCCGCTGCCCGGACCTGCGCGCGGATCGTGTCCATGGCCCTGATGCCCAGGTATTCCTCAGGCCCGCTGACCAGGACGACGGCGGCAGGGGTTACGTCACGCCAGGTGGCGGCATTCGACGCCGGGGAACGGGTTGCTCGCTTTTGCGCAGCGGCCATCGGGGGTTCCTTCCGGAAAGTTTTGTGGAGTATCCCAGCCTGCCACGTCCCGGCCCGCGGTCAAAGCCGCAGCGGGCCCGGACGGCAGCGACGTGCCGCTCGAGCAGTCCAAGGAGCACCACCGTGTGCCGGTGCGAAGCGAGAACCAGGTCCAGGGCCCGCCGGGGCCGGGCCACCGCCCACACAGCGGCCACTGTCAGAATCGAAAAGAGCACCATGGACAGCAGCCCGGGGACGCCCTCGGGCCAGGCCAAGGCCGAGCCGGGAAGGCCGGCGGCGATCCGGGCCGTGCCGGCCACCCCGGCGCTGAACGTCCCCGCCACCGCGATCAGCACGGTTGCCAGCCAGGGTGCCAGGACAACAAGGGGAACGGCCGCTGTCCCCAGCAGCGTCACGGGCGCCACCAGCGGCGAAGCGACCACGTTGGCCAGGAGCGAATACGTGGAGAACTGGGGCTGCAGCAGCACAATCACCGGCCCGCACAGCAGCTGGGCCGACAACGGGACCGCCACGGCTGCAGCTGCCCAGCGGGGAACTGCAGCAGGCGTCCACTCGATGATGCGCCGGCCCAGGACGATAATCCCGAGCGTCGCGAGAACCGACAGCAGGAAGCCGAAACTGCCGCCAAGCCCGGGGTCCAGGAGGAGTAATCCCATAACGGCCAGGCAGAGGAAGCTCAGTCCCCGGCCTGAACGGCCTCCCGCCAACGCAACCACCCCCACCGCCCCCATCAAGGCGGCCCGCAGGACACTCGCATCCGGGCCCACCAGCACCACGAACAGCCCCAATACCGTGAGGGCAACCGCCGCCGCAGGAATGCGCGGCAGGCGGAACCGCCGGCAGGCGAGCAGGACGGCACCGAGAACCAGGCTGCAGTTGGCCCCGCTGACCGCCGTCAGGTGCGTCATGCCCACAGCTTTCATCGAGTTTTCCAGCCCCTCATCCAGGGCGCTGGTATCCCCTGTGACCATTCCCGGGAGCAGGCCTGCGGCATCAGGCGACAGGAAGGCCGAGGCCGCAACAAAACGCGTCCGCAAATCCTTGGCCGCGCCCTCCAGCCTCTCCCCGCCGGTGGGCATGCCCGGTGCGGATGACGCGGTAAGGGTGCCTGCCTCCTGCCGCCCGGGGTTTGGGGGCCGGAGCTTTCCGGTGGCACGCACGGATTGCCCGGGGACCAGCGCTGCCCACGTGTCGCCACCCATCACCACCAACTGCGCGCGGGTCCGGAGCAACATCCCGCCCGTGGTCACCTCCCGTGTCCAGACCGAAACCGACCAGCGCGCCGGCGGCCCTGCCTGCCCGGGCGCGTCCAGGGCACGCGGCGCCCCGGCCACTTCGACGACGGCCACAACGGACTTGCCCGAGGCTATGGCCGCGGCCAAGGGACCCTCGAACCGCTGGCTTGATGCTGTGGAGGAGTGTGCTGCTGCGGCGGCGGCCAGCACGCAGGCCACAGCAGTGGTGGCGAGGAAGCTTCGCCGGGCGGGTATGCGGCCGGCGAGCCGTGCAAGCCGAACCAGCAGAAATGCCGCCAGGGCAAGCAACCCGATACACAGCACAGCCAGGACAGACGGCGTGAGCCAAAGGCCCGCGATGGATGCACCCCAGACCATGGCGGCCGGCAACGCGAGGCGCACGTCGGT
This sequence comes from Pseudarthrobacter sp. TE3704, assembly GCF_056279405.1. Taxonomy (NCBI): domain Bacteria; kingdom Bacillati; phylum Actinomycetota; class Actinomycetes; order Micrococcales; family Micrococcaceae; genus Pseudarthrobacter; species Pseudarthrobacter sp. TE3704. The sequence continues at coordinate 356,207 of NZ_JBWCCJ010000002.1, forward strand.
GCGGCGCCTCGGGGCCTCATTGCCGGCGTCGTTCCCCTGTCCCGCACCTTTGGTGCCGGCCCGCTCCCGGGCGTAGTGGGCAAGCCTTCCGCCATATTCACGGATATCCCGGCGATGGGGTCCTGCGGGGCGGGGCGCCCGCCGTCCCGAAGGGCGCTGCCCCGAACGGCCGGCCGGGGCATCCCGGGCAGGCAACGGGACCCGGTCCCCTACGGCATCCACTTCAACGGAGGGAGCATCAGCTGCCCCGCCCCGGACGGCTGACGCCACGTAGCGGCTCCAGGGGCTGGGCCTCCGCTGCCCTCCGCCGGTGCCCATTTGGCTGCCGTTCATGGCCGGTCCCGCTTCATACCGTCACCAGCGGCAGCAACGCCTCAAGCATCTTGGGCCCGACGCCGTCAACGGCATCCAGTTCCTCGATACTCTTGAACGCTCCGTGTTCCTTGCGCCAGTCCACGATCCGCTGGGCAAGCACCGGGCCCACCTTGGGCAGGGCATCAAGTTCAGCGGCCTCCGCCGTGTTGATGTTGATCTTCGACCCCGCCGGTGCGCCCGCAGCCCCACCGGCGCCGGGACCAGGGGTTCCTGAACTTTCCGGTCCCGCCGGAGCTGCTTCCCCGTGCCGCGGGACGTGGATCTTCTGGGCGTCCTCGACAACGAGGGCAAGGTTGAGGCGGTTCAGGTCGGCATCCGGGGTTCCGCCGCCGGCGGCCGCGATGGCCTCGTGGACACGGCTTCCGGCGGGCAGGTGGACCACGCCCGGGCTGGCCACGGCACCGGCGACATGGACCACCAGCGTGCCGGAGGACGGATCACGGCCCGGGGGATCCCCTCCCCCCGGCTCCACGCCACCACCAGGCTGCGCATCGACCTCCGGCTGCCCGGCACCCTCTTCCGCTGCATCCCCGCCTGTCGCTTCGGTTCCGCCCGGGCTGATTCCGCTCAGGGGCAGGATTTCCGGCCGCCCGGATGCGGTCTGCCACCAGAACAGCGCCCCCACAGCTACGGCTAGGATTCCCAGGAGGATGGCGACGCGCATGCCCACCCGCCACCGCAGCGCGGGCCCCACCTTCGGGGAGCCAAGGGATTCGGGGCCTCCACCGTTCCCGTGCCCCTCAAGGCCGTCCGAGTCCCCCTGCTCCGGGCCCAGGTATTCAAACGCCTGCTCCCCGCTCCCTTCCAGCAGGAGGCCCCCGGGGCCGGGCCCAAGGGTGGCCTGCAGCCTGTCCCTGGCATGGCGCGCCTGATGACCTGCTGCTCCAGCATCCCGGCGTGACATGCCTTCACGCTAGGTACATCCGGCCACGCGGCAACAGGACCGGCGGCGGCTATGTGGACAGTTGCGCCGCATCAGCCCCGGCAGTTTCCTGGCCCACGATGACGGCCAGGACCCCCAGCCCCGCATGCGCGGCCAGCACGGCCGGCAGGGAACTGATCTGGGCGGGCGGGCAGTGGGGCAGCGCCGCCGACAGCCGGACGGCCAGGCTTTCGGCTTCCTCCGGATTTCCGAAGTGGTGGACGGCCAGCCTCACGGCCCCAATCCGTGCTTCCGCCTCGGCGACAACGATTTCCTCCAGGCGCGCCACTGCCTTGGCTGCTGAACGCACTTTCTCCAGCGGAACGATCTTGCCGTCATCCACCGCCAGAATCGGTTTGATGGCGAGCATGGTTCCCACCAGGGAGGCCGCCGCGCCGATCCGTCCGCCACGGCGGAGCTGCTCAAGGCTGGGCACGTAAAAATACACTTTGGTGCGCGCAGCCTGGCTTGCTGCGGCAGCAGCGGTCCCCGCCGCGTCCGCACCTGCTGCCGCGGCGGCCACTCCGGTCTGCACCGCCATGCCCAAGGCCATGCCGACGGTGCGTGAGTCAACCACTTCCACGGGAATGTCCACACGCGCAGCAGCCAGCCGCGCGGCGTCGGCTGTGCCCGAAAGTTCCCCGGAGATGTGGATGGACACCACGGCCTCGTACCCCAACCGCTGGGCGGCACGGTAGGCGTTCTCGAACTGGCCCGGGGAAGGCCGCGACGTCTTCACCGCCGTCCCCGCGGCCAGGGCCAGCGCGATGGTCTCGAGGATGTCGTCTTCGCCCTCGCCGTAAATTTCCGCGCCCACCATCACGGGCATCGGAATGACCGTCAGCAGTCCCTCTGCCTCCAGCCCGTTCATCCACTCTGCCGGCAGGGCAGCAGCGGAGTCGGTCACCACCGCCGTGCGTACGACGGCGGCTCCCGGCCTGGCTGGGGGGCGGAGGCCCGCCAGGCGCGCACGGAACCAGGTCCAGGCGGCGGTGTTTCTCTCGGGCAAGTGGCCTCCTGGTGTCGGTGACCGGCCACCGGAGTTATTCCGGTGGCCGGGGCCGGCTTGCTGGGTGCTAGGCCGGGACGATGTTCACCAGTTTAGGTGCGCGGACAATAACGGTGCGGATGCCGCGGCCGTCAAGGGCGCGCTGGACGTTTTCGCTGGCCAGTGCCTGTTCACGCAGTTCGTCCTCGCTGATGTCCGGGGAGACTTCGAGCCTGTCGCGGACCTTGCCCTGGACCTGGACGACGGCGGTGACGGTCGCCTGGACCAGCAGCGCCTCATCGTGGACAGGCCAGCCGGCGTTCGCGACGGAAGCCGGGTGGCCCAGGACGTTCCACATGTCCTCGGCCGTGTACGGCGCGAAGAGGCTGAGGATGACGGCAACGGCCTCGGCAGCCTCGCGGACAGCAGGATCGGCCCCGCCTGCGCCGGCGTCGATGGTCTTGCGGGTCGCGTTGACCAACTCCATCAGCTTGGCCACCACCACGTTGAACTTGTTGTTGTCCAGCAGCGCCGCGGCATCGGCAATGGTCCGGTGCGTGACGGAGCGCAGCGCCCGGTCACCGGCCGAGGGGTCAACACCGGGCTGGCTGGTGACGTCCTGCGCAAGCCGCCAGGCCCGGGCCAGGAACTTCGCGGAACCCGACGGCGACACGTCCGCCCAATCGACGTCGTCCTCCGGCGGGGAGGCGAAAATCATGGTCAGGCGGACGGCGTCCACGCCGTACTTGTCCAGCTGCTCGCCGAGGTCAACACCGTTGCCCAGGGACTTGCTCATGGCCTTGCCGCCGTTGAGCACCTGGCCCTGGTTCAGCAGGGCACTGAACGGCTCGTCGGCGTCGATCATGCCGAGGTCGTGGATGACCTTGGTGAAGAACCGCGCGTACAGCAGGTGCAGGATGGCGTGCTCCACGCCGCCCACGTACTGGCCCACCGGCATCCAATCGTTGATCTTTTCCGGATCGAAGGGACCCTCGGTGTACTGCGGCGACACAAAACGCAGGAAGTACCAGGACGAGTCCACGAACGTGTCCATGGTGTCGGTGTCCCGCTTGGCAGGTCCATGGCAGTTGGGGCATTCAACGTTGACCCAGGCCTCGGCGGCAGCCAGCGGGGACGTCCCCTTCGGCGACAGGTCCTCGCCGCGGAGGTCAGCCGGGAGCGTGACGGGCAGCTGCTCGTCCGGAACTGCCACCTCGCCGCAGGCGGGGCAGTGGATGATCGGGATGGGGGTGCCCCAGAAGCGCTGGCGGCTCAGCAGCCAGTCGCGCAGGCGGAAGTTGACGAACTTTTCGCCCGTGCCCTGCTTTTCCAGGATGGCGATGGCGGCGGGGATGGCTTCGGACTTGGGCAGGCCGTCCAGATCGCCGGAGTTGATCAGGGTACCTTCCCCTGCCGTCGCGGTTCCGGAGACTGCGGGGTCCTCCTCGCCGGTGTCCAGGACGGCGCGTACGGGGAGGTCGAACTTGCGGGCGAAGTCGAGGTCGCGCTGGTCGTGGGCGGGGACGGCCATGATGGCGCCCGTGCCGTAGTCAGCCAGGACGTAATCGGCGGCCCAGACGGGAAGCTTCTCCCCGTTCAGCGGGTTCACGGCATAGCGGCCGGTGAACACGCCGGTTTTTTCCCGCTCGGTGGACTGGCGCTCGATTTCGGTGAGCGCCTTGACCTTCTCGCGGTATTCGTCCAGGGCAGCGGCGTGCTCCTCCGTGACGAGTTCGACGGCGAGTGGCGCATCGGCTGCCACCACGAAGAACGTGGCGCCGTACAGCGTGTCCGGGCGGGTAGTGAAGACCGTAACGTCCTTGGCGGGCTTGCCGCCGTCGGCCTCGATCACGAAGTTGACGTGGGCACCTTCGGAACGGCCGATCCAGTTTTTCTGCATGGCCAGGACCCGCTCGGGCCAGTGGCCCCGCAGCTCTTCCATGTCATCCAGCAACCGGTCGGCGTAATCGGTGATCTTGAAGTACCACTGGTTCAGCGACTTCTTGGTGACCGTGGTGCCGCAGCGCTCGCAGGCTCCGTTGACAACCTGCTCGTTCGCGAGGACAGTCTGGTCCTTCGGGCACCAGTTGACCGGCGAGTCCTTGCGATACGCCAGGCCGCGCTCGTAGAACCGCTTGAAGAGCCACTGCGTCCAGCGGTAGTACTCGGGGTCCGAGGTGTGCAGCCGGCGCGACCAGTCAGCCGAGATGGCGTAACGCTTGAAGGACGCCGCCTGGGTGTCGATGTTCGCGTAGGTCCACTCGCTCGGGTGGGCGTTGCGCTTGATGGCGGCGTTCTCGGCAGGCAGCCCGAAGGAGTCCCAACCGATCGGGTGGAGCACGTCGTAGCCCTGCTGGCGCAGGTAGCGTGCCACCACGTCCCCCATGGCGAACGCTTCGGCGTGGCCCATGTGCAGGTCGCCCGACGGGTAGGGGAACATGTCCAGCACGTACCGGCGTTCCCGTGATCCGTCGTCGACAGGGGTAAAGACCTTCAGGTCTTCCCACACCTGGGGCCATTTGGCCTCCATGGCCGTGAAGCTGTAGGTGCCCTCCTCGGGCCCATCCGCCGCCACTGTTGCTGCTGTTCCGGTCTCTGTCTCCGGCTGAACGCCCACTGCTGCCCTCTTCTGTTCTGTTACGGCATCTGTGCTGCCATAACGGCCTGATCCTCCTGCTGCCGGCCCGGAAATACTCCCGGACACACAAAAGCCCCTCACCATGGAGGGGCTGCCGCTCAGCTGTCCGTTGTCCCGGACACCTGGCGGCTAACTAAGCAGAAGGATCGCACGCATGGAACTACTTTAGCGCACCGTAGCACCGCGGTGCCGCTGCGTAGACGGCCCTGTCCTGCCCGGAAGCGCAGGAATAGACTGGGGTCCGCGCAACAACTGATCCGGACCGGTGACTCCCGTGAGCGAAGACATCCTGTTTCCCCCTCTGGACCACCCCGCCGCGCTGGCAAGGGAAACCGCCGGCAGCAAGGCTGCGGCCTTGTCCGGGCTGGCCGCGGCCGGGTTCCCGGTCCCGGCCGGATTCGTTGTGACCTGCACTGCCCTCGCAACAGCCAGGACGCAGGACGCCGGCGCCGGGCTGGATGGCACACTCCAGGCCGCTGCCCGCAGGGCCGGGCCTGGCCCGTATGCTGTGCGGTCCTCGGCCTCCGCCGAGGACCTGCCCGGGGCGTCGTTCGCGGGCATGTATGAGAGCTACCTCAACGTGTCCGCCGCTGGCCTGGCTGCCGCCGTCGAACGCTGTTGTGACGCTGCCACGGCGGACCGCGTCCGCGCCTACGAGTCGGGCCTCGAGCAGCATCGCTATGACCTTGGTCCGGCGCATGCAGGCCAGGGCATGGCCGTCCTGGTACAGCAGATGGTGGATGCCGCGGCCGCAGGCGTCGCCTTCACCGCCAACCCCCTGACCGGGGACCGCAGCGAAACCGTCATCTCCGCTGTCCAAGGGCTGGGTGAGAGCCTCGTCTCGGGCCTGCAGGCAGGAGAGGAATGGATCGTCCGGGCGGGACGGCCCATGCAGGCGCGCGGTGAGGGCGCAGTCCTGTCGGGTGAAACCGCGACGGCGGTGGCCGCCATTGCGGGCAGGATCGCCCTGCATTTCGGCTGCCCGCAGGACATTGAATGGGCGGCGGACCGCGACGGCCATGTCCAGATCCTGCAGGCCCGCCCCATGACCGCCCTGCCTGATCCCGTGGTGTGGGAACCGCCAGGCAAAGGCATCTGGGTGAGGAATTTCCGGCTGGGCGAATGGCTCCCCGAACCTGTGACGCCCTTGTTCATGGACTGGCTGGTCCCGCGGATGGATGATGCCTTCAACGGGACATTGGGAGAGACCCTGGGAGTCGCCGCGCCCGTGTTCAGCGGGGTAGTCAACGGCTGGTATTACTTTTCCCCGCCCAGTCCCACGTCCATCCCCCGGATGCTCTTCGGTGGGGAGGCCAGACAGTCCTTGTCGTTCTTCATCAACGCCGTCCTGCGGCCCACGTTCGACCCGGCGGGTGCGGACAGGACAATCCTTCGCGGCCTTGAGGGCACATGGCGCCAAGACTGCCTGCCTGCTTACAAGGCCCTTATCGACTCATCGCAGCGGGCAGTGCCTACTGCAACAATGCCGGAACTGATGTCCATTGTGGATGAGGTGGCCAGGCAAGCTGGGGAATATCTCTGGTTTATCTCGGCCACAGGCGGCGCCGCATGGAAAATGGAAGTTGCCCTGGGCAGGTTTTGGCGCCGGCACCTCGCCGGCGCGCTCGCAGCGGCAGCACCCGATTCGGAGAACGCCATGGGGTACCAGGTCCTTCTGGGCGGCCTGTCGCCCCTGCCTGCCGTTGTTCCCCATGCCGTATACAGCATCGACTGGTACCACCCGACGGCGGGTGAACGCTTCCCCTCCTACGCGGAGTCCGGTGGCACGTCCGGACCGCTTCGTGTGCCCGCCACGGTGGCAGCTGAGCGGCGAACAACAGCTGAGGCGGCGTGCCGCGCGGTACTCAGGGGAACCCCTCGGCTGAAAAAGTTCGAAGTCCTCCTGAGCGTGGCACAGCACTACGCAATCCTCCGCGAAGAGCAGGTGCGGGACTTCACCCTGGGCTGGCCACTGCTTCGCCGCTGTGCCGTGGAGTTGGGCGCCCGTCTCCATGCCCGCGGGATCATCGCGGCCCCTGACGACGTCTACTTCGTAACGCTGGATGCCCTGCGTACGGACGCGCCGCCCCAAGAAGGATGCCGTGTCCCGGCGCCGGGCTGACTGGCTCCGGCAGCGAAAGCTGGCAGCCCCGCTGACCCTGGGTAAGATGCCGCCGCTGCTGGGCAACGCCTTTGACCGCATTGCCAATTCGGCCCGGAGCACCAGGAACCTGCCGGGCGGTGCGATTGTGGGGCATCCGGCCAGCCCGGGCCGGGCCATGGGCCGGGTGTGCGTGGTCGACGGCCCCGGGGACTTCGCCCGGTTCATGCCGGGCGAAGTCCTGGTAGCGAGGGTCACGACGCCGGCCTGGACCCCGCTTTTCACGGATGCCGCGGCAGTAGTCACCGACGGCGGCAATCTGGCAGCGCATGCCTCCCTGATTGCACGTGAGTACGGCATCCCCGCAGTGGTGGGCACCGGCAACGCCACCCACGTCCTGAGAACAGGACAGTTAGTAACAGTCGATGGCAACGCCGGCATTATCGAAACCCACGAGGGCTGACAGAAGCCGGGAAACGAGGAAGGCGGCCCCTCGCCCGGGTGTGGTGGGCACCCGTGAGGGGCCCACTGCTGCGAGGGCCCCGACACGAGCTTGCGAGTGTTGGGAGCAGCTGGGGACGGGCGGGGCAGGGGCCGCCTTCCTCGTTCAGACTGGGTTACTTCACGTCCTCGTCCACCCAATCCATGGACTTGGTGACGGCCTTCCTCCACAGCCGCAGCTGCCTGTCCTGTTCGGCCTGGTCCAGTTGGGGTTCCCAGCGCTTGTCCTCGGACCAGTTGGCCGAGAGTTCGCCGAGGTCCTTCCAGAAGCCGACGGCGAGGCCTGCGGCGTAGGCTGCGCCGAGGGCAGTGGTTTCCACGACCATGGGACGGATGACCGGCACGCCCAGGATGTCGGACTGGAACTGCATCAGCGCGTCGTTGGCGACCATGCCGCCGTCGACCTTCAGTTCGGTGAGCGGCACGCCGGAGTCCGCGTTGACCGCGTCCAGCACCTCCCGGGTCTGGAATGCGGTGGCTTCCAGTGCGGCACGGGCGATGTGGTTCTTGTTGACGAAGCGGGTGAGACCCACGATGGCGCCGCGCGCATCGGAGCGCCAATAGGGGGCGAACAGGCCGGAGAACGCCGGCACGATGTACACACCGCCGTTGTCCTTGACGGATGCGGCCAGGGTTTCCACCTCGGGGGCGCTGCTGATCATTCCCAGGTTGTCCCGCAACCACTGGATGAGGGAGCCGGTGACGGCGATGGAACCTTCCAGGGCGTAGTGGGGTGCGGAGCCGCCGAGTTTGTAGGCCACCGTGGTGAGGAGGCCGTTCCTGGAATGGACGATCTCTTCGCCGGTGTTGAAGATCAGGAAGCAGCCGGTGCCATAGGTGTTCTTGGCCTCGCCGGTCTGGAAGGCTGCCTGTCCGAAGGTCGCCGCCTGCTGGTCGCCCAGGATGCCGGCCACCGGAGTTTCCCTGAGCAACTGGGACGTGTGCACGCGGCCGTAGACCTCCGAGGAGGATCGGATCTCCGGCATCATGCTCCGCGGGACCCCGAAGATCCCGAGGATTTCGTCGTCCCACTGCAGGGTCTCCAGGTCCATGAACAGCGTGCGGGAGGCGTTGGAGACGTCGGTGACGTGGACTCCGCCGTCCACGCCGCCGGTCAGGTTCCAAAGAACCCAGGCGTCGGTGTTGCCGAACACCAAATCACCGGCCTCGGCTTTTTCCCGGGCGCCGGCCACGTTGTCCAGGATCCACATGATCTTGGTGCCGGAGAAGTAGGTTGCCAGCGGCAGGCCCACTTTCTGTTTGAAGCGGTCCGCTCCCCCGTCCCTGGCCAGCTCATCCACGATGTCCTGCGTGCGCGTGTCCTGCCACACGATGGCGTTGTACACGGCCTCGCCGGTGGTTTTGTCCCACACCACAGCGGTCTCGCGCTGGTTGGTGATTCCGACGGCGGCAATATCGTGCCGTGTCAGGTTCGCCTTGGCCAGGGCGGAGGCGATGACCTCCCGGGTGTTGTTCCAGATCTCGGCCGGATTGTGCTCAACCCATCCCGCCTGGGGGAAGATCTGTTCGTGTTCCATCTGGCCCGATGAGACGATCGCCCCGCTGTGGTCAAATATGATCGCGCGGGTGCTGGTGGTGCCCTGGTCGAGGGCGAGTATGTACTGGTTCATGTGACGTCCTTGTCTTGGTGGCGGCTGTCGGCAAGCGCCCGTCCCTGCAATGATCGCACCGGACTCGTGACAAGCCCTGGAAGCCACCGCGCGGAGCTGGTGGATTTCGAAGGCCCCGCCACACTGAATGGGTAGAGTCGGTGTTATGAGAACCTCACCCAAGCTCAGCCTGAACAATGGCGTGCTGATCGACCAGCTTGGCTTCGGGCTGTACAAGGTGCCTGCGCAAAACGCGGAAGGGCTTGTCGCCGTCGCACTTGATGCCGGCTACCGGCGTTTCGACACCGCGGCCATGTATGGCAACGAACTTGGCGTGGCACGCGGCATCGGCCCGCAGCTCAGCACGCAACCCGGCAGCGGCGGGTCGGGTGAATCTTTTCCGGCGCTGTCCAGGGAGGACGTGTTCATCACCACCAAGGTGTGGAACGACCACCACGGGTACGACGCCACGCTGCAGGCCTTCGATACCTCCATGGTGAACCTGGGGCTGGACTACGTGGACATGTACCTCATCCACTGGCCCTGCCCGCGGAAGGGGCTTTTTCCGGAGACCTACCGGGCGCTCGAGACGCTCTACCGGGAAGGCAGGGTGCGTGCCATCGGCGTCAGCAATTTCCAGCCCGCCCACCTGGACCGCCTGATGCAGACGGCCGAAGTGGTTCCGGCCGTCAACCAGGTGGAACTGCACCCGTGGCTGCAGCAGGAGGAACTGCGCGGCAAGCACCGCGAGCTGGGCATCATGACCGAAGCGTGGAGCCCCCTGGGCCGCGGCCAGGTCCTGGCTGACCCTGTTGTCCAGGCGTGCGCGGCGGAACACCGCAGGACACCCGCCCAGATCATCCTCCGCTGGCATGTGCAGCTAGGGCACGCCGCCGTGCCCAAAGCCAGCTCCGAGGCCCGCATCCGGGAGAACCTGGACGTGTTCCGCTTCGAACTCTCCGACCGGGACATGGCTGCACTCGCAGGACTTGAGCGGGGACAGCGCACCGGCTCCCACCCGGACAACGTCAACTAAGGCCACGATTCATGAAAACAACAAACCCCGGGCCATCAGCTGCGCCTGCCTACATCAGCCCGGACCTGGCGGCACGCACCACCGCCTCCACCGTCGAGCTTGATGGAACCAAGGTCGCCTTCTGGACTTATGACCCCCTGGAAACCGGCCCGGACACGCGGACCATCCTGGTGATCCACGGGTTCCGCGGCGACCATCACGGCCTCCTGCGGGTTGCGGACCAGCTTCCGGACATGCGCATCATCATGCCCGACCTTCCCGGGTTCGGCAGTTCCGGGCCTTTCGGGTCCGGCCCCCACTCCGTGCAGCGCTACGGCCAATTCATCACAGACTTCATGGCGGCCCTGGATCTGGGACCGGACACGGTCCTGCTGGGGCACTCCTTCGGGTCCATCATCGCGGCACACTTTGTGGCAGGGCACCCAACGGCCGTTACCCCGCTGATCCTCATCAACCCCATTGCCGCTCCGGCCCTCGAAGGGCCAAAGGGAATCATGACCCGGCTGGCCGTGCTGTACTACCGGCTGGCCGCACGGCTCCCCCGTCCCCTGGGACTGGCACTGCTCCGCAGCCCGCTCATCGTCCGGGTGATGAGCGAAGCGATGGCGAAGACGGGCGACCGCAAGCTCCGCCGTTTCATCCACGGCCAGCACCATGCCTACTTCAGCGCCTTCGCCAACCGGGACAGCCTGCTCGAGTCCTTCACCGCATCGGTCAGCAGCCATGTTGCGGAGGTGGCCGCACGGCTGGTCCTTCCCGTCCTGCTGATCGCCGGCGAGAAGGACGAGATCGCCACCCTCCCGGACCAGCACCGGCTGCTGGCCCTGCTCCCGGACGCGGAACTCCGGGTGATTCCCGGGGTGGGCCATCTGATCCATTACGAGACTCCCGGGCCGGCCGCCACCTACATCCGCAGCTTCCTGAAGGACCACCCCGCATGAAGATCGTCATCGATGCCCGGTTCACCAGGACGGACCACCATGACGGCATCAGCCGCTACGGGGCAAGCCTGATCGCCGCGACCGCAAAAATCGCTGACGTGTCCATGCTCATCTCCGACGTCCGGCAGCTGGCACTGCTCCCGGACGTTCCCTACACCCTGATCAGCAGCCCGCTCTCACCGCTGGAACTGTTCGTGGCCCGGAAGGTCAATGCCCTGGGGGCCGACGTTGTGGTGTGTCCCATGCAGACAATGGGCACCTGGGGGCGCAGGTACGGGCTGGTCCTGACCCTGCACGACCTGATCTACTACGAGCACCCGGAACCGCCCGGGTTCCTGCCCGCCCCGGTGCGGTTGCTGTGGCGGCTCTACCACAAGGCGTTCTGGCCGCAACGGCTGCTCCTTGACCGGGCCGACACGGTGGCCACTATCAGCCGTACCACTGAGGCACTGATTGCCAAGTACCGCCTCACCCGCCGGCCCGTGCGGATCATCAGCAACGCCCCGCAGCCAGAGCAGGACCCGCGGCCGGCGAATGCAGCTCCCGGGCAGTCCATTGTCTACATGGGGTCCTTCATGCCCTACAAGAACGTGGAAACCATGGTGGCCGGCATGGCGGAGCTTCCCGGCTACACCCTCCACCTGCTCAGCAGGATCACGCCGCAGCGCCGGGCAGAGCTGGAATCCCTGGTTCCACCGGGCGCCTCGGTGGTCTTCCACAACGGCGTGACGGACGAGGAGTATGCCGCATTGCTGAGGACTGCAACCGCGCTGGTGAGCCTTTCCCGGGCCGAGGGGTACGGCCTTCCGCTGGTGGAGGCCATGGCGATCGGCACGCCCGTCATCGCCAGTGACATTCCCATCTTCCGTGAAGTGGGCGGTGACGCGGCAACATACGTGGATCCGGCATCCCCGCAGCAGTTCGCCGAAGCGGTGGCAAAACTTCAGGACGGCGAACGGTGGCAGGAGGCGTCCCGGCGGGCCGTAAGCCGCGCACGTGAGTTCAGCTGGGAGGAGTCCGCCCGCCAGCTGGTGGACGTCGCCGCAGAGATTGTGAAGCGGCGCCGCTAAAGGACATCGACCCCGTCCAGCCGGACCTGGACGGGTTCCGTGGTGCGCTTGGCCGCCGCCGCTGCCCGTGTCACCCGCAGCACGCGGACGACGGCGGCCGCCTGGCTGTACGGGAAGAACAGCAGGGTGCGGACGTCCTCGGCCGGGCGCCGGATTGAGGGCTGGCTGGTGAGCAGCACGGGTGCCGGGCCTGCGGTGCGCAGGGTGATGCCCGCCGAACCGAGTTCTGCTTCCACCGCTCCGGTGTAGTGTTCGACGGCGGAGCGGGGCCCAGTGACGGATGCGATGCGCACCGCCGGCGGAAGCTGCAGCTCGGCCCGCAGGGACAGTTCCCGCTGTGCATAGCCGGCCGGGTCCCAGCGCAGCAGGGCTCCCACCGCGGCGGTGTCCGCGGCGGTCACCACCACCAGCCCGCCCTCGGGCGCCGGGCGGACCAGGGCTGCAGCGTTGAACCAGCGGCGCACGGTGTCTTCGCCGGCACGGAGCGTTTCGCGGCGCAGCAGCGAATCGCCGTCCAGCAGCAGGGCCGCCGCGTAACCGCCGTCGGCCACCGGTTCGGCGCCCACCGTGGCCACCACCAATGCTTTGCCGCCGCCCACCGAGGCCTTCACCTGGTCGCCGGAGGAGGTGATGACGGTTTTTCCGGGGAACGCACGGCCGAGTTCTTCCGCCGTTCGCAGGACCCCGGTGGCACCCTTGCGGAGCCGGCGGCCACCGCAATGCGGGCATTGCCAGTCCGGGGCCGGGGTGGAACACCAACGGCACTGGGGCATGGCGGACGTACCGGCGAGAGCCAGGGGCCCCTGGCAGGCTCCGCACCGGGCGGGCTCGCGGCAGGTCTCGCAGGCGAGGGACGGCGCGTAGCCGGCGCGGGCCACCTGGACCAGGACCGGGCCGCGTTCGAGGCCCTCCTTGGCAGCACGCCAGGCGGCACCGGGAAGGCGGGCAATGGTGGCCAGCGGATCGCGTTCCTGCTCGAAGCTGTCTGCCGTGTTGACGACGCGCGGCACAGTCCGGCGGGTGGCGGCACGCTCCGACTCGACGGGCAGTGCCCAGCCGGCATCCACAAGCCGCTGGACCTCGGTGCTGCGGGCATGCCCTGCCAGCAGGCACGCGGCGCCTTCCTGCCGGGCGCGCAGGAGCAGGACCTCCCGGGCGTGGGCATAGGGTGCGCGCTGCTCGATATGGAGGTCGTCGCCGTCGTCCCAGCACGCCACCAGGCCAAGTTCTTTGACGGGGGCGAAGGCGGCAGACCTGGTGCCGATGGCCACCCGGGCGGTCCCTGCCAGCAGGCGCAGGAAGTTCCGGTACCGGGGGGTGGGGCCGTCATCTGCGGCGAGCCTGGCCACAGCTTCCTCCGGCAGCATTTCCTTGAGCGCGTCTTCGAGCCGGTCGAGGTCGCGGTAGTCGGGCACCACAAGCACGGAACCGCGTCCTGCGGCGTACGCAGCGGCGGCCGCCTCAGCCAGCAGGCGGGACCAGCCGGCCGGGCCGTATCCCTGCAACGGGTTGAGAACGGCACGGGGGGCACCGCCGTCGGCAAGATGCCTCAGGAAAGCGGGGCCGTTGCGGTAAGCGGCCCAGGCGGAGGAAGGGTCAGGCGGCAGGCCGTCGTCGTCCTGGCCTGTGCCTTCCGGCTCCGCAACCGTTCCCGCCTCCGCGCCTGCGCCGGGAAACTCCTTTTCCAGCCTGGCCACCCTGGGCGGTACGGCAACGCGGAGGACATCACTCACGGTCCCCGCATAGCGGGCGGCAACGGCGGTGGCCAGGTCCCGCACGGCCGGGGTCAGGACCGGGACCGGGGACACAACCTTCGACAGCGGCACCAGGGTGTGCCCGGCATCCGATTCGGCAACCCGCTCCAGGACAAAACCGCTGAGGTCCTGGCCGTTGAAGCTGACTTTGACCCGGACGCCCGGCTGGGCGGCGTGGTCAAGGGCGGCAGGAACTGCATAGTCGAAGGGGCGGTCCAGGTGCGGCAGGGACGATTCCACCAGCACCCGGGCCACGGAGAGGTGGCTGGCCAGGGTGATCCCCGCAGGCAGCTTCCGCGACGGAAAGCCCTGCAGCAGGGAGGGCTGAACGGCATGCCCGGACCCGGCGGGAAAGTCCAGCCCGGGTTGTACTGGGTTGTCAGCAACCATTGCGGCTACCTCCATTCAGCTCCCGGGTGGACATGCCAAGCCAAGCACCGGGCACTGACATTTGCGCCAGGGGCCCGGATGCAATGTTCCTAGGCGTTGAAGAAAGCCTTCAGCTCGTCTACGCGGTCCAGGCGCTCCCAGGTGAAGTCGGGTTCGTCGCGGCCGAAGTGGCCATGCGCTGCGGTCTTGGCGTAGATGGGGCGCTTCAGGTCCAGTGCATCGATGATGGCACGCGGGCGCAGGTCGAAGATTTCGGCGATGGCAGCGCTGATCCGGGCGGGATCGACGGTTTCGGTGCCGAAGGTTTCCACATAGGTGCCTACCGGGCGGGCCTGGCCGATGGCGTAGGCAATCTGGATTTCCGCCCGCTTGGCCAGCCCGGCCGCCACCACGTTCTTGGCAACCCAGCGCATGGCATAGGCCGCGGACCGGTCCACCTTGGACGGGTCCTTGCCGGAGAAGGCTCCGCCGCCGTGCCTCGCCATGCCGCCGTAGGTGTCCACGATGATCTTGCGGCCGGTCAGGCCGGCATCCCCGACGGGGCCGCCAATGACGAACTCGCCGGCAGGGTTGAGGATATTCTTGGTCCGCGAAATATCCAGGTTTGCGCCTGCCAGGACCGGGTTGATCACGATAGCGGCCAGGTCTGCCCGGAGCTGCTCCAGGCTTGCGCCTTCCGCGTGCTGGCTGGAGATGACCACGGTTTCCACCGAGACGGGTACGTCCCGGTCGTAGCCCACGGTCACCTGGGTTTTGCCGTCCGGGCGCAGGTAGGCCAGTTCACCGGATTTCCGGACTTCGGTGAGTCGTTCCGACAAGCGGTGTGCCAGCCAGATGGGCGTGGGCATGTAGGAGGGTGTTTCGTCGCTGGCGTAGCCGAACATCAGGCCCTGGTCGCCGGCGCCCTGCAGGTCGTAGTCGTCCTCCTGGCGTCCCTCGCGGGCTTCCAGCGAATTGAAGACGCCGCCCGCGATGTCGTTGGACTGCTGGCCGATGGA
Organism: Pseudarthrobacter sp. TE3704; assembly: GCF_056279405.1. Taxonomy (NCBI): domain Bacteria; kingdom Bacillati; phylum Actinomycetota; class Actinomycetes; order Micrococcales; family Micrococcaceae; genus Pseudarthrobacter; species Pseudarthrobacter sp. TE3704. Next base: position 371,531 of record NZ_JBWCCJ010000002.1, read on the forward strand.
TACCGAGACGCCGCACCGGGCGCCGTCGAACCCGTTGGCCGAGGAGTCGTAGCCGATCCCCAGGATGGTCTCGCGGACGATCTGCGGGATTTCAACGTAGGCGTCGGTGGTGACCTCACCTGCCACGTGCACCAGCCCGGTGGTGGCCATGGTTTCCACGGCTACCCTGGATTCCGGATCCGCCGCCAGCAGGGCGTCCAGGATAGCGTCACTGATCTGGTCGCAGATCTTGTCCGGGTGGCCTTCGGTGACCGACTCGGAGGTGAACAGCCGGAGCGCGGTGGGCGCGGCGCCGGAGGTCTGGGGAAGGTGCAGGGGTAAAGTCACTCAACTACCTTACTGGTTGGAGTCCGTACGCCCCGCTGGAGATGTCCCCGTGCTAAGCGAACGTGGCGGGGAACACTCAGGCCCGGGGCGAAACGTGGTTCAGTTCAAAGCCGATCCGGCTGATGATGGCAGCGGCAACCTCTGTCTTGGTTCCGGCCGCCTCCTGTGGTTCGGAGCCTGACCGCGCCAGGATGACCACGGAATTGGTGTCCTGGCCGAACACCTTGTCGGAGCCGACGTGGTTGACCACCAGCAGGTCGCATCCCTTGCGCTGGAGCTTCGCCTGCGCGTAGGCCAGGACATCGCCGTGGCTGTCCCCGGTTTCAGCGGCGAATCCGACGATCAGCTGGTGATCGCCGGCAGAGCCGGCAACGTTTGGAAGTGCCCTGTTACGCAGTTCCACCAGTTCATGGAGGATGTCCGGGTTGCGGACCAAAGTTATGACGGGGTCGGCGCTGTCATCGCGTTTCTTGATTTTGGTGTCCGAGACCTCAGCGGGACGGAAATCTGCCACGGCAGCGGACATGATGATGACGTCGGAGTCAGCGGCGGCTGCCAGTGCCGCCTCGCGAAGCTGCAGCGCTGTTTCCACGGGCACCACGTCCACGCCGGCGGGCACAGGAACTTCCATGTGGGCGGCGAGCAGCCGGACCGTGGCCCCGGCGTTGCGCGCGGCGACGGCCAGCGCCACCCCCTGTTTTCCGGAGGAACGGTTGCCGAGGAACCGCACGGGGTCGAGGGGTTCGCGGGTTCCGCCAGCGCTGATGGTGACGGTGCGGCCGGCCAGCGGCAGCTGGTAGTCGGTTTGTCCCTGCACCAGGGCCATGGCGGCGTCAAAAATGACCTGCGGCTCGGGCAGCCGCCCGGGACCGGAGTCGGCGCCGGTGAGCCTGCCGGTGGCGGGCTCGAGGACTGCGGCACCGCGGGTACGCAGCATCTCCACGTTGGCGCGGGTGGCGGCGTGCTGCCACATCTCCGTATGCATGGCGGGCGCGAACAGCACCGGCCCGCGGGCCATGAGGAGGGTGTTGGTGAGGAGGTCTCCGGCTTGTCCGGTGGCAGCCTTGGCGAGCAGGTCCGCCGTGGCCGGTGCGATGACCACGAGGTCGGCCTCGTGGCCGAGCCTGACGTGATTAACCTGGTGGACGTCGTCGAAAACGCTGTTGCTGACCGGGTTCCCGGACAGCGCCTCCCACGTGGCGGTGCCGACAAAGCGCGTGGACGCCTCCGTGGGAATCACCGTGACGTTATGGCCGGCTTCAGTAAAAAGCCGGAGGAGCGATGCCACCTTGTAGGCGGCAATCCCTCCCCCGACTCCGAGGACTATGCGCACGTGACCTCCGTCAACAGCAAGTCAGATAAGCGGCAGGATTACTCTGCGGCTTCGATCGGTGTGGAAACCAGCTTGCCTTCGTTGATCTCGCGCAGTGCGATCGAGAGCGACTTTTCGTTCAGCTTGGTGTCGACCAGCGGGCCGACGTACTCGAAGAGGCCCTCGTGCAGCTGGGCGTAGTAGGCGTTGATCTGACGAGCACGCTTGGCACCGAAAATCACCAGGCCGTACTTGGAGTCGGCTGCTTCAAGCAGCGAGTCGATCGGCGGGTTGATGATGCCTTCAAGGTTCGTGGACACGAATTCTCCAAATTTCTAGCGGGCTGACGGTTCCGGCAGGTGTGGGTGCGGCGTCAGCCCCATGAGTGAAACAAGCTCGTCCGCTGCCCGGCGGACGTCGTCATTGATGACGGTGTGGTCGAACTCCGGTTCAGCAGCAAGTTCCAGTTTAGCGGTTTCCAGCCGCCGCTGCTGTTCCTCGGGTGTTTCGGTGCCGCGGCCCACCAGGCGGCGCACCATTTCGTCCCAGGTGGGCGGGGCCAGGAACACGAACTGTGCGTCAGGGACGGCCGCCTTGACCTGCCGGGCGCCCTGCAGGTCAATCTCCAGGAGCACCGACCGGCCCTCGGAGATGGCCTGGTTCACCGTGCTCTTCAGGGTGCCGTAGGTGTTTTGGCCATGCACCACGGCCCATTCCAGGAGTTCCCCGGCAGCAATGAGCTGCTCGAACTCCTCCTTGGTTTTGAAAAAGTAGTGGACTCCGTCCACTTCGCCGGGCCGGGGGGCCCTGGTGGTGGCCGAGACGGACAGCCAGACCTCAGGGTAGTTGTCGCGGATGTAGGTAGACACGGTGCCTTTGCCAACAGCCGTCGGACCTGCGAGGACTGTCAGTCCAGGATTCTTGCTCACGTATTCCTTTGCCGGAGTTCGGGGATGGCCGGCCGCAGGCCGCCCTAATGCTCGTCTATAAAATCTACCAGCGCCCGGCGCTGGTGCACGCCCAGGCCGCGGACCCTGCGGGACGTCGCAATGCCCAACTGGTCCATAATTGCCGCAGCCCGGACCTTGCCGATTCCCGGCAGTGCCTCAAGGAGCTCTGAAACCCGCATCCGCGCCAGGGCGTCATCCTCCATGGCGGAGTTGATGATGTCCGCCGCGGACCTCTCGCCGTTTTTCAGGCTTTCCTTGGCAGCGGCCCGGGTAGCCCTGGCCGCGGCTGCCTTGTTCAGGGCGTCAGCCCGTTCCGTCGCGGATAGCGGTCGCAGCACCATGAAGGACACCCCCGGATTCGGCGGATTATGTCCAAGGGCGGCCGCCCTTGGACCTGTCCTGAAACTACCCTTTGGTGCTGCCTGAATCAATGCAAAACGCGAAACGGGGACACTATTCGGCGCGCAGCCCGTCCAGCGTCCGCAGGGCAGCTTCGCGAAGTCCGTGCAGGTCAGGCCCGGCCGAGAGGATGTCCCGGCTGGAGGTGCCCAGAACGTACCGGTAAGCAGCCCCGAATGTGGCCCGAAGGTCCGCCGGCGTTGCCCCCTGGGCTCCCAGTCCCGGGGCAAGGATGGGGCCGCGCACGGCCGCCAGGTCCAGGTCCAGTTCGGTCAGGGCGGACCCGACGGTTGCGCCGACCACCAGCCCGACGGAGCCGAGGCTCCCCTGATAGCGGGCGTTTTCCGCGGCTGCTGCCTCCGTGATCCGGCGCGCCACGGAGTCAGCTCCCCCAGCGTGCTGGACCGAGGCACCCTCGGGGTTGGAGGTCAGGGCGAGGACGAACACTCCCCGTCCGGTCTCCGCTGCCAGGTCCAGCGCCGGACGCAGCGACTCGAACCCCAGGTAGGGGCTGAGGGTGACAGAATCTGCGGCCAGCGGGGATCCGTCGCGGAGCCAGGCATCGGCGTAGGCGGCCATAGTGGACCCGATATCGCCGCGCTTGGCATCGGCGATGGTGAGCACCGATTCATCCCTGGCAGCGGCAAGAAGCTCTTCCAGCACAGCCATCCCGGCCGAGCCGTGGCGTTCGTACAGGGCCACCTGCGGCTTGACCGCGGCAGCGAGCGAAGCCACCGCCTCCAGGACTGTCAGCGAAAAGCGCCGCAGCCCGGCGGCGTCGTCGTCCAGCCCCCAGCTCTTCAACAGCGCAGGGTGCGGATCGATGCCCACGCACAGCGGGCCGCGGGCGGCCATGGCCGCGCCGAGCCGGGAGCCGAAAGACTCCCGGCCGGCTGCGGATACCTGCTCAGGCATGCTGGAGGGCCGCCTTCTGCGAGGCCGCCAACGCCGCTGCGTGCTCCTGCAGGCTGGTGACGGACCACTCGTAGGTGCGCATGGCTTCAATGGCCTGGACCGCGGCGTTGAACTCGGCCACCGTGGTGATGCAGGGGATGCCGATGGACGTTGCGGCGGCACGCAGCTCGTAGCCGTCGCTGCGGGCTTCGCCGCCGGACGGGGTGTTGAAGACCATGTCGATCTCGCCGGCGATGACGAGATCGGCAATGGTGCCTTCGCCTTCGGCGCTGCTGCCCTCGGCCACCTTGCGGACGGGTGTCGCCTGGATGCCGTTGCGGCGCAGGACGTCCGCCGTGCCCCCGGTGGAGACGATCTCGAAGCCGAGGTCCGAGAGCCGCTTGACGCCCATGATCACCGAGCGCTTGTCCCGGTTGGCCACGGAGACAAAGATCTTGCCTTCGGTGGGGAGGGCGTTGTTGGCGCCGGCCTGGCTCTTGGCGAAGGCGGTGTCGAAGTGCTTGTCGATGCCCATGACCTCGCCGGTGGAGCGCATTTCCGGGCCGAGCAAGGAGTCGACCACCTTGCCTTCGAGCGTACGGAAGCGGCTGAACGGCAGGACTGCTTCCTTCACCGAGACGGGGGCGTCCAGGGGCAGGGTGGAGCCGTCGCCGGTTTCCGGCAGCATCTTGTAGGCAGTGCGCAGCTGGTTGATGGTCACGCCGGTGCCGATCAGGGCTGCGGCCTTTGCCATTTGGACGCCGGTGGCCTTGGACACGAACGGCACGGTGCGGGACGCGCGCGGGTTGGCTTCCAGGACGTACAGGACGTCGGAGGCCAGCGCGAACTGGATGTTGATCAGGCCGCGTACGCCCACGCCTTCAGCGATGGCGCGGGTTGCCGTCCGGACCCGCTCCAGGACGTTGCTGCCCAGGGTGATGGGCGGCAGGACGCAGGCGGAGTCGCCGGAGTGGATGCCGGCTTCCTCGATGTGCTCCATGATGCCGCCCAGGTACATGTCCGTGCCGTCGAAGAGCGCGTCGACGTCGATTTCGACGGCGTCCTCAAGGAACCGGTCGATCAGCACCGGGTGGTCCGGAGTGATTTCCGTGGCGTTGGCGATGTAGCGGGAGAGGTTGGGCTCGTCGTAGACGATTTCCATGCCGCGGCCGCCCAGGACGTAGGACGGGCGCACCAGCACAGGGTAGCCGATCTCATCCGCGATCTTCTTGGCGTCCTCGAAGGAAACGGCGGTGCCGTTCTTCGGAGAGATGAGGCCGGCCTTGTCCAGCACGCGGGAGAACATTCCGCGGTGCTCGGCGAGGTCGATGGCCTCCGGCGACGTGCCAAGGATGGGAACACCGGCGTCAGCCAGCTGCTGGGCCAGCTTCAGGGGTGTCTGGCCGCCGAGCTGCACGAACACGCCCATGACGCCGCCGGTGCGTTCCTCCGCAGCGATGACCTCCAGGACGTCCTCAAGCGTGAGCGGCTCGAAGTACAGGCGGGTGGAGATGTCGTAGTCGGTGGAGACGGTTTCCGGGTTGCAGTTGACCATCACGGTCTCGTAGCCGGCCTTGCGCAGTGCCATGGAGGCGTGGACGCAGGAGTAGTCGAACTCAATACCCTGGCCGATGCGGTTGGGGCCGGAACCCAGGATGAGGATGGACGGCTTGGAGTGCAGCGCCACCTCGTCCTCCTCGTCGTAGGCCGAGTAGTGGTACGGGGTGTACGCGGCGAACTCGGCGGCGCAGGTGTCCACGGTCTTGTAGACGGGGCGGATGCCCAGTGCCTGGCGGACGCCGCGGACCACGGCCTCCGGGTTGTGGGTGAGCGCGCCGATCTGTTCGTCGGAGAAGCCGTGGCGCTTGGCGCGCTGGAGCATCTCCTTGGTGAGGGCGCCGGCCTGGCGGATCTCGTGGGAGATCTCGTTCAGGAGCTGGAGCTGGTCGAGGAACCAGGGGTCGATCTTGGTCGCCTCGAAGAGCTGCTCTACGGTGGCGCCGCCCAGGAGGGCGCGCTGGACCTGGTGCAGGCGCTCGGTGGTGGGGCGCTTGGCCTTTTCGATCAGCTCTGCCACTTCCCATTCCGGGACGCTGCTGAAGTCCAGCTGAGAGCCCTTCTGCTCGAGTGAGCGCAGGGCCTTCTGCAGGGCTTCGGTGAAGTTGCGGCCCATGGCCATGGCTTCGCCCACCGACTTCATGGTGGTGGTCAGGGTGTTGTCCGCGGCGGGGAACTTCTCGAACGCGAAGCGCGGAACCTTGACGACGACGTAGTCGAGGGTGGGCTCGAAAGATGCCGGGGTCTTCTGGGTGATGTCGTTGGGGATTTCATCCAGCGTGTATCCCAGCGAGAGCTTGGTGGCGATCTTGGCGATGGCGAAGCCGGTGGCCTTGGACGCCAGTGCCGAGGAGCGGGACACACGGGGGTTCATCTCGATGACCACCACGCGGCCGGTGGCGGGGTCGATGGCGAACTGGATGTTGCAGCCGCCGGTGTCCACGCCCACTTCCCGGATCACGGCGATGGAGATGTCGCGCAGCCGCTGGTATTCACGGTCGGTGAGGGTCAGCGCGGGAGCGACGGTGATGGAGTCGCCGGTGTGGACGCCCACGGGGTCGAAGTTCTCGATGGAGCAGACAACAACGACGTTGTCGTTCTTGTCGCGCATCATCTCGAGCTCGTATTCCTTCCAGCCGAGGATGCTCTCTTCGAGCAGCACCTCGCTGGTGGGGCTGTACTGCAGGCCCTGGCCCACGATGCGGCGGAGGTCATCCTCGTTGTAGGCCAGGCCGGAGCCCAGGCCGCCCATGGTGAAGGAGGGGCGGACCACCATTGGGTAGCCCAGGTCCTCGGCGGCTTTGAGGGCCTCGTCCATGGTGTGGATGATGTGGCTGCGGGCCGATTCTGCGCCGCAGCGCTCCACGACGCCCTTGAACTTCTCGCGGTCCTCGCCGAGTTCGATGGCGGCGATGTTGGCGCCGATGAGCTCCACGTTGTACTTCTCGAGGACGCCGTTCTTGTCCAGCGCAATGGCGGTGTTCAAGGCGGTCTGTCCGCCCAGGGTGGGCAGCACGGCGTCCGGGCGTTCCTTGGCGATGATCTTCTCCACCACCTCGGGGGTGATGGGCTCGACATAGGTGGCATCGGCGAACTCGGGGTCGGTCATGATGGTGGCCGGGTTGGAGTTCACCAGGATGACCCGGAGGCCCTCCTCTTTGAGGACGCGCAGCGCCTGGGTGCCGGAGTAGTCGAACTCGGCCGCCTGGCCAATCACGATGGGTCCGGATCCGATGACCAGAACGCTCTTAAGGTCAGTTCTCTTGGGCATTACTTCTTGTCCTCAGTCTTGTTGTCAGCGGCGTTGCGTTCGATCGGATTGTGCACGGAGTCCACAGGCTCCTTGGACAGGTTGGCGGTCCTGCCGTCCCGGGTTCCCTCCATCAGCTCGATGAAGCGGTCGAAGAGGTAGGCGGCGTCGTGCGGGCCGGCGGCTGCCTCCGGGTGGTACTGCACGGAGAAGGCCGGGATGTCCAGGCAGGCGAGGCCTTCAACGACGTCGTCGTTCAGGCTGACGTGGCTGACCTCGACGCGCCCGTAGCGTTCTTCCGGAGCCTGCGTGGCGCCGTCGAGCGGTGCGTCCACAGCGAAGCCGTGGTTCTGGGAGGTGATCTCCACCTTGCCCGTGCGGCGGTCCATGACGGGCTGGTTGATGCCGCGGTGGCCGTAGCGGAGCTTGTAGGTGCCGAATCCCAGGGCGCGGCCCAGGATCTGGTTTCCAAAGCAGATGCCGAAGTACGGCAGCTTCTCGTCCAGGACGGAGCGGAGCAGCTTCACCTGGACGTCGGCGGTGGCGGGGTCGCCGGGGCCGTTGGACATAAAGACACCGTCCGGGTTGACGGCCTTGACGTCTTCCAGGGTGGCGGTGGCCGGGAGGACGTGGACGCGCACGCCGCGCTCGGCAAACCGGATGGGCGTCATGGCCTTGATGCCGAGGTCGATCGCGGCGATGCTGAACCGCGCGTCGCCGTCCCAGCCGTGGTCCTTGGGATCGACGACGTAGGCCTCGTCCACGCTGACTTCCTCCGCCAGGCGGGCGCCCTCCATGGGGGCGCTGCCCAGGACGGCGTCGAGGAGTTCCTTGTCTGTTGCCTGCGCGGCGTCGCCCGAGAAGATGCCGGCGCGCATGGTCTTGTGCTCGCGCAGGTGGCGGGTGATGGCGCGGGTGTCAACGCCCTGGATGCCCACGATCCCCTGCTCTGCCAGTTCCTCATCGAGGGAACGCTCGGAGCGCCAGTTGGAGGGCCGGCGGGCGGCATCGCGGACGATGTAGCCGGCAACCCAGATGCGGCGGGATTCGGCGTCCTCGCTGTTGACGCCGGTGTTGCCGATGTGCGGGGCGGTCTGGACCACCAGCTGGCGGGCGTAGGAGGGGTCCGTGATGGTTTCCTGGTACCCGGTCATGCCGGTGGCGAAAACGGCTTCGCCCAACGCGGTTCCGGTGGCTCCGTAGCTGGTCCCGCGGAAGATGCGGCCGTCCTCGAGGACGAGGACTGCCGGAGCGGAGGTGGTTGCTGTCACTGTATTCGCTTTCACTGCTGGGTCTGTGGCTGCTGTCTGGTTCGCTGCTGGTGTGGTCGCTGCGTGGTCCGTCACTGTCTTACTTTCCACTGTTGGCGTCGGCCGCCGGGGCTGAGGAAATCAATTGCTGAAGTGCTGTGAACAGCACGTCCTTGTCCGCGGCACGGCGGGTGCGGAACCCGGTGTCCAGCTCATGGGAGCCGAGCACCCATGTCACCACCAGCAGGCCGTCCTTCTCGACGAACTTGCCGGCCATGCCGCTGTCCTGCCGTACGCCGCCCAGGGAGGTGGCCGGGATGTAGAGCGCCGGGGCCCCGGAGCGGTCGAAGAGGACTCCGTGCGGGTACACCGCGAGGGTGGACGTGGTGCGGATCCCGAGGCCGTGCACGGCGATCCGGTCCAGCCAGTCCCCGCCTGTGGTGGTCGCAATGTACTGGCCCTCCGCGACGGCGAGGGGCTCGCCGGGTTCCGCAGGCACCGGGGGCAGCTGTTCGACGTCGGACTGGCGCTTCAGGCGGTTCCGCCACCCCATCCAAATGAGGCCGAACGCGACGGCAATGAGTGCCAGCGTGATGGCCAGCGAGAGCAGCTGGGTATCCATCAGGCTGCGCCTGCGGACGCCGCATGCGGGTACGGGGTGTTGAGCTCGCCGTCCAGGACGGTGGGGTGTCCCTTGAAGAAGGTGGCCACCACCTTGCCCGGCAGCTCCCGGCCCTTGAAGGGCGAGTTGCGGCCCATGGTGGCCATTCGGAACGGGTCCACGGTCCAGCGCGCGGCGGGGTCCACCAGGATGACGTTGGCGGGTTCCCCTGCTTCGAGGGGACGGCCCTGGTCCTCGAGCCGGCCGATGCGTGCCGCCGCGGTGGAGGTGACGCGCGCAAAGTCCGCCCAGCCCATCAGGCCGGTTTCGATCATGGTGTGCTGCACTACGGACAGGGCGGTTTCGAGGCCGGTCATGCCCATGGCAGCCTGCGCCCACTCGCACTCCTTGTGCTCGCTGGGATGCGGCGCATGGTCGGTACCCACAACGTCGATGGTGCCGTCTGCCAGCCCTGCGCGCAATGCCTGGACGTCCGCGTCTGTGCGCAGCGGGGGGTTGACCTTGTAGACGGGGTCGTAGCTGCGGACCAGGTCATCGGTCAGCAGCAGGTGGTGCGGCGTCACCTCTGCGGTGACGTTGATGCCGCGTTCCTTGGCCCAGCGGATAATTTCCACCGAGCCGGCTGTGGAGACGTGGCAGACGTGCAGGCGGGAGTCCACGTGCTGGGCCAGCAGGACGTCGCGGGCGATGATGCTTTCCTCTGCCACCGCGGGCCATCCGGCGAGGCCCAGTACGGCGGACACCTCGCCTTCGTTCATCTGGGCACCGGCCGTGAGCCGCGGCTCCTGCGCGTGCTGGGCCACTACGCCGTCGAACGCTTTGACGTACTCCAGGGCGCGGCGCATCAGGACGGGATCGTGGACGCAGATGCCGTCGTCGGAAAACATGCGGACCCGGGCGCGGGAATCGGCCATGGCGCCAAGTTCGGCCAGCTGCTCCCCCGCGAGGCCCACGGTGACAGCGCCGACGGGACGCACATCCACCCAGCCGGCCGTCCGGCCCAGCGAGTAGACCTGTTCCACCACGCCGGCGGTGTCCGCCACGGGGGTGCTGTTGGCCATGGCGTGGACAGCGGTGTAGCCGCCCAGCGCTGCTGCGCGGGTTCCTGTTTCCACCGTCTCGGCGTCCTCGCGGCCCGGTTCGCGGAGGTGCGTGTGCACGTCCACCATGCCGGGCAGTGCCACCAGGCCGGCGGCGTTGATCACCGTGGCCCCGTCGGCTGAAAGGCCGTTGCCGGTTTCGGCGATGATGCCGTCACGGATCAGCAGGTCCGCCGGTTCACCGCCCAGGATGGAGGCGCCTTGGATCAGATAGGTTCCGGTGTTGCCTGCCATCAGTTGGTCTCCTTGGTGGAATGGGTGCCGGCGTAGGCCAAGGCGGGAGTGGCGGCTGGTTCGCGGGTGTCCCCGGAGAGCAGCAGGTAGAGGGCGGCCATGCGCACCGACACTCCGTTGCGGACCTGGTCCAGCACGGTGGAGCGGGGTGAGTCAGCGGCGGCCGCGGAGATTTCCAGGCCCCGGTTCATGGGGCCGGGGTGCATGATGATGGTGTCTTTCATGCCGAGCTTGTCGAGGGACCGGAGGCGGGTGTCGTCGAAGCCCCAGCGGCGGGAGTATTCGCGGGTGGTGGGGAAGAATGACGCGTTCATGCGTTCGCCCTGGACGCGGAGCATCATGACGGCGTCCACTCCGCCTTCGAGGGTTTCGTCCAGGTTGTAGCTGACCTTGCAGGGCCACTTTTCGACGCCGATGGGCAGCAGCGTGGGCGGCGCCACCAGGGTGACGTCCGCGCCGAGGGTCCGCAGGAGCCAGACATTGGAGCGGGCAACCCGGGAGTGCAGGACGTCGCCGGCGATGGCGACGCGCATTCCTGTGAGATCGGCGCCTTCGGACCCGGTGCCGGCCAGGCGCGACCAGTGCCGGCGCATGGTGAAGGCGTCCAGCAGTGCCTGGGTGGGGTGTTCATGGGTGCCGTCGCCGGCGTTGATGACTCCGGCGTCGATCCAGTCCGTAGCGGCCAACCGGTGCGGCGCGCCGGAGGCCCAGTGGCGGATGACGACGGCGTCCGCGCCCATCGCGGAGAGTGTCTGGGCCGTGTCCTTGAGGGATTCGCCCTTGGACACCGAGGATCCCTTCGCGGCGAAGTTGATGACGTCCGCGGAGAGGCGCTTGGCGGCCGCTTCGAAGGAGATGCGGGTGCGGGTGGAGTCCTCAAAGAAGAGGTTCACCACCGTGCGGCCGCGCAGGGCGGGGAGCTTTTTGACTTCACGGTCGCCGACGGCCGCCATTTCCTCTGCGGTGTCCAGAATCCGGATGGCGTTCGACCGGCTGAGGTCCTGGGTGGAGAGCAGGTGCTTCACGAGCCGCCTTCGATCACTACTTCGTTGACAGGGGTGCCGCCGGCGGGCGTGTCCGTTTCTTCCAGTCGGACCCGGACTTTCTCGGCGGAGGAGGTGGGGAGGTTCTTGCCCACGTGGTCTGCGCGGATGGGGAGTTCGCGGTGGCCCCGGTCGATCAGCACGGCGAGCCGGACAATGCGGGGACGTCCGAGGTCAATGAGGGCGTCCAGGGCTGCGCGGATGGTGCGGCCGGAGTAAAGGACGTCGTCGATCAGGACCACCACCTTGTTGTCGATGCCAGTACGCGGCAGCTTGGTGGGGTAGGGCGGGCGTGTCCCCTGGTGCGAGAGGTCGTCCCGGAACATGGTGACGTCGAGCTGGCCCACGATGGCTGCGGCGTCAACAGTGTTGTCCGCGGCGGCGATTTTTTCGGCGAGCCGGACTGCCAGCGGATAGCCGCGGCGTGGAATGCCCAGCAGGACGAGGTCCTGGGAACCCTTGTTGGACTCAAGGATCTCATGGGCGATACGAGTGAGGGCCCGGTCAATGTCCGCCTGGCTAAGGACTACCCTGGCTGGAACCGGTGCGCTGGTGACAGAAGTCAACGCTCGTCTCCCCTTTCCCCGCCTCACAGGACGGAATTAAAAAAGGATCATGTGCGTACCAAAATTACCACATGGGCTCCGGCCGGCCGGTGCCGGCGGGACGCGGTGCTGGTCACATCCGCGGCGCCACCGCAGCCGGGTCCTTGGTGCGACGGCGCCTCACCCCTAGGCTTTCGGATATGTCGATGTATCCACGCCAGCCGTACCAGGGCCCGCCGGACGATCCACACTTCGGAAGGCCCGGGCCGCTCCCCCGCGAGGCGAATCCGAGCTGGATGGGGCACGTTGAGCCGGAAAACTACCGCCCTGCGCCGGGCCATCAGGGCAGGCCCGTGAACGCGGTGGTTCCGCCGGAGTTCCAGGGCGCGGCAGTACGCGCGGCCCGGACCCGCGGCGGCCTGCTGGGCCTCACCGTGGCCGGCAGCGCGCTGGCGTTCCTCAGCCTGTTCCTGGTGGTGCCGTTCCTGCTGTCCAACACCGGCACGGCGGGTTTCCTGATTGGATTCCTGGCCTCGCTGCTCCCGCTGTCGGCGGTGCTCCTTGCGGTCTACGTCATCGACAAGTGGGAACCTGAGCCGAAGCGCCTGCTGTTCTTTGCCTTTACCTGGGGCGCCGCTGTGTCCATCGCCGTCACGCTCCTCATCCAGCCGTTTTTTGTGCTCACCTTCCAGTTTTCGGACGTCCCTGACCTGCAGACGTACATGGCGACCGTGCAGGCGCCCATCGTGGAGGAGTTTGCCAAGTCCCTCGGCCTGCTCCTGCTTCTCCTTTTCGCGAGGAGGCATTTTGACGGGCCCGTGGACGGTGTGGTGTTCGCGTTCACCATCGCGGGCGGCTTCGCCTTCACCGAGAACATCCTGTACTTCGGGCGGGCGATTGCGGAATCGGCGAGCCCCGCAAGCGACTTTGCGCAGGTCTTTTTCCTCCGCGGCGTGATGTCCCCGTTCGCCCACGCGATCTTCACCGGCACCACGGGGCTCATCATGGGTTTCGCCGCCAGGCGCTGGCATACGGGCGCCTCGGTGGCCGCCTTCGTTGTGGGGCTGCTGCCGGCCATGTTCCTGCACAACCGCTGGAACAGCATGGGCCAGGGCTTCCTGGTGGACTACATCCTGGTCCAGGTGCCCATCTTTTTCCTCGCGGTGGGTGGCATCATCCTGCTGCGGGTGGCCGAGAAGCGCCTGACGCGCCAGCGGCTGCTGGAATACTCCGCCGCCGGCTGGTTCACCCCGGCCGAGGTGGAGCTCCTCGCTACGTTGGGCGGCCGGCGCACTGCCCTGAACTGGGCGGGCGGTTACGGCAGGAAGCGGCAGATGAAGGAATTCCTGAAGGCCGCGACGCATCTCGCGAACACCAGGCAGCGCATCCTGAGCGGACGCGACGTCCAGCTGCACCAGGCTGAGGAACGGCAGCAGCTGCAGCGCATCCTTGCCCTGCGCGCGGCAGTCGCCGCCTGAGGCCCCGACGGCGGAATCCTTAGGTAAGAGCAAAAGGGCCGGCCTCCACGGTGGTGGAAGCCGGCCCTTGTCCCGGTGTGCCGGGTGGCCGCGCCTGGCTAGGCGAGCAGCGAAGGCTTCAGCTGCTGCAGCCGGCCCAGCAGTCCGTTGATGAACTGGGGCGACTCATCGGTGGAAAGCGTCTTGGCGAGTGCCACGGCTTCGCTGACCGCCACGCCGTCCGGGACGTCGTCGTTGTAGAGCAGTTCCCAGGTGCCGATCCGCAAAATGATGCGGTCCACGGACGGCATCCGTTCCAGGCTCCAGCCCTGCGAATAGGTTTCCAGGAACTCGTCGATGGCGGCCTGCTGGGACAGCACGCCCTCGACGATTTCCAGTGTGTAGGGATTGATGATTTGGTCGGTCTTTTCCCTGCGCGCCCGGAGGACGTCGAAGGCTGACACCGAGCGCTGCTCGGCCTCGAAAAGAACGTCCAGCGCCCTGTTGCGGGCTTTACCGCGTGCGCTCACTACTCGGTGACCCGGCCGAGGTAGCTGCCGTCGCGGGTGTCCACCTTGACCTTGGTGTTGTTCTCGATGAACAGCGGGACCTGGATCTCGTAGCCCGTTTCGAGGGTGGCCGGCTTGGTGCCTGCGGAGGAGCGGTCGCCCTGCAGGCCCGGCTCGGTGTAGGTGATCTCCAGCACAACGCTGGGTGGCAGCTCGATGTAGAGGGGGGTGCCCTCGTGGATGGCGATGTTGACCATCTGGTTTTCGAGCATGAAGTTGGTGGCGTCGCCCACCGTGGCGCCCGAGACGGTGATCTGGTCGTAGTCGGAGGTGTCCATGAAGACGAAGTCTGCGCCGTCCTGGTACAGGTACTGGTAGTCGCGGCGGTCCACCGTGGCGGTTTCGATCTTGAGGCCGGCGTTGAACGTCTTGTCCACAACCTTGCCGGACATCACGTTGCGCATCTTGGTCCGCACAAAGGCTCCGCCCTTGCCCGGCTTGACGTGCTGGAATTCAATGATGTTCCAGAGCTGGCCCTCAAGCTTCAGGACCGTTCCGTTCTTGATGTCGTTAGTGGTTGCCACTGGTTTCCTCTGGTTTCTGTGTCTGGTTACGTGGTCAGACGTTCTATGCCGGCCAGGCATGCCATACGGCTTGCCGGCGCGTGTTTGTCAAAAATCGCGTGGTTCGAAAAAATCCAAAAACTATTCTACCGGTAAATACGCGGCAGCTTGCCGGCGGGCTGGAAACCCGGATTCAGCAGGCCAGGTCCAGGGCGTCCCGCGCACGCTGCAGGGCCACCGTTGACGAGTAGATCAGGGCTGCGTCGGCCGACTGGGCAACCCGGAGATCCAGTGCGCGGGTGAATGCCTCAACGGCCGCGGACATGTGGCCGGCCGTGTACTGCGTCTTGCCCAGGTAATGCAGGACCAGGGCTTCACGGTCCGTCCCCTGGAACTCACCGAGCAACTGGCGGAAGAGCTCCACGGCGCGGTCGGTCCGGTGGGTAACCCGCAGCACCTCGGCCTCGAAAGTCCGCAGGCGGAATGACTCGGGATCGTTGAAGCGGGCTTCCGCCAGGAGTTCCGCCGCTTCCGAGGCATGTCCCTCGACGATCAGGACAAAGATCCGGTCGGCCGGATCGGTGGAGTCCGCCAAAGCGGCACGGCATGCGTCCTCGTTGACGATCTCCGGCAGCAGGGTCTCCGGGTTGATCCGGATTCCGGGGAAGCCGGCTTCGGGCCAGTCAGCCGTTCCTTTCATGTCGCCCTGCATCAGGAAGCAATTTCCTGGTAGGCGGCGAACAGGAGGGACGTGTCCGGGACGTCAAGTATGCCCGGTTTTGCCACGCCGTCCAGCACAACGAAGCGCAGCAGGTCGCCGCGGGATTTCTTGTCGCGGCGCATGCCGTCCAGGAGGCCCTGCCAACGGTCCCGGCGGTAGGTGACGGGAAGTCCCATGCCGTCCAGGATGCTGCGGTGCCGGTCGGCATCGGCATCACTGAGACGCCCCACGCTGCGGGCCAGTTCGGCAGCGAACATCATGCCCACGGATACCGCGGCCCCGTGCCGCCAGGAGTAGCGTTCCACGAGTTCGATGGCGTGGCCGAGGGTGTGGCCATAGTTGAGGATCTCGCGCAGTCCCGACTCTTTCAGGTCCTGGGAGACCACATTTGCCTTGACGGCAATGGCCCGCTCGATGAGTTCCCGGAGCGTGTCCGATTGCGGGTCCACGACGGCAGCGGTGTCTTTTTCCACCAGGTCCAGGATGGCCGGATCGGCGATGAAACCGCATTTGATGACCTCGGCCATGCCGGAAATGAGCTCGTTTTTGGGCAGCGTGTTCAGCGTGTCCAGGTCGGCGAGGACCGCCGCGGGCGGGTGGAAGGCGCCCACAAGGTTCTTGCCCTCGGCGGTGTTGATGCCGGTCTTGCCGCCGACGGAGGCGTCCACCATGCCGAGCAGACTGGTGGGCATGTGGATGACCTTGACACCGCGCAGCCACGTGGCGGCCACGAAACCGGCAAGGTCCGTGACGGCGCCGCCGCCGACGGCAACGATGGCGTCGGAGCGGGTGAAATCGTTCTGCCCCAGGACCTGCCAGCAAAAAGCGGCGACCTGGATGTGCTTGCCTTCCTCGGCGTCCGGTATCTCGGCCGTCAGTGAGGTGAACCCGGCTTCCGCCAGTTCGTCGCGCACGGTGTCGCCGGTAAGCCGAAGCGCCCGGGGGTGGATCACCAGGACCCGCCGGACGCGCTCACCCAGCAGCCCGGGAAGTTCGCCCAGCAGCCCGCGTCCAACGACGACGTCGTAGTTATTGGCGGCGGATTCGCCGGTGACCTTGATCACTGTTGATTCGGTGCTCACTTTTCAACTTCCTGTTGGGCAGCTGCGTAGGTCCGCAGTGCTGCTTCGAGCCGGGCGCCGAGCTCGGTAACCGAGCCCTGGCGCACGTCCAGGGTGATGTCTGCCAGCCGTTCATAGACCGGTTTGCGGGTGGCGAACATTGCTGCCCAGCGGCCCATGGCGTCGCCGGCCAGCAGCGGCCGCCCGGAATTGCGGGCGATGCGGCTGGCCACCGTGGTGGCGTCGCATTCGAGGTAGACCACCGTACAGCGGCCAATCAGCTGCTGGGTCCCGGAGTCGAGGACGGCGCCGCCCCCGAGCGAGATCACGCTGGTGGTCCCTTGGGCGGCCTCGACGGCGTTGGCCACGGTTCGGGCCTCAATCTCGCGGAAAGCATGTTCCCCCCGCCCGGCAAAGATGTCGGCAATGGACCCGTGCCCCGCCACGATGACGGCGTCGGTATCCACGAACGGGGCACCCAACTGCTGGGCCAGCTGCTGCCCGATGGCGGATTTGCCGACTGCCATGGGACCGATCAGGACAATCGGCCGGTCACCGACAGGACCGGTATTGCTGCGGTGCGGCACTACTGTCCGATCGAGTCCAGGGACGCCGGAATCCCGTCCAGGTAACCCTTGATGTTCCGGGCGGTTTCCGCCACGGAGTCTCCGCCGAACTTCTCGGTCACGGCCTCGGCCAGGACCAGCGCCACCATGGCTTCGGCCACCACGCCGGCGGCCGGGACGGCACAGACGTCGGAACGCTGGTGGTGGGCCTTGGCGGGCTCGCCGGTGCTGATGTCAATGGTCTTCAGTGCCCGGGGCACGGTGGCGATGGGCTTCATGGCGGCACGGACGCGGAGGACGTCCCCAATGCTCATGCCGCCTTCAATGCCGCCGGCGCGGTTGGTGGTGCGGACGATCCTGCCGTCGGCGTCCCGGACGATTTCGTCGTGCGCGGCGGAACCGCGGCGTGCTGCGGTGCGGAAACCGTCGCCTACTTCCACTCCCTTGATGGCCTGGATGCCCATCAGGGCGGCGGCAAGCCTGGAGTCAAGCCGGCGGTCCCAGTGCACGTAGCTGCCCAGTCCCGGGGGAAGGCCGTAGGCGAGGACCTCCACGACGCCGCCAAGGGTTTCGCCTTCCTTGTGCGCCGCGTCCACCTCAGCCACCATGGCGTCCGAGGTTTCCCGGTCGAAGCAGCGCAGCGGATCGGCGTCAAGCGCGATGACGTTGGCGGGAACGGGCAGCGGACGGCCCTCGGGGACCGTCACGCTGGCGATGGAGACGGTGTGGCTGACCAGCTCGATTCCGAGGTGCTTAAGGAACTGCGCAGCCACGGTGCCCATGGCAACCCTGGTTGCGGTTTCCCGGGCGCTGGCCCGTTCCAGGACGGGGCGGGCTTCGTCGAACCCGTACTTCTGCATCCCGGTGAAGTCGGCGTGGCCCGGCCGGGGCCGCGTCAGGGGCGCGTTACGGGCCTGGTCGGCCAACAGTTCGGGATCCACCGGATCCGCGGACATGATCTGCTCCCACTTGGGCCACTCCGTGTTGCCCACCTGGATCGCGACGGGACCGCCCTGGGTCAGTCCGTGGCGGACACCGCCCAGGATGGTCACAACGTCCTGTTCGAACTTCATGCGTGCGCCGCGCCCGTAGCCCAGGCGGCGGCGTGCCAAGGAGTCGGCGATGTGCCCGCTGGTGATCTCCACACCGGCGGGGACGCCTTCAATAATTCCCATCAGAGCCGGACCATGGGATTCCCCGGCAGTCAACCAACGCAACATAATTTCCATCCTGCCACTAGGGCGGTCACAACGCCCGTCGGGGAAGGCCGACTGCGTCACACATCACATCTATGACAGCTGCATTAACGTCATCTCCACGGCGCGTGAAAAGGCGCACCTGTTCCACGGCCTGGTACAGCAGCATTTCCAGGCCGGGCACCACTGCGCCGCCGCCTGACTGCCACACCGTGGCTATCAGGCTCGGCCAGGGATCGTACGCCACGTCCAGCAGCACGCCCTGGGTAGGGGTCTTCAGCGCCGCCACTTCAGCCGCAAGTCCGTCCGCCGCGCGCGGCGGCAGGGTGGAGATGACGACGTCGGCACTGGCCGTGGGGCGGGCCGCGTCAGTAAGGCTGCGGATCTCCAGCTCCACTCCGAGGGCTTCCGCTGCCGCGCGCACATCGGCGGTGCGGGACGTGTCCCGGACAAAGACCTGGGCGTGGGCCGTCCCGAGTTCCTTGAGGGCAGCGACCGCTGATGCGGCGGTCCCCCCGCCCCCGAGGACGACGGCTGAAGGTGCTGCTGCACCGCCGGCGTGGCGGACCGCGTTGACGATGCCCGCCACATCGGTGTTGGAGCCGATGGCTTTCCGCGTCCCGTTGTGGTCTTCGAAGGAAACCGTGTTTACCACGCCCAGGGTCCCGGCGACGCCCCGTACTTCATCCACCTGGCTGAGCATGGCGGTCTTCAACGGCATGGTCACCGAGAGCCCGCGCCAGCCCTGCTGGTCACGGATCTGTCCCATCAGCGAAGGCAGCAGGCCTTCGGTGACGTCGATGGCCGTGTAGCTGATCCCGATCCCCAGCTGCGTGTACGCGGCAAGATGCAGTGCCGGGGATTTCGAGTGGCTGATCGGGTGGCCCAGGACGGCAGCCCGCAGGCTCATGCGCAGCGGCCCACGTTTGCCATGCACCAGGCGTTGTACTGCTCCACGTAACCGTTGTGTTCAGCCAGAGTGCGCGAGAACTTGGTCTCCTTGGTATCCAGGTTGATGGTCACCCAATACAGGTAATCATTGGTTTTGGGCCTGGCGGCCGCATCGATGGCGGTCTTGCCCGGCGAACCGATGGGGCCCGGCGGAAGGCCGGGGTTTGCATACGTGTTGTAGGGGTTGGAGCTGTCCTGGCGCTGCTCGTCCGTGAAGTTGTAGCTCTTGGTTCCCAGGCCGTAAGTGACGGCCGAGTCCACCTGCAGGAAGCCGTTGGTCTGGTCGTTGGGCTTGAGCCTGTTGTAGATCGCCCCCGCCACGTCACCGTATTCTGCCTGCCCCCCTTCTGCCTGGACAATGCTGGCAACGATGACGGCCTCGTACTGCTTGGCAGGATCAGTGATTCCCTGCGACACGAGTTCGTCGACGGTTATTTTGACCAATGCCTGCAGGATGTCCTTCGCCGGTGTGCCAAGCGGGAACCGGTGCTCACCCGGGGCCAGGTACCCTTCGAGGTTCTTCGCGTTCGCGGGCAGGCCGAACTGCTGCGGCTGGTCACTCAATGCCTGCAGGTCCTGGACGGAAACGCCGGATCCCTCGGAAATCGCCTGCAGTGATTCGTTAACGCGCAGTCCGGCGCTCAGGGCAAAGTAGATAACCTTTGTCTTGTCCTGGCCAAGAAGGACGTTGACGGCGTCCGAATTCTTCATTTCGGATTTGAAGGTGTAGTCGCCCGGCGACAGTATTCCACCGGAAGCGGCGAACGCCTGCAGGAACGTGTCGGCGTTGGCCACCACTCCCTTGCTTTCGAGGTCGGCGGCAACCGACCGGGTGCCCTCGCCATTGTCGACGGTCACCTGGACTTCGCCTGAACCCGGGCCCGGGAAGTCGCTGGGCTTGTCGGTGCCAAGGAGGGGCTTCAGGAACTGGGCGCCCACCGCCACAGCCGTAACGAAGACGGCGAGCGTCAGGAACAGCGCCAGCAGCCTGCGGCGGCGCCGGACCTTCTTCGACGGCTTCGCCACTACCTGCGCGGCCGATGAACCGGGAAGGAACTCATGGTGCGTACCGCCGTCGTGATGCGCCTCGTAGTGGGTTGGGTCATGGTGGGTCGGGTCATGGTGGACGTCATGATGGGCGGCCTCACCATATTCCTGGCCATGGTCCGGGTAGTCGTACCCGCCCGTGTGGTGGGCATGGTCGGCATACTGCGTGTCTGCCGCATACTGGTGGCCCACCAAGGCAGGTTCGGCGTAGGCGTCATGCGCATCATCCTGGTGGTCCGCCTCGTCCGGAAGCGCCTCCTGGATGGACGGGGGCGCCTGGGGAGCGGCCGGTACCGGCTGGGCTGCTGTCACAGGCTCAGCAACGGGAGCCTCAGGAACCGACGGTGCGGGCACGGCCGGCGGTTCATCGGGCAGTGGCGGAACATCGTGTCCGGTCTCGTACGCCTGCTCGGGAACAGTTCCCTGGCCGCCGGTGTTGAGGCTCTTTTCGCGTGCCCGTATTTCCTTGCGGGTCAGCGGCCTCGCTGCCCCGGCGTCCAAGGGGCCGGAAGCGTCGTCAATGTTGGCAGGGCTCACTGTTGCCTTCCATTATCTGAAGATGGGGCCGTGTCCCCCGGGGTACCGCGGATGGACTCGTCCACCTCGCCGACCCCCAGGCCCACGGACGGGGAAGGCGGTGTCACGCGTGAGCCGACATCCGCTCCCCTGGCTTTCTGCATGTCGATGGCGTGCTGAAGGATACCTGCCGCCGCGACCTGATCAACTACTTTACGGTGATTCCTGCTGCTCATGCCAGCTTCATGCAGGCTGCGGTGGGCCGTGACGCTGCTCAGGCGTTCATCCACGAGGTTCACGGGCAACGTCAAACCGCGGGCCGCGAGCTCGGTGGCCACCAGCAGGGCGTACTCCGTGGCCATCCGTGCGGACGAGTGCTCTTCGCCCTTCATGGTGCGCGGCAAACCGACGATGACCTGTACGGCTTCCAGTTCCTCGGCAAGCTTGGCGATGACGCGGACGTCCGAGTTCTTTTTGGCGTTGCGGTCCAGCGTTTTGTAGGGCGTTGCCAGGATCGAGTCGCGGTCACAGATGGCCACCCCCACCCGGACGGTGCCCACGTCCACCCCCAGTTTCACACCCTGGGGGTAGCCGCCGGCAGCTGCAGGATTGGTCATGGCAGGGTTAGCGCCGTTCGACGGCGTCGACGACCGCTGCCAGGGCAGCGCCCACCTTGCCGGCGTCCGTGCCGCCGCCCTGGGCGACGTCGTCCTTGCCGCCCCCGCCGCCGCCAAGGATGCCGGCAGCGAGCCGGACCAGGGCGCCGGCTTTGACGCCGGCCGCCCGTGCTGCCTCGTTGGTTGCCACCAGGATCATGGGCCGGTCGTTCGCCACGCCTGCCACGGCTACGGTGGCTGCGGCGGAGCCGAGCCGGTTCCGCAGGTCAAGGGCGAGGCCGCGGAGGTCGTCGGCGCCGCTGACCGTGCCGGCGTCATGGGCGATGACGCTGACGCCCGCGGCGTCCCTGGCGCTGTTCACCAGCTGCGCGGCGGAGGCTGCGAGCTGCTCCTTGCGGAGGCGGTCCAGTTCTTTCTCGGTGGCCTTGAGCTTTGCGAGGGTTGCGGCGATCCTGTCGGCGAGCTGCCCGGAGGGAACCTTCAGCATGTCCGTCAGCTCCGTCACCAGCGCGCGCTCGGCGGCCAGGTGGCGGAACGCGTCCATGCCCACGAAGGCCTCCACCCGGCGGTTTCCCGAACCGACGGACTGCTCGCCAAGGAGGGACAGGCTGCCGATCAGCGAGGTGTTGGCAACGTGGGTTCCGCCGCAGAGCTCGCGGGACCAGGCGCCGTCGATCTCCACCACGCGGACTTCGCTGCCGTAGTTTTCGCCGAAGAGTGCCATGGCACCCAGGGCCTTGGCCTCGGCCAGTCCCATCACCTTGGTCTCCACCGAGTAGTTGTTGCGGATGGCGAGGTTGGACACTTCCTCGATTTCGGAACGGGTGGCAGTGCTCAGGCCCTCGCCCCAGGCGAAGTCGAAGCGGAGGTAGCCGGCCTTGTTGTAGGAGCCGCGCTGGGTGGCTTCCGGGCCAAGGATCTGGTGCAGCGCGGCGTGCACAATGTGCGTGCCGGTGTGGGCCTGCTCCGCGGCGTGCCGGCGGTCGCGGTCCACGGCGGCGCGGACCAGCGAGTCGGCGCCGATTTCGCCTTCCCGGACGATCGCCTTGTGCACGCTGAGGCCCTTGAGCGGGCGCTGGACGTCGAGGACCTCGACGACGAACCCGTCCCCGGTGATGAGGCCGGTATCGGCTGCCTGTCCGCCCGCTTCGGCGTAGAACGGGGTTTCCGCGAGCACCAGCTCGATTTCATCGCCCGTTGCGGCCTGCTGGACCGGGCGCCCGGCGGCGAGCAGTCCGCGGACGCGGGATTCGCCGTCGAGCTCGGTGTAGCCCGTGAAGACCGTCTCGCCCTGGCCAAGGATCTCCTGGAAGGCAGAGAGGTCGGCGTGGCCGCCCTTCTTGCCCTTCGCGTCGGCCTGGGCGCGCTGGCGCTGCTCCTGCATCAGGCTGCGGAACGCGGCCTCGTCCACCTTGAGCCCGGCTTCTTCAGCCATTTCGAGGGTGAGGTCGATGGGGAACCCGTAGGTGTCGTGCAGGGTGAAGGCGTCTGCGCCGGACAGCGGCTTGTTCGCGGCCTTGGACTCCTTGACGGCGTCTTCGAGGCGTGCGGTGCCGGAGGCGATGGTACGCAGGAAGGCTTTCTCTTCTGCGTATGCGATGCGGCTGATCCGGGCGAAGTCGGTTTCGACAACCGGGTAAACGCCCTTCATGGCGTCGCGGGAGGCGGGCAGCAGCTCGGGCAGGCAGGCCTGCTCCACGCCCAGGAGCCGCATGGAACGCACGGCACGGCGGATGAGGCGGCGCAGGAC
The DNA here is from genome assembly GCF_056279405.1 of Pseudarthrobacter sp. TE3704. Taxonomy (NCBI): domain Bacteria; kingdom Bacillati; phylum Actinomycetota; class Actinomycetes; order Micrococcales; family Micrococcaceae; genus Pseudarthrobacter; species Pseudarthrobacter sp. TE3704. Next base: position 394,468 of record NZ_JBWCCJ010000002.1, read on the forward strand.
ATAGCCGCGGCCCTCATTGGAGGGAGTGACGCCGTCGGAAATCAGCATCAGGGCGGAGCGGATGTGGTCGGCGACGACGCGCATCCGGACGTCGTCCGTGTGGTGCGGATCCTCGTCGGTTTCGGCGGAGGTGTATTCCTTGCCGGACAGCTCAGCGGCCTTGTCGATGACCGGCCGGACCTGGTCCGTCTCGTACATGTTTTCGACGCCCTGCAGGATCATGGCCAGGCGCTCCATGCCCAGGCCGGTGTCGATGTTGCGCTTGGGCAGTTCGCCCACCACATCGAAGTCTTCCTTGGAACGCACATTTTCGATCTGGTACTGCATGAACACAAGGTTCCAGATCTCGATGTAGCGGGTTTCATCCGCCAGCGGGCCGCCTTCAACACCGTAGGCGGGGCCGCGGTCGTAGTAGATTTCCGAGCAGGGGCCGGCCGGGCCGGGCTGGCCTGTGTGCCAGTAGTTGTCCGACTTGCCCATCTTCTGGATCCGCTCGGCGGGAACACCGGTGTTCTTCAGCCAGAGTTCCTTGGCTTCTTCGTCCTCTTCGTAGACCGTCACCCACAGCAGTTCGGGCGCAAGTCCGTAGCCGCCGTCGTCAACGCTCTTGGTGAGCAGCTCCCAGGCGAATTTGATGGCGTCTTTCTTGAAGTAGTCGCCGAAGGAGAAGTTGCCGCACATCTGGAAGAACGTGCCGTGCCGGGCAGTTTTGCCCACTTCCTCAATGTCGCCGGTGCGGATGCACTTCTGCACACTGGTGGCGCGGGAGTAGGGGGCTTCTTCGCGGGCCGTGAGGTAGGGGATGAACGGCACCATGCCGGCCACCGTGAACAGCAGCGAGGGGTCGCTGGAGACCAGCGACGCGGAGGGAACCGCTGTGTGGCCCTTGCTGACAAAAAAGTCAACCCAGCGCTTTGTGATCTCCTGCGACTTCATGAGCTGTTTCATACCCTTCTTGGTCCGCGCATTGGACGGCGCGGAAATATTCGTTCAGGTGGCAGGACCCAAGGTGTGCGGTTCCTGCCGGTGGTTCAGGCGGTTGGCCGGCGGCAGCCTGCCGGTCAGCGGCGGGCCACTTCCCCGGATTCGACGCCGAGCGCGGTCCGCAGATCCGTTTCCCGTTCCCGCATTCCGGCCCGGACGGCGTCCGCGAAGTCGTAGACACCGTCCGCCAGCCGCCCCACTGCCCGGTTGAGGCCTTCGGGCCCCAGGTTGGACTGCGCTTCGCTCACCTTGCGGAAGGCGATGACTCCGATGGCCACGCCGATTCCCATCCAAACAAGTCGTTTCATTTTAGATCTTTCCGGACTTAGCGGCTGCGGCGGCCGGCAGCGGGCTTCTTGCGGTTGGCCAGCGCGGTGCGGACACCGTAGCTGAACGCAGCCACCTTGATGAGCGGCGAGCCGACGGTGGCGGCAACCAGGGAGGACAAAGCCGAGAGGTTGGCGGAGGCGTCCGAGACGTTGGATGAAATGCCGTCCACCTTCTTCAGCTGCTGGTTGGTGGTTGATACCGTGGCGGTGACCTCATCCATCAGGGGCGTGGCGCCGTCGCTGATGGACCTGATGGCAGTCCGTACCTCGTCGAAGACCTTGCCGAGCTTCAGGATGGGCACGGCGAGCAGCAGCACCAGCAGCGCAAACACCCCGGCAGCGATCAGGCCGGCAATATCGCCACCAGACATAGACGTTCATCTCCTCGAAATTCTGTGGTTCGCAACATCCTGCACGCGGCGCCGAAAAGCGCATTCCGCGGATGTCCCCCAAGTACCTTACATACAAAGAAGCCCGTGGCGCTTGCCACGGGCTTCTTTGGATACGCTGCTGGGATTAGCGTGCGTAGAATTCGACGACGAGCTGCTCTTCGCAGGTCACCGGGATTTCGGAGCGCTTGGGGCGGCGGACCAGGCGTGCCTGGAGTGCCTCGAGCTTGACGTCCAGGTAAGCCGGAACTGCAGGCAGGACGTCGCGGTGGGCGCCGGCTGCTGCAACCTGGAGCGGAACCATGGTTTCGCTGCGGCTGTGGACGTGGACCAGCTGGCCCTCGCCGACGCGGAACGACGGACGGTCAACGCGGATGCCGTCAACCATGATGTGGCGGTGCACAACCAGCTGGCGGGCCTGGGCGATCGTGCGGGCGAAACCGGCACGCAGGACCAGGGCGTCAAGGCGCATTTCGAGCAGTTCGATGAGGTTTTCACCGGTCAGGCCCTTGGTGCGGCGTGCTTCTTCGAAGGCACGGGTCATCTGTGCTTCGCGGATGCCGTACTGGGCGCGCAGACGCTGCTTTTCGCGCAGACGTACGGCGTAGTCGGAGTCCTGCTTCTTGCGGGCGCGGCCATGCTCACCGGGGCCGTACGGGCGGCGCTCCATGTATTTGGCGGCCTTGGGGGTCAGAGCAATGCCGAGGGACCGCGAGAGGCGGGCCTGACGGCGAGCACGAGTGTTGTTAGCCACTTGTGTCCTTCCAATATCTGCGGTGTGTCAGTGTTACTGGCCTCCACGATGGAGAGCATCGGCCAACCGCTGCCTTTTGCTACTGGGCACAGGGCATAACCAACTCGAAGAAATTCGGGGGGATTGTGCGTCCGTGCCTTGCCAGACAAACATCTATCCTACCACGGCGGTTACTTCCCCCGGACAATCTTCCGCAGGCGCTCCAGCCGGACGGCGATGTCCCGTTCGGCGCCGTTCCCGGTGGGCTTGTAGTAGTCCCTTCCCACCAGGTCGTCCGGCGGGTATTGCTGGGCGGCCACGGAATGCGGGGCGTCGTGGGCGTACTTGTAGCCCACGCCGTGGCCCAGCTGCTTGGACCCGGGATAGTGCGCGTCGCGCAGGTGCGCGGGGATTCCGTTGCCAAGGCCTGCGCGGACGTCGGCGACGGCCTGGTTGATCCCCATGTAGGCGGCATTGGACTTGGGTGCCGTGGCCAGGTGGACCACGGCCTCGGCCAGGATGATCCGCCCCTCGGGCATGCCGATCAGCTGGACGGCCTGCGCGGCTGCCACCGCGGTCTGCAGCGCGGTGGGATCGGCCATGCCAACATCCTCGGATGCTGAAATCACGATACGGCGCGCAATGAAGCGGGGGTCCTCGCCCGCTTCGAGCATGCGCGCGAGGTAGTGCAGGGCTGCGTCCACGTCAGAGCCGCGGATGGACTTGATGAAAGCGCTGATGACGTCATAGTGCTGGTCCCCGGCACGGTCGTACCTCACAGCGGCGACGTCAAGCGCGCGTTCCGTGTGCTTCAGTTCGACGGCGACCGGCCCCTCCCCCGCGTCGTCCGCGTCACCGAAGGCCACACCTGCCGCAGCTTCCAGGGCGGTCAGCGCACGCCGGGCATCACCACCTGAGAGCCTGACCAAATGGTCCAGAGCTTCCTCGGTGAGATCCACCTTCCCGCCCAGGCCGCGCGGATCGGCGACGGCGCGCTGGATCAGCCCCTCGATGTCCCCGTCCGTCAGCGGGCGGAGCGTCAGCAGCAGGGAACGGGACAGCAGCGGGGAGACCACGGAGAACGACGGGTTTTCCGTGGTGGCGGCCACCAGCACCACCCAACGGTTTTCCACCCCGGGAAGCAGGGCATCCTGCTGGGCCTTGTTGAAACGGTGGATCTCGTCAAGGAACAGGACAGTGGTTGTTTTGTAGAGGTCCCGGGCGGTGAGTGCGTCGTCCATGACGCGACGCACGTCCTTGACGCCGGCAGTAATCGCGGAGAGCTCCACGAACTTCCGGCCAGGTCCGCGGGCAATGACGTGCGCCAGCGTTGTTTTGCCGGTTCCCGGCGGGCCCCAGAGAATGAGTGAGGTGGGACCGGCGGGGCCCGAGGTGTCTGCTCCCGCCCCTGCAGCGAGCTGGCGCAGGGGCGAGCCCTGGCCGAGGAGGTGCTGCTGGCCTACGACCTCGTCGAGGGTGCGGGGACGCATCCGGACGGCGAGCGGACCGCGGGGGGAAGTGTTGCCCCCTCCGCCGGCAGTCCGGGCGGCGGCAGGCGCATCGTCGTCGCCGTCGTCGTCATTACCGGGCCCGTGCCCGAAGAGATCATCCACATAGATAGGCTACTTCCAGTCGTCCGGCTTTCCTGCCGGCACCCAGCTGCCTACCAAAGGATCCCGCCATGTCCGCCCGAGCTGCCGCCGGAGACCGGCCGACTTCCGTCCGGACCGCATTCGTTCCCGGCAGCCGCCTGGCCGGCTGGGTGCAGCGGTTCAGCGCCGCGCATGGCGGCTACGTGCTGCAGGATGACGACGACGGGCTGCGGCTTGTGGCCGCCGACGGCGCCGCAGCACTCCTGCAGGCGCCGTGGCCCATGGATGGAAGGCCGGGACGCGGCTCGGATGCCTTGGAACGCCTGGCATCGCTCGCATCGCAGCCGCGCCGGATTGGTCTCTTGCTGGTCCGCCGCGGAGGTTACGGCCTGGGCATCGCCGCCGAAGGGCAGCTGCTGACGTCGAAAGCGGGCAGCAGGTACGTGCAGTCCCGGACGGCGGCCGGCGGCCAGTCCCAGCAGCGCTTCGCCCGGCGCCGGTCCAACCAGGCCGATGCGCTGGTGGAGGCGGTGGCGGCGCAGGCAGCTGAAGCGTTTGGCCGGGGATCCTTCGAATATCTGCTTCCCGGCGGCGACCGGGCGCTGGCGGACCAGGTCCTCATGCACCCGGCGCTGCAGGTGTACGCCCGCCTGCCGCGGCTGGCCTACCTCGACGTAGCCGAGCCCAAGGCAGCGGTTGTGAAAAAAGCGGCGGCAGATGCCTGTTCCGTCCGGGTCCAGGTGACCGACGCACAGCCCGGATAGTCAGCAGCCGGTAAGGTGCCGCCTGGGCCGTTCCTGCCGGTAGAGGTAACGTCCCGTTTCCTGGAACCCCGCCTTTGCATAGAGCTCCTGGGCGGCCCGGTTCGCGGCGGTGACCAGGAGCCAGCAGCCTTCCAGCCCCCGTTCGGCCGCGGCCTGCAGCAACGCGTCGAGGATCCGCGTACCGTGGCGGCGGCGGCGTGCGTCCGGATGCGTGCCCATGCAGTAGATGCCGCCCCACCCCTGCGTCCCGTCCGGAAGGGCAAGGCGTCCGACGGCGGCGGGGCGGCCGCCGTCGTCCCGCACGAGGGCGTACAGAGCTGGGCAGCCTTCCAGGATTCCGCGGGCGGTTGCCAGTGCCTCCGCACCACCGCGGCCGTCCACGTCCCACCACACCCGCAGCCATTCATCCGATGGCTGCGCTGAAAGTTCGACGGTGCGGTCAGGCGCCGCCGCAGCCGCCAAAGGCCGCCTTGTCATGATCAGCGTCTCCGACTGCCGCGTGAAGCCCTCCGCATCCAGGAGATCGTTGAGGGGTGCCGTGCGGGCATCGTCAAAAACCTGGAAGATCACCGGCAGCCGCCGGCTGCGGTACCAGGACCTGGCGTCCCGGAGCAGAGCCGGAAAGTGAGGGGAACCGCCGTCGGGAATCCGGCGCGGCCAGATGGAGTTGGCGCGCTGTGTTACTCCGTCCGCGGCACGGAAAACCCAGCCGCCCGATTCGTGCCGTTCCACAGCAGGCCAGGCAGCATCCATGGCCGCCTCGACCGCGAAATGTGTTGTGTGGACGCCCGGCACATTCATCTCCTTCATAAATGGCAGAAGGCTCCCCGGACGTGCCGGGGAGCCTCCTGACGTACGGCCGTCAGCCGTTACTTGGCGACCGCTTCTGCCTTCTTCACCTCGACGGGCCTGGTGGCCTCAGGCTTGAAGTCGACGCCGGCTTCCTTGCGCTGCTGCGGCGTGATGGGGGCCGGAGCGTCAGTCAGGGGGTCGTGGCCGCCGCCAGACTTCGGGAAGGCGATGACGTCGCGGATGGAGTCCACTCCCGCCAGCAGGGAAACCACGCGGTCCCAGCCGAAGGCGATGCCGCCGTGCGGAGGCGCGCCGTACTTGAACCCTTCAAGCAGGAAGCCGAACTTGGTCTGGGCGTCCTCCTTGTCCAGGCCCATCAGTTCAAAGACGCGCTCCTGCACGTCGCGCTGGTGGATACGGATGGAGCCGCCGCCGATTTCGTTGCCGTTGCAGACAATGTCGTAGGCGTAGGACAGCGCGGACTCGGGGTCCTTGTCGAAGGTGTCCAGGAACTCGGGCTTGGGCGAGGTGAAGGCGTGGTGGACGGCGGTCCACTGGCCGGCACCCACCGCCACGTCGCCGGAGGCCACGGCTGCGGCAGCAGGTTCGAACATGGGCGCGTCCACTACCCAGCAGAACGCCCAGGCGCTGGGGTCGATCAAACCGGTGCGGTGCCCGATTTCCACGCGGGCGGCACCCAGGAGGGCGCGGGACGGCGTCTTCTCGCCGGCGGCGAAGAAGATGCAGTCGCCGGGCTTGGCTCCCACGGCGTCGGCCAGGCCGGCCCGCTCGGTGTCGGTGAGGTTCTTGGCCACCGGGCCGGCAAGCTCGCCGTCCTCCTTGTACAGGACGTAGGCCAGGCCCTTGGCGCCGCGCTGCTTGGCCCATTCCTGCCAGGCGTCCAGGGCACGGCGTGCCTGGGACGCCCCGCCGGGCATCACGACGGCACCCACGTACGGGGCCTTGAAGACGCCGAAGTTGGTGTCCTTGAAGAATTCGGTGAGCTCGGTCAGCTCCTGGCCGAAGCGAAGGTCCGGCTTGTCGGAACCGAAGCGGGCCATCGCGTCGGCATAGGTGATCCGCTGGATGGGCGTGGGGATCTCGACGTCGATGAGCTTCCACACGGCCTGGACGATGTTTTCGCCCAGCGTGATGATGTCGTCCTGGTCCACGAAGCTGGCCTCGATGTCCAGCTGGGTGAACTCCGGCTGGCGGTCCGCGCGGAAGTCCTCGTCACGGTAGCAGCGGGCGATCTGGTAGTACTTCTCGAAGCCGCCAACCTGCAGGAGCTGCTTGAAAAGCTGCGGCGACTGCGGAAGCGCGTACCACGAGCCCGGGGCCAGGCGTGCCGGAACCAGGAAGTCACGGGCGCCTTCCGGCGTCGAACGCGTCAGCGTCGGGGTCTCAATCTCCACGAAGCCGTCCCGGTGGAGCAGTTCGCGGGCCACCCGGTTGGCTTCCGAGCGCAGCCGCAGGTTGCGGCTGGGGCCGGGGCGGCGGAGGTCCAGGTAGCGGTGCTTGAGGCGGGCTTCCTCGCCCACTTCCACGTGCTCGTCGATCTGGAACGGCAGTGGGTCCGAGGTGTTCAGGACCGTAACGTCCTCGGCGATGACCTCGATCTCACCGGTGGCAAGCGCCGGGTTCTCATTGCCTTCCGGCCGCTTGGAAACGGTGCCCTTGATCTGCAGGACGTACTCGTTGCGCAGGCCGTGGAAGACCTCTTCCTCGCGGACCACAACCTGGGCCACGCCCGAAGCATCGCGCAGGTCAACGAATGCCACACCACCGTGATCACGGCGGCGGCCCACCCAGCCGGCCAGGGTTACGGTTTGTCCAATGTGCTCGGAGCGAAGGGATCCGAGGTCATGTGTGCGCAGCACAGCACACCTTTCTAGAGAGAACAGAGGGAAAGCAGTGGGAATTTAAAAGGAACCACTCCAGGAACGGTCCCGTCCGAGTTTACCCGCTGGACGGCGGCTGTGACCGCAGGGCGGACCCGGGGCGGGCGAACCGTCCTAGACGGCGGTTGCCACCTGGGTTGCCGTGGCCACCTGGACGGTGAGGTCCTCCGACGGCGGCGCCCAGGTTTCGGGCGCGGCTGCCACCTGTTCCCCCGACCGGATGTCCTTGACCTGGTGGGTGCCGTCGTCGTCCGTGAACCAGACGAACGGGATGCCGCGCCGGTCAGCGAACTTGATCTGCTTGCCGAACTTCTCCGCCTTGGCGGCGACCTCGGTGGGGATGCCGCGGCTGCGCAACTGCGCTGCCACGTCCTGGGCTGCGTCCCAGCTGTCATCGCTCGCCAAAGCCACCAGCACCGCCGTAGGCACCGAACGGGAAGCCTTGGCCAGGTCCTGGCTCAGGATGCGGGAGACCAGCCGGGTAACGCCGATGGACAACCCGACGCCCGGGAACTTCCGGTTGCCTTTGGATGCCAGGGCGTCGTAACGGCCGCCGGAGCAGATGGAGCCCAGCTGCTCGTGGCCCACCAGGACGGTTTCCACCACTGTTCCCGTGTAGTAGTCAAGGCCGCGGGCGATGCTGAGGTCTGCCACCACCTTGCCGGGAGCCCGCTGGACAGCGGCGTCAATGACCTGTTCCAGCTCGTTCAGGCCTTCGTCCAACAGGTCGTTGCTGACGCCCAGCGCCCGGACCTGGGCCACGAAAGAGGTGTCCTCAGTGCGGATACCGGCCAGCTGCAGCGCCTTATGTGCCTGCTCATCGGTGGCACCCAGTTCTTCCTTCAGCAGTTCCGCCACCTTGGCCGGGCCCACCTTTTCGAGCTTGTCGATGCTGCGCAGCACGCCGGCGGTGTCCTCAAGGCCGATGCCCCGGTAGAAGCCTTCGGCGAGTTTGCGGTTGTTGATCCGCAGCCTGAAGTCCGGGATGGGCACCGCGCTGAGCGCCTCCGCGATCACCAGCGCGATCTCAACGTCGTAGCGGAAGGGCAGTTCACCGTCGCCCACCACATCGATGTCCGCCTGCGTGAACTCGCGGGCACGGCCTTCCTGCGGACGCTCACCCCGCCACACCTTCTGGATCTGGTAGCGGCGGAACGGGAACGCCAGGTAGCCGGCATTCTCCACAACGTACCGGGCGAAGGGGACGGTCAGGTCGAAGTGCAGTGCAAGTGCGTGCGGATCGGCTTTGCCTCCCTTGACGGGGTTGGCGCTTTCGTCGTCCTGGAGCCGGCTGAGCCCGTACACTTCCTTGTCGATTTCGCCCTTGCGCAGCAGCTGGCCCACCGTCTCCACGGCGCGGGTCTCGATGGAGCCGAACCCGTGCAGTTCGAAGACGCGGCGCAGGGTGTCCAGGACATGGAGTTCCACCAGCCGCTCCTCGGGAAGCCACTCGGGGAATCCGGACAGGGAGGCGGTGCGTGCCATGGAAGTTCTCCTCTTGGTGCGCCGGATGCAGCCGCATTTCGCCCGCTGTGGGCGCGGAACCGCGGCAGTCCAGCCAGTCATGCATAAACTATGTGCGGCAGTCAGTTTATGCGTCATCCGTGTGCATCTCTAATGCGCCGGACCGGCAGGGCTCGGCCGTCAGAAAACTGTGCCTGCGGCCTTCATGTCCGCTGCGCAGCAGCCCGACAACCAGATGGCGCAGCAGCCCGACAATGAGGAGGACCCTTGGCGGCCAGTTCACGCAGTGCACGCGAAGCCAAACGGCGTATCCAGCAGATGGAAGCCAAGCGCGAGCTGAGGCGGGACCAGGAGAAGCGGCGCAAGCGCGACAATCTCGTGGCCGCAGGTGCCGGAACCGCCGCCGTGGTGCTCGCCGTCGTCCTCCAGCTCACTGCCTTCGCCGGCAACCCGACGGAGGACGAATTCGCTGCAGCCGAGGCCGGCCTGACCAGTCCCTCCGCTACGGCCGACCCCTCTGCCAGCCCGTCAGCCCCACCCACCAATGGCCCCAACATCCCGGCCGCCGATACCGCCGCCGGCAAGACCTTCACTGGTGACCTGGTCCTGAACGGCAGCCCGCTGGGCGTGGAGCTGGACGGCACCAGCGCCCCGCAGGCGGCGGCGGTCTTCAAGTCGCTCAGCGATGAGGGCTTCTACAACGGAAAGACCTGTCATCGGCTGACCACCGCGGATGCGTTCGGCGTCCTGCAGTGCGGGTCGCCCACGGGTGACGGGCAGGGCGATCCCAATTACACCTGGGGACCCCTGGAAAACACGCCGGCCGACAATACCTATCCTGCGGGCACCATCGCCGTGGCCAGGACCGGCAACAACGCCTACGGCAATGGCACGCAGTTCTTCATCGTCTACAAGGACACTGCCATCCCGGCCGACTCGGCAGGGGGCTACACGGTGGTCGGAAGGGTGACGTCGGGACTGGACGTGGTGTCGAATATTGCTGCCGCGGGGATCACGCCGGGCAGCAGCGACACAGACGGCGCGCCTGTTGAACCAGTCACGATAGACTCGTTTTCTCTGAAGTAGGAAGCCGGGCCAACGTGGCCGCGGTGCAGAACGTGAGTATTTCCCTCCAAGCGAAAGACTTTTAGCGGTGACAGACAGTCAGAAATCCGACGAAACAGCAACAGACCTGACCGAAGCGGCGGCCGACGCCACGGACCTCGCAGGAACTGAAGCAGCCAGCACACCGGAAACGGAAGTTCCCGCCGAGGTCTCCGCCGAAGACGGTACCCCCGCAGAGGACGCCGTCGAAGCTCCAGCCGATGAGGCCCCAGCCACTGAGGCTCCGGCTGAGGAAAGCCCTTCCGTCAAGGTTCCCGAAACCGCCGCCGCACCTGCACCGGCCCCCGGCCCCCGGCCCTCCGCCCCGTCGCCCGCAGCCTTCGCCTCCCGTCCCAAGCCGGCAGCAGCAGCCCCAGCCGCAGCGGCGGTCCAGGCACCGCCGGCCACGTCGCTGGCTGAGGCCTCGAAGTGGGGACGCGTGGAAGGCGACGGGCACGTCTTCCTGGCCATCGACGGCGGCGAGCACCCCGTGGGCCAGTACCCCGGCGTGAGCGACGACGAGGCCCTGGCGTACTTTGCACGGAAATACGACGACGTGGTGGCCCAGATTGTGCTGCTTGAACAGCGGGTCAGCTCCAAGGCCCCCAGCACCGACATGCAGAAAACGGTGACGCACCTGCGGGAGCAGCTCGCCGAACGCAACATGGTGGGTGACCTGCGCGCTGCCGAGGCGCGGCTGAACAGCCTTTCCACGCAGATCTCCGAACTCGAAAAGGCGGAGAAGGCCGAGCACGACGCCGTCCGGGCGTCCGAGCTTGCTGCCCGCGAAGCCATCGTGGCTGAAGCCGAGCAGATCTCCGGCCAGGATCCCGCACAGACACAGTGGAAGACATCCAGCGCCCGCATGAACGAGCTGTTTGAGAGCTGGAAGGCTGCGCAGAAGAGCGGCGTCCGCCTGGGCCGCAGCAACGAAGACGCCCTGTGGAAGCGGTTCCGTGCCGCACGCACCGTTTTCGACCGCCACCGCAGGGCCTACTTCTCCCAGTTGGACAGCAACAACTCCACGGCCAAGGCCGCGAAGGAAAAGCTGATCGCCGAAGCTGAGGCGCTGTCCACGTCCACGGACTGGGGATTCGCCGCCGGTGAGTACCGCCGACTGATGGACCAGTGGAAGGCCTCCCCGCGGGCAAGCCGCAAGGACGACGACGCCCTGTGGGCCCGCTTCCGCGCCGCGCAGGATGTGTTCTTCACGAACCGGCAGGCCGCCAACGACGAGATCGACCAGGAGTATGCCGCCAACCTCACCGTCAAGGAAGCCCTCCTGACGGAAGCCAACGCAATCCTTCCGGTTAAGGACCTTGCAGCCGCCAAGAAGGCACTGCAGTCCGTCCGTGACCGGTGGGAAGAGGCCGGCAAGGTACCGCGCGCCGATATGGGCCGCATCGAGGCCGGGCTCCGCAAGGTTGAGGACGCCGTGCGCCACGCCGAGGAAGAGCAGTGGCAGCGGTCCAACCCGGAGCGTAAGGCACGCACCAACAGCGCCCTGTCCCAGCTCGAGTCCGCCATCGCCGGCCTGCAGGATGACCTGGCCAAGGCGGAAAAGAGCGGCGACCAGCGCAAGATCAAGGCTGCGCAGGAAGCCCTCGAGGCGCGCCAGGCGTGGCTTGACCAGATCCAGCGTTCGGCCAGCGAGCTCTCCTGACCTTCCGGCTGTTCCTTCAGCGGACAGGCCCGGTTCCGGTTTTCCACAAAACCGGAACCGGGCCTGTTCCCGTTAACGGGGTTCGCGGCAGGATGGATGGATGGCGACACCATCGGTTCCTTCCACCGCCGCAGCAGGCATTGACCCGCCGCCGGGCGGTTCCCCAGCGGCGCCCCGCTTTCCCGAACTGTATGCGCCGGGCATGCCCTTTGCCTTGCCGGAACTGCAGTCGCTCGCGTCGGACGGACTGCTTGCCCGCTTCCATCAGCATGGCTACACCCTGCCGGAAGTCCTGGCCTCCCCGCAGCTGAGGGCAAGGGCTGCCGCGTCCGCCGTCCCTGCATCCGTGAGGCAGCGGGTGGTGGCGGGCCGGATGACGGCGGCATGGATCTACGGCTGTGCGGCCGAGCCGGACCGGCTTGCACTGCTGGTGGATGCCAAGCGGCGGGTGTCCAGCCTGCGCAATACCAGGGGCTGCACCCTCCACGAGGTCAAACTGGGGCCGTTCGACGTTGTCAGCCTGGGCGGTCTGATGGTCTCCAGCCCGTTGCGGACGGCACTGGACGTCGCGCTGCACGTCGATGCCGAGCGGGCCGTGCCCACGCTTGAGCGGTTACTGGCGCGCCCGCAAAAGGACGTGCGGCTACGGCTGCTGGTCCTCGCAATTGAGGCATCGCCGCGGGTGCCGCACAAAAGGGCGGCACTGGACAAGCTGGCCCGGCTAGCTCCGGCGCTTATTTCCAGTGGTGCGGTAGACGTCAAAGACACCGTCGATCCGGCGGACGGCGCTGAGGACGTGGCTCAGGTACTTGGGGTCGCCCATCTCGAAGGCGAACTTTGAGATGGCCACACGGTCGGTGGATGTGTGAACGCTGGCGGCAAGGATGTTCACATGGTTTTCCGAAAGCACCCGGGTCACGTCGGACAGCAGGGACTTGCGGTCCAGGGCTTCCACCTGGATCTCGACGAGGAACACGCTTGACTGGGTGGGTGCCCAGTCCACATCAACAATCCGGTCCGGCTGGTCCTTCAGGTCCGAAATGTTGGTGCAGTCCGTCCGGTGCACGGATACGCCCGAACCGCGGGTCACGAAGCCCAGGATGGGGTCGGGCGGTACCGGGGTGCAGCAGCGCGCCAGTTTGACCCAGACGTCGCCGACGCCACGGACAACCACACCGGAATCCGAGAACCGCGCCTTGGTGACCTGGGTGGGGATGCTGACTTCGGAGATGTCGTCGTCGGCGCTCTCGTTGCCGCCGAGGCTTTCGACGAGTTTCTCCATCACCGACTGGGCGGAGGTGTGGCCGTCGCCCACGCCGGCGTAGAGGCCGGAAATGTCCACGTACTTGAATTCTTCGGCAACCGCTGCCAGGGCCTCGTGCGTCATCAGGCGCTGCAGCGGAAGGTTCTGCTTCCGCATGGCCCGGGTCAGGAGTTCCTTGCCGCGGTCGATCGCCTCTTCGCGGCGTTCCTTGCTGAACCACTGCCGGATCTTGTTCCGGGCACGTGCGCTCTTGACGAAGTGCTGCCAGTCCTGGCTGGGCCCGGCGCCTTCGGCCTTGGACGTGAAAATTTCCACCCAGTCGCCGTGGTTCAGTTCGCTGTTGAGCGGAACCAGCTTCCCGTTGACGCGGGCGCCGATGGTGCGGTGTCCAACTTCCGTATGGACCGCATAGGCGAAATCGACAGGGGTGGAGCCGGCCGGAAGCGCCATGACCTCACCCTTGGGGGTGAAGACGAACACCTCCCGGGCGTTGATCTCGAAGCGCAGGGAGTCCAGGAACTCGCCCGGATCGGAGGTCTCCTGCTGCCAGTCCACCAGGGAGCGGAGCCAGCCCATGTCGCCGTCACGGGGGCTGCCGGGGCCCACGGCGGTGCGGTTGGGCTGGTCCTTGTACTTCCAGTGTGCTGCCACACCGTATTCCGCGCGGCGGTGCATTTCGTGGGTCCGGATCTGGATTTCCACGGGCTTGCCGCCGGGGCCGATCACCGTGGTGTGCAGCGACTGGTACATGTTGAACTTGGGCATCGCAATGTAGTCCTTGAACCTGCCGGGCAGCGGGTTCCAGCGCGAATGCATCGTGCCCAGGGCTGCATAGCAGTCCCGGACGGAGTCCACGAGGACGCGGACGCCCATGAGGTCGTTGATGTCGTCGAAGTCCTTGTCGCGGACGATCATCTTTTGGTAGATCGAGTAGTAGTGCTTGGGCCGTCCTGTGATGGTGGCCTTGATCCGGGCGGTGCGCAGGTCCTCGGTGATCTGGTCACGGATGACGCTCAGGCTCTTCTCGCGCTCGGGCGTCCTGTCCCCCACCATCCGCACGATCTCTTCGTACACCTTGGGGTACAGTGCGGCGAAGGAGAGGTCCTCCAGCTCCCACTTGATGGTGTTCATGCCCAGGCGGTGCGCCAGCGGAGCGAAGATCTCCAGGGTTTCGCGGGCCTTGCGTGCCGACGATTCGGCCGAGACGAAGCGCCAGGTGCGGGCGTTGTGCAGCCGGTCGGCCAGTTTGATCATCAGGACACGGATGTCCTTGGCCATCGCGACAACCATCTTGCGGACCGTTTCGGACTGGGCTGCCTCGCCGAAGCTGACCTTGTCCAGCTTGGTGACGCCGTCAACCAGCATGGCCACTTCGGGGCCGAAGTCCCGCTTCAGGTCAGCGAGGGTGTAGGGGGTGTCCTCTACAGTGTCGTGCAGGAGGGCAGCTGCCAGGGTGGTTCCGCTGAGCCCCAGCTCGGCGAGGATGGTGGCCACTGCCACGGGGTGGGTGATGTACGGATCGCCGCTTTTCCGTTTCTGGCCCCGGTGGCTCTGCTCCGCGACGTCGAACGCGCGCTGGATGAGGTCGAAGTCCTCTTTGGGGTTGTTGGCCCGTACGGTCCTCAGCAGCGGCTCGAGGATGGGCGAATAGGTGGCGGTGCCGCGCCCGGTCAGGCGGGCCAGCCTGGAGCGGGTTCGCTCCCTGCGCCCGGGAAATGTGGGGCGGGACCCCGAGTTGTCAACGGGCACCAATGAGCCAGGGCGCGCTGATGCCGCAACCCCGGTTTGTACACCGGCAGGATTCTTGTCTCCCTGTGCCGTTGGCGCCGACGCCGAACGTTCTTCCAATGAAGCACCCCTCACCACCGTCTTAATTACTTCAGTCTATTCCCCGCGACGGCGACTTTTATAACCGGCCCCTAAATGTCCGCCGAAGGAACAGGCAAGGGCCGGACACCTGAGGTGTCCGGCCCTTGCTGGCTCTCAGGCAGTCAGCCTGGAGTGTTGCGCCCGTTCGTGCATTGCGCCTGTTCAGGCCTGGGCAGGTTCAGCCGAAGCGGGCCGTTCCGTGGTGCTGGCCCGGCGGTGCTCCACGCGCTTGGCCTGCCTGACAAGGTCCGGCTCGTTCTGCCGCAGCCAGGCGTACATCGGGGCAGCGACGAAGATCGTGGCGGCCGTGCCAATGAGGATGCCGACAAACAGCGCCAGCGAGAGGTCGCGGAGAGTACCCGCACCCAGCAGGCCTGCACCGATGAACAGAATGGCACCCACCGGGAGGATGGCCACCATCATGGTGTTGATCGAGCGGACCAGGGTCTGGTTCACGGCGAGGTTGACTTCCTCCGCGAACGTGCGGCGCGTCGAAGCGTCCAGTTCTGCCGTATTTTCGCGGATCTTATCGAACACCACCACCGTGTCGTAGAGCGAGTAGCTCAGGACGGTGAGGAAGCCGATGATGGCCGACGGCGTCACTTCGAAGTCGCTGAGGGCATAGACGCCGGCCGTGATGAACATGGTCACTGCCATGCCCGCGATCGCAGAAAGCGACATCTTCCAGGTCCGGAAGTAGAGTGCCATCAGCACGGCAGCGAGGAGCACGAAGATCACCAGGCCGATCAGTGCCTGCTTGGTGACGTCGGCGCCCCAGGTGGGTCCCACGAAGGTCGAGGTCACCTCGTTGTCGGTGACGCCGTACGCCGTGGTCAGGCCCTCCTTGATCCGGAGTGTCTCATCATCCGTGAGCTTGTCCGTCTGGATCCGCATGGTGGTTCCGGCCACGTTGGCTACGCGGGGAACACTGCCCTCCACCACGTCCGTGACGGCTTTCTCGCCCAGGGCCGCGTCCGTGGTCTTCACGTTGGAGACCGTGAACTCGGATCCGCCCCGGAATTCAATGCCCAGGTTGAAGCCGCCCTTGGCCACCGGGATGATGATGGACAGGGCCACCGCGACGGCGGCGATGATGAACCAGATTTTCTTGGAACCCACAAAGTTGTAGGAACGCTTTCCGGTGTAGAGCTCGTTACCGAAGTTGGCGAAGCCGGACATTACTTGTTCTCCTTCGCTGCGGTCTTCGAGGAGCCGGCAAGCTGCTCCTGCTTCTCCGCCAGGCGGCGTTCCGCGATGGTCATCCTGCGTTCAGCTTCCGCCGCCGCGCCGGCGTTCTTGGCACGCACCACCGACGGTTTGTCCTCGGGGGTGCGCAGGCGTCCGGCACCGCGATAGAGCGGCACGGCTCCCAGGCGCTTGGGATCAAGGCCGGACAGCGGGTGGCCCTCGCCAAAGAACCTGGTGCGGGCGAGCAGCTGCAGCGTGGGGTGCGTGAACATGAACACCACGATGAGGTCGGCGATGGCGGTCAGGCCCAGGGTGAAGGCGAATCCGCGGACGTTGCCCACTGCTACGAAGTACAGGACCAGCGCGGCCAGCAGGTTGACTGCCTTGGAGGCAAGCACGGTGCGCTTGGCCCGCTTCCAGCCGTTCTCGACGGCGGACACCAGGCCGCGGCCTTCGCGCAGCTCATCACGGATCCGTTCGAAGTAGACGATGAACGAGTCCGCTGTCTGGCCGATGGCAACGATGATGCCGGCGACGCCGGCCAGGGACAGGCGGTAGTTTTCCGTCCAGCCGAGGATGGCGATGGCCAGGTAGGTGAGGACACCGGCCACCACCAGGGAGGCGATGGTGACGAAGCCCAGCGCCCGGTATTGGAAGAGCGAGTAGACCACCACCAGCAGGAGCCCGATCAGGCCGGCAAGAAGGCCCATGCGCAGCTGTTCGCCACCCAGGGTGGCGGAAATCTGCTGCTCACTCTGGATTTCGAAGCTGATTGGAAGGGCGCCGAACCGGAGCTGGTCGGAGAGTGCTTTGGCCGTCTGCTCCGTAAAGCCGCCCGTGATCTGCGGACGGCCGTCGGTGATGACAGCCAGCGAACGGGGTGCGGAGATGACCTGGTCGTCCAGGACGATGGCGAACTGGGCCTTGGGGTCGGTGCCCGATTCCCCGCCGGCGGCGACGTAGAACTGGTTCAGGCGCTCGGTGACTTCCTTGAACTTGGCCGTTCCCTCGTCGTCGAACTGGATGTTCACTGCCCAGTCGTTGGTGACGGCTCCCTGTGCGCCCTGCTGCAGCTGGAAGGACGAGGTGACAATGTTGCTGCCTTTGACCTCAACCGGCCCCAGGATGTACTTGATGGCAGGCGTGGTGTCAGTGGCGGGTTCGCAGGTGACCAGCGGCTTGGCCGGGTCGGAGCGTTCCTGCTCGTCCTGCGACGGATTGTCGCAGTCCAGGGTCTCGAACTGGCGGTAGATTTCGGGCGTGATCCAGTTGATGTCGCTGCTGTTGGCGGGCTGGGCGGTCGGCTTGGGCAGCTGGTCTTCGGGTGCCCGGGACTCCTCGGGAACCGGCGCACCGGCTCCGTTGAGGAGCACGGGGCGGAAGTTCATGTCAGCGGACGCCTGGATCAGGTCGCGGGTCTGGCTGGAGGGGGTTCCGGGAAGGCTGACCACCACGTTGCGCCCGGACTGGGTGCTGATTTCGGCTTCGGCGACGCCTGAGCCGTCAACCCTTTGGCGGATGATGGCCACAGCCTGGTTGAGCTGCTCTTCGTTGATGTCCGAACCGCCCTCAACCTTGGGCGCCAGGATCATCTGGGTTCCGCCTTCGAGGTCCAGAGCCAGCTTGGGCGCCCAGCTTGCCTGCCCGCCCAGGGTGCCGCCGGCCAGGACGGCGGTCAGCGCGGCGATGATTACACCGAGCCAGACCAGGACCCTGAGGCCTGGTTTCTTGGGGCCAGTTCGTGCCATTGTCGATCTTTCTCTTATTCACGGAGGAACCGCCGGTGCCTGCTGTTGCTTGCACCGGCGGTGACCCGCTGCGGTAGAGGTGAAAAGCGGTGCGGGACTAGATGTCCTTTTTGCCCTCATCGTTGAGGCGCTTCAGGGTTTCGTCAGGCGTCTCGGCCGGCACGGCGGTGCTTCCGGTGTCCTGGACGGTGAGGGAAGAGGCATCGTCCGGCACGGCGGGGGACTCGGCTTCCGCCACCGGCACTGCGGCCGGCTCCACGATCTTGGTGACGGCCTGGCGGTGCACGGTGGCCAGGTTGCCGGGGGAAAGCTCAAGGGTGACCTTGTTCTCAGCCTCGTCAATGCTCGCGATCCGGCCAAAGAGGCCGAAGCTGGTCATAACGTCGACGCCCGGGGCGAACTGCGACTGGAGCTCCGCCTGCTGCTGCTGCGTCTTCTTGTTGCGGCGGAACATCATGAAGATGAACACGCCGAGCATGACGAACAGGAGAATTGACATTAGATCCAAGGGGAATTCCGTCCTTTTATTTTTAGCTAGCTGAATTTCCAGCAACATCGGCTTCGCTCCGGCCGGGCCAGGACCCTCAGGCAGGCAGAGGCCTGACCGGTTCCTTCCCCAGCGACGCAGGGGGCCGGTGCCACCCACGAAACAGAGACCCGAACGTGCCGGGCGTCATACCAGTCTAAAGGGAAAAGCTGAAGGGAGCCTGCTATTGGCTTTCCGGAGCCCAATCCCCTGCCGCTTCGTCGCCGCCCGTCCCGGGGTCGAACAGGTCCAGCTGCTCCTGCGCGAAGACACCGGACGGGACGGCATAGCCGAGGTGGGTCCAGGCCGGGGCCATGGCGATCCGGCCCCGCGGGGTGCGGCCAAGAAGCCCTTCACGGACCAGGAAAGGCTCGGCCACCGTTTCCACGGTTTCGGTTTCTTCGCCGACGGCGATGGCCAGGGTGGAAAGCCCCACCGGTCCCCCGCCGAACTTGGTGATGAGGGCCTCAAGCACCGAACGGTCCAGGCGGTCCAGCCCCTTTTTGTCCACCTCGTACATGTCCAGGGCAGCGGAGGCTGCCCGCGCGTCGATTTGTTCGATGCCGTGAACCAGCGCCCAGTCCCGGACGCGGCGCAGCAGCCTGTTGGCGATACGGGGTGTCCCGCGTGAACGGCCGGCGATTTCGGTGAAGCCGGCGGAGTTCACCTTCAGATCCAGCAGCCCGGCGGAGCGGCGCAGGACGAGCTCCAGTTCCGGCACGGAGTAGAACTCCAGGTGTCCGGTGAAGCCGAACCTGTCGCGCAGCGGCCCGGGAAGCAGCCCGGCACGGGTTGTTGCACCCACCAGCGTGAACGGGGGCAGTTCCAGCGGGATGGCCGTGGCGCCGGCGCCCTTGCCCACCACGATGTCCACCCGGAAGTCCTCCATGGCCATGTAAAGCATCTCTTCGGCCGGGCGGGACATGCGGTGGATTTCGTCGAGGAACAGGACCTCGCCCTCGGACAGGGAGGAAAGGATGGCTGCGAGGTCTCCGGCGTGCTGGATGGCGGGACCGCTGCTGATGCGCAGGGGGGCGTTCATCTCGGACGCGACAATCATGGCAAGGGTGGTCTTGCCGAGGCCGGGCGGTCCGGAGAACAGCACATGGTCTGCGCTGCGGCCCCGCATGCGCGATGCCTGCAGAACCAGCGAGAGCTGTTTCCGAACCCGGTGCTGGCCCACAAAGTCGTGCAGGTTCTTGGGCCGGAGGGCGGCTTCGATGGCGCGTTCTTCCGGCTCCTCCCCCGCCGCCACCAGGGACGGTTCAGCCACGGCTGCCTACACGGTTGCCGGCACGCGCCCCGTCCTGGCCGAGCCAGCGCAGGGTGGTGCGCAAAATCTCAGGAACGTTGCCACGGAAGGAGACCTCAGGATCGTCCGCCAACGCCTTGTCGATGCTGGTTGACGCATCCTTCTCAGACCAGCCGAGGCTGGTCATGGCGGCAACCACCTGTGGCTTCCAGGCGGCCTCGGCGGCGGTGGGCGCCGCCGCTGAACCGGCGGTGCCGTGCGGGACGAGTTTTCCGGCCAGTTCCAGCACGATCCGGCCTGCCACCTTGGGACCGATGCCGGGAACTTTGGTGAAGGTCTTGCTGTCGCCGGTGTGGGCTGCAACCCGGATGGCCTCGGGATCATGGACTGCCAGGACAGCCAATGCCAGCCTGGGGCCCACTCCGCTGACGCTGAGCAGCACGTCGAACACATCGCGTTCGTCGTCGGAGGCGAAACCAAAAAGCGTGAGGGAATCCTCCCGGACGATCAGGGAGGTGAACAGCTTTCCTTCCTCGCCGGTGCGCAAGCCACTGAGGGTCTGCGGGGTGGCGTAGACGCTCATCCCGGCACCGTTGAGGTCAATCACGGCCGTGGACAGGCCTACGTGCGCTACGGTTCCGCGGAGGAAACTGATCAAAGCCGGGCTCCTGGTGTCTGCCGGCCTTCTGGGAACGAGCCGGCTATCCGAACATATTTACTAATACCCTAGCAAGAGGCGGGGACATTCAGCGTGCGCGCCGCGCCTTGGCTTCAGCCTCTGCCCATGCCCGCTGCGCCGGAGTGAGCGATGAACTCCCCGGGCCCGTGGTGGCCACGGACGCGCCGCTGCCCGCGCGCCAGGCGTGCGTGATGGCCAGGGCGAGGGCGTCCGCGGCGTCGGCGGGGCGTGGCGGGGCGTCCAGGCGGAGGATCTTGGTGACCAGTTTGGTGACCGCATCCTTGTTGGACGAGCCGCTGCCCGTCACCGCCGCCTTGACCTCCGAGGGCGTGTGCAGGGCCACGGGAATTCCGCGGCGGGCCGCGGCGGCGATCACCACCCCGGAGGCCTGGGCCACGCCCATCACGGTGCTGACATTGAGTTGGGAAAAGACGCGTTCGACGGCGAGCACCTGCGGCTCGTAGCGGTCCAGCCACTCATCGATGGCCAGGGCGATCACGAGGAGGCGCTGGTCAAGTGTCTCGTCCGGGGAGGTGCCCACCACACCAACCGCAACCATGGTGGCCCGCCTGTTGCGTTCGACATCCACCACACCGATTCCGCAGCGGGTGAGGCCGGGGTCCACGCCCAGAACGCGCAGCGTCACGGGCGCAGGACTTCAGCAGGCAAGGCCAAACGTCACTCGGATTCCAGGGCGGCCTGGACTTCGTCGGTGAGGTCGGCGTTGCTGTAGACGTTCTGGACGTCGTCGAGGTCCTCAAGGGCATCGGCGAGCTTGAGGAACTTGCGGGCACCGTCGACGTCCAGCTCCACCTGCATGGACGGCACGAACTCCACCTCGTCGGTGTCGTATTCGATGCCGGCTTCCTTCAGCGCCTCGCGGATGGCAGGCAGGTCGCCGGGCTCGGAGTGGATTTCGAAGGTGTCGCCGTTGTCCTTGACTTCCTCGGCGCCGGCATCCAGGACCGCCATCAGGACGTCGTCCTCGCTGAGTCCGTTCTTCGGCAGGTTCACCACGCCCTTGCGGGTGAAGAGGTAGCTGACGGAGCCGGGATCGGCGATGGTGCCGCCGTTGCGGGAAATGGCGAGGCGGACCTCGGAGGCGGCGCGGTTCTTGTTGTCCGTCAGGCACTCGACCAGCAGGGCCGAGCCCTGGGGACCGCGGGCTTCGTACATGATCTCGGTGTAGTCCACCACTTCGCCGGTAAGGCCGGCCCCGCGCTTGATGGCGCGGTCGATGTTGTCATTGGGGACGGACGTCTTCTTCGCCTTGGTGACGGCCAGTTCCAGGCCGGGGTTGCCCGCGAGGTCCGGGCCGCCCATCCGGGCTGCAACTTCGATGTTCTTGATCAGCTTGGCGAACGACTTTGCGCGGCGGCTGTCAATGATCGCCTTCTTGTGCTTGGTCGTCGCCCATTTGGAGTGGCCTGACATGCTTTACGCTTCTCCTCTGATCATGCGGATAAAAAGTTCGTGTACGCGTTTTTCGCCAGTCACTTCCGGGTGGAAGGAGGTGGCCAGCAAGTGGCCGGAACGCACTGCAACAATTCTAGCCGTCCCGGGCAGCGGGACAGCGTGGGACGCGTGCTCGGGGTCGGCCGGTTCCACCTGTGCCAGGACTTCCACGTCCGGGCCAACCCGTTCCACCCACGGCCCGCGGATAAAGACGGCGTGGACCGGTGCGACGCCCGAATCCGTGGCGCTGAAATCCAGGCCCTTGAATTCAAGGTCCGCTTCGAAGGACTCACGCTGGCGGCCGAAGGCGTTGCGCCGGACAGTGATATCCAGGCCGCCAAATGTCTGCTGCGGATTGCCGGCGAGGTCAGTGGCGGGGTCGGCGATGTCAGAGGCCAGCAGGATCATCCCTGCGCAGGATCCGTAGACGGGCAGCCCCTCGGCAATGCGCTCCCGCAGCGGTTCCGCCAGCTCGAAGGCACGGGCCAGTTTGTCGATCGCCGTTGATTCGCCGCCGGGAATGATCAGTCCGTCCAGTCCGTCCAGTTCCTTGGGACGGCGGACGCTGACGCCCTCGGCGCCGGATGCCTCCGCTGCCCGAAGGTGCTCGCGGAAATCGCCCTGGAGCGCCAGCACGCCGATCCGCAGGCCTGCGCCAAGGCGCGCCGAAGCAGCTGAAAGGGAATTTGTCATCCATCCAGCATACGGGGACCGCGCACTTCTGCCCGTCGGGGAAGCACCCCGGCGGCGGTTGCATGCCGCTGCTGGGATATATTCGAATCATGTTTTCCTTCAGTGTTCCGCTCGGCAAGCTGGTCCGCCGGGCGTCCCGGCTCCGGGGCGGCGGTTCTGCCCTGCCGGGCCTGGTGGTCGAAAAAATCGACCCCGGCTTCATGCGGCGGACGCTCAGCACCCTCCCCCACGGTGTCGCCGTCGTCAGCGGCACCAACGGCAAAACCACCACCACCAAAATGGTGGTGGAACTGCTGGAGAGCCAGGGTCTCAAGGTCTTCACCAACCGCACCGGCAGCAACTTCACGCGCGGCGTCGCCGCGGCCCTGCTGGGCGAGGTGGACTGGCGGGGAAGGCTTAATGCCGATATCGCGGTCCTGGAGCTGGACGAGGCGCACGCCGTCCACTTCGTCAACAGCGTGCCCCCGCGCTATTGCCTCCTGCTCAACGTCCTTCGGGACCAGCTGGACCGGTTCGGTGAGATCGATAAGACGGCGCAGCTGCTCCAGCACATCGCCGCCAAGACCACGGGGACGGTTGTTCTAAACCGTGAAGACCCCCGGGTGGCCAGGATCGCCGACACCCTCACGGGGCAGGAAGTCAGGTACTTCGGCTTGGACGATTCGCTGCTTGGAACGTTCCCCAACGACGACGACATGCGCGCTGCCCCCGGAAGCCCCGCCCCGGCGGGGCTTCCGGAAAAGCCCGCTGCCGACGTCGTACTCCGAAAGGTTGGCGCGGACAGTGCCGACTTTGAGTACGACGGCGTCACGGTCACCACCGGGATGAAGCTCCGGGGGGTCTACAACATCTTTAACGCGGCCGCTGCCCTGACCCTGGCGCGGAGCATCTGCGGAAGCGGAGCGGCCACCGCGGACCACGAATCCCTGCTGGAGGCTTTGTCCCAGGTTGCGCCTGCCTTCGGCCGCGGCGAAAGCCTCACGGTGGACGGCCAGCCCCTGGACCTGGTGCTGGTCAAGAACCCCAGCGGTTTCCGGCTGGGCCTCAAGTCCTTCCCCGCCGGCGGCTACGCCACGATGATCGCCATCAATGACAATTACGCGGACGGCCGCGACATGTCATGGCTGTGGGACGTGGAATTCGACTCCCTCCGCGAGGAGGGCGTGGACCAGCTGACCGGAACCCGGGCCTACGACATGGCGCTCCGGCTGCAATACGACGACGTCCGCACCGGGGCCGTGCAGCCGGAGATAGCGCCGGCACTGGCTGCGTTCATCCGGGATGCCCAGGGCAAGCCCAAGCGCATCTTCTGCACCTACACCGCCATGCTGGCCATCCGGCGTGAACTGTCCAAAATCACCACCGTGGAGGTTGTCTCTTGAGCACTGAAACACCCGCCACGGCTGAGGGCAAGGGCACCCTCCGGGTGGTGCAGCTCTATCCGCGCGACATGAACATCTACGGCGACTGGGGCAACGCCCTGGTCCTGCAGCGGCGCATCGGCTGGCACGGCTACACGCCCGAACTGCTCGAATATAACGTCGGTGATCCTTTTCCAGATGGCGTGGACATCATTGTGGGCGGCGGCGGCCAGGACAGCGGCCAGCTGGTCATCCAGGACGACCTGCAGTCAAGGGCGGGCGCTCTCAAGGACCTGGCCGAGGACGGCGCTCCCATGCTGGTCATCTGCGGGCTTTACCAGCTGTTTGGCCGGTTTTTCAAGACCCGCACCGGCGCCGTGATCCCCGGAATCGGCATCCTTGACGTGGAAACCCACGGTACCGACGAACGCCTGATCGGAAACGTCAAGGTATCGACGCCCGAATTCGGTGAAGTCCTCGGCTACGAAAACCACAGCGGCCAGACGACGCTGGGCAGCGGGGTCCTTCCGCTCGGCTCCGTGGCCAAGGGGACCGGCAACAACAGCGACGACGGTCATGAAGGAGCCCGCTACCGCAACATCGTGGCCAGTTACCTGCACGGTTCGCTGCTGCCGAAAAACCCTGCCATTGCCGATTTCCTGATCCGCACCGCAGCTGAACGGAAGTTCGGGACGTTTGAGCCCGGCCAGCCGGATGACCGCTTCGCTGAACTGGCGAGGGAGCACGCGGCGCGCCGGCCGCGCTGAGCTGTTACTGCTCGCGGGTGATGAGGAGTTCGTGCGCGCCGGCGGCCGGTGCGCCCATCGACTCCACTACGGCCACCGTCCGCTGCCGGGTTGCGGCGTCGGCTTCCGGTCCCGCGCACGGCCCTTGCGGCGCGTCCGCGGCCACCGAGCACCACCGGTAAGGGTCGCGGACAATCACTGAGGGCGCCCATGCGAGGTCGGTGGCAGTCCACCTGCCGGAAGCATCCTGGCCGAACTGGGCGCGGACCAGCAGGCCTTCATTGTTGACCACATGCGAGGGTGAGATCTCTGTGATGCCGTTGCCC
The DNA here is from genome assembly GCF_056279405.1 of Pseudarthrobacter sp. TE3704. Taxonomy (NCBI): domain Bacteria; kingdom Bacillati; phylum Actinomycetota; class Actinomycetes; order Micrococcales; family Micrococcaceae; genus Pseudarthrobacter; species Pseudarthrobacter sp. TE3704. Next base: position 419,290 of record NZ_JBWCCJ010000002.1, read on the forward strand.
AGCCCGTACACGATCCAGGTGCCCTTGTAGTTTTCGATCGGCAGCACCGAGTGGGTGTGGTGCCCGTAGATCAGGTTGAACTGCCCGCTGTCCACAAGGGCGTGCGCCACGTCCTGCTGCTGCATGTTCGGTTGGCTGGCGTACTCGTCGCCCGCGTGCATGGCTCCCACGACGATATCCGCACCCAGTGCACGGGCTTTCTCGGCCTTGGCAATCATGGCCGTCGCGTCCAGCATGTCCACCTGCCAGGGGTGTTCCGCAATGAGCCCGTTGAGCCCATAGGTGGCCTGGATGACAGCCACTTTTGCGGCTGGTGCCTGCAAGATCAGAATCCCCTGGGATTCCGTTTCCGTACGGTACGAGCCTGTGTGCTTGAGGCCCGCCCCGTCCAGTGCGTCCAGGGTCCGCAGCAGCCCGTCCGTGCCGCGGTCGATGGTGTGGTTGCTCGCCGTGGTGCACGCCTGGTAGCCCACCGCTTTGGTGGCTGTGATGATGTGGGGCGGGACGTTGAAGGACGGATAGGCGGAGAAGGGCCCTTCCGGGACCGCCACGGGTGTTTCCTGGTGGCAGATGGCAAGGTCGCCGTTGTTAATGTAGCGGCGTTGGCCCTCCAGCAGTGGCACGAAGTCCAGGCCTGGCTTGCCGGCGGCAGCGGCGTCCTGCTGTGCCTGCTGCCAGAGCTCGGCGTGGACCAGCATGTCGCCCGTGACCAGGACCGACGTGCAGCGGAGGACCGGGCAGTCCGGACCCTTTCCGGGCGTGGGAGTGGGTGTGGGCGTGACCACCGGGGCGGTACCGGAAACTGCCCCTGCCACCGGCGCTGTTCCGGCGGAGGCAGAACCTGCCGGTGCGGACGGAGCCCCGTTCTGCTCGGCGAGCAGCCCGCAGCCCGCCAACGCCCCGGTTAGCCACAGTGCTCCGGCCAATGACATCGCCAAGGCGCGGGCGCTGATGCGCCCGGGCGCCTTACCGGCTACGGTCCCCATAGCCGCCATTCTAAAGAGGTCAGCGCCCGGCCGGTGATATTTCCCCCACATTGAGAAGCCTGCCTTGCTGTGAAAGGTTTAGCCCATGACGACGAACCCCCTTCTGGTCCCCAGTCCCCTGCCGTACGGGCTTCCGCCTTTTGGCGCGATCGATGCCTCCCATTATGGGGAAGCCCTCGAGGCCGGGCTTGCCGAACACTTGGCGGAAATCCGGGCGATCGTGGACGATCCGGCGCCGGCAGACTTCGACAACACAGTGGTGGCGATGGAACGGTCCGGGCGGCTCCTGGAGCGTGCAGCCGCGGCATTCTTCACGCTGGTGTCAGCAGATGCTTCGGAGCAGATCCGCAGCCTCGAGACCGAATATTCACCCCGGTTCTCGGCGCACCAGGACGAGATCTTCCTGAACCGGGCACTGTTCGAAAGGTTTGCGGCGGTTGATGCCTCCGCATGTGACGCCGAATCCGCCCGGCTGGTGGAGGAGTATCTGAAGGAGTTCCGGCAGTCCGGCATCCAGCTCGACGGTCCCGGACGGGAACGGCTGATGGCGATCAATGCCGAACTGGCCCGCCTCGGTACCGAATTCGGCCAGCGGGTCAAGGAAGGCATGAAGTCCTCGGCGTTGCTCCTGGACAGCGCCGGCGAACTCGCGGGCCTGCCGGCGGATGATGTTGCCGGCGCCGCCGAAGCGGCCCGGGCAGCAGGCCATGAGGGCAAATTCCTTCTCACACTCATCCAGCCCGGTAACCAGCCGGCCCTGTCAGCGCTTGAGGACCGGCATGTCCGCCGTCGTCTTTTTGAGGCTTCGGTGGCCCGCGGCAGCGGCGGCGGAAGCCTTGACGTGCTTGATCTGGCGCGTTCCATGGCAGTCCTGCGGGCGGAGAAGGCCTCCCTCCTGGGCTTCGCCAACTACGCGGAGCTGGTGGTGGACCGCCAGACCGCACCGGACTTCGGGTCCGTCCAGTCGATGCTGAACCGCCTGGCCCCGGCAGCCGTCCGTAACGCGGACACCGAGGCCGCCGCGCTGGCAGACGTTGCCGGCCACCCCCTGGAGGCCTGGGACTGGGCCTACTATTCGGCCAAGGTCCGCCGGGAAAAGTACGACGTTGATGAGCAGGCGCTCCGCCCGTACTTTGAGCTGGACCGGGTCCTGACCGATGGAGTGTTCTTTGCCGCGACGACCCTGTACGGCATTACGTTCCATGAGCGGACGGACCTGGCCGGCTACCACCCGGACGTCCGGGTCTGGGAGGTCCGCAACGAGGATGGCAGCGGGTTGGGCCTCTTCCTGGGCGACTACTACAAGCGGGAGTCCAAGCGTGGCGGAGCATGGATGAATTCCCTCGTGGACCAGTCGGCCCTGCTCGGGACCCGGCCCGTGGTCATCAACAACCTGAACATCTCCAAGCCGCCGGCTGGCGAACCCACGCTGCTGACCCTGGACGAGCTGCGGACGGCGTTCCACGAGTTTGGGCATGCCCTGCACGGTCTCTTCTCCAACGTCACGTATCCGCGGTTTTCGGGCACGTCCGTGCCCCGCGACTTCGTGGAGTACCCGTCGCAGGTCAATGAGATGTGGATCATGTGGCCGAAAGTGCTCGCCAACTATGCCCGGCACCATGCCACGGGCGAGCCGCTTCACCAGGATGTTGTGGAGCGGCTCAACGCATCCCGGCTGTGGGGCGAAGGCTTCGCCACCACGGAGTACCTGGGCGCCGCGCTGCTGGACCTGGCGTGGCATGTGCTGGAGCCCGGCGATGTGCCGGAGGACGCGCTGGAGTTTGAGGCGAAGGCCCTCGCCGCTGCAGGAATTGCCCATCCCCTGATCCCGCCGCGGTACCGGACGGGCTACTTCCAGCACATCTTTGCCGGTGCCGGGTACGCGGCCGGCTACTACTCCTATATCTGGAGCGAAGTGCTGGACGCCGAAACGGTGGACTGGTTCACCGAGAACGGTGGCCTCACCCGCGCCAACGGCGAACGCTTCCGCAAGGAGCTGCTGGCGCAAGGCAACAGCCGCGACCCGCTGGAATCCTTCCGCACCCTCCGCGGCCGCGAAGCAAGACTGGAACCGCTGCTAAAGCGCCGCGGCCTCGAGTAAACTCCCCCTCCCAACTGAGTAGCGCTAAGTGTCGTTCTGAGCCCTCAAAACGACACTTTGCGCTACCTACTTGGGTTAAGCGAACGACGCCGGTCCCCCACCACAAAAAGGTGAGGAACCGGCGTCGTACTTCTTTAGCCAACGCACACTGGCGAGGGACGGTGTCATCCGGCAGCGCGCGTAAAAGGGCCCCCGCGCCGGAAGCAGCTACTTAGCTGCCAACAACGCGCGGGGAATAGCGCGCCGAGGATGACGCCGTCCGGCGCCCCCAAGGCGACCAAAGGCAGAAGTTACCAGCCGCGCTCAGCGAGACGGTGCGGCTGGGGGATCTCGTCCACGTTGATGCCCACCATGGCTTCGCCCAGGCCGCGGGAGGCCTTGGCGATGACATCGGGATCATCGTAGAAGGTGGTGGCCTTCACGACGGCGGCCGCCCGCTGGGCGGGGTTGCCGGACTTGAAGATGCCGGAGCCGACGAACACGCCATCGGCACCGAGCTGCATCATCATGGCGGCGTCGGCCGGGGTGGCGATGCCGCCGGCGGTGAACAGCACCACCGGAAGCTTGCCGGCAGCGGCGACTTCCTTGACCAGTTCGTACGGAGCCTGCAGTTCCTTGGCCGCAACGTAGAGTTCGTCCTCGGGCAGGGCAGCGAGCTTGGCGATCTCCGAGCGGATCTGGCGCATGTGCCCGGTCGCGTTCGAGACGTCGCCGGTGCCGGCCTCGCCCTTGGAGCGGATCATCGCCGCGCCCTCGTTGATGCGGCGCAGCGCCTCACCGAGGTTGGTGGCACCGCAAACGAAGGGAACGGTGAAGTTCCACTTGTCGATGTGGTTGACGTAGTCAGCCGGGGTCAGGACCTCGGACTCGTCAATGTAGTCCACGCCCAGGGACTGCAGGATCTGGGCTTCGACGAAGTGGCCGATCCTGGCCTTGGCCATGACCGGAATGGAGACCGCATCGATGATCTGGTCGATCATGTCCGGATCGGACATCCGGGACACGCCGCCCTGGGCTCGGATATCAGCCGGAACGCGTTCCAGCGCCATCACAGCAACAGCACCGGCGTCTTCGGCGATGCGGGCCTGTTCGACGTTGACGACGTCCATGATGACGCCGCCCTTGAGCATCTCAGCCATGCCCCGCTTCACGCGGCTGCTGCCCGTGACGCTGTTCGCGGACGAACCGGCTTCGCTGCTTACATCAGGTGTAGACACAAAAACCCCTATGGGTAGATAGATGACCTTCGCCGGGCGTGCAGGCGGCAAGTGCCGGACTGTGCACACACGGATTTGCCGGATCCATTGACCGGGCAGTCCTAATACTAGTCCCCCCGCGGCCGGCCGGCTTAATCATGCTTAATCAGCCGGCGAAGGTTCCGCCTGGGCCTGCCTGCGGACGGAAATCACGCGCTGCACCACGGTGACGAAGCTTGCCAGCGCGAGCAGCACCAGGGTCACCAGCAGCACCACAGATGGAAGGCCCAGTCCGGTGAACCCGGTCACCACCAGGACCGAAACCAGGCGTTCGGCGCGCTCGGCTATCCCCACATTGGCCGTGAACCCGAGCGACTCCGCCTTGGCCCTGGCGTAGGAAACCACCATGCCCAGGACAAGGCAGACCATGGCGGCCATGGCGATAGGGGTATCAGCGCCGCCGGTGAAGAACCACACGGCCAGCCCGGCGAAGAGCGCGCCGTCGGCGATCCGGTCGAGGGTGGAATCGAGGAAGTTTCCCCAGCGGCTCTTGACGTCCTGCATCCTGGCCATGATGCCGTCCAGGACGTCGGAGAAAATAAAAGCCGTGATGAAAAGTGTTCCCCACCAAAGTTGCCCCAGCGGGTAAAACACCAGGGCTCCGACCACCACACCGGCCGTACCGATGATGGTCACTGCGTCGGGCGAAACACCAATTTTCAGGAGCCAGCGGGCAAGCGGAGTAAACAGGGCGGTGAAAAAACCGCGGGCGTGCCTATTCAGCATCCGTCTCCCCGGGCCAGGCGTCGGCCACCTGCTGGCGGACCTCGTCGAGGGTCTGGGTGATGGCCTTGGTCTGGGCAATGATGGGGAAGAAGTTCCCGTCCCCGCCCCAGCGCGGAACGATGTGCTGGTGCAGGTGGGCGGCGATTCCGGCGCCGCCCACCACGCCCTGGTTCATGCCAAGGTTGAAGCCGCCCGGGTTCGCCACCTTCCGCAGGACCCTCATGGCCGTCTGCGTCAGGTCGGCGAACTCCGCCGTCTCCTCCAACGTCAGGTCGGTGTAATCCGGGATGTGGCGGTAGGGGCACACCAGCAGGTGCCCTGGATTGTAGGGAAAGAGGTTCAGCACCACGTAGCAGGTCTTCCCGCGGTAAACGATGAGCGCGTCCTCATCGGTCCGGCCGGGCCCCACGCAGAAGGGGCAGTCATCTTCATTCTTGAACTGGTGCTGCCCGCCCTTGATGTAGGCCATGCGGTGCGGAGTCCACAGGCGCTGGAAGGCGTCCGGGACACCGGCGAGGTCAAAGTCGTCGGTAACGCCGGCATCACCTGGATACCCGCCGCCTGTGTTCTCCTGCACGGTGCTGTTCCGTTCCCTAGCTGGTCCGGTTACGGACGGCTTCCGTGATCCGCTTGACGGCCTCTGCAACCGGCACGCCGTTGTCCTGGCTTCCATCACGGAAGCGGAAGGACACGGCGCCGGCTTCGGCGTCGTCGCCGCCGGCGATCAGGACAAAGGGGATCTTGTCCTTGCTGGCAGTACGGATCTTCTTCGGGAAGCGGTCCGAGGACGTGTCCACCTCGGCGCGGATGCCAACCGCCTTAAGCTGGTCGACGACGTCGAACATGTACTCGTTGAACGTCTCCGCCACGGGGATGCCCACCACCTGGATGGGGGCCAGCCAGGCGGGGAAGGCACCGGCGTAGTGCTCGGTGAGCACGCCCATGAACCGCTCGATGGAGCCGAACAGGGCGCGGTGGATCATGACGGGCCGCTGCCGCGTGCCGTCGGCCGCCTGGAATTCGAGTTCGAAGCGTTCCGGCAGGTTGAAGTCCAGCTGGATGGTGGACATCTGCCAGGTGCGGCCGAGCGCGTCCTTTGCCTGGACTGAGATCTTGGGACCGTAGAAAGCTGCTCCGCCCGGATCGGGGACAAGTTCCAGCCCTGACTCCTGGGCCACCTCGGCGAGGGTCCTGGTGGCTTCCTCCCAGGTGGCGTCGTCGCCGACGTACTTTTCGGGGTCCTTGGTGGAGAGTTCGAGGTAGAAGTCGTTCAGCCCGTAGTCCTTGAGCAGGCCCAGGACGAAGTTCAGCGTCTTGGTGAGCTCGTCCTTCATCTGTTCGCGGGTGCAGTAGATGTGGGCATCGTCCTGTGTCATGCCGCGCACCCGGGTGAGGCCGTGCACCACGCCGGACTTTTCGTACCGGTAGACGGACCCGAACTCGAACAGTCGCAGCGGAAGCTCGCGGTAGGAGCGCCCGCGGGACCTGAAGATCAGGTTGTGCATGGGGCAGTTCATCGGCTTCAGGTAGTAGTCCTGCGCCGGCTTGCGGATGGTGCCGTCGGCGTTGAGTTCCTCGTCGACGCGCATCGCGGGGAACATGCCCTCCTTGTACCAGTCAAGGTGGCCGGAAACCTCGTACAGGTGGCCCTTGGTGATATGGGGGGTGTAGACGAACTCGTAGCCGGCCTCGACGTGGCGCTGGCGCGAGTAGTCCTCCATCTCCTTGCGGATGATGCCGCCCTTGGGGTGGAACACAGGCAGGCCGGATCCCAGCTCATCCGGGAACGAGAAGAGGTCCAGTTCGGAGCCGAGCTTGCGGTGGTCGCGGCGTTCGGCCTCGGCGATCCGCTCCTGGTAGGCCTTGAGGGCATCCTTGGTGGGCCACGCCGTACCGTAGATCCGCTGCAGCTGCTGGTTCTTCTGGTTGCCGAGCCAGTAGGCGGAGGACGAACGGGTCAGGGCGAAGGCGTTCGAGATGAGCTTGGTGTTGGGCAGATGGGGGCCGCGGCAAAGGTCGCACCAGACGGTGGTGCCTTCCTTGCGTTCCACATTGTCGTAAATGGTGATGTCGCCTGCGCCGACCTCGACGTTGACGCCTTCGCCAGCTTCGGCGGCCTCGTTCTTCTTGCCCAGCAGCTCGAGCTTGTAGGGCTCGTTCTTCATGGCCTCGCGGGCTTCGTCCTCGTTGACCACGCGGCGGACGAACTTCTGGTTCTGGTTGATGATCTTCTGCATCATCTTTTCGAGGGTCTTGAGGTCCTCGGGGGTGAAGGGCTCCGCGACGTCAAAGTCGAAGTAGAAGCCGTCCGTGATGTAAGGGCCGATTCCGAGCTTGGCGTCCGGGCGCAGCTGCTGGACGGCCTGGGCCATGACGTGGGCGGTGGAGTGGCGGAGCACGTTCAGCCCGTCGGGGGAATCGATGGTGACGCCTACGATGTCGGCGCCCTCCGGAAGTTCCTGGTCCAGGTCCTTCAGCTCGCCATTAACGCGGGCCACAACAACGTCGCGGCGCTCAAAGAAGAGTTCCGCACCGGTTGTCCCGGTAGTCACCTTGGTCTCTTCGCCATCGACGAGAAGGGTGATCTGCTGGGCATCTGACACGGGTGTCTCCTATTCAAAGTTAAGGCTTCATAGCTTGTGGCGTACGGGGACCACAGCCAGCCATCGTCAATGCTATCGGTTCAACTGAGGGCCGACCAACGCGGCGCACGGCATGCTCAGCCGTTAAATCCCGTGATGGCGAGGCTCCTGCTGATCCCGTCCAGGGGGTGGGGCACATCCTGCCCGGGCGTGGAGGGGTCCGGAAACGGAAGGGTTTCGGTCCTGCTCAGGTCCCAGGCCATGCTGGCGCTCAGGCTGATCCCACGCGGGCCCGTCCGGCGTGTGGTGCCCCGGATCAACAGCAGCCGGGTGCCAAACAGGAGCATGCCGGCGTTTTCCTGCGCTTCGTGGAAAAACACCGAATCGATGCATCCGGTGCCGTCGTCGATGCTGATGAAGACCACCCTCCTGCCGCCCCTCATGGGAGGCGTCTGGGTGGCAACCCGCACGCCGGCCACCAGCACTTCCGTGCCGTTGCGCAGGCCAAGGAGTTTGTCTGCGGTGATGACGCCCAGCCTGTCCAGCATGGGCCGGTGGCTGTCCATCAGATGCGAGCTGACATCAACCGCCATCAGGTCAAGCTCCGCACGGACATTGTCCACCAGCGTGGGTGCCGGCAGCCCCGGGCTGACGTTGCGCAGTTCAACATCGCCCAGCGGGAGGGACAGTTGCCCCTCAAGGACTTCAACCCCCTTTTTGCTGCTGCTGGTTGCCTGGAGCTTCTGCAGATGGTGCACCAGGTCAGCCCGGTTGGCCGTGCCTCCCGCCTCCCGGTGCAGGGAATCAAAGGCGCCAAGCTGCGCCAGCCGCTTGATGCTCGGCTTACTGATTCTTGACCGTGCCCGAAGGTCCGCCAGGGAGTCGTAGGGCTGGCCTGCGACGATTCTTTTCAACTCCGTTGCAGAGAGCCCGTAAATACCATTAAGGCTCAGCCGGATCCCCAGCTTGCCGGCATCCTGCCCTGACCTGACCCGTTCCACCCGGTATTCGGCTTTGCTCAGGTTGATGTCCAGGGGAAGGATCGGGATGCCAAGCCTTCGCGCTTCCGCCACCAGCAGCCGCTTGGGGTACATCCCGGGATCGTGCTCCCACAACCCGGCAAGGAACGCCTCGGGATGGTGCGCTTTCAACCATGCTGACTGGTAGGTGGGGACAGCGAAGGCAGCTCCGTGAGCTTTGCAGAACCCAAAGCTGGCAAAGGACTTCAGGGTTTCCCATACCTTGTCGATGACATCGGGGGAAAAATTCCTGGCCTTTGCTTGCTTGCGGAAATACTCCTCAACCTGGGATTCGCCATCCTCGCTGCTGAGGGCCCGGCGGAACTCATCGGCCTTCGCAAGCCCGCAGCCGGTCATCACGTCGAATGTCCTGAGGATCTGTTCGTGGAAAACCGTCACCCCGTGGGTTTCCTGAAGAACAGGCTTCAGGAGCGGGTGGGGGTAGACCTCGGGGGCGAATCCGTGCCGGTGTTCCAGGAAGGGCCGCACCATGTCAGATTTCATGGGACCGGGACGGAACAGGGAAATATCAATGATGAGGTCGTTGAACTCCCGCGGCGCCATCTTGCCGATCAGTTCACGCTGGCCCGGGGATTCGATTTGGAAGCAGCCAAGGGTGTGCGTGCTCCTGATCAGCTCGAACGTGGCTTCATCATCGAGGGGCACTGCATTGAGGTCGATGTGGCCGTTGTCCGCGATGTAGTCAGGTCCCGACCCGCCCTGGCCGGGAGGATGATTCCCGGCAGCCACCACGTCCTCTTTCGTGGGATGGATGCGGATGATCTCCCGGACAGCAAAAGCCATGGCGCTTTGCATCCGGACACCCAGGACATCAAGCTTGAGCATGCCCATGGGATCCATGTCGTGCTTATCGAACTGGCTCATGGGCAGCCCGAGACCGCTGGGCTGGACCGGGGTGCGGTCCAGCAGGGAGGCATCACCCAGGATCACTCCGCAGGGATGCATGGAAATGTGGCGGGGCAGCCGGTCAAGGCGTTCAGTCAGGTCAACCAGCAGGTCCAATTGCTGGTTTCCGGCAGCATCGCGCCGCTCAACCCTTCCGGCAAACTCCCGCAGTTCAGGCTTTTCCTGCAGCGCCTCCCGGAATTTGCCGGCCGAAAAACGCCACAACTGTTTGGCGATCTCCCCTACCTCGCCGTCGTCCATGCCCAGCGCCATACCGGCGTCGCGCACGGCACCCCTGGCGCGGTAGCCGTTCTGCATGCTCATCAGCGTGACGCGTTCGGCACCGAACCTCTCGAAAATCCGCCGGTACACGTTATGGCGCTCCGCGCTTTCGACGTCGATGTCTATGTCAGGAAGAGTGGCACGGTCCTGGGAAAGGAAGCGTTCAAAGATCAGGTCATGCTGGAGGGGGTTTACCTGGCTGACATCAATCAGGTAATTCACCAAGCTGGAAGCCCCCGACCCCCGGGCAGCAGCACGGACGCCCATCTCCTGGATCATCCGTGACACTTCAGCGACGGTGAGGAAGTAGGAGGAGAAGCCAAGATTCCGGATGATGCCCAGTTCATGCTCCAGCCGGGTAAGCATGTCCCTCTCCCCGGCTCCGCTTATCCCGGGGAACCTCCTGCCGATTCCGGCGTGGCAACGCTGGACCAGTTCATCATGGGGATCCTGGTTGATCCCGATCACCGAGGCCTCCGGAACCACCGGTTGTTTCCACCCCATGTCCGTAGTGGGATCGATCCGGCACAGATCGGCGAGCGCCTCGGTTTGGGTCATCAGTTGTTTGAGGTCTGCGGCGCCAAATCCTGCTGCGGAAATGATCTCCTTGCCAAGTTGGAGCATCTGGGCCGATGTTTTCAGCCATCCCTGGCCGGTGGGCTGCAGCATGGGCTCCCTGGCAAGTTCCGGCAGGGACTTCAGGGTGCGGGCAGAGTCAAGCACATCGGCAGTGGGCGCTCCATCCGCCGCGCAGTACCTGACGGCGTTGGTCAGGATCGCCGGGATGTGGTGTTCTTCGGCGAGCCGGAGCATACGCACCGCGTGGGAGGTACTCAGCGGGGAACCTGGGGGACTTAGCTGCGAGACAATCTCGGCAACCACTGTCCCGCCGGGCATGACGTCCAGCCACTGCTTGAACAGTGTCCGAGGCCGGAGGTATCTCCGCCCTCCCATGGCCAGGCCGACGTCCGAATCCGGCCCGAGCAGGACGGTCAATACCGGCTTGAGTGTGTGGGGGTCAAGGGTCCGGGAGGCAAGCTCGGCGCGTGTGACAGCCACCGGGACGGCGCCCCCGGACTTCCCTGAGGTCCGGGCATGGGCATCAGAGACCAGCCGGCATAAGGCACGGTACCCTGCCCCGTTGTTATGGCCGCGTGCAAGCACCACCACCCTGCCCGCCACCTGGGTGCGGTGATCGCCGTCGTCGTCAAAGACTGCAAGGTCCACCCCAACAATGGGATCGATTCCTGCCGCCATGCATGCCTTGAGGTGCTTGATGGTCCCGTACAGGCCGTCGCGGTCAGTGCAGGCGAGCGCTGTGGCACCGTCAGCTGCCGCGCTTTGGGCAAGTTCTTCCGGCCAGGAGACGCCATAGTGGGCACTGAATGCCGTGGAGACGTGAAGATGCGTAAAGCTCATGCTGGTGAGGGTCGGAGGCCGTCATGGATCCGCAGCAGCCGCCAGCGGCCGCTGCCAATGTGCCGGGTGAGGTCGAGGGTGAGCGGTTCTTCCTGCTGCCGAGGGGCGCTTTCGCCGGCTTCAACCGGCAGTACCTGGACACGCCAGATTTCGTGGTCAACCACTCCCTGTCCGCTTCCGAGCGGTGCCCGGCTTACTTCATCCCACCATTGCCGCCGTTCATACCAGCGGACTGGTTCAGCACAGACAGCGTAGGAACGTCCTGACCAGGTAAGGCTCACCGGCTGGCCGTCAGGAGCGCAGGCAACATCAACGGATTCGCTGAACATGCCCATGGGCGCCTCCCGGTGAAACTGGACCTATTCGAATATGTATTCGAATAGGTCCAGTCTACGCCCGGTTCCCGGCCAACGCATCTACAGGTGGACAAAGAAGCCCCGCCGGCTTCCTCCGTTTCCTCTTCACAGGGGTGGACGGACCGTACGCCAGGGAGCAGGATTGTGCCATGGACACCAAAGACGCACTCCTCAAGCAGGTCAGCATCAAAGCCCAGGACTCAACCCTGGTGGCCACCTTCGACCTGGACGGCACCATTCCGGGCTCCGGCGCCTACGTGGTGGGGCTTGTCGCAGCCAGCCCGGACTATTCATCCCAGCGGCGGCTCGGCATTGAATTCATGAACGGCGAACCCATCGCCTTCTACTCGTTCAGCCACGAGCAAAGCACGGAAGAGAACTACGACCTCTCGGGCGTAACCCACTCAGAGAACACCATCACCGGCCACTTTCCCCTCGCTGCCATTAATGGGCTCGGAAAGTCACACGTCATGACAGGCTTCAGCGAGGCGGACGGCCGGGAATTCCAGTCCGGCGTTCCGGTGGATGAAGCACTGTAAGAAGGCGTGAGCTGACCTGTAAAGGGTCAGCTGTTTTCTTTGTGGACCCGCATCTCGAGCTCGATGAAGCCGGAGATCATGGCGCGGTAGGTTGATTCGACGATGTCCGGATCGATGTCCTTCTTTTCGGCCGCGGACCGGACATGTTCGATGATCCGTTCCACCCGCCCCGGGGCGCGGACTTCAGCGTCGTCGCCCTTCAGGGTTCCGGCGATGCGGATCAGCCGTTCGCGGCGGGCGATGAGGGTGACAATCTGCTCATCCACTTCGTCAACAGCAACCCGGACGGCAGCGAGCTGTTCCTTGTCGGCCAAAGCGTCTCTATCGTTTCCTTGAATTGTTGCCATCGTCTGACAGTATCGAAGCATGCAGCCCCGAGTCGACTTCATCTCATTAGGTGTCCGCAGCGTCCCGGCGTCCCGTGCCTTCTATGTTGAGGGCCTCGGCTGGCCGGTCCATCAGGAGGTCCCCGGCGACGTCGTCTTCATCCAGGTAAACCACGGCCTGGTGCTCTCGCTGTGGGACGCCCGGCAAATGCAGGCCGAGGCGGGCGTCAGCGCTCCGGGTCCGGTGCCGTGCATCACCTTGAGCCACAACCTCGGCAGCACGGAAGAGGTGGACCGGGTCATGGCGGAGGCAGCAGCGGCGGGGGCCGCCATCATCGCCGAGCCGGTGACGCAGCCCTGGGGCGGCTACAGCGGCTACTTCGCCGACCCCGACGGTTTCCGCTGGGAAGTTGCGTACAACCCCGCCTGGGCCGTGGACGACGGCGGCGCGGTCACCGTATAGGGCGGCGGCAGCGTCCCTGGGCTGCTAGAGAATCCCGGGCTGCTAGAACAGTGCCTCCACCGGCTGGATCAGTTCCGGCCCGTTGTTACGAACGTTGCCTACCTCCTTGCCCACGGACTCCACCCGCCAGTCCGCTGCCACGTCCTTGACCCCCGACCGCACCAGGTCCACCAGCCCGGCGGCGTCATCCACGTCGGGATCGAGCCACGCCTGCATAGTCGCCTTGTCCATGGGCAGGGGAACCCGGTCATGCAGTGCGGTCAGCTTTCCGAAGACCGTCGATTCACTGCCCGGGGGCGGCGTATCGGTCGTAAGGATGGACGTTGAAAGCAACCACTGGCCCGGTTCCCCGGCTGGGACGGACGGGTCCTTCCACCACTCGTAGAGCCCGGCAAAGACCAGGCCCCGGTTTTCTCCGGGATGCACGTAGTAGGGCTGCTTCGATTTCCCGGGGCCCTGTTTCCATTCGTAGTACCCGTCTGCCGGCACCGCGCAGCGCCGGGACTGGACGGCCTTGCGGAAGGCCGGCTTCTCCAGCACCGATTCGCTCCTGGCGTTGATCATCCGTGACCCGATGCCGGGATCCTTCGCCCAGGAAGGGACCAGGCCCCACTTTGCAACATGCAGCTGGCGTACCTGCTTACGAGTCGGCCCGTCGTCAATCAGCCGTTCCAGGACGATCGGGACATCATCGGTGGGCGCCACGTTCCACGAGGGCGGGATGCTCACCTCGTCCTCCAGCTCGGCGTCGAACTCTGCCAGGAGGTCCCCCACGGCACGTGCCATCACATAGCGTCCACACATGGCTCCAGCATGCCATCGGCGCCACATACTGTCATCCACGCGGCACCGGGACCGCCGGGGCAGGGGGAATACCGGGCGGCGCGCTACCGTTGACAGGAACGAAACCTACATCGACGCAGAGGAGAATTCTGTGGACTTCACTCCCGAATCCGGCACCATCACCATGTTTTCCACCACCTGGTGCGGTTACTGCAACCGGCTCAAAAAGCAGCTGGACGCGCAGGGCATCGGCTACACCGAGATCAACATCGAGGAAGTGGAGGGCACGGCCGAACTCGTGGAGCAGCTGAACGGCGGCAACCGCACCGTTCCCACGGTCCTGTTCCCGGACGGCACAGCCGCCACCAACCCCTCCGCCGCCGAGGTCAAGACGCGCCTGGCAGCATAACCACCGCGGCCGCCCGGCCGTTCGAACCGTTGCGGGTCATGCCCCCAGGCTGCTGAATGAAGCAGTTTCCAGGGTGGCATGGCCCGCATACGTCTGCAGGACTGCCTCCACCACGGCCTCCACATGCACGCCGGGAACCAGATCGTCCACCGCCCCGGCCGTGGCAGGGTCCCACTCCAGCCCCAGGGCTGCGTAACTGTCGGTCAGGACTTTCCGTATCGGTGCGGAGTTTTCCACCACAATCACCGAACTGAAAAGCCACCCGCCGGCAACCACCCGCTGCGCTGTGCCCACGAGCTTCACGCGGTGCGCCGGGCGGGCGGGATCAGTGCCGTGCACGCTGAACTCGCCGGGGCAGTATTCACCGGGTATTTCCCCGACAGCCGCCTGTACCCCTGCCCTGCGCAACGCCTGGGCAAACAACTCCCCGAAGTGCCCGAACCGGGTCTTGGAGCCGGCAATGGCATCCGGGTCCGGCTCGATGTGATCCACTACCAGTGTGCCCTGGTGGTAGGCGGCGGCGCGTCCCCCGGCCCTGCGGACCAGCGGCTCGAAGCCGTTGGCCCTGCATGCCTGCGCGGCTGCTTCGAATCCCGGCAGGCGGGTGTCGCGCTGGCCGAAGGCGACGGTGGGGGCGGGCCGGTAGAGCCGCAGGGTTGGCCCGATCTCCCCGGACCTGGCCCTGGCCAGGAGCTCCAGCCCGAATTCCAGGTCACGGCCTGCTCCCAGCGAGGCTTCCTGCCGCACCACTGTCAGTGTGCGGGGTCCCGGACCGGCGTCATGCATGTTGCTGAGCTCCCTTGTGGTCTTGCCATTCCTTGTTCTTGCCGCCGCGTTCGCCGCGATTGACGCCGTCTGACTCTGGCGGGCAAGCCCCACCTAGGTTACGCCGTAGCCTTCCAGATCATTTACATCGCGGCATCGTGTTCGCCTCGGTTCAGCCCCCGGATCACAGGCCGCGGCGCCCCACCCACAGGCCGTGGAGCAGCGGCACCACGGACGCTGCCATCAGCAGGTTGCCCAATGCGGAGTCGTCCGCCCGTATCAGGGCCCCCGCAACCAGGAGTGCAGCGAAGACCACGGCCGACGCCGAACGGCGGGCCATGCGGTCCAGCCGGGCAACCTGCCGCTCAAGGCGCGGGTTGGCAACAGGGAGGTTCCCCTCCTCAGCCCGGGTGATGAGGCCGTCCAGCCGCCCGGGCAGCCGAAGGGCGAGTCCCCCGGCCTCAAGCGCCTGCCGGGCGGCGTCCTGCACGATGTTGCCGCGCTCTTCGCGCAGCAACCGGGCCGCATACGGTTCCACCGAGTCCCAGAGGTTGTACCGGGCGTCCAGGGAGCTGCACACCCCCGATGTCAGTGATACTGCGCGGATGATGAGCAGGAAGTTCTCCGGCAGCTGGAATGGCAGTGAACGGACCACGTCACCGAATTCCACCGCGAAGTCACGGAACTCGCGTGGATCCACCTCGCGAAGTTCCGCGAAACCCATCCCGCCGAACCGGGCGAAGAGATGCGTCATGGCCCGCTCCAGCTCCACGGTGTCGGCCGCCGGTACCAGGACTCCCACTTCACGGATGGCGGCAACGAGTCCCTTGCCATCACGGGCTGCGGCAGCGATCAGGAGCCTGCGAAGGCCGGTGCGGGTGGAGGCAGTGACCTCGCCCATCATGCCGAAATCGATGAACGTCAGTTTCCACGGGTGTTCCCCGGCGCCGGCAGGTGCGGGGGTGACGAAGATGTTGCCGGGGTGGGGGTCGGCATGGAAGAAGCCGTTGGTGAACAGCTGGTCGAACATGACCGCGGCGAAGACGGGAGCCACCGCCGCGGGGTCGATGCCGGCCGCACGAAGCGCAGCCACGTCGGTGATCTTGATGGCCGTGACATCCTCGAGGGTGAGGACGCGGCGGGTGCACCGCTCCCAGACGGGCAGGGGCACCTGCACCCGGACGTCGCCGGCAAAATCGGCGGCGAAACGCTCGGAGCTGGCAGCCTCGTGAATGTAGTCGATCTCCTCAAAGCTGGTCTGCGCGAATTCCTCCACCAGGGCGGGCATGTCGGCACGCTCGGAGACAAAAGTGAAGTGGCTGAGCCAGCCCGCCACCCTGCGCAGCGCGGCCAGGTCGACATCGACGATCGCGTCAATCCCCGGACGCTGCACCTTCACCACGACGTCCTTGATCCCGAACTCGTCGGCGTCGTCAGGAAGGAGCCGCGCACGGTGCGCCTGGCCCAGGGATGCGGCGGCGAGCGGAGTTTCCTCGAACATGGCGAACGCCCGCTCAAGCGGGAATCCCAGTTCGGACTCTGCAAGGGCGCGGATGGCAGGGAATGGGACCGGCGGAACCTCGTCCTGAAGGCCCTCGAGCTCCTCGGTGATTTCGGGTGGCAATACGTCAAGCCGGGATGACAGGAACTGGCCCACCTTGATCATCAGGCCGCCCAGGTCCACGGCCAGGACATGGAAACGCCGGGCGAAGCGCTGCATCCTCTGCGAACGGGTCCGTGCGGCAACCCTGGCCAGCCCGATCCTTGGGAGGAACAGCTCGAACCACCAGGTGACTGCCAGGTTCCAGGCAGCGAACCGGAGGATGCGGCGGTAGCGGGCACGGGTGTCTCCCGCGCCGGGTGCCGGAGCGGGCCGGCCCCGGCGGATGGGCGGCACCCGCGTCAGTCCTGGGCGAGAATCGAGTACATCCGGCGGCGTGCCTCCTCGAGGACCGCCACGGCCTGCCTCACCTGTTCGGGTGATCCCGTGCGTCCCACCTGCGCTGCTGCCTGGGCGAGCTCAACGCCCGCCTTGGGCAGGGACATGAATTCGGCCCCGCCGTGCGGGCCTGCTGCGTCCCATGGAGCCGATGGATGGTCGCGGGCAACTTCCTCCCGGCCGGCTTCGGTGAGGCTGTAGATCTTGCGGCCGTTGGATTCCTCGGCACTGATGACGCCCTCGTCGGCCAGCAGTTGAAGCGTGGGGTAGACGGAGCCCGCGCTCGGCTTCCAGCTGCCGCCGCTCCGGTCCTCAATTTCGCGGATGATCTGGTAGCCGTGCATGGGACGCTCTGCCAGCAGGGCCAGCACCGCCGCCCGCACCTCGCCCTTGCCGGCGCGGGTGCCCGCGCGCTTCTCAAACCGGGAACGCAGTTCGTCCACAGCCTGCCACAGGCCGTCGATATTGGTGCCGCCGAATCCATATGCCGGGTATGAGCCACGCATGATGGTCTCCTCTGTGAATCGCGAACGATATACAACGATACTTAACGATACAACCGGGGAGGCCCGGCAGGACGGCCCGCCAGAGGAGTCAGGTCCTGCGCAGCGTCAGGATCTGCTCGGCGCGGCCGAACGGGCCCTGCCGGTCGTGCAGGACCGTTGACGTCAGTCCAATCCCGTCCCGGCCGAAGGACACGGCGTTGTCCAGGCCCAGCCACTCCCCCTCCGGGCGGCGGTACATGTGAATCTGCAGGTCCAGGTTGGGAAAGGCGTAGCTGTCCTTGCCGGGTGGAACCCGGGCGGCGATGCCGTTGGCTGTGTCCACCAGCCCCATCAGCCGGGCCAGGTCGCTGCTGTCGTTCCGGTCAGTCAACGGATGGTCGGTGCGGAGCCAGACTTTGCCGGCACCCGGCCGGTGCCCTTCGGCCACGCGCATCTCAAGGGACCTGATGTAGCCGCCGGGCCAAACGGCGGAACCGTCATAGGGTTTGCAGTCGTCGGGCCCGGGAATGGCCGCGTCCTCAATGGCTGCCACGGCGGCGGTGTCGCTGGTAATCATCCGCCAGGCGGTGGCGCGGATGGCGGTCCGGCCGTCGGCGACGAGTTCGGCCTGCAACAGCTCGATGGTCCGCCCGGGCCGGAGGGTGGAGGTTTCAATGTGGGACACGCCGCCAGGGATCAGCCCCAGGATCTCGTAGCTCAGGCGTGCCATCCGCATGTCCGCCCGCGGCTGGTGCCGTTCCAGGGCATCAGCCATCAGGCCGGATGCGGGTGCCATGTGCTGCTCGTGGGCGTTCCAGGCGCCCTGCGCGTGGATGGTGGAGCGGAAGCGGCCGCCGCCCAGGTTTTGGTAGTAGGCATTGCCGTGCGCCAGTTCGGGAAGCTCTTCAGTCAACGGTGACCTTTCGCCGGATCTCAGTGAATTGGCACTAACTCTATCCGTTGGGGCCGGAGGACCGGCCAGCGGGTCGGATTGAAATGTTTGAACGTGGAGGAAGGCGGCGGACTAGACTCAGGAACTGGTCCTGTCAGCATCCCTCGGAAGAGGTGTTCCATGCGCGTCATCAGCTACAACCTCCGCAAGCACAAGGCCAGCGGCGAGCTCCTCGCCCTGGCCCGGAATCATGACATCGATGCGCTGTGCCTCCAGGAGGTGGATTCCAGCGACCTGCCGGAAACCCTGGGTCCCCTGCACCTGGCGGACACCACCAAGGGCAACCGGCTGGGTTTGGCCATCTACTACCGCACCAGCCGCTTCACCGCACTGGACACCCAGTCCTTCGCGCTGAAGAAGTCGATGCATGACAGGGTGCTGGCACCGGCCCATGAGAGGCTGATCGGGACGCGGGTGATGGACAATGACACGCAGCATGAACTGGTGATCGGATCGTTCCACGCCGCCCCGCTCACCGCCTCCAATTCGCTTCGCCGCAAGCAGATCCATGCCGCCCATGCCGAGCTGCTGAGCATGGGCAAGGGCCTGATGACCCTGATGGTGGGCGACTTCAACTACCCGTTCTTCACCAAGAACCTTGATATCCACATGAAGAATTCGGGTTATGCGCTGTCCCTGAGCAACCGCCGCACCTACACCCGGTACAAGGTGTTCAAGGGCCACTTCGACTTCGCGACATCGCTGGGCCTGGACATCCAGAGCGTGGAGACACTTCCGCGCGGCAACTCAGACCATCTTCCCATCCTGGTCACTGCCGAATACGGCCCGGACTACTAGGCAGCCCGCTTTACGGGGACGCCAGCCGCTCCCGCAATGCAGGCCATGCCGTCGCGAATCCGGGGTGCAGTTCCTTCGATTCCACCTCGCCCAGCGGAACCCAGAGCAGTTCAATGCTCTCGGGATCGCTGATCACCGGATCGAAAGGCTCCCGCACCAGCACCACCACCGTGGTGTAGGACCAGTAGCCGAGATCCAGCACCGAGGTGAAGAGCACGTCCACGCCCGCAGGCGGCACCGCCGCTTCCTCGTAGGCTTCGCGGAGGGCCCCGTCAACGGGTTCTTCGTTTTCGTGGAGGGCCCCGCCCGGCAACCCCCAGGTACCGCCGTTGTGGCTCCAGACCGCCCGGTGCTGGAGCAGGACGCCTTTGGACGGGTCATAGGCAAGCACTCCCGCAGCCCCGAACCGGCCCCAGTAGCGGCCGCGCTCCCCCTCCACCCAGGCGTCGCCGGGATCCCGGGGACCGGTACGGACGGGCGGAGTGGAGGATGCTGCGGAGGCCGGTGAATGATCCATCACGCCAGTCTGCCAGCTCATCCATCCTGGGCCCAGCACACCGCCCGGCCTCAGGTGCCGTGCCCGCGTTCGACGGCGAAATCACCGCCGGGGTACATGATGGTTTCGTGTCCGTCGTCGAAGCGGACCAGGTAGGGCGGTGTTCCGCCCTGGCCACGCACTTCAACGATCACCCCGTGACGGTCCGTGGATCCCACAGTCCTTCCGTGGACGATGATCCGGTCACCCTGCGCTGCCTCCATGGCAATCACCTCCAGCCCCCAGATTACGTCCACGCGGCGGGCCGGAACAGGCCCCGCATGGCAGGATTTCCCTATGCCGCTCAGCCTCCTCCTGATTGCCGATACCCATGTCCCCAAACGGGCCAGGGACCTTCCCGCCCAGGTGTGGTCCGCCGTCGAACACGCCGACGTGGTGTTCCATGCGGGGGACTGGGTGGAAGCGGCATTGCTGGACCGGTTCGAACAGCGGAGCCGTTCGCTGGTGGGCGTGTACGGGAACAATGACGGACCGGACCTGCGCAGCCGCCTCCCCGAAACGGCGCACGTCACCGTGGAAGGCGTCCGTTTTGCCATGGTGCATGAGACCGGGCAGGCCAAGGGGCGGGAGTTGCGGTGCGAGGCCCTTTTCCCGGATGCCGATGTCCTGGTTTTCGGGCACAGCCACATCCCCTGGGACACAACCTCCCCGGGTGGCCTGCGGCTGCTGAACCCGGGCTCTCCCACGGACCGCCGCCGGCAGCCCGCCTGCACTTTCATGACGGCGACGGTCGACGGCGGCAAGCTCACGCGGGTGCGCCTGGTGGAAGTCCAGCGGGTGTAATCACGGGTTGGCAGGTGGCCGCTCGATGCCTAGGCTTGAACGGTAAGCATGCTTAGCTTTTGGAATCCACCAACCACCAGGAGGACCACCATGACAGACCAGTACACCTTCCGTAACCCGGTCACCGCCTATGAGCAGATCTCCCCGCCGGAACAGCACCAGCCCGAGCCCGGCCTGGATGCGGAGCTGACGCCCAAGGCGGACCTCGGGGAGGACACCTACCGCGGTACCGGCCGTCTGGAGGGCCGGAAGGCGATCGTCACGGGGGCGGACTCCGGGATCGGCGCGGCGGCGGCCATCGCCTTCGCGCGGGAAGGGGCCGACGTTGTCCTGTCGTACCTGCCCCAGGAGGAGGAGGACGCTGCCCGGATTGCCGGCATCATCGAAGCCGCGGGCCGCAAGGCCGTCAAGGTTCCCGGGGACCTCAAGGACCCGGTGGTCTGCCGCGAGGTCGTGGACACGGCGGTGGCTGTCCTGGGCGGCGTGGACATCCTGGTCAACAACGCGGGCAAGCAGGTGGCGCAGGAGGAGCTGGCCAACATCACCGACGAGCAGTTCGACCACACGCTCAAGACCAATGTGTATGCGATGTTCTGGCTGACCAAGGCCGCACTGCCGCACATGCCTGCCGGTTCCACCATCATCAACACCACGTCCGTACAGGCCTACAACCCGTCGCCGACGCTCGTGGACTATGCCACCACCAAGGCCAGCATCAACAATTTCACCAAGGGCCTGGCGCAGCAGCTGGCGCCCAAGGGCATCCGGGTCAACGCCGTTGCGCCGGGGCCCATCTGGACCCCGCTGCAGGTCAGCAGCGGCCAGCCGAAGGAGGACCTGCCGGAGTTCGGGCAGTCCACTCCCCTGGGCCGCGCCGGGCAGCCCGCGGAACTTGCGCCCGCGTACGTGTTCCTCGCCTCTCCGGAGTCCAGCTTCGTCATTGGTGAAACGCTGAACGTCAACGGCGGCAGCCCCACGCCGTAGCGGCTACGCGCCGTCCTGTTCAGCCAGCAGGGCGTCGGTGGCTTCGTCCGGCTGGCCGTCGAAAAACTGGGCCAGGACGGTTTTGAACACCGTTTCGCCCGGCGCGGCGCGGAGGAAAAGGGTCATGGACGACTGCAGTTTGCGGGCGTCGATGCCGCCCAGGATGTCCTCTGCGGCGCGCCCGGCGTGGTTGGTGAGTGCTTGGGCGCATTCGAGCAGGCGCGGTCCCAGCACGTCGTGCTCAAGGTATCCGCGGGCTTCGGCCAGCGAACTGATGGCATATGTCCGGGACGTTGCGCTGTGCCCCAGGCCCGCGATCTGCGGAAAGATGAACCACATCCAGTGGCCGGATTTTCGGCCCAGCTGCAGCTCTGCCAGCGCCTGATCGTAGGTTCCGCCGCTGTCCTGCGCCGAGACGAAGCGTTCGAGGTCAAAGGGCTCGTTCATGGCTGTCTCCTTGTGGTGGGGCTTCTGGTCTGGCTTGCTGGTCAATCAGGGCCGCCGCCTGGCGCAGCCGTGTATCCGGGTCCTTCCGCCACCGGGCCAGGACAACGTCCGCCCTCTGCCGGTCCCGGTCGGGCAGCCCGGCAAGCAGCGGCACCACCACATCGGCCACCAGCGGATCGGCGAGTTCCCAGGTCTGCGCGGAGCGGAGGAAGCCCTCCATCCGGGTAAGGTCGGAGTGCCGGAGGACACCCACCCTGGACTGGAGCAGCACCACGGCCGCCAGCCGCCGTTCGAAGACGGGCCGGGCGCCCGGCTTCGGCTGGCCCCACAGGGCGGAGGCGAGCAGGACCACGCCGTCATGGTCCAGGTCCTTGTACTTCCGGAGTGCATCGCGGACGGTTCCCCGGACTGCGCCCACCGAGGAACCGTAGGAGGCGAGGGCCCCGCCCAGCCTGCCCCCGACGTCGTCCGCCCGGTACCAGGCACCCTCGTTCTTCAGCGTGCGGTCAATGAATCCTGCCGCCGCCGTGACAGTGTCCGCGGCGCCGCTCACTGGCGCCCCGCCGCAGCGTGGTTGATGCAATACGGCGTCCAGGGCCGGGCCTCCAGCCGCCCTTCGGCTATGGCTTCACCGCACACGGCGCAGCTGCCGTAAGTCCCTGCCGCAAGGCGTGCGAGGGCGGCTTCCACCTGGTCCAGGCCTGCGCTGCTCTGCTTCAGAAGCGCCGAAGCCTGCGAGAGTTCGAAGGCGATGGTGGCGCCCTCCGGATCGTGTTCGTCATCCACATTCGAGTCCTGGCGGGCCGAGTTGGCCGACGCGATGTCCGCGCGAAGGGACGGAAGCAGGGCCACCTTCCGTTGCCGCTCCTCCTCGAGCATGATCCGGAACCGTTCGAAATCAGGCATGTGAAAAGCGTAACCGCCCGTGCATCCAGTGGGGGTCAGTACCAGTTTTTCGCCACGGAGTGGTTCCAGGCCGCGCACGGCGAGCCATACCGTTCACGGATGTAGCCAAGGCCCCACTCGATCTGCGTGCGGTAGCTGGTGAGCCAGTCACCGCCGGCGCTGGCGTACTTTCCCGGCGGCAGCGCCTGCGGGATTCCATACGCGCCGGAATAGGGGTTGGTGGCGGTGGTCAGCCAGTTGGATTCCTTGGTCCAGAGCTGGGCGAGGCACAGGAACTGGTCCTGGCCCCAGCCATAGGCGCCCAGGCGGCCGGAGGCATAGGTCTTTGCCCCCGCCGGATCGTTGACGGCGCCGCCGGGCACGGAAGGTACGACGACGGCGGGCGGGACAGGCGGGACAGCAGGCGCCGGCGGAGGTGCTGGAGCGGCGGGAGCCGCCGGGACAGGATTCGCCTGTGCCGGATTAGGAGGGGCCGGATTGGGAGGGGCGGGGTTCAGGAGGCCAGGATTCGCGGCCGGCGGATTCTGAGCTCCGGCACCGGCACCATTGGCGGCGGCTGCCGCGTGCCGACGGGCCTGTTCCTCGGCGGCCGCCCGCTTTGCCGCCCGGGCTCCCTCATAGGCGGCGAGCGCCGCCTGGCCCTGCCGGTACTCCTCCTCCACTGCCGCCGTCGTCCCCTTGAGGGAGGCAAGCTGTGCGGTCAGTTCCCCGCTGCGCCGCTGTTCCTCCCCTATGTGTCGCGCCACTGCATCCTGTGCGGAACGCGCTGCGTCCAGTTTGCTTTTTGCCTCCGCGGAAAGGCGCTCGCGCTCTGCCCTTGCAGCCTTCTCCCGGTCGGCCAGCGAGGCAGTGATTTTCCCGCCGGCCGCCGCCTTGTTGACGAGGGCTGCGGTCTTGTCACCCACAATGTGAACGACGTTGAGTCCATGGACGCTGTTGGCCTCCAGGGCGTCCAGGGCCACGAAGAAACCCATGGCTGTCCCGCCGGTGCGGTAGGACTGGGCGGCCAGCGCTCCGATCTCCCTCCTGTGCTGCAGCAGTTCAGCGCTTGCCCGGGCAGCCTGCGCGGCCAAGGCGTCCACCCTGGCGGTGGCGGACTGCAGGGCGGCGTCGGCCACGGCATAGTCCGCAGCCGATGTCACTGCGGCGCTCCCCAGCGACTCGGACTGGGCCTGGAGACCGCTGAGCAGGTCATTGATCCTGTTGATTTCGGCGGCCTTGCCGGCCGCCGTTTGCTGGGCCTTCTGCACGTCCTCCCAGGACGGATACCCGCCGGGCGGCGCCTCGTCCGCGGACGCCGGGAGCAGCACGGCCGAAGCGGTGAAGGCAACGGCCAGCAGGCCTCCCAGCAACGGGGATCTCGCCTTGGTCACGAACGGGGACATAGTTCCGAAGCCTACCGGTGGCACAAAGGCCCCGTGGGTCACAGTAGCCACATCGTTACATTTCCGTGTGGTGGATACGAAAGCTGAAGACAGCTGTCGCGTAGCACCCGATTCCGCCCTCGGGGCAGTGCCGATCCTAGACTTGTCCCATGGGCGGGAACAGCGCACCGGCACGCACTCGAGCGCTCCTTCCACGCCTTCGCCGCCTGCGGCTCCTGGCCGCAGCGGCAGCGCTGGTGGCGGTACAGGCAACGTCGGCCTGCACGCCGACGCCGGCGCCGCGGGCTACCGGGCCGGCACCGACTGCCGCAGCAGGGCAAGGACCCATAGCTGTCGAGCTAAACCAGTCGCGGGACCAATATGGCAAGCCTGAGGTCCAGCTGCAGCTCACCAATACGTCGGACGCTGCTGTGACGGTGATCCAGGCCGAAGTCATCTCTCCCTTCTTCAAAGGAGCGATCAGCTGGATGCCCGCCGGGGGTGGCATCGAACTGCCGCCCGGCCAGCCGAAAAGCCTGCCGGCGGCGCTTCCCGCTGCAACGTGTGAGGAGCACCCGTCCCCGGACGGGGAAACGGCGACGGCCACCGTGCTCGTGACCTCACCCGGACAGGCCCGGCGCCGGCAACTGACCTTCAACGCCTCAGATCCATTCGGGGTCCTCCGGCGCAACAATGGCGAACTCTGCCTCGCCACCGCAGTAGCCGCCGTGGCGGACATCCGCCTGGGCACCCAGCTGGAGGTGGCGCCGGACGCGCGCACTGCCGTCGTCCATCTTGTGGTGGCCCCGCACATGGCAGCAGATAGGACAAACCCGGACCAGGCGGCCCGATCCCTGACCATACGGAGCATCGGCGGCACTCCCCTGCTGGCCGAAGCGCCCTGGAATCCCTGGCCGGAAAACCTCACCGTCGCGGCGGGTGACGGGCCCAGTCAGTTCCCATTGCACTTCCGCCCCGCCCGCTGTGACCCGCATGCAATTGCGGAGGACAAAGTGGGCACTGTCCTGCCTCTCCACGTCACTGTCAACGCCAGGGAGGGACCCATCCGCGTTCCAGCAGAAGCAGTGTTACGTGCGCAACTTTATGACTTTGTTACGCGGTCCTGCGCGCAGGGTTAGCAGCGGACTATTAGGCGAGGTCAAGACGGGATCCTTCTGTGCAATCAAGACGATTGCCTAATCCGAGAGGAGGGCCTCGTATGTTATCCAAATGTGACAATCAGCGGCTGGGCGGGTTATGGTCTTTCACGTGTCCCTCCCAAGCGGGACATTCCCCTCAGCATGCCGAGCCCTGCCGCTGATACGGGATTCAATCGCTTTCCTGTTGGCAGGGACGGGGGAACCAAGTTTCCGCGGCTTTTTAAAGCCTTGGGGTTAAGTCGACAGCGCCTCGTTCCGTTCGGGGTTGCTTTCGGCCGGGTATCTCCAACCCGAACCCGACAGCTCACCCCGCAGGCATGGGAGAGGCGATCAACCGTGTCAAAAAATTCCATCACCGCCCGTCACCGCGCGACTCCGGCCCGCTCAATCGTGCTTCACGGTTTGGCTGTTTCCGCCAAGTCCCAGGCCCGGACGCTCGGCCGCCCGGCCCTCGCAGTTGCCGCTGCATCCGGCATTGCGTTCGGCGTCGGAGCTCCGGCCCATGCAGGCGTGACCGGCCCGGACAGCACCGAAGCCACTAACGTCCAGGCCTACTCAGCGCCCGCCGCCGCAGTTGCCGCCCCCGCAGCAGCAGCCGCCGCCAACGTCCACACCGTTGTTTCCGGTGACACCCTGGGCGCCATCTCGGCAGCCAACGGCGTCAGCCTCAACGATGTCCTCGCCGCCAACGGGCTGGACATCTCCACCATCATCTACCCGGGTGACCAGATCACCATCCCGGGCGCCGGATACGCAGCACCCGCCGCCGCTCCGGTCCAGGCCGCATCCGCTCCCGCGAACACCGGCATGAACATCTCCTACGCCTCCACCGCCCCCGCTCCGGCACCGGCCCCCGCACCGGCACCGGCTGCTCCCGCCGCCACCGGAACGGGCACCGGCGCAGCCATCCTGGCCAACGCCTACGGCCAGCTCGGCGTCCAGCAGGATTGCACCGCCATGGTGGAGAAGGCCCTCCGCGCCGTCGGCAAGTCCGTGGGAGACCTGGCCCCGGGCCAGTTCTACCAGTACGGCTCCGTGGTGGGCACCCCTGCCCCCGGTGACCTGGTGATCACCGCCGGCCACGTTGGCGTCTTCGCCGGCAACGGCCAGGTTGTCAGCGGCGGCGTTGACGGCTTCAAGACCGAGGTCCACTCCATCAGCTGGCTCAGTGGAGCTTCCTTCGTCCGCGTAGCTTAATTCCGCAGGCGCACCGAAGAAGCGCAGACAAGGGCGGCAGCCGGGATATCCCGGCTGCCGCCCTTGTTTCGTTCCCGGTCTTCCGGGCTACGTACCGCAGAAGGTCATGTAGGTGCCGAAGTCTTCCGGCGGGCCTTCCGTATAGCGTTCAAGGCCCGGGCGTTCATCGTAGGGAGCAGTGACGGCCTGCAGCAGCCCGTGCAACGGATCAAGGTCCCCCTCGGTGGCGGCCGCGAGCGCTTCCTCCACGAGGTGGTTGCGCGGGATGTACACCGGGTTCACCGAATCCATCAGGTCAGCGTCGGGATCCAGTGCCAGCCACTGCCCGGCCCAGGCGTCGAACGCAGCGAGGTCCAGGACCATGCCGCGGGCCGGCCGGACGTTCCCCCGCGCTGCCTGGCCGAGGTTCCGGAAGAACTGGGTGTAATCGACGGGCCCGTCCTTGAGCAGCGCCACAACCCCGTCCACCAGCTCCGATGCTGCGGCGTCCCCGGGGCTCCCGGCAGGGGCTTCCGGCAGGCCCAGCTTGGTTTTCATGCCGCTGAACCAGGCATCACTGTACTGCTTCCGGAATTCGCCCAGGGCTTCCACGGCGGGGGTAACGGCCTGCTCCTGGTCCTCATTGAAAAGCGGCAGCATCGCTTCGGCGAGGCGGGCGAGGTTCCATTCGGCCACCACGGGCTGGTTGGCGTACGCATAGCGCCCGCCGACGTCAATGGAGCTGTAGACCGCGGCGGGATTGAAGGCGTCCATAAAGGCGCATGGTCCGTAGTCGATGGTTTCACCGGAGATGGTCATGTTGTCCGTATTCATCACGCCGTGGACAAACCCCACCAGCATCCACTGCGCCACCAGCGAGGCCTGGGCGGACACTGCGCCCTTAAAGAGCGCCAGGTATGGGTTGTCTGCTTCTGCAGCGGCCGGGTAGTGCCTGGCGATGGCGTGGTCCGCCAGCCGGCGCAGGAGCTCGATGTTGTCCGTCGCCCGCGCGTACTGGAAACTCCCCACGCGCAGGTGGCTGCTGGCCACCCGGGCCAGGACCGCGCCGGGCAGCATGTCGTCCCGGCGCACCTGCCGTCCGGTGCCCACCACGGCGAGCGAGCGGGTGGTGGGGATGCCCAACGCATGCATTGCCTCGCTCACCAGGTACTCCCGCAGCATGGGCCCGACGACGGCGCGGCCGTCGCCTGCCCGCGCAAAGGGTGTGCGGCCCGAGCCCTTGAGGTGGATGTCCCGCAGGCGGCCGTTGGCGTCCACGATCTCGCCGAGGAGCAGGGCCCGGCCGTCGCCGAGCAGGGGCGAGTACCCACCGAACTGGTGTCCGGCATAGGCCTGGGCCACGGGGGTTGCCCCTTCCGGCAGGTGGTTGCCGAGCAGGAGCCGGACGCCCTCGGGCGTGCGGAGGTAGTCCGGGTCGAGTCCCAGCTGATGTGCGAGCGCCTCATTGAAGACCAGGAGCTGCGGGTCGGGGGCTTCCTCCGCCTGCCAGGGAACCGCCAATTCCGCCAGTTCCCTGGCGAAGCGGCCGTCGAAAGTAACTGTTGATTCTGCAGAGGCAGTCATGGATTAACCCTATCCCTGTCGTTTGTCCGCCGGTTGACCAGCCAGGTAACCAGCCACAGGACAACACCGATCGCCATCAGTCCGCCGGCAATCTGGTATTGGATCACATTGCGGCCTACCCACGGGCCGGCAAGGAACGCGCAGAGCAGTGCCGCCACGAGGGGCAGCTGTCCAGGAGAGGTGAAGAACACCTTCCGGTCAGGGTCCCGCTTGCGCCGCAGCACCAGGCAGGCCACGTTCACCACGGTGAAGACGCACAGCAGCAGGAACGCCGTCGTGCCGGACAGGTTGGCCACAATGTTGCTCTTGGGATCGCTGGTCACGTAGAGGATCAGGCCCAGCGCGAGGATGGTGGAGAAGGCGATGCCGGCCCAAGGGGTGCGGCGAACGGGCAGCACCTTCCCCAGGGCCCGTGGCAGGACGTGTTGCCGGGCCATGCCATAGATGAGGCGGCTGGCCATCAGCATGTTGATCAGGGCTGTGTTGGCTACGGCGAAGACGGCCAGGAACGGGAAGACCCTGTCGATCGGGAAGTCGGGTGAGCCTTTGTGGACAACCTCCAGGAGCGCCGCTCCCTCAGCTTCCCGGATCCCTTCAAGCTCAGTGGGGGACAGCACGCTGACCACGGAGACCGCCACCAGCATGTAGAGGAGCACGGCAATGCCGAGCCCGGTGAGCATGGTCCGGGGGAAGATCTTCTCCGGGTTCCGGGTTTCTTCCACCATGTTCACCGAGTCTTCGAAGCCCACCATGGCAAAGAAGGCGATGGAGGTGGCGGCGGTGACAGCCAGGAACAGTCCCTTGTCCTGGTAGTCGTTGAACACGAAGATTTCGCCCGGATTGCCTGTCCCCTGGGCCATCACGTAGAAGCCGACGCCGATCACGATGCAGAGCGCGATCATCTCCACGAGGGTCAGCACCACGTTGAATTTGACGCTCTCCCCCACTCCGCGCAAATTGATGGCCGCCAGCAGGAGCATAAACCCGAGGGCCACCGCAGTGATCACGCCCTGCCCCGGATCACCCATCACCCCGTTGATCTCCAGCCCGCCGAAAAAGTTTTGGGCCAGGACGTTCGCCGATGTCGATGCGCTCGTAATGCCGGAACAGACCACGGCGAAGGCCACGAGGAAGGTGACGAAGTGGATCCCGAATGCTTTGTGCGTATAGAGCGCGGCCCCCGCAGCCTGCGGATACTGGGTGACCAGCTCAAGGTAGGAAAAGGCTGTCAGCGTCGCCACCACGAACGCCAGCAGGAAGGGCAGCCAAACGATGCCGCCCACTGTCCCGGCCATGGTTCCGGTCACGGCATAGACGCCGGCGCCCAGGATGTCCCCCACGATGAACAGCAGGAGGAGTTTGGGGCCAAGCACCCGTTTGAGGGCGGGTTCCTTGTCTTCGGGAGTAACGTCAAACACTTCTTCCGATGTGGCACTCACTGTCCGCCTCCTTGCGGGTTCGGTGGCCGGGCTCCGGTGTCCGCGCCACGTCTTTCACTCTGATCCTCCTTGCGCCCTTTGGCAATGCTCCCGGTGCGCGCACCGGGTCCGGCCGGGACCCCGCCCTCCGGCCAGCGGTCACGCCGGGGGAAGGCGATCCGTTGCAGGTCATGGGCGGCAATGACACGGGTGCTGTCCGCCCGCGCGGCGGCGTGCCCGGCAAGCATGGCGAGGTCGTCGCCGTACCTGGACGAGAAATGCGTGAGCACCAGGGTGCCGGCAGCGGCGCCTGCCGCCAACTCCCCTGCCTGCCCGGCGGTGAGGTGGCGGTACTGGTCCGCCAGCCCGGCGTCGTCGTCGCTAAAGGTGGACTCGGCGACCAGGAGGTCCACGCCGTCGGCCAGCTCTTCCGCGCCCGTGCACGGCGCGGTGTCCATGACGAACGCAAAGCGCTGCCCGGGCCGGGGCACGCTGACGTCTTCCAGGCCGACGCCGGCGAGGGAGCCTTTGCGCTGCAGGCGCCCCACGTCGGGGCCTTCAATGCCCGCTGCCGCAAGCAGGTGGGGCAACAGGGTGCGGCCGTCCGGTTCCGTGAGCCGGTAGCCGTAGGTTTCGATGCGGTGCTTCAATGGCCGGACGTCCAGTCCTTCAGCAACGGCCCCGGACGCGCCGTGGGGGTGGAGCCTCAGGTCGATCCCGGGCGAACTGATGGAAACGAGGGCCTGGACCACATCCTCCCCGGACGCGGGATAGTGGAGGTGCACGGGATGTGTGACCCCGTCCAAAGCCATGCGGGACAGAACGCCGGGCAGGCCGAAGCAGTGGTCGCCGTGGACGTGGGTGAGGCAGATCCTGGTGATCTGGGTTGCCGATACACCGGCATGGATCATCTGGCGCTGGGTGCCCTCGCCGGGGTCGAAGAGCAGGCCTTCGCCGTCCCAGCGCAACAGGTACCCGTTGTGGTTCCTGGTGCGGGTAGGGACCTGCGATGCAGTTCCAAGGACAATGAGTTCACGCATGGTTAAAGGGGGAAACCAAAAAGCAGGCTCCGGAGGAACCTGCCTTGTGGTGTGTCATGTGGGGGTCAGTGCCGCCTGAGCATTCCCATAATCTTGCCGGCGATGCCACTTTGCCTGCCGCCCACCGCACCGGTTGTGTGCGGGGTGCGTCCTGGTGCGCCGATGCCGCGCCGGCGCACTGTTCCGCCGGTCTCGGTCCTGCCTGCGAATCGTCCAGCGGCGTTCTTGATCATGCTTCCCAAGTTCATGTGAAACTCCTTCAGTCTTGATCTTGCCAACCGATATTCATCAGTCTGCTTAGTATTTTAGCCCACTTTGGGCTGAAGGCCAGATGCTGTTGGCTTTAGCGTTCCAAATCGTCGGGATCGAATTCGCTGAGCGGGGAACCGCCGAAGTTCTCCGTATCGTCGCTGCCCTCGGCTTCCGGGCCGCCGGGGTTCTCGCCAAAGTCAACGTCTGCAACGGCTTCGCCGAGGGTCGGCGTGCCAGGGGGCACCTGCTCGTCGCCGGCCTCGTACCGGGCTTCAGCCGTCTCGTCCCGCAGCGTCTGATCGCTCAGGAAGTCCTCTTCTTCGCCGGATACGGCCTCGTCCTGGAGCAGGGGATCTTCCTGCCAGCGGTCCGGATTGTTTTCGGCGGCACCCGGGTAGCTGTCCGGTTCGCCGGAGACGGGGTCGAGTTCGAAGGATGCGGCGGCGCCGGGAGTCTCGTCGAGAAGTACGTCGTTTTCCTCGACAACTTCCAGCTCGTCGTCAGGGAGGTTCTGTTCAGTCATGATGATGCCTTCCTCGTGATCGGCTTACCCAACAATAGTAAGCATACTGATGAACGGCAGGGGTGGAAACTTGCCGTCCACCGGATTAAAGCTGCTGCCCGAACCAGGCCAGCGTGTCGTTCCACGCGGCCGTTGCTTGCGCTTCGTTGTAGCGCTCGCCGGTGTCGTTGTGGAAGGCATGGTCGACGCCGGGATAGACCGTGAGCTGATGCGTTACCGACGTTCCGGCCAAAGCGTCCCGGAGTGCCGGCATGGCTCCGGTAATGCGCTGGTCCAGCTCGGCGTAGACGCCGAAGACGGCCGCCTTGATGGCAGGGACCCTGCTGAGGTCCGGGGCTGGTCCGTAAAACGCGGCAGCGGCTTTGAGGCCGCTCAGTTCTGTGGCCGCTTGCCAGGTAATGCCGCCTCCGAAGCAGTAGCCGTTCATGCCAATGCGGGCAGGGTTAACGAAGTCCTGTGCCGCCAGGTAGTCGAAGGCCGCGGCGAAGTCGCCCACATGGCGCGGTGCACCGGCCTTGGTCAGCGCACCCGGCACGGCGTCGGGGTCCATGCCCGCCGTTCCCCCTTCCCTGCTGAGCAGGTCAAGAGCGAGGGCGCTGTAGCCTGCCTTGGCAAAACGCCGGGCCACGTCCTGGATGTGCGGCGTCAGTCCCCGGTTTTCGTGGCAGATCATCACGGCAGGACCGGCCGCGGCGCCGTCCTGCCGTGCAAGGTAACCACTGATGTCCGTGCCGCCGGAGGGGAAGGTGACGGTCGACGTCGTTATCCCCTGCGTGCCCTCCGGAACGGACAGCGGGCTCTTGGCTCCCGGGACGGCGCCCGACGTCGACGTGCCGTTGCCCGCCGTCGAGGATGACGGACTGGGCGTGGGCATGGGGTCCGTGCTGCGCGGGACCTCCTCGGGCGTGCAGCCCACAAAAAGCATGGCGGCGGAAGCGGCGGTCATGCTCCCGGTGATGAATGCGACCCGGCGGGTGAAGGTCCGGTGGGTCATGTCGCCGGCCCGGTAGTCGTCGAAGAATTCCTCGATCAGGTACTTTTCGAATTTGCCCAGCTGGACCATGGCCGCCTCCTGGAGTAGATCACCATCGTTGCCTAACTCCAGGCCGACGACAAGGGGTTTTCGGCTGCCTGGACCGGTCGGTTGCCTCTTCTCCCCGGGTGCCAATGCTGTTAGATTTGCACCCCTGAAGGCTGGCCGCTGCCAGGACATTCCGGAAGGACCGATGATGCTCTCTGACACGTCACGTCCCGTCATCGAGGCGACCCTGCCCGTGGTGGGAGAGCATATCGGGGAGATCGCCAAACGCTTTTACAAGCACATGTTCGAAGCGCGGCCGGACCTGCTGGACGGTCTCTTTAACCGGGGCAACCAGGCGGACGGCCGCCAGCAGCAGGCGCTGGCCGGATCAATCGCTGCGTTCGCCAAGTATTTAGTGGAGAAACCGGACCAGCTGCCTGACCACCTGCTGTCACGCGTTGCCCATAAACACGTCTCGCTCGGCCTCAGCCCGGACCAGTACCAGACCGTCCATGACCACCTGATGTGGGCAATCGTGGATGTGCTGGGCGACGCCGTCACCCCGCCGGTTGCCGAAGCCTGGGACGAGGTCTACTGGCGGATGGCGAACATGCTGATCAACAAGGAACGTGGCCTCTACAACGCGGTTCACCTTTCACCGGGCACCATCTGGCGCACGTGGCGCGTGGCCGAGCGCATCCAGGAGACCGGGGATGTGGTTACCTTCGTGGTGGAAAGGACCGACGAACGCGAGGTCAAGCCGTCCCTGCCCGGACAGTACGTGACCATCAAAATGCTCATGAACGACGGCGTGCATCAGCCGCGCCAATACAGCCTCACCCGCGCGGACGACGGGAAACACCGGCATTTCGCGGTCAAAAGGGTGCACGGGTTGAGCACTCCCGACGGCGAGGTGTCCAATCTGCTGCACAACGACGTCAAGGTGGGCGACGAGGTGGTGCTGTCAGCGCCTTTCGGCGACGTGGTGCTGGGGTACACGGACAGGCCGGTGGTTCTGGCGAGCGCAGGGATCGGCATCACGCCGATGGCCGGAATGCTGTCCCACCTGGTAAAGGCCGGCTCGCAGCGCCAGGTGATGTTCCTGCACGCAGATGACAGTCCGGCCTCGTTTCCGCTCCGCCGGCAGGTCACCGAAGACCTCAGCCTGCTGGCTGACGGGTCCCTGTACACCTGGTTCCTGAATCCGGAGGAAGATTCAGGCGGCACCTCATTCCAGGGGTTCATGGACATCAACGCGGTGGAGTTTCCGATCGACGCCGAGTACTACCTCTGCGGCCCGCTGCCGTTCCTCCAGGCTGTCCGGAGCGACCTGATCGCTACGGGAATCCCGGCGAAAGACATCCAGTACGAAGTCTTCGGGCCGGATCTCTGGCTCGCCGACTTCCAGTAGCCATAGAGAGAGGAAAACCATGGCACAGTTCACAGGCGCAGTTGCGCTGGTCACCGGAGGTGGCTCCGGCATCGGCGAAGCAATCTGTAAGGAACTCGCGGCCAAGGGTGCCAGCGTGGTGGTAACCGACATCAATCTGGAGGCGGCGGAGCGCGTTGTCCAGGAAATCGCTGGCGACGGCGGGACCGCCTCGGCCGTCCGCCAGGACACGGCGAACAGGGAGGACGCCGAGATGGTTGTCCGCCACGCTTACACCGCCGCAAAGCATGGGGTGGTGGGGATTACCAAGAACGCCGCCGCCGAATACGGACCCCAGGGCCTGCGCATCAACTCGGTTGGCCCCGGTTACATCCGGACGCCGCTCGTTGAGAGCAGCCTCAGCGCCGAAGCCCTGCAGGTGCTCGAAGGAAAGCACGCCCTGGGCCGGCTTGGCAGGTCCGAGGAAGTCGCCCACCTCGTTGCCTTCCTCCTGTCCGAGGACGCATCGTTCATGACCGGTGGCTACTACCTCGTAGATGGAGGATACACAGCCGTCTGAACGGAGAGGCGCCGTCTCTCCGGGCCGCCTCGTTTCGTTCACTCGCAATACGGCCGGGGCGGATGTGGAGTAAGGACAACGGAGTGACTGGAAGCAGGCGGATGAGCGGACCGCACTGGCGGCGTGTGATGGCAGCTCTCGCCAACGATGACGCAAGGGCTGCGTACGCGCACATAGTGCTCGGCGCCGAGGTCCCTGGTGATGCCAACGATCAACGGCGTAAGCGGGCCGTCGCTGCCCTGCTCGATTCCGGTCTTGTGGAACGGAATGCTTCCGGTGACTTGGAGGCACCCGGATCGATATTCCGTGACCTCCTGGGGCAGCAACCGCGACGGCAGGCGCAGACAGGTGTGGACCGCTTCATGCGCCTGGGCAGGATCGAGAGGTATCCCGCTAATAAGGCAGAGCGGCGGGAGCTCCTGGGCTGGATTGTCAGTCAGGCCATCAATCCGGGTGAAACCCTGACGGAGAGACAGGTCAATGAACGGCTCCTCAGCTATACCGACGACGTAGTGCTGCTGCGCCGCTACCTGGTGGACTTCGGGCTGCTGTCACGTACGCCGTCAGGCTCCTCGTACTCGTTGCCGGAAGAAGAACACGCTTAGGGTGCTTTCATCCCGCCACTTATGCTGGTCGGGTGACTCCCGCCCCCTCCCCCAGCCCGCTCGACGTCGTAGTCCATTCAGGGCCGGCCGACTGGTGGGTAATACTTGCCGGCCTGGGACCCCTGGCCGTTCTCATTGCGGCCCTTCTGGCTTTTTACATCAACTGGCGCACGCTCAAGCAGCGTACGGCTGCAGACAAGACGGCACTGGATCAAAAGCGGGAAGCGGACGTGCAGGCGCTGAGGCAGAAGACCGAAGCTGACAGCCGCGCCGAATGGTGGCGGCGGACCCAGTGGGCGCTGGACCGCGCATTGGACGAAGATGAAGGAACCAAGGCCCTGGGGCTCGCAACGCTGGAAGTTCTGGCGCGGAGCGAACTGGCGCGCGAGGAGGAACTCGAGTTGTTCGATATCGCCTGGAAAAACGTCTCGGGCGATGAGAACGGGGAGGACTACGACTCGGCCCAGGATGTCCCGTCCGTGGACTCCGATGGAGACATGGGCGACAATGAAATGACTGGTAAGCACAAGACTGAGGAGGTTGGACAATGAGCGCTGCATCATCTGAACACCGGTTCGTCCATACTCCCCGGAGTACCACTGCCAAACCGGCGAAGAAGAAGGCCACCCCTGCCGAGCACCGTGTCCAGGTTGCAGCGGCCAGGCTAAGGGTGACGCTCGATGAGCGTCTCGGACGTGAAACGCCCGCCAAAACCAAGGCACTGGCCAAGGAACCCATCTAGTCCGGCTGCCTGGCTGAAGCAGTGGCAGCAGTAATTCTGGGATGGAATACGGACGGGCGGAACCCTTGGAACTACCGGGACGCCGTCGAGCAGGTCAGGGAAGCCGGCCGGCTTTTTGTCCGCTGGGATATTAATCGACGCCGGAACATTGGGCCCGGAACGGAAGTTTGGCTTTTCCTCCACGGCAGCAGTGACGCAGGCAGCGGCCTGATCGGCCACGGCGCTGTGCTCACCGGGATCTGCGAAGCGGGGCTTCGCCACGACCCGCAGGCAGACGGGCAGTATGTCGGCGTCGTCTTCGACGCCTTGCTGCCCCTTGGCGAGCAGATAAGGCCGGACGTGTTGACCGCAGCAGTGCCCGGCGTCCGGTGGGGCAACGCGATCCGCCAACCGACGTCGGTCCCGTTGCCAGCGGAGCCTGGGCTTCGCCGGCTGTGGCGGGAGCTGGGACCTGCCGCGGCCACCGTCAACGAACTGGTTCCAGGAACCTACCCGGTGGAGGCGGTCAGCAGTATTGAAGTGAACCGCTATGAACGCGACCCGGACGCGCGGCGAATATGCCTGGCGTATCACGGGACGTCATGCGCGGCCTGTGGTTTCTCCTTCGAGGCCCGTTACGGTGAACTCGGAGAAGGATTCATCCACGTCCACCACACTGTGCCGGCATCCTTGCTGGGCAACGGATACCAACTGGACCCCGTCGCGGACCTTGTGCCCCTGTGCGCCAATTGCCACGACATGGCGCACCGGGACGCCGGCACAGCACGCAGTGTCACGGAACTTCGAAACATGATTGCCAGCGCAGGCCACCTTCGCGGCGAGATGGTCGCTGAGCAAACACTGGAGGCGCAGGAGAACGCCCTGCGGATCCTTAATGCGGGCCTGGACTGACTGACGGTGCGGGCAGGCAGTTACTGCCCTGCCGGCGTTGTCCCGAACATCAGTGTGCGCCGGCGGACGTCGTAGTACACGGTCGCCGAGCGTTTCAGGAGGCCCTGGAGGACCTCGGCGTCCTCTGCGTCAAGGGTGAGGACCTCCTCCCACGCCCCTTGGTCAAGGACCAGCTGGAGGGTCCAGGTACCCGGCTTTCCGGCGTCCCCGGCCACCCAGCTGAACTGGTAGTGGTTAACCTGTCGGACCTGGATGCTGTCATCGGTGATCGGTTGTTTTGGTGTGGGGCTCATGGTCCCCTCCTGGATCGGCGGCGGGTAGGCCCTCTGCATAAGCCAATTACCAATGTAGACCTGGCACCCGTCGTGATCCAGAGCACGTAAGCCAGGATCAGGAACCCACAAAATTCCGTCAACAACCTGAATCTTTGCGCCCGGCGGGGTTATCCTCAGAATGCGTATCCAGTTGCGGGGGCATCCGGGCGGGGGGCTAGGCGCACCCGCGGTGTGACTGCCGCGGGCCAGTTTCATAATTTGCATTCACACCGGGGTGACCCGGCGGATTTCAAAGGAAACGAGCATGGGCCGTCGACGCGCAGCAACTGACCCGATCTATCCGCGATGGATCTGGGTCGCAGCGGCGGCCACAGTGGCGCTTCTCATCGTTGGCGGCGCATTCGTGCTGCGCACCATGCTCTTTCCCGATCCAGGGGAAGGTGGCACGTCCGGGGGGAATGGCAACACACCTTCAGCAACCGAGCCCTTGACGCAGGACAATCCTGCCGCCGTCGCCGGGGCCTCGCCCTGCATCTCCCTGAACATCCTCACTTCGCTCGAAAACGCCGAGATGGTCCGCGCCCTGGCCGCGGCGTACACGGCGAAACCCCGCAGCGTGGACGGTAAATGTGTGACGCCGGCAGTCACCCAGGAAAAATCGGGAGTCGCTGCCGGCAAGGTGGGGGCGCAGTTCCCTGGCGTTCCGGCCAGCGACAGGCCCTCCATCTGGCTGCCGGATTCCTCCGCGTGGTTACGGATCGCAGGGGAAGATGCCACCGGGAGCCCTGCCGGCCAGGAGGGAACCAGCATCGCGCGGAGTGCGATCGTTGTCGCCATGCCGGAGACGATGGTGCGCGCCCTCGGCTGGGACAACACTCCGCCGTCGTGGTCCGACGTCTTCAAAATGTCCGAAGAGCAGGACGTCTGGGAACGCCTCGGCCATGGCGACTGGGGGAAATTCAAGTTCGGCAAGGCCAGTCCACTCGTCTCAACGTCGGGCTTGATGGCCCTTGCTGCTTCCTACGGTGCCGCCGGCGGCAGCCTTGGGGGCTTGAACGACATGGACCTGGATGCACCGTCCCTGGTGGAAAAGGTGCGTGCCGTGGAACTGGGCACCAGCCACTACATGGCCACTCCCGAACATTTCCTGTGGCACGCCAGGGAAGCTGACGACGCGGGGAACGTCGCGGAATTCCTCTCCGCGGTGATCGTGGATGAAAAGGCGGTCTGGGACTATAACCGGGGAGTGGTCAGCGAGGACGGTACGAAAAAGCAGTCCGGCCCCGTGCCCAAGGAGCCCCTCCGGGCCATTTACCCCAATGACGGCGTGCACGTGGCTGACAACCCGGCAGTAATCCTTGACAGCGAATGGGTGCAGAGCCAGCAGCGTCTGGCCGCGCAGGACTTCCTCGCGTTCGCGGTGACGGAGCAGGGCCAGGACGTCGTCAAGGCGTCCGGCTACCGCAGCATCCAGGGAAAGCTGGACGCCACCGTGGCGGCAACCGGCCGGTACGCCGAGACGCTCCAACCGCTGCCACTCCCCAAAGCGAAGGCGCTTGTTGCCATTCAGGACAGCTTCCACGAGGTCCGCAAGCGGGCCAGGGCCTTGTTCCTGCTGGATGTTTCTGAGTCCATGGTGCAGGAGACCGGAGTGACGAAGTTGCAGCGGGCCAAGGACGCCGTTGTCAAGGCACTGGACCATTTCGTGGGTGAGGACGAGATTGGCCTGGCCGCGTTCTCCCATGTGGATGACGGCCCCCTGCAGCCGGGCATCGTCAGCCCGGTAGCCCCGCTGAAGACCAATAAAGAGGACATCATCGCCAAGCTCAACGGGCTCCAGGCCGTGGACGCTACGCCGCTGTTTGAAGCGGTTGGCCGCTTCGCCGGCGATCAGGCCAAGGACTACAAAGACAGCTTCATCAACACCATTGTGCTCTTGAGCGACGGCAAGAATGATTCCACCCACCCCGGAGACCTGCCCGGGCTCACCGAACAGCTGAGCCACCAGAACCACGCGACACCGGTGCTCGTCTTTACACTCGCATACGGGCCCGACGCCGACGTCCCCACTTTGCTTGAAATCGCCAGGGCGAGCGGGGCGCACTACTACGACGCCACCGACCCGAACAGGCTCGAGGAGGTACTCGGCGAACTGGTGACCAGCTTCTAGGCCTTGACGGTTGCAAAACGTTTTGCATATAGTGATGCAAGCAACATACAAAACGTTTTGCAAAGGAACGAAGTCAATGGCGACAAAGGTCAACATCCGGGACGTGGCGAAAGCTGCCGGCGTCTCCGTAACCACCGTGTCGCATGCCCTGAGCGAAGCGCACAGCTCCCGGGTCAACGCCCGGACCGTGGAACACATCAAAGCCGTAGCCGGTGATCTCGGCTACGCACCGAACCGCCTGGCAAGCGGACTGCGCAACCAGCGTTCACAGATCCTCGGCCTTGTCAGTGACGAGATCACCACCACGCCCTTTGCCGGTGCCATGATCCAGGGCGCCCAGGACGCCGCCTCGGAGCACGGGTACTTGCTGATGGTGGTCAACTCCGGCTTGGACAATGAGCTGGAGCGCCAGGAAATCCGGGCCCTGCAGCAGCACCAGGTGGACGGCATCGTCTACGCCCGCATGTTCAACCAGAAGGTGTCCGTTCCGGGCGAACTGGGTGCAGCCCCCACCGTTGTCCTCGACGCCACCCCGGACAACCCCGCACTGTCCTCTGTGGTGCCGGACGAGTTCGGCGCCGGCGAGTCCGCGGCCGAACTTCTGGTTACGGCCGGTCATCGCCGGATTGCCATGGTCAACAACGAGGACGATATTCCGGCCGCCCACGGGCGGCTCGCAGGGTTCCGCGCAGCGCTTGTCCGCCATGGACTGGAACTACCCGCGGACTGCCTGGTGGCCGGACATCCAAGCACTGCGGGAGGCCGGGAAGCGGCGCTTCAGCTGTTGTCCCGGGCGGAACCACCTACCGCGCTGTTCTGCTTCAATGACCAGATGGCCATGGGCGCCTACCAGGCGGCAGGCCACCTTGGCCTGAAGGTTCCGGCTGACGTTTCAATTGTGGGCGTTGACAACCTTGAGCTCATCGCCGACGGCCTCTGGCCGGGCCTGTCCACCATGGCCCTCCCCCACTATGAGATGGGCCGGTGGGCTGTCCTGAAACTCCTGGAGGAGCTTGAGGACCCCGGGGCGCCGCGGGGGCAGGAAAAGATTTCCTGTCCCGTCATTGAGCGGGAGTCCGTCGCTCCGCCCCGGAACTGACATCCAGGCGCAAGAAAACCCCCCGTTAAAAACGGGAACGCAGCCGTTGCAGCGGCCACGTTCCCTGCAGGACCTACATCAATCCCCCGCTGTCCAAGCAGAAAGACCGACCCATGAACAAGAAGTTCACAAAGATCCTGGCGACCAGCATAGCCGCAGCCGCCCTCACTGCCACCCTCGCCGGCTGCGGCAAGGGCAGTGCATCGTCTTCCACCGAAGGTTCCGGCGAGATCGCGCTCTGGACCCACAACGCCGGCAACCCGGAGGAACTGGCCGCAGTCCAGAAGATTGTTGACTCCTACAATGGCAGCCAGGACACCGTGAAGATCAAGGTCCAGGCCTTCCCGCAGGACTCCTACAACGACTCCGTGGTCTCCGCAGCAGCGGCCGGCAACCTGCCCTGCATTGTGGACATTGACGGCCCCAACGTGCCCAACTGGGCCTGGGCCGGGTATCTGAAGCCCCTCGAACTGGATGCGGACCTTTCCAAGCACCTCCCCAGCACTGTGGCTGAATGGGATGGAAAGCCCTACGCCGTTGGCTACTACGATGTCGCCCTGGCCATGATGGCCCGCGCCTCGGACCTGAATGAGGCCGGCGTACGTCCGGCCACCATGGAGAAGCCGTGGACCAAGGAAGAGTTCCAGGATGCCCTCACCAAGCTCAAGGCTCTGGGCAAGTGGGAGCACCCGCTGGACCTGGGCACCGCCGGCACCGGCGAATGGCTTCCGTACGGCTACTCCCCCCTCCTGCAGTCGTTCGGCGGCGACCTGGTGAACAGGGACGGCTTCCAAAGTGCCGAGGGCGCACTGAACGGCGACAAAGCGGTGGAGTGGGCCGAGTGGTTCCGCGGCCTGGCGGACCAGGGCTTCATGGCCAAGAAGAGCGGCAAGGACTCCACGCAGGACTTCCTGAACAACAAGTCAGCGATCGTGTACACGGGCTCGTGGGCCGGGGACAAGGCCAGGGCGGTCCTTGGCGACGACCTCGTCGTCATGCCGCCGGTGGACCTCGGCGAGGGCCCGAAGATCGGCGGCGCCTCCTGGCAGTGGGGCGTCACCAGCGGCTGCAGCAACGCCGAGGCAGCCATGGACTACCTCTCCTACTCCCTGAAGCCGGAAAACATTGCGGCAGTGGCCAAGGCCACCGGCGCGATTCCTGCCAGTGAGGAGGCGGCGGCCCAGATTCCGGCCTTCGCGCAGGGCGGCGCCAACCGGATCTTCATGGACTTCTCCCGCGAATACGCCGTCATGCGGCCCGAGACACCCGCCTACCCCTTCATCGCCACAGAATACGGGAAGGCCGTGCAGGACATCCTGAACGGGGC
Source organism: Pseudarthrobacter sp. TE3704 (assembly GCF_056279405.1). NCBI lineage: Bacteria > Bacillati > Actinomycetota > Actinomycetes > Micrococcales > Micrococcaceae > Pseudarthrobacter > Pseudarthrobacter sp. TE3704. The sequence continues at coordinate 460,654 of NZ_JBWCCJ010000002.1, forward strand.
GGACGCGAAGTCCACCCTTGATAACGCCGTGAAGGCGATCGACGCCAACATCAAGTCCAACGGCGGCTACAAGAACTAGCCGGAGCCCCGGATGGCTGCGGAGCTAAACCACGCGCAGCCGTCCGGCAGCCCGACCTACGGAGATCCTCATGGCAACTGTTCCCCTTCCCACCCGCCCACGTACCGCCACCCCTGAAACTGCCCTGCCGCCGTCGAACGCGAAAGGCAAGGCCCCCAAGTCCCACAGCCGCCCTGGCTTCCGCCGGGAACAGCTCAGCGGCTGGGGCATGATCGCCCCGGCGGCACTGCTGCTGCTCGCCTTCATCTTCATCCCGGCCGTCCTTGGCTTCGGCCTGGCCTTCACCAACGCGCGGCTCATCTCGCCGCGTCCGGTCGAATTTGTGGGTGTGGAGAACTTCGCCCGGCTCTTCTCGGACCCCACGTTCTACCGTGCCCTGCTCAACGTCGCCTACTTCACCGTGGTCATCGTTCCCGTGCAGTCCGGCCTGGCCCTGGTGATGGCGCTGCTGATCAACAAGAAATTCCGCGGCGTGAACTTCTTCCGCACCGTGTACTTCCTGCCTGTGGTTACCTCCATGGTGGTGGTCTCGCTGCTGTGGCTGTTCATGTACCGCAAGGACGGGCTGATCAATGAAATCCTCGCCGCCGTCAGCTTCGGCTTGATCGACGGCCCGGACTGGCTCGGCGACCCTAACACCGCAATGCCGGCGATCATTATCCTGTCCATCTGGCAGGCGGCCGGATTCCACATGATCATCTGGCTCGCCGGGCTCCAGGGCATCTCCGGTGAACTGTACGAGGCCTCGCAGCTGGACGGTACCAGCCGGTGGCAGCAATTCCGCTACGTCACCTGGCCCGGCCTCTTCCACACGCGCAGCCTGGTCCTTGTCACCATCACCATCCAGGCCCTGGGGCTCTTCGACCAGATCAGCGTTATGACCCAGGGCGGTCCCATGGACTCGACCACCACCATCATTTACGAGGCTGTCCAGTCCGGCTACCGGCAGCAGGAAACTTCCTACGCCTCCGCCATCTCGCTGGTGTTCTTCGTCCTCGTGCTGATCGTCTCCGCGGTGCAGCGCTACCTCACGCGGGAGAAAGACTGACATGAAAAACCAACTGCTCCTGAAAAACGCCGGCACCATGCTGGTGCGCATCCTCTTCGCCGTCGTCGCCGCGTTCCCCATCGTCTTTATGCTCGTGTCCTCCCTGAAGCCGGACCAGCAGATCTTCGGCGACATGTCCTCCCTGGCCGCATTCCTGCCGGTGGGCAACATCTCCTTCGACAACTACACCGCCGTCTTCGACCGCGTCCCGGCCGCCCGCTTCCTGCTGAACTCGGTAGGGGTCTCCGCCGTCACCGTGATCCTGGGCATCTTCGTCAACAGCCTGTGCGCTTTCGCGCTGTCCCGCATGCAGGTCCGCGGCAAGAAAATCGTCTTCACCGCGATCCTGGCCACGCTGATTGTGCCTTTCCAGACCCTCGCCCTGCCGCTGGTCTGGTGGGTCAACCAGCTTCCCTACTTCGAGCTGAACGGCTTCAGCCTCGAATTTTCCAAGGGCTGGCTGGACACGTACCAGGTACAGATCATCCCCTTCATCGCCAACGCGTTCTCGATCTACCTGTTCCACCAGTACTTCGAATCCATTCCGAAGGAACTGGACGAGGCCGCGCGGATCGACGGCGCCGGCTGGTTCAAGATATACCGCCAGGTGGTCATGCCGCTGTCCGGCCCCGCCACTGCCACGGTGGCGATCCTGACCTTCCTGCCGGCCTGGAACTCCTATCTCTGGCCCCTCATGGTGGTCCAGTCCGAGGAGCTGCGCCCGGTGATGATCGGCATCCAGTACTTCTTCCAGCTGAACGTCTCCTGGGGCGAGGTCATGGCGTACGCGTCCCTCATCACCGTTCCCGTGGTGGTGCTGTTCATCGCCTTCCAGCGTTCCTTCGTCAACAGCATCGCCTCCAGCGGCGTGAAGGGCTAGGCGACAATGAATTCATTGACGACGACGGCGGCTCCGGCGTCCGCCGCCGCCCCGACGGTTCGGTCGAGGGACCGGTTCCGCCCCGAATGGCACTACACCGCCGATCGCAACTGGCTTAATGATCCCAACGGGCTGGTCTACCTCAACGGGACGTACCACCTCTTCTACCAGCACAACCCCTTCGGCACGGGCTGGGGCAACATGTCCTGGGGCCACGCCACCTCCCGGGATTTGCTCCGCTGGGAGGAGCAGCCGGTGGCCATTTCCTGCGATGCGCAGGAAGCCATTTTCTCCGGCTCGGCGGTATTCGACCGGAACAACAGCAGCGGATTCGGCACTGCCCAGTGCCCGCCGCTCGTGGCCGTCTACACCAGCGCCTACGGTGCTGACTCACCCCTGGCCGGGCGGCAGGCCCAGTCCCTCGCCTACAGCCTGAACGAGGGCAAAACCTGGACCAAGCACCAGGGCAACCCGGTCCTCGACCGCGCCTCGGCGGACTTCCGGGACCCCAAGGTTTTCTGGTACGACGGCGCCGCCGGAAGGTACTGGGTCATGGTCGCCGTCGAGGCGGTGGAGCGGCAGGTGGTGCTCTACAAGTCCGCGGACCTGAAGGCCTGGGAGTACCTGAGCACGTTTGGGCCTGCGAACGCCACCGGCGGAGTGTGGGAGTGCCCCGACCTGTTCGAGCTGCCCGTGGACGGGAACCCGGAGGACAGGAAGTGGGTCCTCATCGTGAACATCAATCCGGGAGGTATCGCCGGCGGCTCAGCGGGGCAGTACTTCCTGGGCGGGTTCGACGGCGTGACGTTCCGGTCCGAATCGACCGTCACCGAGGGCCTCCAGAAGGACGGCAGCCGGATGCGCGAGTACGGCTGGCTGGATTGGGGACGTGACTACTACGCAGCCGTCTCCTTCAGCAATGTGCCCGACGGCCGGCGCATCATGATCGGCTGGATGAACAACTGGGACTATGCGGGCTCAACCCCCACCGGCGGCTGGCGAAGTGCAATGTCGTTGCCGCGGGAAGTTACGCTGGCCCGGGTGGACGGCAAGGTGGTGCTCCGGCAGACGGCTGTCGATCCCTTCGAGGGATCGGAGTTTGGAAGCTTCCACCTGGGACCGCAGCGGCTGGTGCCGGGCACGCTGGAACTTCCGGTCACCGGGATAGTGGCGCGCATCGACGTTGAGTTCGAGCCGGGCACCGCGACCCGGGTGGGACTGATGCTCCGCGCGGGCGGCGCCCAGGCCACGCTGCTCACCTACGATGTGGCGGAAGGAACGCTGCGCCTGGACAGGCGCACGTCGGGGCACGTTGATTTCCACGGAACCTTCGCCTCCGTTGAGACGGTGGCGGTCCCGTTGCAGGACGGCCGCCTCCGCCTTCGCGCCTACCTTGACCGTTGCTCAGTGGAGGTCTTCGCCCAGGACGGGCTGGCCACCATCACGGACCTTGTGTTCCCTGCTGAGGCGGGCACGGCTTTGGCAATCATCGCTGAAGGTGAGGGCGCGCAACTCCTGGCGCTCGACGTCGTCGGCGGCTGAACCCGGGTGTCAGCCCGCTTCCGCTTCATCGTCCGGTGCCGCTCCCAGACCAAGCTCTGCCAGTAGCGATGGATGGTCGAACGTGTCTGCGACGCAGCCGATAAGCGCCGGGGGCACCCGGAAATGGGTGTCAATGGTCAGCAGCCCGAGTTCTGAAAGTTCCTCCAAGCGGGCCATGGCCACCCTGGTCAATTCGGTGACGGCAGCCTTCTCGGCTTCCTGGGCACGATCTGGGGCTGTCTTCATGCGTTCCACGGACGGTGGTTCCGCCGTGGCTGCCGCCAGCAGGATGGACACCTGCACTGCGGAGAGTGGATGCTCCCAGGGCTCCTCGGGATCAAGCCGCAGCACGGCGTGCTCCAGGAAGCACGAGGTGAACATGATGAACTCGTCCAGCTGCTCCGCGACGCTGCCGTCCAGGAAGTGCGCGGGATCCTCGAACGGCACCACTTTCGTCGGCTTGACCCGTATCAGCTCGGCTGCCTGAAGCGTGGCCCAGATTTCGGCAAGCAGTGGCACCTCGTACATGCTGCGCACGGTCAGGACGTCTTCGGGCTCACCTGCCCGCTTGGTGCCGCCCCTGGCCGACACGCCGACGCAGGCGGCGGCTTCCTCGATGTCCTTCAGGCGAAGCGCACCCGTTCCGGTCACGGGCTTCCCGTCGCCGATCCATCGAAGCAGGGCTGTCGCTTTCTGGATCAGGGGCAGTGCGGTGAAGGCTGCCAGTGCCTGCTCCTGGGGAATGTCCGGAACCTCAATGGACTCCTGTCCGTCGTCGCCGTCGGCGAGGCTGTCGAAGAAGTCCAGGGCTTCGGCCAACTGCTCCGCCGGCCCGGTCCACCGGCTGGTTTCAGACAGGAACTCGAGGTAGCTGCGGACAGAATCAACGATCAGGGCGGCCTGTTCCGGGTCAGCGGTTTCGGGGTCCTGCGCACGGCTGGCGGCGGTGACTTCCGCCGCGACGGCGTTGGCCAGGGCAGCCGGGTCGAAGCTTGTCACGTCGGGCGCAGCAGTGGTCTCCAGATAGCGGCTGATGGTGGGTTCCATCAGCTTCAGGTATTGCAGGGCAGCGGCGCCCGCTCCGGGGGTGCCGTCGTCGAACCATTGGACATAGGCCGGCGCCAATGCGTCCAGGGCGCGAGCGGCACGGAAGGAACTAAGGGAGACCGGCCCCGGACGGCGTTGTCCCACCGCACCCTTGCCGGAGCGACGGTTTTTACTGTTCTTGCCCAAGGAGTACCTAACTGCCGGAGAATGTTTTGCGGGAACGACGCTACTGAGTTCTGCAGTGGTCTGCCACTTTAGGCGAAGAAGGCTGGTTAGGCTGTATGGATGGCGACAGTTATCCTCGTGCGGCACGGCCGCACCACAGCCAACGCCGCTGGAATGCTGGCGGGCAGGGCGGCCGGCGTCAGTTTGGACGAGTTCGGGCGCGAGCAGGCAGCCTTGACCGGAGACCGACTCGCAGTGGTGCCCTTAGCCGGGGTGGTATCGAGCCCCCTCGAGCGTTGCCGGCAAACCGCCCAGCTCATCCTCGATCGCCAGGCTGGTAGTCCCTATGCGCCGACCGATCCCGATCTCACCGAGTGTGACTATGGCCAGTGGCAGGGCCGCATGCTCACCGATCTCGCCGCCGAAGACCTATGGGCGGCCGTGCAGTCGCAGCCGTCGGCCGTCGTGTTTCCCGGCGGTGAATCCATGGCGGCGATGCAGGCCCGGTCGGTGGCAGCAATCCGACGGCACGATGCAGCCTTCGAATCCGAGTACGGGCCAGGAGCCGTTTGGGTGGCGGTGAGTCACGGCGACATCATCAAATCAATCCTTGCCGACGCGTTGGGTATGCACCTCGACCTGTTCCAGCGCATCAACGTGGGCCCGGCCTCCGTGTCGATCGTGCACTATGGTGCTGTCCGGCCCAGCGTCTATGCGACGAACACCACCGCGGGGGACCTGTCATGGCTGTCGAAAGGCGTCAACTCCGGCGATGCGCCCGTGGGTGGCGGCGCGGGACAGACGGCGCAGTAAAACCTTATGTGCCTAAAATACTGACATGCCCACACTTGTTCACGAGTTTGCCTGGCCTGACCGGGTCGTCATCGGTACCGTCGGCGCTCCAGGGTCACGCACGTTCTACCTCCAGGTACGCACAGGCAAGCAAATTGTGAGCATCGCCCTGGAGAAGCAGCAGTCGGCCCAGCTTGCCGAGAAGATCGACGAAATCCTCGATCAGCTCCTCACCCTCGAGGGCAACCCCTTCAGCGTACCCACCGGTACTCCCATCGAACTCGTCGACAATGACCAGCTCGAGGCGGTCGAGGAGCAGTTCCGCACCGGTGCCATGACCTTGGGCTGGGACCCGACGACGGCGCAGGTGGTCATAGAGGCATACCCGATCCTCGATGTAGATGACGACGACGAACCGCTTAATGCGAACGGCACTGAAGCGCCCGAAATGTTGCTGGTGCGGATGCCGGTTGGCGCCGCCCGCGCATTCGCTAAACGGACCCGCGAGGTGGTGGGCGCCGGGCGTCCCGCATGCCCGCTCTGCGGTTATCCCGTGGACGCCGACGGGCACGTCTGCACCCTGCCCGAGGTCTGATGCCCGCGCCCGACCTGATGACTGCCGAGCTGACGCTCACGGGGCGGATCACCACGGCGTCGAATGCCACCTTTGTGGGCACCATCGCCGGCACCACGGTCGTTTATAAACCGATAGCCGGAGAGAAACCGCTGTGGGATTTTCCCGACGGCTTCCTTGCGCACCGGGAGGTCGCCGCCTACCTGGTATCTGAGGTCCTCGGCTGGAATGTGGTGCCACGCACCTGGCTCCGCGATGGTCCTTTGGGCGAGGGAATGGTGCAGCTGTGGCAGGACAGGGACCCCGACCAGAACGCGGTGGATCTCTTTGCGGCGGACGACGTGCCGGAGACCGGGTGGAAACACGTCCTCGAGGGCCAGGATGAGACGGGACGGATGGTCGCCCTCGTCCACGAGGACACACCGGAGCTCCGACGCATGGCGGTGTTCGACGTGGTGGTCAACAACGCTGACCGCAAAGGCGATCACATCCTTGCCATGCCCAACCGACACCGGCACGGCGTGGACCATGGACTCACCTTTCACCGTGACCACAAGCTGCGCACGGTGCTGTGGGGGTGGCTGGGAGAGACCCTGACCGAGCAGGAATGCGAAGGCGTCGATCGCGTCATTGAAGGACTGCACGGTGAGCTGGGCCGAAGCCTCGCGAAGTTGCTCAGCGCCGGAGAAATTGCCTCACTCGCCGCGCGCTGCACCCGGTTACGGTTGACGGGGCGGTTTCCGGCTCCGAGCGGTGATATGCCCGCGGTGCCTTGGCCGCTGTTTTAAGGACACCAGGGCTGCAGGCTTCGCAGCCTTGTTCCACGTGGGTGGCCCGAACAATTACCTGGTGTGGATTGACGGGCCGCGTGCCCGGAATAGCGTTCCCGAAGGCGGCGCTAGATCACCTCAAGCACGCGTTTGCGAGTGGGCGGGGGATAAACACGATCCAAGTCGGCCAGGTCGCGGGGCGTGAGCCGAACGTCGAGTGCCTTTCGGCATTCCTGAACATGGTGCGGGCTTGAGGCTTTTGGAATCGCCAGGACGAGCGGCTGCCTGAGCACCCAGGCGAGGGCGATCTGAGCGGGGCTGACATTGTGTTCGCTTGCGATGCGGACCAGCACGGGATCGTCCAGCATTCGGCCCTGCTCCAGGGGCGAGTACGCCATCACCGGGATGCCCCGGCCGATGCACCGGGGCAACAGATCGAACTCGATGCCCCGGCGGGTCAGGTTGTACACCACCTGGTCGGTCGCGACCTTCTGGCCGCCGGGCAGTCGCATAAGGTCTTCCAGATCCGCGACGTCGAGGTTGCTGACGCCCCAGTGCCGGATCTTTCCGGCGCGCTGCAGGTCTTCGAAGGCTTCGAGCGTTTCCGCCAAGGGAACCGCGCCCTGCCAATGCAGTAGATATAGGTCGATGCTGTCCGTTCCGAGGCGACGCAGACTGCCCTCGCAAGCGGCGATGGTTCCGCGCAGGGTGGCGTGATGCGGCAGGACCTTGGTGACCAGGAACGCTTCGTTGCGGCGTGCTGCCAGCGCCCTGCCAACAAGTTCCTCGGCGGCGCCATTCCCATACATCTCGGCGGTATCTACCACGGACATCCCAAGGTCCAGGGCCATCTGGATCGCCGCCGTCTCGCGCGCGGCGTTGCCGGGGTGCTCTCCCATTCCCCACGTTCCGATTCCGAGCGCCGGGACAGCTTCACCGGACGGAAGAAGTACCTCACGCATCGTAGCTCCCATCAGAAATGCCCGGTCCCGTCCTGGGATGCACCGCGTCCCTGTTGCCGGCCGATGGTCGGGCGCTGCTGCTGGCTGCACGGTTGGTGATCCTGCCCGGCAGCAACATGTTCGAATCTACTCCCCCGGACCAGGACAGGATAGGTGCCGAGGTCCGGGCCGGCGCCGCACAGCAACCCGGTAGCGGTCACCTTCGCCTACACCAGTGGCCAACCATGTGATTACGGGGACCCTCGGAAACCGAAGCCGGAGTCCGGCTTGGCCCGTCCGCCTGACCCGCTTTCCCTGCTGCCACTCTTCCGGTCGGCGCGTTTCCCGGCGTAGAGTTTCTGGCCTAGGAAAGCGGTGCAATCGACGAAAGGTCGTGCCGCATACGTCAGGAGCAGCGACGAACGAACGGGGAAAGGGCAATGTCAATCACTCCCGAACACGCTTCACCGATCGACCCCGATGATTCCAGGGCTGAGCACAAGTCCGCAGATCACGAACATTCCCACCAGCACGGCCCCGGGTGCGGACACGAAACTGTGGAGCACGACGGCCACGTGGACTATTTGCACGATGGGCACCGGCACGCCGCTCACGATGACCACTACGACGAGCACTGAGCCCGCCCCTATGAAGCACCAAGAGAGGGCTCTAATTCTATGAACAGAAGAGACCTGGAAGAAGCAGTGCGAGTAGCGGAAGACACGGAACGCCAGGCGGCGGAAGAGTATCGGCGTGAGATTGGCGAAAGTGGAGCAGAAGGAGGTAACGACCCTGGTCTTTCGCCAAAAGGCGCGGTTTGGGTGATCGCCTACGACGAGCTTGCTGCTGCCCGTGATGCTCTCGAAGCAGCCAGCCGGCCACCCGAAAGTCTTTGAACGTTAGAAGCAGGTAACCATTTGACCGGCCACCAGACAGCGACGCCGGCGACGACCCTTTGCACGGCGGCGCCGAGCAGTAGCTCCTCCACCGCCACCCCATTTACAGGACCGGGCTAGGCCGGATTGGCTGCTCCCCCGGTGGGAGGGCGCTAGGTGGCGTCAAGTCAGGTGGGCGTCAATGGGATGCCGCGAATCCACAGCGGTCGTCCATGCTGCGGCGCTCGTCTTGGGGGAAGAGCCCGGCCAGGATCCGATCGGATTCCGCCTGTGCCGCGACGTCGAAGGCTCCGCCTGTGACGAGCAACTCGTTAGCTCCGGAGGTGGCGAGAAGGCGCTGGACTTGAGTCCGCACCTCGGAGGCCGTGCCGTAAAGCGACGTGGACAGGCTGCTTTCGACAGCTTCCTTTTCCCTGAGACTCAGCCCGGCCCACTCGGTCGGACCCACGGGCGCCAAGGCAGCGAATTCGCCGGTGGTCCTGGAGCGGGCCAGCGCGACGGCTTCGGGCAGAAGCAGTTCCCTCGCCGCCTGGCGGGTGGCGGCCACCGCTACGTTGGCGGAAACCAGGATAAACGGCCGCTCGAACCAACGTGATGGACGGAACTGTGAGCGATACCTTTCCAGCGCCGGGAGTGTGCCGTTCTGATCCGTCCGGAACACGGCCGGTCCGCCCAGCACCACAGCCAGGCCGGCACGGGCTGCAATATCGATTCCCGAACCGGTGGCCAGCACGAATACCGGTGTAGCCGAATCATTCCGCGGCCGGGCAGTGATGGGCGCGGCTCCGGACAGGTAAGCAAGCAGTTGGGCCAGCTGGTCTTCAAACTGCTCCGCGTCCTGTTTCCCGGCGCGAAGCGCATTCCGGATCGCCGGGGTGAAACCGACAGACCGGCCAACGCCCAAGTCGATCCGCCCGGGATGCAGAGCCTCCAGCGTGGCCGCCTGTTCTGCCACCACCAGTGGTTGGTGGTTGGGAAGCATGATGCCTCCTGAACCGACCCGGATGGAGTGCGTCCGGGCAGCCACAGCGGCCATCAGCACGGCCGGAACGGAACCGGCGATGCCTGGCACCGCGTGGTGCTCTGCGACCCAGAAGCGGCGGTAACCCCAGTCCTCGGCCCGCTGAGCCCGTTCCAGCACCCGATTAAGGGCGTCCGAAGCAGGAAACCCGTCCCGCGCGTTGGCACGGTCGAGAATGGTAATCCGGGGAAGGGGAAGGGCCATACTGCTTGAACCCCTCCGGGCGCGGAAGAATTCCGTTCCGGAAGGCGGGTACGGCATCCGGGGTCCGACGCTGTCCAACGTGATGTGCGGAGTGCCGAGGGCCACTCCCCTCCCGGGAGGCTGACAAAGCGGGCCCTGCGCGATTTACCGTGCAGGGCCCGCTTAGTGGCAGTTACTTGGAAGAAGACGTCCAACTAGACGACAGGGGGAATTAGAAGTCCCAGTCCTCGTCCTCGGTGTTGACTGCCTTGCCGATGACGTAGGACGAACCCGAGCCCGAGAAGAAGTCGTGGTTCTCGTCAGCGTTCGGGGAAAGCGCCGACAGGATCGCCGGGTTCACGTCCGTAACCGAGGACGGGAACATCGCCTCGTAGCCCAGGTTCATCAGGGCCTTGTTGGCGTTGTAGTGCAGGAATTTTTTGACGTCCTCGGCCAGACCAACGCCGTCGTAGAGATCGTGCGTGTACTGGACTTCGTTTTCGTACAGCTCGAAGAGCAGTTCGAACGTGTAGTCCTTGATTTCCTGCTTGCGTTCCTCGGACAGGCCCTCCAGGCCCTTCTGGAACTTGTAGCCGATGTAGTAGCCGTGAACAGCTTCGTCGCGGATGATCAGGCGGATCAGGTCAGCAGTGTTCGTCAGCTTGGCACGCGAGGACCAGTACATGGGCAGGTAGAAGCCCGAGTAGAACAGGAAGCTTTCCAGCAGCGTGGACGCCACCTTGCGCTTCAGGGGGTCGTCGCCCTGGTAGTAGTCCATGACGATCTGCGCCTTCTTCTGAAGGTTCGAGTTCTCGGTGGACCAGCGGAACGCTTCGTCGATCTCCTTGGTGGAGGCCAGGGTGGAGAAGATGGAGGAGTAACTCTTGGCGTGCACCGATTCCATGAAGGCGATGTTGGTGTACACGGCCTCTTCATGAGGGGTCAGCGCATCCGGGATGAGCGAAACTGCGCCGACGGTGCCCTGGATGGTGTCCAGCAGCGTCAGGCCGGTGAATACGCGCATGGTGAGCTGCTGCTCAGCGGGCGTCAGGGTGTTCCACGACTGGACGTCGTTGGACAGCGGAACCTTCTCCGGCAGCCAGAAGTTGTTGACGAGCCGGTTCCAGACCTCCACGTCCTTGTCGTCCTGGATGCGGTTCCAGTTAATGGCCTCGACGTGGCTCAGTAGCTTGACCTTCTCGGTCATGTCATCCCCTAAACGTTGGGTGGGTTTCTCTAAGTTAAAGCGTACGACGGCGGGCGGGCGCCCGCCGTCGTCATTTCACAAGTTAGTTGAGGCTACAACTACAGCATGCAGCTAACGCAACCCTCCACCTCAGTCCCTTCCAGCGCGAGCTGGCGGAGACGGATGTAGTAGATGGTCTTGATGCCCTTCTTCCAGGCGTAGATCTGGGCCTTGTTGATGTCGCGCGTGGTGGCGGTGTCCTTGAAGAACAGCGTCAGGGACAGGCCCTGGTCCACGTGCTGCGTGGCTGCGGCGTAGGTGTCGATGACCTTCTCGTAGCCGATCTCGTACGCGTCCTGGTAGTACTCCAGGTTGTCGTTCGTCAGGTACGGCGCCGGGTAGTAGACGCGGCCGATCTTGCCTTCCTTGCGGATCTCAATCTTGGACGCCACCGGGTGGATCGAGGAGGTGGAGTTGTTGATGTAGGAGATCGAGCCCGTCGGTGGTACGGCCTGCAGGTTCTGGTTGTAGATGCCGTGCTCCATAACGGAAGCCTTCAGCGCGCGCCAGTCCTCCTGGGTGGGGATGTGCACGTTCTTGAACAGCTCGCGGACCTTCTCGGTCTGCGGCACCCACTCCTGCTCCGTGTACTTGTCGAAGAACTCACCCGAGGCGTACTTGGACTTCTCGAAGCCGCCGAAGGTCTGGCCCGTCTCGATGGAGAGCAGGTTGGAGGCACGGATGGCGTGGTACACCACCGAGTAGAAGTAGATGTTAGTGAAGTCCAGGCCCTCTTCGGAGCCGTAGTGGACCCGCTCACGGGCAAGGTAGCCGTGCAGGTTCATCTGGCCCAGGCCGATGGCGTGGCTCTGGTCGTTGCCCTTCGCAATGGACGGCACCGAGGTGATGTTGGACATGTCCGATACCGCCGAGAGGGAACGGATGGCCGTCTCGATGGTCAGGCCGAAGTCCGGCGAATCCATGGTCTTCGCAATATTCAGCGAGCCCAGGTTGCAGGAGATGTCCTTGCCGGTCTCGTCGTAGGACAGGTCATCGTTGTATGTGGTGGGCTGGGAGACCTGGAGGATCTCGGAGCACAGGTTGGACATGATGATCTTGCCGTCGATCGGGTTGGCCCGGTTCACCGTGTCCTCGAACATGATGTACGGGTAGCCGGATTCGAACTGGATCTCGGCGAGGGTCTGGAAGAACTCGCGCGCCTTGATCTTGGTCTTCTTGATCCGGGAATCGTCCACCATCTCGTAGTACTTCTCGGTGACCGAGACGTCGGAGAAGGGCATGCCGTAGACGCGTTCGACGTCGTAGGGCGAGAACAGGTACATGTCCTCGTCCTTCTTGGCCAGCTCGAACGTGATGTCCGGGATGACAACACCCAGCGAGAGGGTCTTGATGCGGATCTTCTCGTCCGCGTTCTCGCGCTTGGTGTCCAGGAAGCGGTAGATGTCCGGGTGGTGGGCGTGCAGGTACACCGCGCCGGCACCCTGGCGGGCACCGAGCTGGTTGGCGTAGGAGAAGCTGTCTTCGAGGAGCTTCATCACGGGGATGACGCCGGAGGACTGGTTCTCGATCTGCTTGATGGGCGCGCCCACCTCACGGATGTTTGTCAGGGCGAAAGCCACGCCGCCGCCGCGCTTGGACAGCTGCAGCGCCGAGTTGATGGAACGGCCGATCGACTCCATGTTGTCTTCGATGCGCAGCAGGAAGCAGGAGACCAGCTCACCGCGCTGCTTCTTGCCGGCGTTGAGGAATGTAGGTGTGGCCGGCTGGAAACGGCCCTCGATGATCTCGTCCACCATCTGCAGGGCGAGCTGCTCGTTGCCGCGGGCCAGGTGCAGGGCAACCATGCAGACGCGGTCCTCGTAGCGCTCCAGGAAACGCTTGCCGTCGAAGGTCTTCAGCGTGTAGGAGGTGTAGAACTTGAACGCGCCCAGGAAGGTCTCGAAGCGGAACTTCTTTTTGTACGCACGGTTGAACAGGTCACGGATGAAGTTCATCGTGTACTGGTCCAGCGTTTCGCGCTCGTAGTAGTCGTTCTTGACCAGGTACTCGAGCTTCTCTTCCAGGTCATGGAAGAACACGGTGTTGTTATTAACGTGCTGCAGGAAGTACTGGTGCGCAGCCTCGCGGTCAGCCTCAAACTGGATCTCGCCGTTGGGGCCGTACAGGTTCAGCATTGCGTTCAGCTCGTGATAGCCCAGGCCCTTGTAGGCGGCCGGCATCTCAGGCTTTTGGGCCCTGGTTACTTCCGTGTCTGCGACAGTCGTGTCCAAAACGTGTCCAATCCATTGTTTACACGGGACACGTCGTCTGGCGTGCCCATTAATTCGAAGCGGTAGAGGTGCGGCACTCCGCACTTGGCGGCAATGATGTCCCCCGCCAGGCAGTAGTTGTCCCCGAAGTTTGTGTTGCCGGCGCCGATGACCCCGCGGAGCAGCTGCCTGTTCTGCGGGTTGTTCAGGAACCGGATGACCTGCTTGGGAACGGAGCCCTCTCCCCCGGTGCCGCCGTAGGTGGGCACCACCAGCACAAAAGGCCGGGTGGCGAGGAGGGGTGCATCCCTGGAGTACAACGGAATCCGGGCAGAATCGCGGCCAAGCTTCGACACGAAGCGGCCGGTATTCTCGGATGCCGAGGAAAAGTAGATGAGCTGGCTGCCGGTTGTGACCTGCCCTGTGGCATCTTGCTGCGGTGCCGGCGGGGACACCTCCACGCGCTGAGCCGCGTGAATTTGTCGAGCCGTGTGGTTCTGCTGTGCTGTTGGTGCCGCCATGGGAGTCACCTCAGCTGGTTGCTGGTTGCCGGCAGGAAAAACGTGGCCCCTTAGGCCACGGAGGAAACGGCGGAAAGCGCCAGTTCTTCGATCTTGTCCGGACGGAAGCCTGACCAGTGGTCCTGGTCCGTGACCACAACGGGCGCCTGCATGTAGCCCAGCGACTTCAGGCGCTCGAGGGCCTCGGCGTCCTGGGAGATGTCAACGCTCTGGTAGGTGATGCCCTTCTTGTCGAGCGCGCGGTAGGTGGCGTTGCACTGAACACAAGCAGGCTTCGTGTAAACCGTTACGGTCATGGTTCCTGTCCCCTTTTCTGGAAAACTTGCTCGTCCGGTGTTCCCGCCCAAGCTGTATCTAGATACTACATCTAGTGCAGACGCCTCTTAGGAACCCCAAGATGATGTATTACAAGTATGTCATTTAATGCACCTTTAATCCACAGGCAGGTGCCGTCAAAATGTCCGGAATCCCGGCGATTTCGCGGACGGAATCCACATGCTGTGGAGTACTTAGCCACATTTAACGCCCAGCGTGTCGTGGAAAAGACGGCGTGTCGGTCCTGGTGGCGACCCGCGTAAACACACCACAAAGGGGCCCCGACGTGACCTTCGGAACCCCTCCTGGTGACGAAACGCACGGAAGTTAGAGCTGCGCCTCCCGGCGGTCCAGCACGATCTGCTGCACGTCCAGGTAACCGGACTGGAATCCTGCCCTTGAGTAGCAGAGATAGAACAGCCACATCCGCTGGAAGACGGCGTCGAAGCCCAGTTCGCCCACGTCGCGGGAAGTCTCCAGGAACCGTTCCTCCCACAGCCGGAGGGTGGCGGCATAGTGGTCCCCCATTCCCATCCGCTCCCGCACCCGCAGCGTGGTGTGCTGCTGCGTTACACCCTCGATGGCGCGGACGGACGGCAGGAACCCGCCCGGGAAGATGTATTTGTGCACCCAGGTGTAGGCGTTGCGGGTGGCCAGCATGCGGCCGTGCGGCATGGTGATCGCCTGGATGGCCACCCTTCCGCCCGGCGCGAGGACGCGGTCGATGGTCTGGAAGTAGATGGGCCAGTATTCGTAGCCCACCGCCTCGACCATTTCCACCGAGACGACGGCGTCGAACTCGCCTTCCACGGCCCGGTAGTCCTGCAGCGCAACCGTGACCTGGCCCGCGTACCCGGCGGCCGCAATCCGGTCCTGGGCCAGCGCCTGTTGCTCGCTGGACAGGGTGACGCTGTACACGGTGGCCCCGCGGGCCGCTGCCCGCAAGGCCAGCTCACCCCATCCGGTGCCAATTTCCAGCAGCCGCGTTCCGGGACCCACCCCCGCCTTGTCCAGCAGCCTGTCAATCTTGGCCGCCTGTGCTCCCGCCAGCGAGTCCCATCCCACCGAGGACAGCGGACCCGCCTGGAGCGGGAACAGCGCTGATGAGTAGCTCATGGTTTCATCCAGGAAGCTGGAGAACAGATCGTTGGACAGGTCGTAGTGCCGGGAGATGTTGCTCCGCGTGTTCTGCTCGGCGTTGCGCTCCTGCCGGGGCGTGCGCGGCAGGTAGAGGGACCGCAGCGTCTGCAGCGGCGCCGGAATCAGGGTGCCAACGGAAGCGGCGAACACCTCCAGGACACCCGCCAGGTCATCGGCTTCCCAATCCCCTGCCATAAAGGACTCGCCCAGGCCGATCAGGCCGTTCGCGCCGATCCGGGCTTCGAACGCCCCCGGACGGAGCATGGTCATCACCGGCGCGTCCTCCCCGCCGATGCCCAGGACGGATCCGTCCGGATATGCGACGCGCAGGGGCAGGCGCTTAACGGCGCCTTTGAAGAGGAGTCCGGCAGCCTTTCCGGCCACGGCCGCTTTGGCGCCCGACGGCGGCTGGGCCACACCGGGCCAGACCTCGCCGTCGATAGTGGCGGGCGACGCCGGCACACCTGCAGCGGTCCACGCTGCGGGAGTGCCCCGCACGGCTTTGTCCCCGAGCGCAGCTGCAGTCCCGTTATCGTCTATGAGTGTCATTGAACTGCCTCCTGTGAGGGGTGAAGTGGTCGGGCGACGACGGGCAGTCGGCGTGCCCAGAGTTTGATGCCCTGCACCCGGATGAGTGCGGATACGAGAAGCGGGGCGGCCGGTACGGCGACCGCCGCGGCGAGAATGTTGCGAACGCTGGCCGGGTGCCGGCGGCCATCCATGGTGGCGACGAATGGCCGGTGGCCATCCCGCTCAAGCACAATCGACACAGCCAGGCGGTCATCCGGAGCGGGCAGCTTCATGCGGTACTGGCCGTCCACGTCATTGAAGGGTGAGACGTAGAAGGCCTTGGGGACGGAGGCCCGGCCCGCAGGATCAGTCCGCAGCAGGTAGCAGTGGCGTTCGCCGTAGGTGTTGTGGACTTCCGCCACCACGCATTCCAGCTCGCCGCTGGACCGGTAGCACCAGAACAGGGTCAGCGGGTTGAAGACGTGGCCGAACACCCTGGCGCTGGCCAGCATGTGGATGGGGCCGCCGTCGGGCTCTATCCCCTGCGTCCGCAGGTACCGCTCCACGTTCGAGCGGATGGTGGCATCCGGATCCCCCAGGTGGTCTCCCGCGCGGAACACCGCCAGCTGCCGGAGCAGGAACGGCAA
The DNA here is from genome assembly GCF_056279405.1 of Pseudarthrobacter sp. TE3704. Taxonomy (NCBI): domain Bacteria; kingdom Bacillati; phylum Actinomycetota; class Actinomycetes; order Micrococcales; family Micrococcaceae; genus Pseudarthrobacter; species Pseudarthrobacter sp. TE3704. Next base: position 477,181 of record NZ_JBWCCJ010000002.1, read on the forward strand.
CCGGGGAAGCCGGTCAACATCAACCAGCCAGCTGTAGCTGCGGTAGGTGAACGCATTCTTCAACGGGCTGTTCCGCACGTGGGAAATGGAGGTGCGGTAGATGGCTGAGCCGGTGGTCATGCGGGTTCGCCCGCGGCAGCAAGTTCCCGCCCGCCGTCATCCGACGCTCCAGGCCCGGCGGCCGTAACGGAAGCGGGCAGCACGGGAGCCCAGTGCCGGCCCAGCTTTTCGGCGGCCCGGACGCCGGAGAGCGCACCGTCCTCGTGGAAGCCCCAGCCCAGGTACGCTCCGGCATAGGCAATGCGGCCGTCACTGAGCGCCGCAATCGCCTGCTGCGCCTGCAGTGATTCCGGGGTGTACTGCGGGTGCTCGTAGACCATGCGTTCGAGCACGGCGTCGCCGGCAATCAGTTCCGACTCCCCCAGGCTCACCAGGTAGGGGCGGCCGTCGCCGGGTTCAAGCCGCTGCAGGCGGGTGAGGTCGTAAGTGACCAGGACCTTGTCCGGCCTGGCCCCGCAGGACGGGAGCCGGTAGTTCCAGGACGCCCTCGCGTTGTCGGCGGAGGGCAACACAGCAGGATCCTGGTGGAACACGGTGTGGTTGACGGAGTAGGGCATCCCGCCCAGCGCCTCTTTTTCGTCAGGCGTGGCGTCGGCCAGGAAGCCGAGTGCCTGGGCCGGGTGCGTGGCAACCACGACGGCGTCGAAGTCTTCCAGCCCGCGGTCCGTTGCGAGTTTCACGCCGCTGGGCAGGCGCCGGATGGCGGTGACAGGGGTGTTGAGCCGGACATCAGCCAGGGTGGCGGCCAGTTTTTCCACGTACCGGCCGGAACCGCCGGTGACGGTACGCCATTGCGGGGAGCCCTTGACGCCCAGCATCCCGTGGTGGCCGAGGAACGTGAAGAGATACCGTGCCGGATAAGCCAGCGCTGTGGTGGGGTCGCAGGACCAGACGGCGCTGACCACCGGGGTCATGAAGTGGGAGATGAAGTACGGGCTGAAGTTTTCGCGGGCCAGGAACTCGCCGAGGGTCAGTTCGGCAATATCGGCTCCGCCGCCGACGGCAGCGGCAGGCGCGGTGTTCAGCAGCGTGCGTGCCTTGCGGTAGAAGCGGGTGATCTCCAGCAGCATCAGCAGGTACCGGCCCCGCAGCAGGGAGGACGGGCGGGCGAAGATTCCACGGGCACCTTCACGCGCGCCGGCGTATTCCAGCCCGCAGCCGTCGCACCGGATGGACATGCTCATCTCCGAGTCCTGGGTTTCGACCCCCAGTTCGGCAAACAGCCGCAGCAGCGTGGGGTAGGTCCGCTCGTTGTGCACGATGAACCCGGTGTCCACGCCAAGGATCGTGCCGTCAGGTTGTGGCATGTCGTGGGTGTGGGCATGGCCGCCCAGCCGGGAATCCGCTTCGAAGAGCGTGACGTCGTCCTGCCTGTTAAGGACGTAGGCGGCGGTCAGTCCGGCCACGCCGCTGCCGATGACGGCCACGCGCCGCCTTCCGCCTCCACCTGCTGCTGGGTCTGGTGACAATTCATGCTCCTCTGCTGAACATTTGCCAATGGTTGGATATACAGAGGGCAATTCGAAGCCGGTGATGGCGCGGATGGGTGCAGTACTGTGGGCTGGTGGTAAATCCGGTACACCTGAAGACCCTGATGGAGGTCACGCGGCTGGGCTCCTTCGCAGCCGCCGCGTCAACGTTGGGCTATACGGCCTCTGCCGTCTCCCAACAGATGTCCGCCCTGGAACGCGACACCGGCGTCGTCCTGTTCCAGCGCTCGGCGCGGAGCGTGGTCCCCACGGAGGCCGCCGTCGTGATGACCCGGCACGCAGCCAAGGTGCTGACGGATATCGAGGCGCTGATGGCTGCCGCCGCCAAAACCCAGGACAGCGCCAGCCAGGAACTCCGGCTCGGAATCTTCCCCAGCCTGGCGACGTACGTCCTGCCGCGGATCCTGAAGAAACCGGCGTGGAAGAACCTGGGCATCGACCTCAAGGTGTCCGTGGCCGAGCCGGGCCAGACCATCCAGGGGCTGCGCGCCGGCGGTGAACTGGACCTCGCCGTGGTCTTCCAGGTGGGCCAGACCGGCGTGGCCTGGCCCGCCACCATCAACAGGCAGTGGATCGGCGACGACGATTTCCGGGTGGTGCTGCCCGCCGGCTGGGGCTTCCGCCCGGACGCGAAGGTAGCGGCAGACCATCTCTCCGAGATGCCCTGGATCATGCACCACCCCGGCACCAGCGACGCCATGGTCATTGAGCGGCTCTTCGCGGGCTGCAACCTTCATCCGCGCGTGGTGGCGCACAGCGACGACTTCCACGCCAGCCTGGAGATGGCAGCCGCAGGACTGGGGGCGGCGCTGGTTCCCGAACTGGCACTGCGGAACAAGCCGGCGGGTGTGGTGGTGCTGGACGTTCCCGAAATCCGGCTGGCCCGGAACGTTTTCGCGCTTCTGATCAACGACCGGAAAACCGCACGGGTGCAGCTGTTTGTCGACCTGCTGGCAGAGACGCTCGCCGGAATGCGCACCTCAGTGAATTAGGCCTGAACGCTGGAATGCACCGCTGTTCGGGTCTATGTTGAGAATATGAACAAGGTAGCGAGCCAGCACTTTGGCGAGATTGAGCTCAATCACGGCAGGGATCACCTGATCGCCGCGAAACATGAGCTGCGCGGCCATCCACTGGAACTCGACCTGAACATCACCGCCCACGACCACTTTGACGAAGCCGCACTGCGCAAGGTGGACTACCGCCTGCGGTTCCTGCCCGAACTCGTGGATGAGGTGCGGGACATGATCGCCGAGGAGCTGGACCAGGAAGGCACCACCCCGCAGGAATACCTGCAGTTCCACTGCAACGCCCTCAAGGATGAGCACCTGCACAAGGTCTTCGGCGTGGAGACCCGCAGCCAGCTCACCAAGGATGTGTTCCTCAAGGCACTGAAGCTGGGACACGTAGCAATCTACCCGGGCCAGCCGGAACGTTACTTCGTGATGGACTTCACGCTCGGCCAGCACTTCACCGATGAAGTCCTGGTGGCCTCCGCCGACGAGGACGGCGTGGTGGACGACGAGATTCTCTGGGAATCCTGAGCCGATTGCTTAACGGCCGACGGCGGCCGGTCACCTGAGGTGACCGGCCGCCGTCGTCGGTGGTTGAGCTTGTCGAAACCCTTACTTGGCTGCTTCCAGCAGGTCCGCGCGGACCGCCTGGGTTGCCTTGACCAGGTTGCGCAGGGACTCTTCGGTCTCGACGTAGCCGCGGGTCTTCAGGCCACAGTCCGGGTTCACCCAGAGCTGGCGGGACGGGACGTGCTTGACGGCGGTGGCCAGGAGTTCGGTGACCTCGGCTTCGCCCGGAACACGAGGCGAGTGGATGTCGTAGACGCCGGGACCAACGCCGCGGCCGAAGCCGTGGGACTCCAGGTCGTGGACAACCTCCATGCGCGAGCGTGCAGCTTCAATGGAGGTTACGTCGGCGTCGAGGCCGTCGATCGCGTCGATGATCACGCCGAACTCGGAGTAGCAAAGGTGGGTGTGGATCTGGGTGGCGTCGGCGGCGCCGGCGGTTGCCAGGCGGAAGGAGTCCACGGACCACTTCAGGTAATCAGCGTGGTCTGCCTTGCGCAGCGGGAGGAGTTCGCGCAGGGCGGGCTCGTCCACCTGGATGACCTTGATGCCGGCAGCCTCGAGATCGGCAATCTCGTCGCGCAGCGCAAGGCCAACCTGGTTGGCGGTCTCGCCCAGCGGCTGGTCGTCCCGGACAAAGGACCAGGCCAGGATGGTGACCGGACCGGTCAGCATGCCCTTCATCGGCTTGCTGGTCAGCGACTGTGCGTATTCTGCCCAGGCAACCGTGATGGGGGCGCTGCGGGTGACGTCGCCCCACAGGATGGAGGGACGGGTGCAGCGGGAGCCGTAGGACTGGACCCAGCCGTGGACCGTGACGTCGAAACCTTCAAGGTTCTCGGCAAAGTACTGGACCATGTCGTTGCGCTCGGGCTCGCCGTGGACCAGGACGTCGTAGCCGAGCTCCTCCTGCAGGTCGACGACGCGCTTGATCTCGTCCTTCATGAGCTTTTCGTACTGCTCGTCGGTGAGGTCGCCCTTGTTGTTGCGGGCGCGGGCCGAACGGATTTCGGACGTCTGCGGGAAGGAGCCGATGGTGGTGGTGGGCAGCGGCGGCAGGTGCAGCGCTTCTTCCTGGGCGGCTTCACGGACCGAGTACTCGGAGCGGCTGAAGTCGGCGGCGGTGAGGGCTTCGGTGCGGGCGCGGACGTCCTCGCGGCGGACGCCTGCGGCGGTGGCGCGGGATGCGATTACAGCGGAGGCTTCGTCGATGGCTGCCTTGGCGGATGCGGGGTCAGCCAGGTAGGACGCGAGGGTCTTGACCTCGACGGCCTTCTGATCGGAGAAGGCCAGCCAGCTGCGGAGCTGCTCTGAGAGCTGGGTTTCCTCGGCTACATCGTGCGGGACGTGCTGGGTGGAGGTGGAGGTGCTGACGGTGAGCTTCCCGGCGGCGGCCTTCAGGGCGTCCAGCTTCGCAGCGGATGCTGCGAGGTCGTTGCGCCAGATGTTGTGGCCGTCAACCACGCCGGCAACCAGGGTCTTGTTGCCCAGGCCGGCAAGGGCGGCCGCGGACGGAACGGCGCCCTTGAAGACATCGATGTGCAGGGCGTCGATGCTGGTGGCGGCGAGGGTGCCGAGCTGGCCGTCGAGGGCGCCGTACGGGGTGGAGACGAGGATCTGCGGGCGGTTGGCAGCGGCGGTGAGGACCTCGTAGGCACGGGCGACGGCTGCTTCGATTTCGGCGGCGGGGGTGTCCTGGTCCACCACGAGGGCGGGCTCGTCGAGCTGGACCCAGCTGGCACCGGCAGCGGCCAGCTTTTCGAGCAGCTGGACGTAGACGGGCAGGATGTCCTCGAGGCGGGACAGCGGAGCGAAACCGGCCGGGGCGTCGTCGGAGGCCTTGGAGAGCAGCAGGTAGGTGACCGGGCCCACGATGTACGGGCGGGTTTCGATGCCGTTGGCGAGGGCGAAGGCGAACTCGTCAACCTTGGCAGTGGAGGCGAGGGTGAAGTTGGTTTCCGGGCCGATCTCGGGGACCAGGTAGTGGTAGTTGGTGTCAAACCACTTGGTCATCTCCAGCGGCTGCTGTTCCTTGTTGCCGCGGGCCAGCGTGAAGTAGCCGTCGATGTCCAGCTGTCCCTCTTCATTGAGGAGCTTGCCGAAGCGGGCCGGCACGGCGCCGAGGTGGGCGGTGGTGTCCAGAACCTGGTCATAGTAGGAGAAGGTGCCCGCGACGGCTGCGGCTTCGGTCAGGCCGAGTTCCAGCAGGCGCTTGGCGATGGTCAGCTGGATGTCCTTGGCGGCTGCGTCCAGTGCGGCGGCGTCGATCTTGCCGGCCCAGTAGGCCTCGACGGCCTTCTTGAGTTCGCGGCGGCGGCCGATTCGCGGGTAGCCGAGGAGCGAGGCGGAGGGGAAGGGCGTGTTCTGTGAAGTCATGGCAGATTCCTAAAGGTGGGAGCTGTAATGTCTGAAGGCTGTGTGCTGGGTGATGATCAGCTGGCGAGCTGCGGGCGCGCCGCAACGCTGTGGCGGCTGGCTGCCCGCTGGTGCCGCGGAAGGGCGAGCTTGTCCAGCACCTCCAGCGCGCTTTGGTGCTCATTGAAGGTGTAGAGGTGGATGCCGGGGGCTCCCGCATCCAGTGCCGCATTAGCAAGGTCAACAGTGGCGCGGACGCCGATCCGGAGGCGTTCGATGTCGTTATCGGCAGCAGCAAGCCGCTCCAGCAGATCCGGAGACGGCTCTACGCCCGCCAGTTCGCCCAGCCGGGTGACCCGGCGGAGGCTGGTCAACGGCATAACGCCCGGGATGATGGGGATGGTGACCCCGGCCCGGCGGGCCCGGGTCAGAAGGCTTACGTACTGCTCAGCGTCGAAGAAGACCTGGGTGATGGCGAAGTCAGCACCGGAACGCTGCTTCGCAAGCAGCACTTCGATGTCGTGTTCCTCGCTCGGCGACTCCGGGTGCCGTGTTGGGTAGGCTGCTACGCCCACGGCGATTTTTCCGGCGCACAGCAGGGCCGACCTCCGCTGTTCAACCCGGCGAATGAGCTCGATCAGGTCCTGGGCGTAACGGAGAGACCCTTCTGCCGGCTGGCCGCCGTCCTTGGGCTGGTCACCGCGAAGGGCAAGGATGCCGCGCGCACCGATGTCCAGCAGTTCGCCGATGATCCCCGCCAGTTCCTGCGGGGTGTTGCCCACGCAGGTCAGGTGAGCGATCGGGCGGAGGGTTGTTTCCAACAGGAGCCGGTGGATCAGTTCCACCGCGGTGTCCCGATTGGAACCGCTGGCCCCATACGTGACGGAGACGTAGTCCGGTGCGGTGGTCTCCAGTTCCCGGATAGTGGTCCAGAGCGTTTCAGCGGCAGCCGCTGAACGCGGCGGGAACAGCTCGTAGGACAGCGCCACGGGAGCGGCGTCGGTAAGATTCGGGTGTGCGTCAATAAGGCTTGGTGGTGACATTTGCGTCCTTGGCTTTGGGCCATTGAGGGTCAGCTGTCAGCAGATGTGACGGCGGGCCGGCAATGAATTGAGTTTGGGGAACACGAAAAAACTCCACAGGAACGCAGCCGCGACTGTTACGCCTGTTATGGAGTTATCCGTGAGCAAATGTCAGGCCCACATGGGGGCACCCACACCCTCCACAAGGAGGATCGCTGACACGTTACCGCGGTAACTTGTATACGACTCTAGGAGCGGCCGGCAGAGCATTCAAGTCGGCCTTCGAATTAAGACGCAGCTTTACGCCTTATTTCGCAACGGGACAGAATTATCTTCGCCTGCTCAACCTCTTTTCTACCTGCCCTGCGCCGCCGCGAAGTCCAGCCCGCCGGCTGATGCCGAGACCATTAGCCGGCGGGCCCCGCCCGACCCAGTCTCTGGACGGCGGGCTTCATCGCTTCCTGGCGCCGAACCGGTTCCCCAAGTGATGCGTGGCCGGTACGACGGCGGATGGCCGGCTCAGTTCCAACTCTCGCCTGCGTGCCGGGCACCGCTTTTCGGGCGAGCGGCGATGGGGGCAGCGGCGCCGGATGTTGACGAGCCTCGGGCAGAGGGGCCATATCCCGTGAAGTCCCAGGCAGTGGGGGTGCTATGGAGTGGTAGGTGTGGCCTGTAGGGGTTCGGGTTTCGACGGTGTGGCGGGTTCCGGGTATGGGTATGGCGGTCCAGCCGGGGTTTTCCTTGGTGTGGTTGCAGGCTTCGCAAAGCCCCTGACCGTTGGTGCCGCTGGTTGGGCCGTCGTTGTGCCAGGGGATGATGTGGTCATCATGCCGGATGGGCGCGTCGCAGTACGGGGTCCGGCAGGTGTCGTCCCGTACTTGGAGGAAGCGGCGGAGCCCGGGCGGGAAGAATCTGGCTTTTGAGTCCATCGCGACCAGCTCGCCGGTGCCGGGTGCTGTGTAGAGCCTGCGGAGCCAGACGGCCAATTCATGCTGGTCAGGAGAACCCGAACCAGAACCGGCGGCAGCCTCAGCACCAACAGCAGTGTCAGCGCCAGAGTCCCCGCCGGCGACAGAACCAGCAACGGCATCGGAGCCAGAAGCAAGGCCAGAGCCGGCATCAGCATCAAAGCCGGGGCTGGTTGTCCTGTTCAGGATGGTTTCGCGTGCCCATTGTGCGGGGACGGTGCCGTAGCCGGTGAGGCGGGCGGGTTCGCTGTCACCTTGGAAAAGGGTTCGGTCGGTCATGACGAGCTGGATGTCGATCCCGGTGATTCCGCCGGGGGTGCCGGTGACGCGTTCGACCAGGGAATCGGCCATGATCTGGCCCTTGGAGCGTTCATCACCGGAGGACCGCAAAGCGTCGGCGTGCCGGCTGATGGACGCGTAGGCGGCCACACCCTCAGCAACGGGCAGCAGGGCGGTCAGGTAAGTCATGGTGTCCGGGGCCGGGCGTAACGACACGGTCCGCTCGGTCACCGCGTGCGATGCCCGGCGCGCAACTGAGCGTGGATCGCGCCGGTACGCCGCGGCACGGACAGCGGCAACGATGGCGCGGTCCCCGAACCCGTCAAGGGCGCCGGTGTCCGCGGCGAGCTCCTCGTCCACCGCGCACCGGTCGTCCACTGACAAGCACACGGTTTCCTTCACCAGCAGCGTGGTCCGCCACTCATTCAGCTGCCCGGACCGGAACGCAGTGAAAGTGCGGGGCATCTCCCTCAGAGCTTTGGCCAGGCCCAGCAGCCTCCCTCCGCGGGACGGTGACTCCCGCCGCGCCAAAGCCACCTGGGCGCCAACCCCGGCACCTTGCTCATCGGCAGGGACCCCGGCCGCGGCCTGCTCCCGCCGCTGCTGCAGGTCAAAAGCAACAGCGATATCAGCCTGCTTCGCAGCCGCAGCCGACTTCAAATCCTCAAGCTCCCGCAGCTGATCAATCATGCCCGCACCATCAGCACAGACCCGCACTGCATCCAGGGCCTCCCGGACAGCGGCAACCGACGGGACACCCGAATGGTCCTCCAAGGCTCCGGCGACAGACGGGACACCCGCAAGGGCACCCCGGACAGCGGCAACGCGGGGCACAGCAGCATGGGCCGCCGGGGCGTGGGCATCCATCGGGATATCCGCAATAGCTTTCTGGGCGTTGGCCACCGAGGGCGCCGCAGGAACAAGCCGCACACCGAGAATGCCCGCCCCGCTCAACCCTGCCAAAGCCCCAGCCGCTTCCATAAACAAAGTCTTCCAGCAGGGTGTGACAATCGCCGGAAGCCCAAGTTCCTATGTGGAAAACCGGGTTGTCACCTCACATCGTGCACTACCAGGGGCGGTCCGGCCCTGCGGCGTAGTCATTGTCGCGCAAGTATTCATCCCGTTCGCGTGCGTTATTGCGTTCGCGCTCAGCCTGCCGTGCGCTGTCCCCGAGCTGCTCCAGCTGGCTTTCGTCGGGGGATTCCTGTCCCTCCGGGCCGTCCTGCTGTGCTCCTTCCGGTGACTCCGCCGCCTGCCCGGCCGCGAGCTTTTCCTTCAGGCGCCCCTCTGCCTCGGCCAGCTGCTCCCCGGGCTCCCCCGCCGCGCCTGCGGCGAAGCACCCCGCAGGCGCGGCCTCCGCCACCGCCAGTGCCTCCCCGTACAAAACAGCGGCCGACGCCGGGCCCTCCTCCCGGAGTTGGGCGTCACCGATCTGTTCAATCGCCAGGCTGAGGTTGACGCGGACAACGCACTCGTCCGAAGACTCCCGGGGCACCCTGACCAAGGCGTCCTCAAACATGCGCCGTGCCGCGGTAAATTCACCGGCCAAAGCATGGGCATCGCCTGCCGCGAACGGCGCCTTGTGGGGTTCGATGACGTTGGCCAGGCCCAGTGCTTGGGCTGCCGTTCCAACCGCCGCTGCATCCCGGGCAGCAAAGGCGCCGGCAGCCTGCCCCGCGAGGAGGCCCAGGCTCAGCAGCTTGCCCGCCACGCAGAGGATGAGCACCACCGGTAGTGCCGACCACAGCAGGAGACGCCGCCGCACCGCCCTTCTGTCGCGGTTCCCGTTGCCTTCGGCCGATCCCGGTCGGGCTATCATCGAACTTCCTCCCCCGCCATACGAGAGCGGTGCGCAGAACGCGTGGCCATCCGGGGTTCAGTAGATTCCGCGTCAGGAAGGGGCCGCAGCTCACGGACCCACCGAAAGATGGTGCCCGCCTCCATCAGGCCCAGGACAAAGGCGCCGGCCGCGAAGACCCAGTAAAGCTCTGTGCGGCCCTCAAGGGATTCGGCATCCTGCCTGTGCTCCAGCGCGCCGGGCCGGGCCTGCTGCAGCATGGCCGCAGGCGGGTCACCGGCCGCCCGGTGGACGTACGGCACGCCCAGCTGCCCTGCGATCTCCCGCAGCCTTCCCTCATCGATACGGGACACGGCGTCCCTGGCAGTCCCGCCGCTGCCGTCCTGGACGTACGGGACGCCCTGCGCTCCGCCGTCGTAATCCCTCCCCGTGTTCTCCTTCATCCGCCCGCCGGCCTCAGTGCCGTAGCCCAGCACAGCTCCCCCGGCCACCGGCCCCTTGTCCGGCACCAGCGGTTCCGGTTCGTCGCCGCTGGTCTGCTCACCGTCGCCGAGGTAGAAAACAAGGTGCGGACGTTCAGGATGGCTGTCCCGCGCTGCCGCCAATCGCTCGCCCAGCACCTGGCGGGCGGCGGTGATGCTGCTTCCTTTGGCGTAGGAGGTCACCTGCGGCTCAAGGACGGACGTGATGGTTTCCAGGGCCAGCGTGTCGGTGGTCAGCGGCATCCGGACATGCCCCTTGGTGTCGAAGGTGATCAGGGAAAACCGTGCTCCCGGCAACCCTTCGGCAATGGCCATGATGTCCTGCCGCACGCCGTCCATCCGGGGCGCCCCGTTTCCATGGTCCTCCGCCACCATGCTGGTGGTTGTATCCACCACGATAAAGACGTTGAGATCCGCGGTGGCCGCATCCGCCGAGCCTCCCGGCAGTCCCGGGCGCAGGATGGCAACGCACAGCAGCGTCACGAGCAGGCCACGGCGTAGCCAGGGTCTTTTGGCGATTCGGAGTACGGATCTGCGCCGGGTCATAGCCGCAACCGCCACAACGCCGTGCAGAGGGCAAGGCCGGACAGGAGGGCAGCGGTCAAGGGAAGCCCGGGTTCGTCCGAGACGACGGCGCGCGGCGCACCCTTCAACGCTGCTGTTTCGGTCTTCTCCACCGCCGCAACGATGCCCGGGATGGCGTCCGGGTTGTCCAGCGGGTAGTAGCCGCCGCCGGTCGATTCCGCAGCAGCCTTCAGCTGCGCCCCGGGCTGGTGGGCACCGGAGCCGTAGTCAAAGTCGCCCGGGTTGAGGGCGTAAACGCGGACTGCCCTGTCCTTCGCCAAGGCCGCCGCCTCAGCGAGGGTCATGATGGGTTCACCGGAGAGGAAATTGTCGGTGGCGAGCACCACGGACCGCGAGCGCTGTGCCGCATCCCCGTCCGGTGCGCTGCCTGCTTCAGTGCGCATCCGCGGGAAGCTGTTCAGGCATGAGGCCAGGCCGTCGCCGATCAGGGATGAGCCGCGGCCGCTCCAGGTCCCGTCCAGGAATCCGGAACTGCCGGGATTCCCGTCGAAGGCGTCCCGTGCCAGTTTCAGCTGCTCCTGGGCGTAGCCGTAGTCGTCCGTGAGTGGAAAGACCTGGATGGCCGTGCTGTCAAAAATTGTCAGGCCGATCCGTTCGCCATCAAACTCCTTGGCGAGGCCCGCAAAAACGTCCACCACCGCCGCGTCGGCGCTGCTCATGGACCCAGAGGCGTCCAAGCACAGCATGATGTCCCGGTTATGCTGCTCTGGGTGGGTGGTGGTGAGCTCCACCGGCCGCGCCGCCGCCACCGCGGCAGACACCAGCAGCGACGCGCAGGCGAGCGCGGCAACTGCCAGCCACCGGCGGTGCCTCCGCAGTGCCGCCTGGTATTCCGGCAGGGTGGTGAGTCTGTCAACATGCGCCGCCGGCCGTCGTCGTGCGTTGTCCTTCCGACCGGACCGGACGACTGCCCACCCACAGGCAGCCGCGGCCAGGGCAGCCAGCGGAACAACCCACCAGAACATCAGCTCCATGTGCTTACCGCGTTCCGGGCGCTGAGGGCGGACACGGCGACAGACGGCAGCGGCTCCATGCCGAACTGTGCCGGGTACAGAATCCCCACGACGGCGGAGGCCGCGGGAAGCGGGTGGCGTTCCAAGTCCTGGCGGGTCATCCGGAGCGCGTCCACGCCCGTGGCGTCACGGACAAAGCTGCGGAGCAGGAGGCTGATCTCCCCGTGCGCGGCACGGAGGCTGAGGTTCCCGGCAGCGGCGTCCTGTTCGACGTCGTCAATGCGTTGCAGGTAGGCCGCCTTGAGCACTGACAGATCAGTCAGGGCAGCGGAACGGCGGACGCCTTCCGCCATCCGCGGGCGGCGGGTGGAAGCAAAGACGACGACGTACCAGCCGGCCACCAGGGCGACGAGTGCAACGCCTGCCCACATCCATACCGGGCTGTACTGGAGGGGGCCGTAAAAGGCGGGATCAGCCTGCACGGCGGTGCCTTTCCAGGAGGGCGAACAGGGCGGTGACCACGTCCTGGCTACCGTCCACTTCGCCGTGGGTGATGCCGGCCTGGCGGAGCATGGCGTGGCGGGCTGCATCCCGCTCAGCAGCGGCCTTCGCGTAGGCAGCCGCTATGGAGGCGGACTGTGCAAGGTGTCCTGGGAGGACCGCGGAATCGGCCACGCTGTAGAACTCAGCGGAGTGGCCGCCGGGGCTACCAGGACCTGGTACCAGCCCGGCGTCGCGTACGGTGAGCCACAGGATTTCGTGCTGCGCCCGGAGCCGGCGAAGTAGCTGGCCCAGTGCCGGGCTCGCCTGCACCTCGTCAGCGACGACAAAGAGGAGATTGCGTCCCTTGACCGTCCGTGCCACGTAGTCCAGCTGGTCCTCGATCCTGCTGGCGGCTGCGTCCAGCGTGGCATGCTCACTGACATGCCGCAGGAGCCGTTCCAGATGCGCTTCCCCCGCCTTGGCGGGGATTGTCCTGGTGCCGGCGGAGTCGCCGCTGACCAGCCCCACAACGTCGCCGTGCCGGTGGGCCAGGTACCCCATCACCCCCAGTGCCATGACGGCGATGTCCTTCTTGGTCTCCCCCGCCCTCGACAGGGCCGACATGTTCCGCCCGGTGTCCGTGAGGAGGAACAGCGTCTGCCGGCGGACCGCCACATACCGCCTGTTCAGCGGGGATCCGTGACGTGCCGAGGCCTTCCAGTCAATGTCCCGCACTTCATCACCGGGGACGTACGCGCGGAGGTCGTCGAAGTCCAGGCTGCGGCCGCGGAAGACGGAACCGTACTCACCGTCGAGCATGCCGCGGGCTTTGCGGTGCGCGAAGATGGCCATCTTCGACTTCACACGCAGGAGGAGGCTGGGCACGCCGGCCTCAGGGGGTCTGGACGGCGGCGACGACGGCGTCAATCACCGATTCCACCGGCACCTGTTCGGCCACCGCGTCAAAGTTGAGGATCAGCCGGTGGCGCAGGACCCGGTGGGCCAGTGCCTTGACGTCCTCAGGGAGGACATGGTCCCGGCCGTTCAGCAGGGCCACCGCGCGGGCGCCCTGGCTGAAGGCGATGCTGGCGCGCGGGCTGGCTCCGAATTCGATGAAGCCGGCCAGCCGGTGATCAATGTATTGGTGGGCGTTGCGGGTGACGAAGACCAGTCCCACGATGTAGTTGATGATGGACGGGTCGATGTAGATGCGGCGGACCAGTTCCTGGACCCCGGTGACGGCATCCAGCGAGGCCGCTGCCGGGGGCGTCTGTTCAGCGGTGAAGACCCCCGCGTCGATGCGGCGGATGATTTCTGCTTCCTCGGCCGGCGACGGGTAGTCCAGCACGTCCTTGAGCATAAAGCGGTCCATCTGGGCTTCCGGGAGCTGGTAGGTGCCCTCCTGCTCGATGGGGTTCTGGGTGGCCAGCACCAGGAACGGTGAGGGGAGCCGGTAGTCCTGCCCGCCGATGGACGTCTGCCGCTCCTGCATCGCCTCCAGCATGGCGCTCTGGGTCTTGGCGCTGGAGCGGTTGATCTCGTCCAGCAGCACGATGTTGGCGTGGACCGGGCCCAGCTGCGTGACGAATGTTCCCTTAGCAGCGTCATAGATCTGGGTGCCCACGATGTCGCTCGGCAACAGGTCCGGGGTGCACTGGATGCGGCGGAACTCCGCGCTGACCGCTTCAGCCACGGTTTGCGCCGCCGTGGTTTTGGCCAGGCCCGGAACGCTTTCCAGCAGGATATGACCCCCGGTCAGCAGTCCCACCAGCAGCGATTCGCGAAGCCGGGCCTGGCCCACCACTTTGGCCTCGAAACTCCTGGAGATGCTGGCCACCACCTGTTGGGCCCGGGCCAGCTCCGCCGGTTCGATTCTCGCGGACGCGCTGGTCTGGAGCACTGTCATTCCCCCTGGTGAACTGTTGATGGCTGTGCCGGCCGGACGGCTGCACTCCGCCCGCCATCCTATCCAAGACCCCACCCCCGGGTCCGGCAATGGGGACCCCTCCCCATCCAGGGAATGCGGGTCTATCCTTTTGCCATGAGTGAGCTTCCAGCCAGCTACAAGGAGTTTCTCGCCGACAAAAGCGAGATGTTCATCAGCACCGTCAAGCCAGTCCTGCAGCAGTCCGCGGCAGACCGGCTTCACGGAGTCCGGGTTGTTTACAACCCCGGCTCCACCGGCCATCAGGCCCACCTCGACGACAGCATTCCCTTCGGTGTGGTGGTGGAGGACATCGACTAGCCCCTCACCGCTCCGGACAGCGCAAAGGAGCCGCCGGCGCCCCTGGCCACAATGACGTACAGGGCCAGCACCGGCAGTGAATACAGGATGGAGAACGCGGCCAGCTGGCCGTAGGCCACTGCACCATGCTGTCCGAAGAAGCTGTAGATCGATACGGCTGCCGGCTGCCGTGCCTCTGACAGGAGCAGCACGAACGGCACGAAGAAGTTCCCCCAGGCCTGGATGAAGACGAAGATGAACACCACACCCAGGCCTTGGCGCATGAGCGGCAAAACGATGGTCCGCAACGCTGCCATCCGCGACGCTCCGTCCACCCAGGCAGCTTCTTCCAGGGACAACGGAACGCCGTCCATGAAGTTCTTCGTCATCCAGATCGCCATCGGGAGGGTGGTGGTGGCCATAAAGAAAATGGTTGCCGGCATCGAATCCAGTAGTTCCAACTGCACGAACAGGCCGTAGACGGGCACCATGATGGCGGTGATGGGAAGGCAGGTCCCGAAGAGGACGGCGTACAGGAACGGTGCGTTGAACCGCGACCGGTAGCGGGACAGCGGATAGGCAGCAAGTACAGCGGCCACAAGCGTCACCGCTCCGGTTCCGGCAGACAGCAGCATGCTGTTCCACAACGGCTGGAGCAGCAGCTGCGGGGTCAGGACCGCGGCGAAGTTGTCCAGCCCGGGCTGCCGCGGCACTTTGGTTTCGTGGCCGGCCTCGGGGTCCAGGGAACCCAGGACAAGCCACAGCAGCGGCAGCAGGAAGCAGGCGCCCACCAGCAGCAGGGCCAGGTCGGCCGGGGCGGAGCCGCGGCGGAGCCGTGCCCGGAGCACCGGGGCAGGGGCAGGCTGCCGTATTTTGGCGGGGGCGGTCATGGCCGGGGCTCCCGGAGCAGTCGGATATAGGCTGCCCCAAACACGCCGCCGATGATGATGAGGACAGAGGCCACCGCGGTGCCGTAGCCGATGTCGCCGAATTTGAAGGCTTCCTGGTACGCGAGGACGGGCAAGGTGGTGCTGGCATTCGCGGGTCCGCCGGCCGTCATCACCCAGATGAGGGTGAACACGGCCAGCGTCTGCAGCGTGATGAGCATCAGGTTGGTGGCGATGCTGCCCCGGATCATGGGAAGCGTGATGAAAACCAGCCGCTGCCAGCTCCTGGCACCGTCCATCTGGGCGGCTTCGGTCACTTCGGTGGGAACATCGTTCAGGGCCGCCCGGTACACCAGCATGGAAAAGGCGGTGCCGCGCCACACGTTGGCCAGCATGATGGCCACCATCGGATACGCGTACAGCCAGTCCGCCTCGGGAAGGCCCAGCCCGCCCAGCACCTGGTTCAGGGTTCCGTCCCTGCTGAAGTAGGCGTAGGCGGCGAAGGCGGCCACGATTTCCGGAAGGACCCAGGCGGCCACCACGGCGGTTCCCACCAGGGAAGACACTGCCGGGCGGGCCCGCCGCATCAGCACGGCGATGGCCAGGCCCAGCAGGTTCTGGCCCAGCACCGCGGAACCTCCCACGAACAGGACCGTGAGCGCCAGCGAGAGCGGAAAGGCGGGGTCCGCCAGCAGCCGCTGATAATTTTCCAGCCCCACCCACTCGGGATTCCGGGCGCTGCGGCCGGTCAGCCCCGCGTTGGTGAGCGAAGCCTGGAAAGCCCAGAGCACGGGTCCGGCGAGGAACACCAGCAGGAGCAGGATGGCAGGGAGGACCGGCAGGTAGCGGACCCAGTGCCGTGTCCGGTGGCTAACGGTCACAGGCTACTTCCGGACGGTTTTGTCGCCGCCCACAATGTCCGTTACCGCTGCGTCGTAGTCTGCGGCCGCCTGCTCCGGTGTCCTGCTCCCCGTGATCACGGCTTCGGTTGCCTCCTGGACAGCCGCCGAGATCCGGGGATAGTCCGACGTTGCCGGGCGGTAGCGGGTCACGGAAACAAGGTCAGAGACGTCCTTCACGAACGGGTTGGCATCCTGGTAGCCGGCATCCGCCGCCACATCCGACCGGACAGCGATCTGCGAGCTTTCCACGGTGAACGCGAGGGAGTTCTTCTCGTTGAGCGCAGTGGTGAGGAATTTGAATGCCAGGTCAGGTTCTTTGGTCCCGGCACCCACTGCCAGGGTCCAGCCGCCGGACATGCTGACGGCCCCGGGCGCCTGGCCGTCCCGGGTGGGGAACGGGGCCACGCCCATGTCCTGTTCGTACCCGGGCCATTCGTAGCTTCCGCCCTCTTGCCAGAACGACGGCGCGTAGGAGCCTTCCACGGTGGCGCCCAGCTTCCCGTTCGGGAACCACTCGCCGAACACCTTTTTCCAGACGTTGGCGTCCAGGGCCTCAGCCGGCGACACTGCGAGTTTCTCGTCGTACAGGGTTTTGAGGAAGGCCAGGGAGTCCGTGAAGCCGGCCGAGCCCACCACCCATTTCTTCGATTCCTCGTCGTAGAGGCTGGAGCCGGTGCCGTAGAGCAGTTCATAGAAGCCCTGCATAACGGTCCCCTCGCCGGTGCCCTTGCCGGCGTACATGTTGAACGGGATCACGGAGGGGTCGTTGGCTTTGATCTTCCGGGCGGCATCCAGGATGTCCTGCCAGCTGCGCGGCTGCCAGGGGTCGCTGATGCCGGCGGCTGCCAGGACTTTTTTGTTGTACCAGATGGCCCGCGTGTCGGTGCCCAGCGGCACTGCGTAGGTGCCGCCGTCGTCCGCCTTTCCTGCGGCCTTGGCGGCGTCGTTGAACGTGTCCCAATCCACCCAGCCGTCAAGGTGGCTGTCCAGCTTCAACAGGTAGCCGGCGTCGACGTCGGAGCGGACCTTGAAGGTGTCCTCGTAGAACACGTCCGGCGCGGTGGACGGCGAGCGCAGGGCGAGGGCCAGTTTGGTGCCGTAGTCGTCGTCGTTGCCCTGGATGGGCTGCAGCTCGACGGTGACCCCTTGGTTCGCCGCTTCGAACTCCTGCTTGGCGGCCTGGAACATGGTGTCCAGGGCCGTGAAGGAATCCGTCTTCTGATAGACCACCTTCAACGTCTTGGACTCTTCAGCGGCGGGACTGCCCGGGGTGCAGGCCGTCAGGGCAACCAGCGCGGAGGCGATCAGGGACAGTGTCTTCAGGGCCCGGCGACGCATGGTGCTCCATTCGGTCTAAAGCTGCGGACCCCATTTGTCAGCGGGCCCCAGCCGCGGCAATATGCACATGCTAGATGGGCGGGGTGCCGCAAGCAAGGTGCCCGCGAAATGCGTCCTGTCAGCTCTCCAGCAGGAGCCGCTGGGCGCGGGGCGCAAGCGTGTGCTCGAGGACCAGCGACGCCGCACCGATGGCGCCCACGTCCTCCCCTACACCCGTGCCAACAACCTGGATGGGGTGGATCAACCGCGCCGCACTGTTGGCATCCAGCAGCGGCGGCACCTTCTTGAGAAAACGCTCTGCCATGCCGCTCCAGAACGGCCCGCCGAAAACCACCCGCTCGACGTCGAGCGTATTGGTGACCACCGATACCGCCCGGGCGACCAGCACGGCGGACTTGTCGATGATGGCGGCAGCACGCTCGTCTCCGCCGTCCGCCAGTTCGCACAGCCTGGCGAAGCTTTGCTGGATCTCGGCCCCGCTGTTGCCCGAACGCGAGCCGTCCAGGATGCCCGCCGCCTCCGCTTCGGCCACCAGCACTTTGGGAATGCAGGAGGATTTCACGCAGCCCCGCTGCCCGCAGTCGCACAGGGGTCCGTCCGGGTCCACCACAATATGCCCGATTTCGCCCGCGTTGCCGGACGTTCCGCGCACCACCTCGTCATTGAGGACAATGCCGCAGCCGATGCCGGTCCCCATGTACATAAACACGAAGCTGCCGGCGCCGCTGGGGCCGCCGGCCCAGGTTTCAGCGACGGCGGCGCTGGTGACGTCCTTGTCCATCAGCACCGAATAGCCCGTTGCCTCGGACAGCGCGTTGCGCAGTTCCACGCGGTCCCAGCCCGGAAGCAGCGGCGGATCCACCACCGTGCCGTTGTCCAGGTCGATGGGGCCCGGGGCTGCAACACCCACGCCGGCAATCCTGTCCCGGTCCACGTCCGAGTCCGCGACAATCTGCGAGATCCCGGCAGCAATAGTGCTGATGATGACGGAAGGATCGTTGCCGCCGGGAGTCTTGATCCGGGAATGCCGGACCACCGCTCCCACGAGGTCCAGGACCACGAAGGTGCTCACGGCGGGGTCGAGGTGGACGCCCACGGCGTACATGCCGCCGGGGTTCAGGCGCAGAATGGTGCGGGGTTTTCCAGGGCCGCTGCCTTCCTTGCCTGCCTCGACGATGAGGTTCTGGTCGAGGAGCCGGCGGGATATGTTCGAGATAGTCTGGGGCGACAGGCCCACGATCTGTGCGAGCTCCACCCGGCTCAGGCCACCCGAGGACCTGCGAATGGCGTCGAGGATGACTGTGAGGTTGAAGTCCCCCATCCTGGGCAGGTTGGTTCCGCGCCTCGGTGAGGATTGGCGGATCTCAGTCACAGTGTCCCCTAAAGATCTTCGGCCACGTGGTTGTGGTGCTGCTTGAATCGTACGTTAAGCGTAGGCACAGACCCATAGGCGGGACCGTGGCGTGGCATACCTTGTGGATACCTTTACCGAACACTGCGCCGGACGCTCCGGGTCACCGTGAACTTGGGGTTTTGGCCCTTGATGGCGGTGGGGCCCACGTGCCGCTCCAGTGCCGGCAGGTAGGGCAGGTGGCGGTTATAGACCGTCCATAATTCCCCGCCCGGCGCCAGTACCCGGCCTGCGGCTTCAATCATCTTCAGCCCGGCGCCGGCATGCACACCGGCACCCACGTGGAAGGGCGGATTGAGCAGCACGAGGTCCGCACTGCCCGGCTCCATGGTGCTCAGCGCGTCATCCTGGAGACCGCCGATCCGGCTTTCCAGTCCATTGGCGCGGGCCGTTGCCAGCGCGGAGGCCACCGCCGCAGCCGACTGGTCCGTGGCCGTCACCCGAGATTCCTGATAGTGCCTGGCATACATCGCTGCAAGGATTCCGGTGCCGCAGCCCAGGTCTATGGCGTGGCTGGCAGGCTTCATCGATGGCAGGAACGTCAGCAGGAACCTGGTGCCGATGTCCAGCTTCGGGCCGGCGAAGACCGCTCCGTGGGCCGCCACGTTAAGGTCCAGCTCAGCGAGGTGTTCGACGACGGGAAACCGGTCCGGCGCGGGTGTCGCCTTGGGGCCGGTGGCCAGGAGGACGCGGGACTTCTGCCGGGCGAGCTGGGGCTGGACGGTATGGAAGTACCGTTCCAGGACGGCATTCATGCCCAGGGACATGTGCTTCACTCGGCCGCCTGCCAGCAGCACCACGCCGGCGGTCGCATACCGGGCGACGGCCGCCGCAATCTGCTCCAGCTCGGCCAGGGTCTTGGGCAGCTGCAGGAGCACAGTCTGTGCGCCTGCCAGGAGTTCTGGCCCGAGCGGCAGGTGCTGGAAGCCGGCCGGCTCAGTCGTGCTGTTCCCTGCCGCGGGCGCCATCCCCGTGCCGGCAGCCCGCAGTTCTTCCGCGTTGCGGCGCAGGGCCCGTTCGCCGGTGATCAGGTCCTGGTGCACGAGGACGCCGGCGGGGTTGAGCACAGCCAGCGCGCCCAGGGTCAGGGCGCCGTAGCGGTCACCGACGACAGCTACCGTGCTGCCCTCCTCCACATGGTCCGCTGCCGTTTCCAGCAGCAACCGGTCGGTGGCATCCCACGCCTGGAGATTGGGCGCTTCCACGTCGGGCCGCCGCCGAAGGATCCCAAAGACGTCCTCAAGCCTGTCTGATGCCACTTAGTGCCTGCCGCTTTCTTCTGTCCCGAATGCTCCCGCGCTGCCTGGCGCGTTCCCGCGGCGGGTCAGCCCCACGTTACCGTTTCCACGGCGGGAGCCAGTCCGGGCAGCTTCAGGATTGCGGCAACGGCCGCCCGGCCGGCCCGGTTGGCCCCGATGGTGGACGACGAGGGGCCGTAACCTACCAGGTGCACGCGCGGCTCGGCTGCCACCTGCGTCCCGTCCATCACAATGCCGCCTCCGGGCCCCCGCAGGTGAAGCGGGGCAAGATGTTCCAGCTCCGCCCGGAAGCCTGTGGCCCACAGGATGACATCCGCCTTCAGGAGGTTCCCGTCCGGGAGCCGGACGCCGTCCGGCTCAATGGCGGTGAACATGGGCTGCCGGTCCAGGGCACCCCGTGCCGCCGCCGCGCGGAGTGCCGGCGTCCAGATCAGCCCCGTTACCGACACCACGCTCTGCGGCGGCAGTCCCTTGCGCACCCGCTCTTCCACAAGTGCCACCGCATCGTGGCCTGCGCGGGAGTCGAACTCCGCGTCGCGCCACACCGGTTCCCGGCGGGTGAACCAACTGGTTGAGGTGACCTGGGAGATTTCGTCCAGCAGCCCGACAGCGGAGATCCCGCCGCCCACCACGATGACATGCTTGCCGGTAAACTCTTCGGCTGCAACATAGTCGGCCACGTGCAGTTGCCTGCCCCGGAAGGTGGACTGGCCCGGGTAGATGGGCCAGAACGGCCGTGTCCAGGTCCCGGTGGCGTTGATCACCGCCCTGGCTGTCCAATCGCCGCGTGATGTGTCGAGCCGCAGCCTGCCTGCGGGATCGTTGTCTTCCCGGCTCACCGCCCGCACTTTGACGGGGCGTTGGACGGACAGGCCAAGTTCCTCCTCGTACTCGCGGAAATAACGGGTGAGGAACTCCGAACTGGGCTCCCTGGGATCGACGGCGGGCTTCGCTATGCCCGGAAGGTCGCTGATGCCGTTCACGGTGGCCATGCGCAGGCTCTTCCAGCGGTGCCGCCATGCACCCCCCGGTCCTTCTTCGGCGTCGAACATCACATAGCTGACGCCGCGGCGCTGCAGATGGTAGGCGGCCGACAGGCCTGCCTGGCCCGCACCAATGACGGCAACATCGGTTTGGGCGGCGGTCACTCCCCCATGATAGCCGCGCCCCTTATGGGGTGTACCTGCCGGACAAGACTCGGGACCTGGACGGAACCTTTGGCAAAAATTTACAGGGCGCTCCCTGACAGCGCGGCGCGCCGGCTTTAGGGTAGGCCCATGGAACCGGCCCGGGAGGGCATCGGAAGCAGGCCCTCCCCGCGGGCGGCCTCAGCGGAAGAAAGGCACCACCATGACCACAGACCGCGGCGCAGCCGCCCGGCTCGCCACAGCCCTGGGGATTGTCCTGGGAACCGAACAGATACCGCTGCGCCTGCGTGCCTGGGACGGCTCGGAAGCCGGCCCGCAGGAAGCGCCAGTCCTGGAATTCCGCTCCCGCCGCGCGCTGCGGCGGATTATATGGTCTCCGGGCCAACTGGGACTGAGCAGGGCGTATGTTGCCGGCGAGATTGATGCGCCCGGCGATATCTTCGAGGCTTTTTCTGCTTTGAGCTCCGCCGGCAAATTCGCGGAACCGGGTCCCTTCCGTCCCCCCACTGCGGCTGAGCTGTGGACATTGGTTCGCACTGCCATTCGTCTGGGAGCAGTGGGACCCAATCCCGCGCCGCCGCCGGAGGAGTCACGGATCGCCAGGAAGGGCCGGCTGCACTCGCGCCGCCGGGATTCGGCTGCTATCTCGCACCATTACGACGTCGGCAATGACTTTTATGGCCTCGTCCTGGGACCGTCGATGGTTTACTCCTGCGCGGTGTGGCCCGAAGACGCCGACGAAGCGCAGGGCCCGGGTTCGGGCGCCAGGTTAGTGGAGGGCCTCGATGCCGCCCAGGAAGCGAAACTGGACCTGGTTTGCCGCAAGCTCGGGCTCAAGCCGGGGATGCGTGTGCTGGACGTGGGCTGCGGCTGGGGCAGTTTCGCCCTCCACGCGGCAGGAAGGTACGGGGCCACGGTGGTGGGTGTGACGCTCTCCTCGGAGCAGGCCAACCTTGCACGCAAGCGGGCAGCCGAAGCGGGGCTCACCGAAAAGGTGGACATCCGGGTGCAGGATTACCGGGACGTCACGGATGGGCCGTTCGATGCCATCAGTTCCATCGGGATGTCCGAACATGTGGGGCGGGAGCAGACCCCAGGATACGCTTCGGCCTTGTTCGCTCTGCTCCGCCCGGGCGGCCGCCTGCTCAACCATGCCATCTCCTGGAACGCCGGGCCCACCAGCCCTGACCCGGATTCGTTCCTCCCGCGGTATGTCTTTCCGGACGGCGAGATGATCAGCCTGGGCGAGATGGTCACGGCGCTGGAGGGCGCCGGCTTCGAGATCCTTGACGTCGAGGCGCTGAGGCGGCACTACGCGCTGACCCTGCGTGCTTGGGTCAAACGACTGGAGGACAGCTGGGAGCAGGCCGCCAGGCTGTCCGGGCTGGGCCGTGCACGTGTGTGGCGGCTGTACATGGCCTCCAGTGCCATCGGTTTTGAAAACGGCCTGACGGGTGTCAACCAGGTTCTGGTCCAGCGTCCGGGCGGGGAAGAGCCTCCTCTGCGCCGTACCGCCTGGCTCTGACGGGAGCCCCACTGGCTTAAACAGAAGAGGAACCATCCTGGGGTGGATGGTTCCTCTTCTGTTCTCCTGAAGGAGATGTCCGGTGGAGCTGAGGGGACTCGAACCCCTGACCCCCTGCATGCCATGCAGGTGCGCTACCAGCTGCGCCACAGCCCCGAACTTTCGCTGTTCCGGGCGATTCCCCCGGAGCAACCTGATCAGCTTAATGCACTTTTGCCTGATGCGCCAATCGGGGGGATGTGAAACCTTTTGGCGGATATTTGAAGCGTACGCCTCCGGCGGGCTGGGTCCCAGCGGCGCCAGCAGACAAACAAAAAATCCGCCGGAATCAAATGATTCCGGCGGATTATCCGGTGGAGCTGAGGGGACTCGAACCCCTGACCCCCTGCATGCCATGCAGGTGCGCTACCAGCTGCGCCACAGCCCCGAATTATTGCTGCTCCCAAGAGCTTTCTTCCGGGCTTCCCCGAAGCAACTCAAATATCTTAGAACAGCAATTCCGAAAATTCCAAATCGGGAATATTCGGCGTGTTTCCGCGGATCTACTCGGTCTCGGAGGCGGCCGTGGCCTTGGCCGAGGCGTCGTCACCCAGCTGGAGGTCCACCACGGGGCAGTCCTTCCAGAGGCGTTCCAGGGCGTAAAACACGCGGTCTTCTTCATGCTGGACGTGGATGACCAGGTCCGAGTAGTCCAGCAGGACCCAGCGGCCACCGGAGCGGCCTTCGCGGCGCACCGGACGCAGGTCCTGCTTGGCCAGCTCCTCCTCAATCCCGTCCACAATTGCATTGACCTGGCGTTCGCTCGGCGCGGACGCGATGAGGAAGACGTCGGCCAGCGCCAGGCGCTCACTGACGTCCAAGGCAACGATGTCCTGGGCGATCTTGTCCGCGGCGGCCTTGGCGGCAGTGCGGGCTATGGTGATGGATGAATCTGATGCAGTCACGGGACTCCTTGTTGGTTTAAAAGTATTGGTGCTGACCGGTCAGCTGGACATGCCGCTGATGATAAGGAAAATGCCTGAGATGAGCGCCACGAGGCCGAAC
This sequence comes from Pseudarthrobacter sp. TE3704, assembly GCF_056279405.1. NCBI lineage: Bacteria > Bacillati > Actinomycetota > Actinomycetes > Micrococcales > Micrococcaceae > Pseudarthrobacter > Pseudarthrobacter sp. TE3704. Next base: position 500,974 of record NZ_JBWCCJ010000002.1, read on the forward strand.
AGCAGGATGCAGAGCTGCAGGATCCGGTTCCGCTTGGCCCGGGCAAGCCCGGCGGTGGCCGCATCCAAAGGATCGAGTCCGTGGGCCGAGCTGGCCGGAACCCTGGGCAGGTCCTCCCCCGGGCCCTCTGCCGGGTTCTCGGGAAAGACCACAGGTTTGGGGCGGGTGGCTGCCCTGGCAGCAGCTTCCGCCCGGGCGATAACCTGCGAACGGCCCGATGCGGCGTCTGCCGAGGCAGCGTTCGGACGGCTGGCGGGGCGCCGCTTTCCGGCACCTCCCGGCTGGGCCTTAATTCCCGTCTGGGCTTTTGTATCGGGCTGGACCTTTGTACCCGGCCGTGTGGTGACGGGGACATGGGAGGTGGCCGGCGGTTTCATGACAGGGCGGTCGACGCCCGGAACCTGGACAAACTCCAAGGGGGTCACCATGGCCAGGTTGTTGGCCGTCGAAGGCGCCGGCCGGTCCTTCGCTCCGGGTTCCCTGCCGGGTGCTGCGGGAGTTCCTGCCTGTTCGGCCAGCTTCTGCTTGGCCAGGGCCCGGCGGTTCATGACGGCGGCACGTTCGGCCAAGGCAATCTGTTCCGCGAGGATGTCCGGATTGACCGCTTCCGGATCGAGGGAAGCGATGTGCTCCATCTTGGCGATCTGGTTCTTTGCCTGCTCGGCGATGAGTGCCCGCGCCTGCAGTGCCTGCTCAACAGTCATCCCGTCGGGGACCCCGGAACGGGACCCGGATGTGGCATTGGCTGTAGCGGCGGTGCTCTTGGCGGTGGGACCGGCAGTTTTCGCGGCTGGCTTCTTTTCCGCTGCCGCCGGAGACGACTGCGAGGATCCGGCGGCCAAGGGTCCGGCAGCCGGACCGTTTTGTGCCGGCGTACCGCCCTTTACCGATGTACCGGTCTGGACTGAGGGACCGCCTGCGGGCGGCACGATGGGGTTGGCCGCGGTCAGCGCCTGTTCCTTGAGCTGCTGCAGCCTGAGCTGGCGCCGGGTAGGGGCGCCGCCGGTGGCGAGCTGGCCTTCTTTTTCTTCCAGCTCCTTGATGGTGCGCAGCGCCGCACGGTCCCGCGCGCGGATCTGTGACGACCGCTGGGTGTGGGTCTGCTCCGGGGCGGGACTGGAGCCGCGGCCCGGCTGCCCGGCGGCCGGTTGGCCTGCCGCGCCCGGGGTGGCAGGCTGCTGGGAGGCAGGCTCCTTCGCGGCCGGCTGCTGTGCGCCCGCCTGCGGTTGTGACACCTCCGGTACATGGGCAGGGGGAAGCTGGTCCGTGCCTGTGGACACGGACGCCTGCTGGGCATCCCTGGCCTTCCGGAGTTCCCGGCGGCTGCGGATGGGGGGCTGTTCCTGACTCATTGAGAACTCATTCAGTACTGGCTGGTTCACGTGCTTCGGAAGTTAACTCATTCCCGACCGCCGGCGCATGGGCGTAGAGACCGTACTTGGCGATGTACTGGACCACTCCGTCCGGTACCAGGTACCAGACGGGGTTGTTCGCTGCAACGCGGGTCCGGCAATCAGTTGACGAGATCGCCATGGCCGGAACCTCAAGGAGGCTGACATCGTCCCGTCCCATTCCGTCCAGGACATGGCCGGGGCGCGTCACACCCACGAAATGGGCCAGCGACCACAGTTCATCGATGTCCTTCCACGACAGGATCTGCGCCAGGGCGTCAGCCCCCGTGATGAAGAACAGGTCGGCGTCCGGGCGCTGCGCACGCAGGTCACGCAACGTGTCAATGGTGTACGTGGGGCCGGGACGTTCGATGTCCACGCGGCTCACGGTGAACCGTGGATTGGAGGCCGTGGCGATGACGGTCATGAGGTACCGGTGCTCGGGCTCGCTGACCTGTTTGTGGGACTTCTGCCACGGCTGGCCGGTAGGGACGAAAACCACTTCGTCCAAATCAAACTCGGCAGCCACTTCACTGGCTGCGACCAGGTGGCCGTGATGGATGGGATCAAACGTCCCACCCATCACGCCCAGCCGAAGCCTGCCGTTGGCACCACTGTGGTGCAGAACGCGGGAAATGTTAGTGGCCCTGCCCGTGATCGTGCTTGTTGGGGTGCTGGCGGTGCGGGTCCGCGTGCTCCTCAGTGGCAGCGTGGCGGTTGCCCAGGTTGGAGTAGGACAGGGTGACGAACATCAGCACCAGCAGGATGGCGAAAATGACGACGCCGAAGACCCACGGCTCAGCCCAGAGCGGCGCGAGTTCGTGTTCTTCGCCTTCGGCGATGGTCGTGGCGATCTGCTGGAACAGCATTTTCTCCCCTAGGGTTCAAAGGTTTATGGCAGCGGAAGTTCCCGCTGCTTTCTGGCGTTCGGTCTATGTTACCGCGTTGCTACCCGCGGACCTGGCCCTCGCCCTGCACGATCCACTTGGTGGTGGTGAGTTCGGTCAGCCCCATGGGGCCGCGGGCATGCAGCTTCTGCGTGGAAATACCCACCTCGGCACCCAGGCCCAGTTCGCCGCCGTCCGTGAAACGGGTCGATGCATTGACGATGACAGCCGCGGAATCCACTTCCGCAATGAACCGTTCGGCGTTGGAAAGGTCGTTGGTGAGGATGGCCTCGGTGTGGCCGGTGGACCAGGTGCGGATGTGCTGAACCGCCTCATCCAGGCTGTCCACCATGGCCACGGCCAGGTCAAGGTTCATGTACTCGGTGCCCCAGTCCTCGTCGGTGGCCGGTTCCGCCTCAATGGATGCGGGCAGGGCGGCGCGGACGCGGTCATCGGCGTGCAGCCGGACGCCGGCCTTGCTCAGGGCTGCGGCAACGGCCGGCAGGACAGTGGATCCGGAGTGGACCAGGAGGGTCTCCACGGTGTTGCAGACACTGGGCCGCTGGGTCTTGGCGTTGAGCAGGATCTCAACGGACATCTCCTCATTCGCCGATTCGTCGATGAAGATATGGACGTTGCCCTCCCCCGTCTCGATGACGGGCACGGCGGAATTGGTGACCACTGCCTGAATGAGGTCGCGGCCGCCGCGGGGAATCAGCACATCAACCCTGCCGCGGGCGCGCATGAGCACGTTCGCGCCGGCCCGGCCGTACTGGTCCACGGTCTGCACGGCGTCGGCAGGCAGTCCCACGGACTCCAGCGCTTCGCGCAACACCCGGACAAGTACTTCGTTGGTGGCCTCAGCCGCGCTGCCGCCGCGCAGGATCACGGCATTGCCGCTCTTGAGTGCCAGCCCGGCGATGTCCACCGTGACGTTGGGGCGCGCTTCGTAGATGGCGGCCACCACGCCCATGGGAACGTTGACCTGGCGCAGGCGCAGGCCGTTGGGGAGGGTCTGGCCGCGGACCACGTTGCCCACGGGGTCGGGCAGGTTGGCTAGGTTTTCCAGCGCAGCCACCAGCCCGGCGATGCGGGCTTCCGTGAGCGTGAGCCTGTCCAGCATGGCAGCGGACGTGCCGTTGGCTTTTCCGGCAGCTACGTCCTTGGCGTTGGCATCAAGGATGGCCTGCGTGTTCTCCTGCAGGGCATCTCCCACGGCGCGCAGGGCGCGGTCCTTCCAGGACCGGTTGGCCATGGCAATCCGGCGGGCAGCCTGGCGGGAACGGTCGGCGATGGCGTGGACTGCCGCTTCGACGTCGGCATCGGACAGCGGGACGTCAGCTGATACCGGCACTGCTGCGGGGGCTGGCTGCTGCGCCTCGGACGCGGCAGCAGTGTCTCCGGAGGTGTGAGCAGTTGTGTGGATCAGGGCCTCAGTCATGTTTCAAGTTTAGGCGAGGGTGGAGCTCAGACCAGCACCAGGTCATCAACATGAACAACTTCACGGTCATAGCCGCTGCCGAGTTCCTCGCCAAGGTCCCGGGTGGACCGGCCCAGCATGCGGGGCAGCTCCTCCGAGGAGTAGTTCACGAGGCCGCGGGCAACCACGGTTCCATCGGCACTGACGATCTCGACGGCGTCGCCCGCTTCGAAGTCGCCATGCACGGCGGAGATGCCTGCCGGCAGCAAGGACGTCCGGTGGTGCCGCACGGCCTTAACCGCACCATCGTCGAGGACCAGGCGGCCCTGGACCGAGGCGATATGTGCCAGCCAGAGGAGCCGGACGGGCTTCCGGGCCCCGTTGACGGCGAACCAGGTGCCTACGTCCTCGCCGTTGAGTGCAGCTGCCGCGTTGGGCGTGGAGGTGACGACGGCATGGATGCCGGAGCCGGCGGCCATGGTGGCGGCTTCGACCTTGGTGAGCATTCCGCCGGTGCCGACGCCCGCCTTGCCGGTTTTTCCGATGGACACGCCCTCGAGGTCGTGGGCGCCCTCAACCAGGGGGATCCGTTTCGCGCCCTGGGAAGGCGGACCGTCGTAGAGGGAGTCGACGTCGGACAGCAGCACCAGCGCATCGGCCCGCACCAGGTGCGCCACCAGGGCCGCGAGCCGGTCATTGTCGCCAAAACGGATCTCGTGCGTGGCCACCGTGTCGTTTTCGTTCACGACGGGGACGACGCCGAGGTTCAGCAGCCGGTCCAGGGCACGGAAGGCGTTGGTGTGCTGGCTGCGCCGCATCAAGTCCTCGGCCGTGAGGAGCACCTGGCTGACCGTCACGCCGTGGGCGCCGAAGGCGTGGGTGTAACGCGCCATCAGCAGGCCCTGCCCCACACTGGCCGCCGCCTGCTGGGTGGCCAGGTCGCGGGGCCGCTTGGCCAGGCCCAAAGGTGCCAGGCCCGCGGCGATGGCGCCGGAGGAGACCAGGATGATCTCCGTTCCGGTGTTGCGCTTGGCCGCCAGGGCGTCCGCCAGGGCGGTCAGGGATTCCTCCGAGATGCCACCTTTGATGCTGGTCAGTGACGACGAGCCCACCTTCACCACGATCCGGCGCGCGTTGGCGAGCACGCTCCGGTCCACGGACCGCACCAAGGGGTCCGTGACGACGGCCCTAGAGGTCATCGTCCGCTTCCAGTCCGCTCTCCTTCAGGGGCTTGGCCACACGCCGTCCGCTGACGGACTCCGTCCAGATGCCGGCCTTCCGCTCTGCCTCGAGCTCGGCGCGGGCTGCTGCCTTGGCGTCCCGGCGCTCCTGCTGCTCTTCGCGCTTCTGGCTGCGGGTGGGGCGGTCGCCGATATCGGCGAAACGGACATCGGTGCCGCGGGGTGACGCCAGCAGTTCGGCGCCGGCCATCATGGTGGGCTCCCAGTCGAAGACGACGCCGTCGTCCTCGCCGATCACCACGGTGTCGCCGGGCTTTGCGCCCTGCTTGAACAGCTCGGTCTCCACGCCGAGCTTGGCCAGCCGGTCGGCCAGGTAGCCGATGGCTTCCTCATTGGTGAAGTCCGTCTGCTTGACCCAGCGCACGGGCTTTTCGCCGAGGACGCGGAACAGCGGCTCGAGGCCCTTTTCCTCACGGCGGATCCGGAACCCGGACTCGTTGACGGGGCGCGGACGCAGGACGGCCGGCTGCACCTTGGGCGGGGCGGCCGCGACGGCGTCACGGGCTGCCTGGACGATCTCGGCCATGGCGAAGCCCAGCTGGCGCAGGCCTTCGTGGCTGGTGGCCGACACTTCGAAGACGCGGTAGCCGCGGGATTCCAGTTCCGGGCGGACGAAGTCTGCCATGTCCTTGCCGTCAGGCAGGTCCACTTTGTTCAGCGCCACCAGTCGGGGGCGGTGGTTCAGGGGGACCACTTCGCCGTCCTGGCCGGCGTAGCTCATATCCACGGCGTACTTTTCCAGCTCGGCCTCAATAATGGCCAGGTCCGAAAGGGGGTCGCGGTCCGATTCCAGGGTTCCGCAGTCCAGGACGTGGACCAGCGCGGCGCAGCGCTCCACGTGGCGCAGGAAGTGGTGGCCCAGGCCCTTGCCCTCGCTGGCACCCTCGATCAGTCCGGGGACGTCGGCGATAGTGAACCGGACATCGCCCGCCTGGACAACGCCCAGGTTGGGAATGAGCGTGGTGAACGGGTAGTCCGCGATCTTGGGCCGGGCAGCCGACATCGCGGCGATGAGGCTTGACTTGCCGGCAGACGGAAAGCCCACCAGTGCGATGTCGGCAATGGACTTCAGTTCCAGGACGATGTCGCTGGATTCGCCTTCGATGCCCAGCAGGGCGAAGCCGGGGGCGCGGCGCTTCTGGGAGGACAGGGCAGCGTTGCCGAGTCCTCCGATCCCGCCGGCAGCGGCAACGTATTCGGCGCCTTCGCCGACGAGGTCCGCCAGGACCGTTCCGTCCTTGGACTTGACCACGGTGCCGTCGGGCACGGGCAGGATGAGGGTCTCACCGTTCTTCCCGCCGCGCCAGTCACCCATGCCGGGGCCGCCGTTGGTGGCGTGCCGGTGGGGGGCGTGGTGGTAGTCAAGAAGGGTGGTGGTCTGGTGGTCCACGCGCAGGATGACGTCGCCGCCATTGCCGCCATTGCCGCCGTCGGGACCACCCAGGGGCTTGAACTTCTCGCGGTGGACGGAGACGCACCCGTGGCCGCCGCTACCGCCGGATACGTGCAGTACTACCCGGTCTACAAAGCTGGCCACGTGGATCTCCTCAGTGCTGTGTTTCGAGACGCCCCAAGGCGCCAAATCGATTGTAATGCGGTTAAAAGAACAGTGGAGCGGGCCATCAGGCCCGCTCCACCGCTTTAGGATCTGTTGTTACTCTGCAGCTGCAGCAGCAACGATGTTGACGACGCGACGACCGCGGCGGGTACCGAATTCAACGGCTCCCGGGGTCAGTGCGAACAGGGTGTCGTCGCCGCCACGGCCAACGCCGGCGCCCGGGTGGAAGTGGGTGCCACGCTGGCGGACGATGATCTCGCCTGCGGATACTACCTGGCCGCCGAAGCGCTTGACGCCGAGGTACTGAGCGTTGGAGTCACGACCGTTGCGAGTGGAGCTCGCGCCCTTTTTATGTGCCATCTGAAATGCCTGCCTCTAAATTCTGGGGAATCTGCTGAAAAACCTGAACGTAACCGGTGGTTACTGAATGCCAGTGATCTTGACCTTGGTCAGTTCCTGACGGTGACCCTGGCGCTTCTTGTAACCGGTCTTGTTCTTGAACTTCTGGATGACAATCTTAGGACCGCGGAGGTCCTGGAGGATTTCAGCCGTGACAGTTACCTTGGCCAGGTCAGCAGCGGCGGAGGTGACCTTGTCACCGTCTACCAGGAGCAGTGCGGGCAGCTCAATGGTGCTGCCAGCTCCACCGGCGACGCGGTTCAGGGTAACGAAGTCTCCAACGGAAACCTTCTCTTGGCGGCCGCCTGCGCGGACAATCGCGTACACCACTTGGGAACTCACTTCTCTCGACGTTTATTACTAGATTTGCGTGCGGTACCCGGCGCTGAAGTGGCTGGGTTTCCGCTGTGCCTCAACGCCGTGGATTCCCCGGGGAAATCCGTGAGCTATCCCCGAAGGGGTCATAACCCAAGTGTTGGCGTAAGCACCGAAGAACTAGACTACGCTAATTTCGTCTTCGGCCGCAAATGAGGCTGGTTCCGGCGCGTTGGCTGTGATAGGAACCACAGGCCAACCAGGCGGCGGGACCGCGCCCCACCATCCTACCGGCAGAGCGCCCGCCTGCCGGTCAGGAGTGGAGGCGCGGCGCGTCGAAGAAGTCCACTTCCAGGCGGCAGGACTGCCGGAAGGCGGTGACCATCGCCGCCCGCTCGGTATCCGAGGCGTTCCGCCCGGCCCCGTCCACGATGGCGATGGCCTTGCGGGTTGCTTCGGCGAAATCTTCGTCCGCGTAGGTACGGAGCCAGTCAGCATAGGGGTGTGCTGCCGGTTCGCCCGCGGCGACAAACCGGGCGTGGAGTGTCTTGCCCACCTCGGCATACAACCAGAAGCAGGGCAGGACGGCGGCCGCGAGCACGGCATAACTGCCCGACGCCGATGCGGCCGTCAGGTGGTCCACGTAGGACTTGGTGACCGGGCCCAGCTCGGCCTGGACGGGGCGGGTGCTCAGCCAGGACCTGTGCAGCTCCGACTCCACTTCCAGGCACTGCCGCGCGGAGGCAGCCCAGAACACCTGCTCCGTTTCGGTGGGTGCCAGGGCGCTTGCCCGTGCCAGGACCCGGGAGTAACCGTTGAGGTAGATGGCGTCCTGGGCGAGGTAGTAGGCAAACTCCTTTTCGGGGAGGCTGCCGGAGGCCAGTCCACGGATGAAGTCCAGCCCGTAGATCGCTTTGAGGTCCTCGTCGGCTTCGGCCCGCAGCCGCGCGGCGAATCCTCCGGCGGGCGGGATGGGGCGCAGGTGGTGGAAATGGTGGACGGGCCCGTTCCCTGTTCCCACGTCCAGGCGTCCGGAGGCTTCCAGGGCCCCTGCCAGCCAGGGCTTCACTTCCCGCAGCGATGCCTCCCAGTCCCCCAGCCGCGCCTGCACAGTCGCCATCGCGGATGAGAGCGAACAGCCGGTGCCGTGACTGTTGGGGGTGGCCACCCGCTCCCCCGGCACCTGGATGACTTCTGCTCCCAGCAATCCGTTCATGTTGACCAGCGCGTCCGGGCATTCGGCCCCGGCCAGGTGTCCTCCCTTCACCAGCACGGTGGTCCCGGTGGCTGCCGCCAGGCGCTTCCCCTGATCGAGCGCGCCTTCCCAGGAATCCTGCGGGCTTTCGCCAACCAGCATGGCGAGTTCGGCCAGGTTGGGCGTGAGGAGATGGGCGAGCGGCAGCAGGTCGCGGAGCGCGGCCTCGGCTGATTCCTGCAGCAGCCGGTCGCCACTGGTGGCGACCATCACCGGGTCGAGGACCACGACGGCGGGACGCACCTTTTCGAGCCATTCCCGGACCGCCCCAATGACGGCGGCGTCCCCCAGCATGCCGATTTTCACGGCGTCGATGGTGATGTCGTCACTGATGGCGTCCAGCTGGCTGGCCAGGAAGGAAGCCGGCGGGACGTGGACGGCTTCCACGCCGCGGGTGTTCTGTGCGGTGAGGGCTGTGATGGCGGCCATGCCGTACCCGCCGTGCGCGGCAATACTTTTGAGGTCCGCCTGGATGCCTGCTCCACCGGAGGGGTCCGAACCCGCAATGGACAGGACACGGGGCAGGTCCCGGCCGGAATCCGGCAGGACAGGAGTGGACTGGAGAGCTTCCGCGGGCATTGCAAGAGTCGAAGACAAGAGACATCCCTTCGCCGGTACTAGCCGGACAGGTTCAACGGGTGTGGATCTCAGCCGGCCCTTCGCGCGGCACCCCGTGTCGGTTCCCCAGCCTAGCCGTTTTGCCGCCGCCGCACCGAAGGTGACGTGCCGCTGCTGTTGGCACCTGATCCGGGCCGAAACATTGTTAACCCCGGATGCCCGGAACCGGCCGTGAGGGCGGTTCCGGGCATCCGGGTTTTTGTTGTGCTGCCTGCGGTCAGAGCTCGGAAGCAGGAACTCCCACACCGAGGATGATCGGAGCCTCGGCCTGCTTGGCGCCTGCAGTGTCCGCACCGGAGGCCGCAGCCGGTTCCGGCGCCTTCGCGGCATGCGAGTGTCCTGCGCTGGCGGCCGGGACGCTCTCATGGTGCTGGACCGACGTTTCGTTGGCAGCACCCTGGGCACGGCTGGCGCTGCGGTTGCGCCGTGGCCTCCGCTGCCGTGACTGCTCCACGGTGTGGTCCGACCAGTCCTTCTCAACGGTGGCGGCGCCGGACGGCTGCCCGGCCTTGGCCGGTTCCGAAGCTACCGGTGCCGCAACTACCGGTGCCGAAACTACGGGTGCCGGAGCTGCCGGTGCCGAAACCGCAGCTTCCGGCTGTTCTGCCGGAGCCTCGGCAGCCGGAGCGGGCTCACCGAGGTGCGCAAAGGCTTCAGCGAGCCGGTCCAGGGTGAGGGCAGGCTGCGGCTGCTGTTCTTCCGCGTGCTCGACGAAGGGCAGGGCAACCTTCTCGCCGCCGAACGTCAGGACAGCGGCGGGACGGGAGGAGGCATCGGCGTCGTGCTTGTCCGCCTCGGCCGGCGCTGCCTGCTGGGCCGGCTGTGCCTGGCGGGCAGCCGCAACCTCATCGTCGTGCAGGTGGGCCGCGTGGGCTGCTGCAGCGATGTTGGCGAGCGCCAGCCGGGTTGCTTCCGCCTTGGCATGGCGTTCGGCGTCTGCCGGGTCCGGGTGGACGGTGTGCACGTGTACGGCTGCGGCCGCCGGGGCAACGTCAGGCTGCTGGCCGCCGCGTCCGCGCCGCCGCTTCCGGTCGGGACGGACGCCAGGCTGGGTGCTGTCGGTTCGCTGGCCTTCGTTGCGGTGTCCTTCAGCACGGGCTTCAGGCCGGCTGTCGGCACGCTGCACGTGGTGCTCGGCGGCAACGATGTTGGCGCGGCGGTGCTCCACGGGATCGTCGTGGGTGACCACGCCGCGCCCGGCGCACGCCTCACACTGCTCACCGAAGACCTCCAGGAGCCCGGTGCCCATGCGCTTGCGTGTCATCTGGACCAGCCCCAGCGAGGTGACCTCGGCAACCTGGTGCTTGGTACGGTCACGGCCCAGGCACTCCACCAGCCGGCGCAGCACCAGGTCCCGGTTGGACTCCAGGACCATGTCGATGAAGTCGATGACGATGATGCCGCCGATGTCGCGCAGCCGGAGCTGCCGTACAACTTCCTCGGCCGCTTCAAGGTTGTTCTTCGTGACGGTTTCTTCGAGGTTGCCGCCGCTGCCGGTGAACTTGCCGGTGTTGACGTCCACCACGGTCATGGCTTCGGTACGGTCGATGACCAGCGAACCGCCGGAGGGCAGGAACACCTTGCGTTCCAGGGCCTTGTGAATCTGCTCGTCGATCCGCCAGGCAGCAAAGATGTCCTGGTCCTTGGTCCACTTCTCGAGGCGGCCCACCAGGTCCGGGGCCACGTAGGTGACGTAGGCCTCAATGGTGTCCCAGGCTTCCTCGCCGGAAACGATCAGCTTGGAGAAGTCCTCGTTGAAGACGTCACGGACCACCTTGATGGTGAGGTCCGGTTCGCCATAAAGCAGTTCCGGTGCCAGGACCTTGGTGGAGGTGGACTGGCTTTCGATGCCTTCCCACTGGGCGCGCAGCCGGTTGATGTCGTGCGTCAACTCTTCCTCGGATGCTCCCTCGGCGGCTGTGCGCACAATGACGCCCGCGTGTTCCGGAAGGCGGTCCTTGAGGATGCGCTTGAGGCGGTTGCGTTCGACGTCGGGCAGCTTGCGGGAGATGCCGGTCATGGAGCCGCCGGGCACGTACACGAGGTAGCGGCCGGGCAGCGAGATCTGGCTGGTCAGGCGTGCACCCTTGTGGCCCACCGGGTCCTTGGTGACCTGAACCAGGACGGTGTCGCCGGACTTGAGGGCGTTTTCGATGCGGCGCTGCTTGCCTTCGAGGTTGACAGCCTCCCAGTTCACCTCGCCGGCGTACAGGACGGCGTTGCGGCCGCGTCCGATGTCAACGAAGGCAGCCTCCATGGAGGGCAGGACATTCTGGACCTTGCCCAGGTAGACGTTGCCGATCAGCGAATCCTGCTGCGTCTTGGACACGAAGTGTTCCGCCAGGACGCCGTCCTCGAGGACGGCAATCTGAATTCTGTCGTCGCGCTGCCGGACGATCATTTGCCGGTCAACGGATTCGCGGCGGGCCAGGAACTCGGCCTCGGTGATCACGGTGCGGCGGCGGCCGGTGTCGCGGGACTCGCGGCGGCGCTGCTTCTTCGCCTCCAGGCGGGTGGAACCCTTGACGCTGGTGACCCGGTTGCTGACGGCCGGTTCGGTGGCAACACGGGGCGCGCGGACGCGGGTCACGGTGTTGGGCGGGTCGTCATCCCCGCCGCCGGTCAGTTCCAGGTCCTGGTCGCCACGGCGGCGGCGACGGCGGCGGCGCGATGTGACGCCCTCTTCCAGCTGCCCGGCCTGCTCTTCGTCGGCATCCTCGGCCGTTTCGTCGTCGCCCTCGGCGCCTGCCTCTGCATCGCGGTCGTCAAGGCGGCCACGGTTCCGGCGGCCACGGCTGCGGCGCCGGCGGCGGCCGGCGGAATCCTCCGCGTCGCTTTCTTCGGCGTCGTCCTCTTCCGGCTCTTCGGTGGCTGCCGCAGCGGGGGCGGCGGGGCGCACCACCGTGCTGAGGTCCGGGGCCTGGAACAGCACGGACGTGGGGGAAGCAGGTTCCAGGAAGAGCGAGCCGAAGGGGCTGGGAGCAGTGCCGGTGGCGGCTGCGTTGCTTTCTTCCTCGGTTTGGGGTTGGGAGACGGCGGCTTCAGGCGTTGCGGCCGACGGCGTCTGGGCCACTTCCGGCGTTACGGCTGCCTCCGCCGGGGTAGCCGCTGCCGGGGTTGCCCCGGCAGGAGCGTCTACTGCTGCGGCAGTGCCCGGGGTTTCTGCCACCTCGCCGGCTGCGTCGGGGGCTTCCGGACCGGCGGAAACCGCTTCGGTGGCTGCTGCTTCGGGGGCTGCAGCTTCAGCCGGAACTTCAGTTTCCACCGCGGGTGCGGAAGTTTTGCGCGTGGCGACACGGCGGCGGCGGACCGGTTTGGTTTCGGCTTCCGCTTCGGGGGCAGTTGCGGACGGTGCACCCTCTTCGGCTGGGGCCGTAACGCCGGCAGTGGCACCGGTGTCCGTTGCTTCGTCGGCGAAGGCGGGAAGCGGTTCGTCAGCTTCCACTTTCTTGCGGGCCCGGGTACGCCGGGCCGGCGCCTTGGTTTCCGCGGCGGCAGCTTCAACGTTTTCAGCAGTGGCGCTTTCCGCGGGGGCGTCACCCACCGGCCTGTCTATGGCGTCCTCGACCTTCGGCGCAGCCTTCCGGCGCGTCCTGACGGCCTTCTTGGGTGCAACAGCGGACTCTTCAGCCGCGGCATCATCGTTAACGGCCAGTTCTTGTTCATTTTCCATATGCAGCAGCGCTCCTGCCCCTGACGTACCGCCACATCCGGCACCCATTGGGGCACATATTGTCAAAACCCGCAGGCGTTGACAGAAGTCAAGTGGATACTCCCAGGTTCGCACCGGCGGTGGGGTGCGGCAGCCCGTGGGAGCCGGTGGGATGTCCTGAAACCCGTTGTTCTGCGTTGCTACAACCAGGTGCCGCCCAATGGAGTCGCGGGAGTGTGCATCGGAAGCACTCCGAAGCCTGCCCTGCTCGTCATTGGCGGTCTTGAGAACAAGCCACCGGACCGGAGTCCGAATGTGGATCGGCTTCCAGCCACGTTTATTCTCTCATACCCGGACTAAATCACGGCGGAGGCGGGCCCCGTTCTCCTTTTGCCTGGGGATGGCTTCCAGCCGCCGGCGTTACAATCGGGCTAGGAGCACCGGACGAAAAGGACGCCACACCAATGCCCAGCATCTCCCCCGCCAGCGACACCCACGCCGCCGACCGGACCCTCGGCACGGACAGCACTCCCGCGTCCGTCCCCACCATGGCCCGCAACCGCCCCTTCGGCTGGCTGCTGGTGATCACCGGCGTGGTCGGCTGGCTCGCCTCCGGGACCCTGGTCCTGGAAAAACTCGCCGTGCTGCAGGACCCCAACCACACCACCGTGTGCGACGTGAACCCCTGGATCTCCTGCGGTGATGTCATGAAAACCTGGCAGAGCTCGCTGTTCGGCTTCCCCAACATGTTCATTGGCATTGTGGCGTTCGCCGTCATCATCACCGTGGGGATGGCGCTGCTGTCCGGGGCCACTTTTGCCCGCTGGTTCTGGGTGGGACTGCAGACAGGCGTCACGCTGGGCTTTGTCTTCGTGGTGTGGCTGTGGTCCCAGGCACTCTACGACATCCACATCCTGTGCCCGTTCTGCATGATCGTCTGGGCGGCCATGATTCCGCTGTTCGTCTGGGTGACCATCCGGAACATCACCGCGGGCGTCATTCCCGTCCCGACCGGTGCTGCCCGCGTCCTGGCTGACTCCGGCTGGATCATTACCGCGCTTCTTTACGTGGCCGTCATCGCCACCATCTTCTTCGCGTTCATCCAGGTGTTCGCGGGTACCTCGGGTTTCTAGGTCCGCACCAGCCAGCGAAATGACAGATAAGGCCGATGTTCACGAAGAACATCGGCCTTATCTGTCATTTCGCTGGGGTTAGCCCTGGAACCAGATCTTGATCTCACGCTCGGCGGAATCCGTGGAGTCGGAGCCGTGCACCAGATTCTGCTGGACCTTCAGGCCCCAGTCGCGGCCAAAGTCGCCGCGAATAGTGCCCGGTGCGGCGGTTGTCGGATCGGTGGTGCCGGCCAGCGAACGGAAGCCTTCGATGACGCGGTGGCCTTCGAAGATGGCCGCAACAACGGGTCCGCTCAGCATGAACTCCACGAGGGGCTCATAGAAGGGCTTGCCCACGTGCTCCTCGTAGTGCTGCTCCAGCAGGTCGCGGGTGGCGTCCACCTTCTTCAGCTCAGCAAGGGTGTACCCCTTGGCTTCAATCCGGGCCAGGATGGATCCGGTGAGGTTACGGGCGACGCCGTCGGGCTTGATCAGGACGAGGGTGCGCTCAGTGGTCACAACTGCTCCAATGCGTTGGTGGGGTTTCGGGATAAGTCTACGGGGAATGCGCTGCGCGGAGTCCGCGCGTCAGGGGGTCTGCGGCTGCCCGGGCCCGGCGGCCTGGTCCGGGTGTGCGGCTTCCCATTCGGCCTGCTCACGGGCGCGCTGGACAGCTTCCCGGTCCAGCCTGATGCCGGTACGGATCCCATACCACCAGGCCAGGGCGAACAGGGCCCCCACCAGGAACATGGCGGGCTCGAAAATGCCCGTCAGGATCAGGATGATCTGCAGGATCCAGCCCAGTCCCACGCCCCAGGGTTTGGTGAGGAACGCGCAGGCCACGATCATCACCACGCTCAGGGCGATGCCCACGCCCAGGATGAGCGCCGGCGGAAACTCACCGCGGCGCAGCCCAAACACCGCCAGGGTGGCGAAGAACATCACGAAGGCTTCCAGCAGCAGGACCGTGGAGGCGAACATCACCTTGGTGGAGCGGCGCTTCTTAGGCATGCCCGGCCGCCATTCGCGCTGGGCTTTCGTCAGTTTGGCCATCCCCTAAGCCTCCGTCTTTCCGAGCAGGATGCGGGCTTCGGCCACAAGGGTGATGGAGCCGGTCACCAGCACGCCGCCGGAAAGGTCGTCGTTGGCTTCGGCCCGTTCCACGGCCCACTCCAGGGCGTCGTCGAGCTTTTCGGCGATGTGGACGTTGTCCTCGCCGAATCCCAGGTCCACGGCAAGCTCAGCCAGTTCCGCGGCGGGGACAGCCCGCGGGGAGTTCGACTGCGTGAAGCAGTACTCCTCGGCCATGCCGCCCAGCGATTCCTTGAGCTGGCGGAGGATTTCCTCGGCGTCCTTTTCCTTCAGCACACCCACCACCGGGACCAGCCGCGTGAACGTAAACGCCTCCTGCAGCGCGGCGGCTGAGGCCTTGATCCCGTCCGGGTTATGGGCGGCATCGACGATGATGGTGGGCGCGGTCCGTACCACCTCAAGCCTGCCGGGCGAGGTGACGGCGGCGAAGCCTTCCTGCAGCACTTCGAAGTCCAGTTCCTTTTCGCCGCCGAAGAAGGCTTCCAGGGCGGCCACCGCAACGGCGGCGTTTTGCGCCTGGTGCTCGCCGTGCAGCGGCACCAGCAGTTCCGGGTAGCGTCCGGCGATGCCTTGGATGGTCACCACCTGGCCACCGACGGCAACGGTGCGGGACTCCACGCCAAACTCCACGCCCTCAAAGCGGAACGGCACCCCCACGTCCTTTGCCTTCTCCAGGAGGACCTGGGCGGCGTCCAGGGGCTGCGCGGCGCTGATGAGGTACCCACCGGGCTTGATGATGCCGGCCTTTTCCAGGGCAATGTCCCCGGTGGTGTCGCCCAGCAGGTCGGTGTGGTCCAGCGAGATCGGCGTGATGACGGAAACCTGGCCGTCACCCACGTTGGTGGCATCCGTGATGCCGCCCAGCCCCACCTCGATGATGGCCACGTTGACGGGCTGGTCTGCGAAGATGGCGAAGCCCAGGATGGTGAGGCACTCGAAGTAGGTCAGCCGGGGATGCCCGTCCGCTTCCAGCTCGGAATCGACAATCTGCAGGTAAGGGCGGATCTCGTCCCAGATCCGGACAAACGTCTCATCCGGGACGGGATGCCCGTCGATGCTGATCCGCTCCGTGACCTTGGAGAGGTGTGGGCTTGTGTAGCGGCCGGTGCTGAGCCCGTGGGCCCGCAGGACGGACTCGATCATGCGGGCGGTGGAGGTCTTGCCGTTCGTGCCGGTCACGTGAATGATCGGGAACGCCTTGTTGGGTTCGCCGAGCACATCCATGGCCCGGAACAGCGGCGCGAGCCGGGGCTCCATCTTGTTTTCGGGCGCCCGCCCCAGGAGCTCCGCATAAACGCTTTCCACGGAAAATTCGTCGGTCATGTCCTAGGCCTCCACTTTTTCGACGGCGACAGCCGGTTCTTCGACGTCTGCCGGTTCGGCTGCCAGGTCCACGGTGAGCGTCTCGCCCTTGACCAGTTCTGCGTTCGCCAGCAGCGCGTCCACAACATTCTGCCGGGCACTGACCGACGTGCGGATCCGGTCACTGACATTAAGCCCGGCGTCCTTGCGTGCCTGCTGGATGGCACGGACCATGTCGCGTGCCAGGCCTTCGGCCTCAAGCTCCGGGGTCACCTCGGTGTTGAGGACCACGAAGCCGCCGCCGGGGAGCACGGCGACAGACGCCGACCCGCCCTCGGATTCGGCCACAACGGTTTCCAGGGTGTACTCCTGCGGTTCCAGCTGGAGCCCGCCGGCGGTGACCACACCGTCGTCGTCCACGGACCAGTCGCCGGACTTGGAGCCCTTGATGGCGGCCTGGACGTTCTTGCCCAGGCGCGGGCCCGCTGCCCGGGCGTTGACCACCAGCTTCTGCTGGATGCCGAACTCCTCCGGAGCGGCGGTGGCTGCGTCGAGCAGCCGCACGGAACGGAGGTTGAGTTCGTCCGCGACGACGGCGGCGAAGCCTTCCAGCACGTCGGCACCGGGTGCCACCACCGTGAGTTCCTGCAGCGGCAGGCGGACGCGCAGGTTGGCTGCTTTGCGGAGGGACGAACCGGTGGAGCAGATCTGCTGGACCCGGTCCATGGCCTGGACCAGGTCCGGGTTTGCGGGGAACAATCCGGCGTCCGGCCAGTCGGCCAGGTGCACCGATCGGCCGCCGGTGAGGCCGCGCCAGATTTCCTCGGACACGAGCGGCAGCAGCGACGCCGCGGCCCTGGAGACCGTCTCGAGGGCCGTGTACAGCGCGTCGAAGGCGTCCCGGTCTTCGTCGAAGAAACGCTGGCGGCTGCGGCGGACGTACCAGTTGGTGAGCATGTCCAGGTAGCTGCGCAGTTCATCGCAGGCCCCGGAGATGTCATAGGTGTCCAGCTGCGCGGTCATGTTCCGGACCAGGTCCCCCGTGTTGGCCAGCAGGTACTGGTCCAGGGTGTCGCTGTACCCGTCGTAGCGCAGGGTGGCGTCGTAGCCGGCGCCGCCGCTGGCCGCGTTGGTGTACAGCGTGAAGAAGCTGTACACGTTCCACAGCGGCAGGATGACTTGCCGGACGCCGTCGCGGATCCCCTGCTCTGTGACCACCAGGTTGCCGCCGCGCAGGATGGGGCTGGACATCAGGAACCAGCGCATGGCGTCGGAACCGTCGCGGTCCAGCACCTCGGACACGTCGGGGTAGTTGCGCAGGCTCTTGGACATTTTTTGTCCGTCGGAGCCCAGCACGATGCCGTGGCTGATGACGTTGCGGAATGCCGGCCGGTCGAACAGTGCCGTCGACAGGATGTGCAGCATGTAGAACCAGCCACGGGTCTGGCCGATGTATTCGACAATGAAGTCGGCCGGGTTGTGCGTGTCGAACCAGGCCTCGTTCTGGAACGGGTAGTGCACCTGGCCGTACGGCATGGAGCCGGAGTCGAACCAGACGTCCAGTACGTCCTCAACGCGGCGCATCACGGACTGGCCCTCTTCCGGACTGCGGGGGTCGTCCGGGTTAGGGCGCGTGAGTTCGTCGATGAACGGGCGGTGCAGGTCCACCTGGCCGTCGTTGTTCAGGGGCAGCCGGCCAAAGTCCGCCTCGATCTCGGCGAGGGAGCCGTAGACGTCGGTGCGCGGGTATTCGGGGTCGCTGGACTGCCATACCGGGATGGGGCTGCCCCAGTAGCGGTTGCGGCTGATGGACCAGTCGCGGGCGTTTTCCAGCCATTTGCCGAACTGGCCGTCCTTGACGTTGCCGGGGATCCAGTTGATCTCCTGGTTCAGTTCGGACATCCGGTCCTTGAACTTGGTGACTTCCACGTACCAGGAGGACACCGCGCGATAGATCAGGGGGTTGCGGCACCGCCAGCAGTGCGGGTAGCTGTGCTCGTAGCTTGCCTGCCGGACCAGGCGGCCCTGGGCGCGGAGCACCTGGGTGATGGGCTTGTTGGCTTCGAAAACCTGCAGCCCCACGATGTCGTGCAGGTCGCCGTGCTTGAACAGGGGCAGGAACTTGGCGCCCTCGTCGACGGACAGGATCACCGGGATGCCGGCCTCTTCGCAGACCTTCTGGTCATCCTCACCGTAGGCGGGAGCCTGGTGGACGATGCCGGTGCCGTCCGTGGTGGTGACGTAGTCGGCCACCAGGATCCGCCACGCGTTCTCCATGCCGTACTTTTCGTTGTCGGCGAAGTCCTGCCACAGCGGCTGATAGGCCAGGCCCTCCAGCTCCGCGCCGGTGTGGGTGGAGACCACGGCGGCCTGGGCATCCTCGAAGTTGTCGTAGCCCAGGTCCTTGGCGTAGGAGCCCACCAGGTCAGCCGCCAGCAGGAAGCTGCCGGCGACGGGGGCATCAGCTGAGGCGGCCTTGATGCCGTTGGGGCCTGCCGGGAGGACGGCATAGGTGATGGAAGGCCCGACGGCGAGCGCGGCGTTGGTGGGCAGCGTCCAGGGGGTGGTGGTCCAGGCGAGGGCCTGGACGCCGGCCAGCTGCCGCGACAGCTCCGACTCCCCCGCCGTGATGGGGAACGTCACGGTGACGGTCTGGTCCTGGCGGTTCTTGTAGACGTCGTCGTCCATGCGCAGTTCGTGGTTGGACAGCGGCGTTTCGTCCTTCCAGCAGTAGGGCAGCACGCGGTAGCCGTTATAGGTCAGGCCCTTTTCGTGCAGCTGCTTGAAGGCCCAAAGGACCGACTCCATGTACTCCACGTTGAGGGTCTTGTAGTCGTTGTCGAAGTCCACCCAGCGGGCCTGGCGGGTGACGTAGTTGCGCCATTCGTCGGCGTACTTCATCACGGACGCACGGCAGGCGTCGTTGAACTTGTCGATGCCCATGGCTTCGATCTGGGTTTTGTCCGTCATGCCCAGCTGCTTCATGGCTTCCAGTTCAGCGGGAAGCCCGTGGGTGTCCCAGCCAAAGCGGCGCTCCACACGTTTGCCGCGCTGGGTCTGGTAGCGGCCCACCAGGTCCTTGGCGTATCCGGTGAGCAGGTGGCCGTAGTGGGGCAGGCCGTTGGCGAACGGGGGGCCGTCGTAGAACACGAACTCGTTGCTGCCGGGTTCACCGCCGGGGGCGTCGGCGCTGCGCTGGTCGATGCTGGCCTGGAATGTGCCGTCCTGGTCCCAGTACTTCAGGATGCGCTCTTCGATCTCCGGGAACTTCACGGAGGCGGAAACGCCTGCACTGCCGCTGGAAGAGGTGCCGCTGGTGGAGGCTGAGGCCTTGGGGTAATACGTCATTCTCGACATCCTGGGTTGAGCGTGGCGAACTGCCGGCAGGTGCCGGGCAGTTCCGTTCAGGATGCGAGGACGGCTGCCGTGCTGTCCTGGGACTGCACGCTCACCGCGGTACCACCTCACTTACCGGCGCTGCACGCTCCCTGGGGAACGGGCTCTGCTCCGGCCTCTCATTGACTGCTGTAACGGGCTTACCCGTCCGGTTCTACTGGCGCTGGCCGCCGTGCTGGCAGTTTCGCGTGTTCTTCCGGAAGCTCACCGGTGATTGCCGGGTCATAGCTGCCTTTCGAGTCTACTATTGCCGCAGCCTCCAGTGCCATTCCCCGTATCCTCAGGGCGTCAGCTTTTCCTGATCAGCTTGTGGTTGGCTGCCTGCGCCACAGGCCGGATGACGATCTGGTCCAGGTTGACGTGGTGCGGGGCGGTGACGGCGTAGCGCACCACGTCGGCGACGTCTTCGGCCGTGAGCGGCTTCTCCACTCCCTGGTAGACCTTGTCCGCGGCCTGCCGGTCGCCGAGCCGGTTCAGGGCGAATTCCTCCGTGTAGACGAGGCCGGGGGCAACCTCGATCACGCGGACGTTGTGTTCGGCTTCCTCCAGGCGCAGCGCTCCCGTCATGGCGTGCTGGGCGAACTTCGCCGCGTTGTAGCCGCCGCCACCTTCGTAGGCCGCCAGCGCCGCCGTCGAGGTCAGGTTGAGCACCGTGCCTTCACCGGTGGCCCGCAGCATGGGCAGGAAAGCCCGGGTCAGTTTCATAGTCCCCAGGACGTTGACGCGGTACATCCATTCCCAGTCGTCCGTGCTGGCCCCGCCGATGGTGTCGGCGCCCCTGGCCCCGCCTGCGATATTGATCAAGGTGTCGACGCCGCCGGCTTCGGTGACCCGGGAGAGGAGCCGGGACACGTCGTCGTCCTCGGAAATATCGGCAGGGATGGCCACCGCGCCCGTCTCAGCCGCCAGTGCCGCCAGGCGGTCCCCCCGGCGGGCCACGGCAAAAACGGTCCATCCTGTGGTCCGCAGGGCACGCACGGTGGCTTCCCCAATGCCGCTGCTTGCACCCGTCACCAAAGCTGCCTTGTTCTGCACGTCATCAGTCATGGCACCACCCTAACCGCGCCTGGTCGGCCTCGGCATGGCCCGCTACTCCCGGCTTCGTTCTGTGGGATTGAACAGAGCATGAAAGAATTGCCGAATGGCTGAAGACAAACAGGGTACAGACACGCCCACCACCGCCCCCATTAACGTTCCGGACAAGCCGGCCCTGGAGGGCCTTGAAGCTGCCCTGACGCAGCGCTGGCTGGCAGAAGGGACCTACAAGTTCAACCCGGACACCACCCGGGAGCAGGTCTACTCGATCGACACTCCCCCGCCCACCGCGTCGGGCTCACTGCACGTGGGGCACATGTTCTCCTACACGCAGACGGACGTGCTGGCGCGCTACCAGCGGATGATCGGCAAGAACGTCTTCTATCCCATGGGCTGGGACGACAACGGCCTGCCCACCGAACGCCGGGTGCAGAACTACTACGGCGTCCGCTGCGACCCCTCCATTCCCTACAACGCCGACTACCGTCCGCCGGCGCAGCCCGCCAAGAACCAGCGGGATTTCGACGTGGTCTCCCGCCGGAACTTCATTGAACTGTGCGAAGAACTGGCCGTCGAGGACGAGAAGGTCTTCGAGAACCTCTTCCAGACCCTCGGACTCTCCGTTGACTGGGCGCTGACGTACCGCACCATCGATGACACCTCGCGCGCAGTCTCGCAGCGCGCGTTCCTTGCCAACCTGGCCGCCGGGGATGCCTACATGGCCGAAGCACCCACCCTCTGGGACGTAACGTTCCGTACCGCGGTGGCCCAGGCCGAACTCGAGGACCGTGAAGTTGCGGGGGCCTACTACCGGTACCCGTTCTTCACCGAAGACGGCGAAAAAATCTACATCGAGACCACCCGGCCCGAACTGCTGGCCGCCTGCGCCGCGCTGGTGGCAAATCCCGACGACGAACGGTACCAGCCGCTGTTCGGCAAGAAGGTCACCTCGCCCGTGTTCGGCGTCGAAGTGGAGGTCAAGGCCCATCCGCTCGCAAAGGCCGACAAGGGCTCCGGTATCGCCATGGTGTGCACCTTCGGTGACCTCACCGACGTCACCTGGTGGCGCGAACTCCAGCTGCCCACCCGGGCGATCGTAGGCCGCGACGGACGCATCGTCACAGAGACCCCCGACTGGATCACCACGGACATCGGCCGCGAGGGCTTCGCCGCGATTGCGGGCAAGACCGTCTTCAGCGCGAAGGAAGCAGTGGTCAAGCTGCTGGAGGCTGCCGACCTGCTGGACGGTGAGCCCAAGAAGATCATGCACCCGGTCAACTTCTACGAAAAGGGCGACAAGCCCCTCGAAGTTGTCACCTCACGCCAGTGGTACATCCGCAACGGCGGCCGGGACGAGGACCGCCGGGAGCGCCTGATTGCCCGCGGACATGAAATCGACTTCCACCCCGCCTTCATGCGCTCACGCTACGAGAACTGGATTTCGGGCCTCAACGGCGACTGGCTGGTGTCACGGCAGCGCTTCTTCGGTGTGCCCATCCCCGTCTGGTACCCCCTGGACGCCGACGGCAACCCGGACTACGACGCCCCTATCGTGCCCTCTGATGAGCAGCTGCCGGTGGATCCCGCCGCGGATGCCGCACCCGGCTACGATGAAGCCCAGCGCGACGTCCCGGGAGGCTTCACCGGCGACGCCGATATCCTCGACACCTGGGCAACGTCCTCCCTGACCCCGAACATCGTGGGCGGCTGGCGCCGCGACGAGGAACTGTTCGCCAAGGTGTTCCCGTTCGACCTGCGCCCGCAGGGCCACGACATCATCCGGACCTGGCTCTTCTCCTCCGTTGTCCGTGCGGATGCCCTGGAGAACAGCGCACCGTGGAAGCACGCAGCCATCTCGGGCTGGATCCTGGACCCGGACCGCAAGAAGATGTCCAAGTCCAAGGGCAACGTGGTGGTACCCACGGACGTGCTCGAGGAGTACGGCTCGGATGCCGTCCGCTACTGGGCAGCGTCAGCCCGGCTCGGGGCTGACACGGCCTATGAGATTGCCCAGATGAAGATCGGCCGGCGCCTGGCCATCAAGCTGCTGAACGCATCCAAGTTCGTGCTGAACCTGGGTGCCACCGAGGCATCGGTGCTGTCTGATGACCTGTCGGTCCTCAGCAACCCGCTGGACCGGGCGGTACTGGCCCAGCTGGCCGAGGTTGTGGCCCAGTCCACCAAGGCGTTCGACAACTACGACTACGCCCGTGCGCTGCAGGTCACCGAGAGCTTCTTCTGGCAGTTCACGGACGACTACGTGGAGCTCATCAAGGACCGCGCTTACGGTGCTGCCGGCGAAGCCGAGCAGGCCTCGGTGCTGGCAGCACTGGCCACCACGCTTGACACCCTGCTGCGCCTGTTCGCGCCGTTCCTGCCGTTCGCCACCGAAGAGGTATGGAGCTGGTGGCGGAACGGCTCGGTCCACCGTGCCGAATGGCCTGCAGCGCTGGAGATTCCGGGCGGAGACACCACGATGCTGGCCACGGTGGGCGTTGCACTCAGCGGCGTCCGGAAGGCTAAGTCCGAGGCGAAGGTCAAGCAGCGCACCGAGGTGCTGTCTGCCACCATTACGGCTCCGGAAGCGCTGACCGCACAGCTCCAGGCCGGCCTTTCAGACTTGAAGGCTGCGTCCAACGCCCGGGAAATCACCTTGGTGGCGGGCGAAGGCGAGCTGCTGGTGAGCGACGTGGACCTGGCGGCTTCGGACGAACCTGCCAAAGCATAGGTCCGGGTCCCTGTTTTAGGGCAAAGGGGAAGCCCCATCAGCGTTTTGCCGTTGGTGGGGCTTCGACTTTTCGGCCATTTGGTGACGTCTTTAATGGTCTGGCAGGATCCTCGGATCTTCAGGTCTTCCTACCTCGTCACTGGTAGCTTATATCCGGCTTTGCCGATGGCTGCGTCAGATATATATCACTGAATCTTTGGTTCCTGCGTCCCACTTCTTTCGAAGTGGGTAAGAACCATTGTTGTCCGGGGCAGGGCCAAGCGCAAGGGCCCCGGGAGAACTACAAGCAGGTAGTTCTCCCGGGGCCCTTCGACGTTTACGGCAGGGCCGGGTCAGCTGAATTCCGGGCGTTCCGTGCGGCTGCGCTTCAGCTCGAAGAAGTGCGGGTAGGCGGCCAGGGCGGTGGTGGCGTCCCACAGCTTGCCAGCCTCTTCGCCCCGTGGGATCCGGGTGAGGACGGGGCCGAAGAACGCCGTTCCGTTGAAGGCCACCACCGGCGTGCCGACGTCCTGGCCAACCAGGGAAATGCCTTCCTCGTGGCTTGCCCGGAGCTGGGCATCATAGGCGTCGCTGGCTGCAGCGTCGGCAAGGGACGCCGGGAGGCCGCATTCCGCCAGGGCCTTGGTGATCACGAGTCCCCGGTCCTTCTCGCCGGCGTCGTGGATCAGGCTTCCCATGGCGTCGTACAGGGCCTTGACCGTCTCCCGGCCGTGCTCCTGCTGGGCGGCGATGATGACGCGGACCATGCCCCAGGCGTTATCCATGGATTCCCGGTAGGAGGGTTCCAGGTCGCGTCCTTCATTGAGGACAGCGAGGCTCATCACGTGCCATTGCGTTTCGATGTCGCGGACGCCTTCAACCTCGCCAATCCAGCGGGAAGTAATCCAGGCGAAGGGGCACAGCGGATCAAACCAGAAGTCGGCCTTGTTCTTTACGGATTCAGGCATAGCGGATCCTTCAGGGGCGGGCGGCTGCACAGGGGGCAGCCACGGCTGGCAGGGTGTATTTCGTGCAGTAGCTAGGCGGACTTCCGTCGCTTGGCGGCATGCGGGATCATGGTGGGCTCCGCGCCCTTCAGCACGACGTCCTCGGTGATGACCACACTCGCCACATCCTCGCGGCTGGGGAGATCGAACATCACGGGAAGAAGCACTTCCTCCATGATGGCCCGCAGCCCTCGTGCACCGGTGCCCCGCTCCAGGGCCTGTTCGGCGATGGCATCGAGTGCCGTGTCATCGAAAACCAGTTCCACACCATCGATCTGGAACATCTTCTGGTACTGCTTGACCAAGGCATTCTTGGGCGTGGACAGGATCTGGATCAGGGCGTCCCGGTCCAGGTTGGAGACCGTGGTGATGACGGGGAGCCGGCCGATAAATTCGGGAATCAGGCCGAACTTGAGCAGGTCCTCCGGCATCACTTCGCCGTAGGAATCGACCTTTTTGCTGGCCTCGTTGAGCGGTGCACCAAAACCGATCCCCTTGCGGCCGGAACGCGATCCGATGATCTCCTCCAAGCCGGCGAAGGCGCCTGCGACGATGAACAGGACGTTGGTGGTGTCGATCTGGATGAATTCCTGGTGCGGGTGCTTCCGGCCGCCCTGCGGCGGTACCGAGGCAACGGTGCCCTCCAGTATTTTCAGCAACGCCTGCTGGACACCCTCGCCGGAGACATCGCGGGTGATGGAGGGGTTTTCGCTCTTGCGGGAGATCTTGTCGATCTCGTCAATGTAGATGATGCCTTGTTCGGCCTTTTTGACGTCGTAATCGGCCGCTTGGATGAGCTTGAGGAGGATGTTCTCCACGTCCTCGCCCACATAGCCCGCCTCGGTGAGTGCCGTTGCATCCGCGACGGCGAAAGGTACGTTGAGGCGGCGGGCGAGGGTTTGGGCCAGGTAGGTCTTGCCGCAACCGGTGGGGCCAATCAGCAGGATGTTCGACTTGGCGATTTCGACGTCGTCATGGTGCCCGCCGTCGGCGAGGCTGCCGGACTTGGGGGCGTGGCCGGCCTGGATGCGCTTGTAGTGGTTGTAGACGGCGACGGCCAGGGAACGCTTGGCAGGTTCCTGGCCGATGACGTATTCCTGCAGGAAATCGAAAATCTCACGGGGCTTGGGCAGTTCAAAGCTCCCCAGGTCAGCGACTTCCGCGAGCTCCTCTTCGATGATTTCGTTGCAGAGCTCAATGCACTCATCGCAGATATAGACCCCGGGCCCGGCAATGAGCTTGCGCACCTGCTTCTGGCTCTTTCCACAGAAAGAGCACTTCAGCAGATCCGTGCTCTCGCCAATCCGAGCCATATGTGAACCCCTTAGTATCCTGCTGCCTGGCAGCCTTGCACCGTTGCTGGAATCTATCCCGGCCCGCGAGGGCCGGTTGTGACAACATCCACTCTAGGTCACATTGGCTCCCAAGGGTGGAAGGAAAAGGCCGGTGGGGCCAAATGAACTGGCCCGCACCGGCGCTTTACGTGCTGCTACCTCGTAATTGCCTGAGGTTTGATCTTGCGTGAATCCAGGACCTGGTCGATCAGCCCGTACGCCTGGGCTTCGTCGGCGGTGAGGATTTTGTCACGTTCGATATCGTTGTTGACCTGCTCCGACGTACGGCCCGAGTGGTGGGCCAGGGTGTCTTCAAGCCATGACCGCATGCGCATGACCTCCGCCGCCTGGATCTCCAGGTCTGAGGCCTGTCCGCCCTGGCCGCCGGAGAGGGCGGGCTGGTGGATCAGGACACGGGCGTTGGGCAATGCCAGGCGCTTGCCGGGGGTTCCGGCGGCGAGGAGGACGGCTGCGGCGCTTGCGGCCTGTCCCAGGCAGACGGTCTGGATTTCCGGCCGGATGTACTGCATGGTGTCGTAGATGGCCGTCATGGCGGTGAAGGACCCGCCCGGCGAGTTGATGTAAAGGGTGATGTCGCGGTCCGGGTCGGTGGACTCGAGGACCAGCAGCTGGGCCATGATGTCGTCAGCGGAAGCGTCATCCACCTGCACGCCGAGGAAGATGATGCGGTCCTCGAAGAGCTTGGTGTAGGGGTCCTGGCGCTTGAAGCCGTACGGGGTGCGCTCCTCGAACTGCGGCAGGACGTAGCGGCTGGACGGAAGATTACCGGCGGACCACCCGAAGTTGTAGTTCATGTCATTGCTCCTGATCTGAGTGTTCTTGATGCCGGGTTAGTTCTGTGAGGCAGTCTCGCCGGAGGTGCCGTTGGCGGTGCCGCCGCCGCCGGACACGGAACCTGCATGCGCGGCGATCTTGTCAAAGAAGCCGTACTCGAGGGCCTCGGTGGCCGTGAACCACTTGTCGCGGTCGTTGTCCTTGAGGATGGTATCCACGGTCTGGCCGGTCTGCTCGGCTGTCAGCTCCGCCATGACCTTCTTCATGTGCAGGATGAGTTCTGCCTGGATCTTGATGTCCGAGGCGGTGCCGCCGATGCCGCCCGAAGGCTGGTGCATCAGGACGCGGGCGTTAGGGGTGGCGTACCGCTTGCCCTTGGTGCCGGAGGACAGCAGGAACTGTCCCATGGACGCGGCCAGGCCGGTTGCCACGGTGACGACGTCATTGGGGATGAACTGCATGGTGTCGTAGATGGCCATGCCGGCGGTGACAGAGCCGCCCGGGGAGTTGATGTAGAGGTAGATGTCCTTGTCCGGGTTCTCGGCGGACAGGAGGAGCAGCTGCGAGCAGATGGCGTTCGCGTTGTCGTCCCGCACCTCCGAACCCAGCCAGATGATCCGCTCCTTCAGCAGGCGGTTGTAAATGTAGTTGTCCTGGGCTGCAGGATCGACGGTCGCCATCCGGGGGGCCTCTGGGTGCTGTGACATGTTTACTTACCTCTCGCTGGTGACGGTGACATCACTGAAAATCACTACTTGGACACTAACCGGTTTCACCGACATTTTGTTCGTGCCCCGAGGGCTGTTCGCTGACGGCGCACGATCGGCGGACCAGACGCGCCGGAGCCCTGCCGGAACGCGAACGGCCCCCGGATCTCGCGATCCGGGGGCCGTTCCATGCGTCGTGCGACTAAGCCTTTGCCTCGGCCTTGTCGTCCTCGGCAGCGGTGCCTGTAGCTTCGGCGTCGACAGCTTCGGTGTCGACCGCCTCGGCTTCTGCAGCGGGAGCTTCCTCTTCGCCGCCCGGGCGCACGAAGTCGCTCAGGTCAACAGCATTGCCCTCGGTGTCGGTCACGGTGGCCTGGCCCAGGACGACGGCCAGCGCCTTGCGGCGGCGGACCTCGGAAACCATCATGGGGACCTGGCCGCTCTGATCGATGATCTGGGCGAACTGGTTCGGGTCCATGCCGTACTGGCTGGCGGTGGTGACGATGTAGTCGATCAGCTCGTTCTGGCTGACGTTGACTTCTTCCTTCTCCGCAATGGCGTCGAGGATGATCTCGTTCTGGAAGGCGCGGGCGGTGTTGGCGCGGACCTCTTCACGGTGCTCCTCGGTGTCATGCTCGCCCTCACCGTGGCCGTTGCCCTCCTTGAAGTGGGCTTCGAGCTGCTCTTCGACCACCGAGTCCGGAACAGGAACCTCGACGAGCTCAACGAGCTTGTCCAGGACCTTGTCGCGGGCCTCGACGCCCTGCTCGACGACCTTTGAATCGGCAGCCTGCTTGGCAAGGTCTTCGCGGAGTTCGGCGAGGGTGTCGAACTCGGAAGCCAGCTGGGCGAAGTCGTCGTTCGCTTCGGGCAGCTCGCGCTCCTTGACGGCTTTGACAACGACCTTGACCTGGGCCTCTTCGCCGGCGTGGTCGCCGCCCACCAGGGTGGTGTTGAAGATGGCGTCCTCGTCGGTGCTGAGGCCGGTCACGGCTTCGTCGAGGCCTTCGAGCATGGTGCCGGAGCCAACCTGGTAGGACAGGCCGGCAGCGGAGTCCACGTCCTCGCCGTCGATGGTGGCGGTGATGTCGATGGTGAGGAAGTCACCGTCGGCTGCGGGACGGTCGACGGACTTCAGCGTGCCGAAGCGGCCCCGCAGTTCGTCCAGGGCCTTGTCCACGTCTTCGTCGGACGACTGTGCGGCTGCAACCTCAACCTTGATGCCGGCGTAGTCCGGCAGTTCGATTTCGGGGCGGACGTCAACCTCGGCGGCGAACTTCAGGCCGCCGTCAGTGGCGGAAGGGTCCGGAACCTCGGTGATTTCAACCTCGGGACGGCTCAGGGGGCGGATGCCGGATTCCTGCACGGCAGCCTGGTACCAGCCGTTGAGGCCGTCGTTGATGGCCGTCTCCAGGACGTAGCCGCGGCCGACGCGCTGGTCGATGAGCTTTGCGGGCACCTTGCCCTTACGGAACCCAGGAACCTGGATCTGCGAAGCAACAGTCTTGTAAGCCGAGTCGATGCTGGGCTTCAGTTCCTCAAAGGGAACCTCAACGTTGAGCTTGACCCGCGTGGGGGTGAGGTTCTCGACAGCGCTCTTCACGGTCTAAGTACTCCTGGGTTTGTGGGATGGGTTTCTGCAAACGCAATGTTTTGTCCAGGCCGAGTGGTCCGGGCCGCAGAGTCGGGGTGACAGGATTTGAACCTGCGACTTCCTGCTCCCAAAGCAGGCGCTCTAGCCAAGCTGAGCTACACCCCGTTAGTGCACAGGCAAGTCTACGGTGATACGCGCCGTCTTTGCACATTTGACACGTAGCCCCTGGATTAGGTTTAGTTGTATCCGGCTTGAACAGCCAGCCCGGAGTTTCCCAGCTGCTAATGTTGCAGATGGAGCTTCCTTCGGGGACGTAGCTTAATGGTAAAGCCTCAGTCTTCCAAACTGATTACGCGGGTTCGATTCCCGTCGTCCCCTCTGCGGAACAAACGAAAAAGGCCCCTCACCGAGGGGCCTTTTTATGTTCGGGGCCTTTTTCGTGTTCGGGGCCCTTTTTATGTTTCGGGCCCTTTTGTGTTTCAGGAACGATTTTCAGGCTGACTGCTGGCAGTACGGGCACCAGTACAGCTTGCGGGCAACCAACTCGGCGATCAGCACGGTGGTGCGGCAGACCCTGCACGGCAGCCCGTTGCGCTTGTAGACGAAGTGCGCATCCTCCCGGGCAGGGAACGTATGGGTCTTCACGACGGCGGCGGCCGGCTTCCCGGTGCCCGCTTTCCCGCTGCCAGCCTGCCCGGTGCCCGTCCAGTACTTGGGCGGGGTGGTGATGATCCGGCCGTCGGCCACGCCGTCGTTCATGAGGGACACAACGTCACGCCACAGTTTCCGGGCAGTGGTATCCGGTACGGCAGCCCCAGGCATCCACGGGTCCAGGCGCAGGCGGAAGAGGACCTCGGCGCGGTACACGTTGCCCACACCGGCAATGATCTTCTGGTCCATCAGCAGCGCGGCCACCGGTGTTTTCCGGTTTTGCAGGTTGGCGGCAAAACGGCCGGCATCGCCCCGGAGGTTACGCAATGGGTCGGGCCCCAGCCGTGCGAGCACGGCGTCAGCTTCGGCGGCGGTGATGGTTTCGCAGGTTGTTGCACCGCGCAGGTCAGCCCAGCCGTGGCTGCCGGCAAGACGTACCCGGACCGCGCCGACCGGGGCGGGCGGCCCTGCATAGGGGGCGACGGCGTCGTCTTCCCCGTCGGCGAAGGCCTCCTGCTCGCCTACCCGGCGGGGCGCACCAATGCTCGAAGACCCCGTGAAGGTGCTGTCGCCGCCGAAGCTCCAGGCACCGTACAGGCCCAGGTGGACGTGCAGCACCAATGCGTTGTCGAAGTGCAGGAAGAGGTGCTTCCCGTGGGCTTCGGCGGCGAGCAGCGTATGGCCGTCGAGCAGCGCCGCTCCCCCGCTGAACCTGCCCTGGGGGCTGGTCACGGCGAGGCTTTCCCCGGTGAAAACGTCCCCGAACTGGCGCGCCAGGCGCCGGACCGAATGCCCTTCAGGCACTACTCGACAACCTCGCCGGTGGCCTCGTAGGCGGCGATCTTGCCAATCCTGCGGACGTGCCGCTCGTCGTTGCTGAAAGGCTCGGCCAGGAAGGCTTCGATAAGTTCCGTTGCTTCCTCCACCGTGTGCTGCCGGCCGCCCACGGCCACCACGTTCGCGTCGTTGTGCTCACGGGCCAGGGTAGCCGTGGAGTGGTTCCAGGCGAGGGCTGCCCTGACGCCCTTGACCTTGTTCGCCGCGATCTGCTCACCGTTGCCTGATCCGCCCAACACGATGCCCAGCGCATGGACACCTGCCTGCTGGTCAGCCACTACAGCCAGGGCGGCGTTGATGCAGAAGGACGGGTAGTCGTCCTGGGCGTCGTAGACCTTGGGTCCGTGGTCCACCACTTCGTATCCCTTGGCCGTCAGGTGGGACACGAGGTGGGCGCTAAGCTCCATGCCTGCGTGGTCGGTGGCGATGTGGACCCGCGGGAAGGCAGGGGAAGAGGTCACGAGCAGAATCCGTTCAGTTGGCGGCGCTGGCAGCCGGCACAAGGGGCGCCGGCCCGTAGAACAACACGGACAAGAATACTAGGACTCCGGCAGGCCCGCCGCAGGCGAGGGGCCGCCGCCCCGCCTCGCCCGGGCAGCCACCCGGGTGAGGACTTCGGCCAGGCGGGCGGCCGAGGCCTGGCTCCCGCCGCTCACCGCCAGCCGCTGTCCGTCCGTTTTGCTGACGACGACGGCGGGGCCGCTGCTGACGAGCATGGCGGCGGTTCCACCGTGGTTCCGGTAGCCCCACCCGCCGTAGTCCGCAGCCCGGACATCCGCTGCGCTGGCGGCCGAGATGGATCCGGCGGGAATGTCCATGACCGGCACGACGCCGGCCAGCAGGACTTTCAGCCCGCCGCGGTCCGCCTTGACGCGGGCGCACAGGAAGGCAGCACCAAAAAATGCCACGGCTATGAGCAGGACACCGAGCCAGGGAACTGCTATGCCGATCAGGACCGCCGGGAACACCGAGGCGATGGCAATCATGACGAAGACCGAGCTCCTGGCATGAACCCACAGCCGGATGCTGTCCCGGGTCAGATCCGGGTCCAGCTCCCTGGCAATGGCGGACTGCAGGGCCCTGTCGTCATCCGGGGACCATTGCTGGTCCGCTTTGTAGACGAGGGCCATGATCACACCAAGTGGCAACGCGGCACCGGCGCCGAGCGCAAGGACCGTCAGGTCAACCCGGGAATCACGGGCATCGGCTACACCCGCCTGGCCCACCAGGCCCGCGGCAAGTGCGCTGGTGATGAAGAGGCTCAGGAAAAGCCCGGCGCCCATCATGATGCGCCGCATCAGGACCGGCCTGCCCACCGGTACCGCCTGGCAGAGGACCAGCCAGCCGAAAACCACAATCATCAGCGCTCCCCCGCCCACATAGGCGCCGAAGGGCGCGAAGGCGGCTCCGCCGTCGTCCGTCCAGCGGATGGCGAGCGGCTCGGGGAGGTCCCGCCGCAGCAATGACGCGCCCAGGACGAAAGCGGCCGCCAGGACGACGGGAAACCCGATGGCAAAGCGCAGGGCCTTGGCATCCACCGAATCCAAAAACTTTCCCATGACTTAACGCTACCCCTGGTGCCGGGCCCCTAACCCGTCAGGTGGCGTCACGGGCTGTGACCAGGGCAACTTGCCAAGGGGTCAGCCAATGCAAGAATGATCAGTGCCGGAGCTGGGTACCCCCAGCCGGCAACCGCAACTTTCTGGAGGTCCATTTGCCAGGCATGAACCTGACGCGCGCTGAGGCCCGCGAACGCGCCGAACTCATTACCGTCGAGTCCTATGACGTCCAGCTGGACCTGACAAGGGGCGGGGAGGTTTTCGGGAGCACCACCACCGTAAAGTTCAGCGCGAAGCCTGGCTCCTCCACCTTCATCGATGCCGTGACCCGCACCGTGCACAGCGTGACGCTCAACGGCCGCAGCCTGGACCCGGCCTCGGTGGCGGACGGCGTGCGCATCCAGCTGCCCGGCCTGCAGGAAACCAATGAGCTCACCGTCGTTGCCGATGCGCCGTACATGAATACCGGCGAAGGGCTGCACCGCTTCGTGGACCCGGTGGACAACGAGGTCTACCTGTACACGCAGTTCGAGGTTCCCGATTCACGCCGGATGTTCGCCGTTTTCGAGCAGCCGGACCTGAAGGCGACGTTCGCATTCACCGTAACGGCACCATCCCACTGGGACGTCATCTCGAACTCCCCCACCCCCGAGCCGGCGCAGGCCACGCCGGGCGACGACGGCGGCGCCCGCTCCACCTGGACCTTCCCTGCCACGCCGCGGCTGTCCTCCTACGTCACGGCGCTGATTGCGGGCCCGTACCAGTCGGTGCGCAGCGAGGTGGCCAGCTCAGACGGGCGGGTGATCCCGCTGGGCGTCTTCGCACGGAAATCGCTCATGCAGTACCTGGATGCGGACAACATCTTCGAACTGACCCGGCAGGGTTTTGCCTTCTTCGAAGAGCAGTTCGGCTGCCCCTACCCCTTTGCGAAGTACGACCAGCTGTTCGTCCCGGAGTTCAATGCCGGGGCCATGGAAAACGCCGGTGCCGTGACCATCCTGGAAGGCTACATTTTCCGCGGAAAGGTCACCGGCGCACAGGTTGAACGCCGTGCCATCACCGTCCTGCACGAACTCGCGCACATGTGGTTCGGGGACCTCGTGACGATGCGCTGGTGGAACGACCTGTGGCTCAATGAATCGTTCGCGGAGTACATGTCCCACCTTGCGGCGGTGGAAGCCACCTCCTTCACCAGCGCGTGGACCACCTTCGCCTCGGTGGAAAAATCCTGGGCCTACCGTCAGGACCAGCTGCCCACCACCCACCCGATCTTCGCCGAGATCAACGACCTGCAGGACGTCGAGGTGAACTTCGACGGCATCACCTATGCCAAGGGTGCATCCGTCCTCCGCCAGCTGGTGGCATGGGTGGGGCCGGAGCAGTTTATGGCGGGCGTCCGTGAATACTTCGCCAAGCACTCCTGGCAGAACACCGAACTGGGCGACCTCATGGTGGAACTGGAGAAGGCCAGCGGGCGGGACCTGGATGACTGGGGACGGCAATGGCTTGAAACTGCCGGGGTGAACACCCTCGCCCCGGAGCTGGAAGCTGATGCCGACGGTTCGCTGCGCTCCTTCACCATCGTCCAGTCCGCGGTGGAGGAATGGCCCAGCATCCGCCCGCACAGGCTCGCCGTGGGCTTCTACAACCTCAACGCTGCCGGAAAACTCGAGCGGGTGCACCGCGAGGAACTGGACGTCGACGGCGAACGCACCGACGTTCCCGGGCTGGTGGGCCTGCCCCAGCCGGACCTCATCCTGGTCAACGACGACGACCTCGCCTACGCCAAGGTCCGGCTGGACCCGAAGTCACTGGCAACGGCCACGGCACACCTCAAGGACTTCCAGGACAGCCTGCCGCGCACCCTGGTCTGGAATTCCGCCTGGGATGCAGCCCGTGACGGCGAGACCCCGGCCCGGAAGTACGTGGAGCTCATCCTCTCCAACGTGGCGGCGGAGACAGACTCCTCGGTGATCCTGGTACAGCTCCGCCAGCTCGCCACCACACTGAACTTCTACGTGGCCGAAGAGCACCGCGAGGCTGCCACGGCAGCCGCGGCGGACAGGCTCTGGGACCTCGCCTCCGGGGTGCCCGGCGGGTCCGACGCGCAGCTGCAGTTCGTGAAGTCCTTTGCGCTGCTGGCCGGCAGCGCGGCCCACCTGGACAGCGTGGCAGGGCTGCTGGACGGATCGGCAGTCCTGGAAGGACTGGCCGTCGACCAGGACCTGCGCTGGGAGCTCGTGGCTTCCCTCGTTGCCGGCGGCCGGATGGAACAGGAGGGGATCGACGCCGAACTGGCGCGCGACAACACCTCCAGCGGCCAGAACGCGGCGGCTCTGGCCAAGGCCGCCATCCCCACCCCCGAGGCGAAGGCCGCGGCCTGGGACTCCATCGTGGTCAAGGGCGAACTGTCCAACGCCCTGCAGGGGTCGGCGGTGACCGGCTTCATGCGGGTCCTCGACCGGTCGCTGCTGGAACCCTACGCGGAGAAGTACTTCGAGGCGGTGCCGGGCATCGTCGAGAACCGCACGCACGCACTCGCCCAGCAGATCGTCGTCGGGCTCTACCCCGCGCTGCTGACCACCCAGGCCACCGTTGACCGTACGGACGGCTTCCTGGAAGCCCTGCCGCCAGAGAGTGCCGCGCTGCGGCGGATGATGCTGGAAAACCGCGACGGCGTTGCCCGGGCACTGCGCGCACGGGCCGCGGATGGCAGCGGGGACGGGAAGGGAAACGCATGAGCCTGTCTGAGCACCGCTACGGCCTGGCCGTGGAGTGGACCGGCAACCTGGGTCACGGGACGTCGTCCTACCGCGGCTACTCACGTGACCATGACGTGGTCATTCCCGGCTTGCCGGTCCTGAAGGGATCCGCTGACCCCACCTTCCATGGCGACCGCGAGCGGTACAACCCCGAGCAGCTGCTCCTGGCCGCCCTGGCCCAGTGCCATCTGCTCTCATACCTGCACGTGGCAGTCAAACACGGGGTAGTGGTGACCGCCTACCGGGACGAGGCCTCCGGCCTGATGCGGCTGAACCGGGACGGCAGCGGCCAGTTCGAGCGGGTGACGCTGCGTCCCCATGTCACAGTCGCCGACGCCAGCCAGGTGGAGCTGGCCGGCCGGCTCCACCACGAGGCCAACCAGGTCTGTTTCATCGCCCGCAGCGTGAACTTTCCCGTGGACCACGAACCGGAAACGGCGGTGGCTTAGGCAGCCAGTCTGCTGACAAGGCGGGCCTCCGTCTCCGGCGCCAGTCCCGCCTTGCGGGGCCGGGCCAGCCCGCGGGCGCGTTCATCCCGGAGCGTGTCCTCCAGGGTTTCCTGCCACGGCCGCAGCACCAGGCCGGCCGCCCGGGCGGCCTGGTTGCTGCGCGCCATGAAGCCTTCATGGTCCGGAGGAAGCCAGAGCGGCAGGGAATCGGGTCCCGCCCAGTACACCACTCCTTGACCCACCAGCCACGCTTCCGGTGCAGGCACCACGGAGCCGGTATGGCCGGTTATGTGGCGGGATGCGCCCACGTACTGGCCGAACGGCACCTGGTCCCCCACGGCGTTGAGCACGCCGCTGGTTCCCTGTTCCGCGGCGAGCAGGATCCAGGCTGCAAGGTCGCGGACGTCGATGACCTGCGTAGGATCCGCGTCAATGTCCGGAACGATGACGGGCCCGCTGTCCCGGGCGAAGCGGCCCGGCCAGTAGCCGTACCGGTCGGAAGCGTCCCCGGGACCGCCAATGAGCCCTGCGCGGCAGAGGTGGACCCTGCCGACCATTGCCCCGAGGGTGGCTTCCTCAATTGCCACCTTGGATTCACCGTAGTTCTCCGCTGTTGACTGCGCTCCGGGCGGCAGTGCAGGCAGAAGGGCCGCGTCCTCCGCCGCGCCCGGCACGCAATGGTTGGCATACACGGAACAGCTGGAAACAAAAGTCCAGTGGCCTGCCCGCTGTGCAAGGGCATCCAGGGCACCCTGTGCGGGGTCCGGATCGCGGGCAACCTCGACGACGGCATCCCAGTCCCCCGACACACCGGCGTAGGGGTTCGCGTCCAGTGAACGGTCGGCCCTGATCCAGGCCGCACCGCTGGGCGGCTGAACCGCTGATCCGCGGGCCAGGCACGCGACATGGTGCCCGGCCGCCACTGCCTGGCCGGCGATTTCTGCGGACAGGAAGGCGGTTCCGCCGAGGACAAGGATGCGCATGGCCCCACGCTACGGCGCTAGGGTTAAGACAGAACAGAGGCTTCCGCCCCGGCATAACCGGCGCTGAAGCAACTCGTCCCGGTTCTGCCGGCACAAACCCCAAGGAGCACTTCTTCCCTATGGTCAGCATGTTGTCAGTCCTCCCTTCCGCCGCCACCGACCCGGACGGCATCAGCATTACGGGGATCGTGATCAGCCTGGGCGTCGGCGTCGCCGTCTGGCTGGCGGCGACGTTCGTCATCTCCCGCATCACCTCGCGGGTGGCGTCCGGGAGCAACTTCTTCAAGAAACCCACGTTCAAGTGGGCGGCTCCCGCTTTCCGGGCCTTGGATCACGAACGCCGGGTGCAGCGGGCGGAAACCATCGGTTCACTGCTGAACAGCATCGTGGGGGTGCTGGTGGTGGTCATCACCGGCATGTACGTTCTGCAGAACCTCGACATCAACATCGCGCCGCTCCTGACCAGCGTCGGTATCCTCGGTGTAGCCATCGGCTTCGGCGCCCAGCAGCTGATCCGCGACTTCCTGGCCGGGATTTTCATTACCATTGAAGACCAGTTCGGCATCGGCGACGTGATCGAAACCAGCGAGGTGGTGGGCGTGGTTGAATCCATGGGCCTGCGCATCACGCGGGTCCGGTCCGACGACGGCGCCATCTGGTACCTGCGCAACGGTGAGATCCTGAGGGTAGGCAACCGTTCGCAGGGCAACTATGTGCCGTTGCATGAATCGGAAGACGGCACCACGGACCAGAGCTCGGATCACGGCGCCGAGAACACGAAGACCGAGCAGAAAGCCGGAGAATAGCGATGACCATTCCCGTAGGACCGCAGCAGCCACGCCAGCTGATGCAGAACGATCCCTTCAGCCAGCCCGGCTACACCGACAACTTCTACGACGCCGTGGGCGGCCACGAAACGTTCGTCAAGCTGATCGACGTTTTCTACGACGGCGTGGCCACCGATCCGCTGCTGCGCCCGATGTACCCCGAAGAGGACCTGGGACCAGCCAAACGGCGCTTCCTGATGTTCCTGGAGCAGTACTGGGGCGGACCCACCACCTACGGTGAAGAGCGCGGTCATCCGCGTCTCAGGATGCGGCACATGCCGTTCAAGGTGTCGCCGGAGGCCAAGGACCGCTGGCTGTTCCACATG
Organism: Pseudarthrobacter sp. TE3704; assembly: GCF_056279405.1. Taxonomy (NCBI): domain Bacteria; kingdom Bacillati; phylum Actinomycetota; class Actinomycetes; order Micrococcales; family Micrococcaceae; genus Pseudarthrobacter; species Pseudarthrobacter sp. TE3704. The sequence goes on from NZ_JBWCCJ010000002.1 coordinate 538,185, forward strand.
CGCAAGGCCGTGGAGGCCCTTGAACTGCCGCCCCTGCACGAGGGGACGCTGTGGGACTACATGGAGCGCGCGGCGTTGTCCATGGTGAACAGCCCGTCCGGCTCCTGACCCTGCAGCTCCGCCCTTAGAGCAGACCGCTTCCGGTGCGCGCCAGCACGTGCCCGCGGCTGCCCGAGAGCCGGAACCAGCGGCCTGCACGGTAGAGCTTCTGGTCGCCGTCGGCGAGGAAGCCTAAGGCAAGGGCCGCGAAGGCCGCTCCCGTCGGCAGCCCCGAGGAGTCCATGTCCCTGCCCCAGACCGCGGCGCGGGCGTTATTCACGATCAGTGCTCCGGGCTTGTCCGGAACAATTCCCGCCACTTCGGCGATGCCGGCCTCTGCCGCCTGCCGCAGGGCGGAGTCGCTGAGCGAGCCCACAAGTTCCCAGCCGCCCCTCGGGGCGCTGACGCCCGTCCAGGACTCGGTGACCGTAGCCGGCGGAACCGGCAGTTCGACGTCGCCTTCCCCTGCCCGGGCGAGGCGGTCCAGGACGGCCGACAGCGGGACGGTCACGTCCGTTTCCGAAGGTGCCGCCAGCGCCATGGTGCGCAGGCCCAGGATGGTGGGCGTGGATTCGCCCAGCAGCCGGGGCCGCAGCACGCACACGTACGCGGCGAGGACGGAACCTGCCGCCTGCAGCCGGATAGCGCCGTCGTCGATCGCTTTTGCCCGTGTGACGTACGTCTTCAGGTCGGCGAGATCCCTGGGGTCGGCGAAACGGAAGGACGAGGTAAGAAGATCAGACACACCAAGAACACTACCGGGTGCACGCTGATTGGACACTGCCCCGGCTGGTTGAGCGGCACCGGGGCTCCGTCTAGAGTCAAACCATGACTGAAGCCGAAGCCGGACTCCTGGCACCTCCCAGCGGTGACCCCACCGCATCGCTGATCAAACTTCTCGACCTTGGCCAGCTGGAAGGAGCCCGGACGGACGAGGACATTTTCCTTGGACCGTCCCAGCAGCAGCCGCACCACCGGGTATTCGGCGGCCAGGTCCTGGCACAGTCACTCATCGCCTCCATCCGGACCGTGGACGACGGGCGTTTTGTCCACTCCATGCACGGCTATTTCCTGCGCCCCGGCGACGCCAACAAGCCCATCACGTTCGGTGTCCAGCGCCTCCGTGACGGCCGGTCGTTCTCCGCACGGAGGGTCCACGCCTATCAGGACGGCGTGCCGATCCTGTCCATGATCGCGTCCTTCCAGGGGGAGGACGAAGGCATCGAGCACGAATCCACGATGCCCGCCGGTATCCCGGACCCGGAGTCCCTGCCCAGCACCGCTGACCTGCTGGGGAAGTTCGACCACCCGGTGGCCAGGCACTGGGCGTATGAGCGGCCCTTCGATATCCGGCACATCGATCCGCCGCTGTACGTTTCGGCCAAGGGCACGAAGGAAGCCCGGAACGCCGTGTGGATGAAGACGTTCGGGCCGATGCCGGACAATGCCAACCTGCACCGGGCCGCCCTGGCGTATGCGAGCGATTACACCCTGCTTGAGTCCATTTTGCGGCGGCACGGGCTGAGCTGGATCACACCGGGCATGAATGTGGCGAGCCTGGACCACGCCATGTGGTGGCACCGCCCCGCCCGGGTGGACGAATGGCTCCTCTACGTCCAGGAGTCCCCGAGCGCGCAGGGTGCACGGGGACTTGCCACCGGCAAGATCTTCAACCGGGCCGGGCAGCACGTTGCCTCCGTTGCCCAGGAGGGCATGGTCCGCGTGCCCACCGACCTGAAGAACAAGGTGGTGGGCGCCTTCCAGTCCAAGGTGTTGGAGCACCAGATCCGCAAGGCTGTGCGGGACTAGCAGGATTGCATTACGTACGGAGGAGGCCGGCACCCAAACGGGTGCCGGCCTCCTTTTGCCCTTGCTGGTGACCGGTCGGGCGGCCGGTGCCTGGATCCCTAGTCGCGGGTCAGGCGGCGGTGGGTGACGCGGTGCGGCTTGGCCGCATCGGGGCCCAGACGCTCCACCTTGTTCTCCTCATAGGATTCGAAGTTGCCCTCGAACCAGTACCACTTGGATGGGTTCTCCTCGTCACCTTCATAGGCCAGGATGTGCGTGGCAACCCGGTCCAGGAACCAACGGTCGTGCGAGACCACCACGGCGCAGCCGGGGAACTCAAGCAGCGCGTTCTCCAGGCTGCTGAGGGTTTCGACGTCGAGGTCATTGGTGGGCTCGTCAAGGAGCAGGAGGTTGCCGCCCTGCTTGAGCGTCAGGGCGAGGTTCAGGCGGTTGCGCTCACCGCCGGAGAGCACACCGGCCTTCTTCTGCTGGTCCGGGCCCTTAAAGCCGAAGGCCGCAACGTAGGCGCGGGACGGCATTTCGACGTTGCCCACCTGGATGAAGTCGAGCCCGTCGGAGACGACCTCCCACAGCGTCTTGTTGGGGTCGATGCCGCCGCGGCTCTGGTCCGCGTAGGAGATCTTGACCGAGTCACCGATCTTCAGGTCTCCACCATCCAGCGGTTCCAGGCCGACGATGGTCTTGAACAGCGTGGTCTTGCCGACACCGTTGGGGCCGATAACGCCGACGATGCCGTTCCTGGGCAGGGTGAAGGAGAGCCCGTCGATCAGGGTCCGGTCTTCAAAGCCCTTCTGGAGGTTCTTCGCTTCCAGCACCAGGCCGCCCAGGCGGGGTCCCGGCGGGATCTGGATTTCTTCGAAGTCCAGCTTGCGGGTGCGGTCCGCTTCGGCAGCCATCTCCTCGTAGCGTGCCAGGCGGGCCTTCGACTTGGTCTGGCGGCCCTTGGCGTTGGAACGCACCCACTCGAGTTCCTCGGCAAGCCGCTTGGCCTGCTTGGCGTCCTTCTTGCCCTGGATTTCCAGGCGGGCACGCTTCTTCTCCAAGTACGTGGAGTAGTTGCCTTCGTAGGGGTACAGGTGGCCGCGGTCCACCTCGGCAATCCACTCGGCAACGTGGTCGAGGAAGTACCGGTCGTGGGTTACGGCCAGGACGGCGCCCGGGTAACTGGAGAGGTGCTGTTCGAGCCAGAGCACGCTTTCAGCGTCCAGGTGGTTGGTGGGCTCGTCAAGGAGGAGCAGGTCGGGCTTCTGCAGGAGAAGCTTGCAGAGGGCCACGCGGCGGCGTTCACCACCGGAAAGGTTGGTAACGTCGGCGTCGGCGGGCGGGCAGCGGAGCGCGTCCATGGCCTGTTCCAGTTGGGAGTCGAGGTCCCAGGCGTCGGCGGCGTCGATGGCTTCCTGAAGCTTGCCCATTTCCTCGAGGAGGGTGTCGTAGTCAGCATCGGGGCTGGCCATTTCCTCGGAAATTTCGTTGAACCGCTGGATCTTGCCGTAGATCTCGCCTACGCCTTCCTGGACGTTGCCCAGGACGGTCTTTTCTTCGTTCAGCGGCGGTTCCTGCAGCAGGATCCCTACGCTGTAGCCGGGGCTGAGCCGGGCCTCGCCGTTTGAGGGGGTGTCCAGTCCGGCCATGATCTTGAGGATGGTGGACTTACCGGCACCGTTCGGGCCCACAACACCGATCTTGGCACCGGGGAAGAATGACATGCTTACGTCATCAAGAATGAGTTTTTCGCCAACGGCCTTACGGGCCTTGGTCATTGTGTAGATAAATTCCGCCATGGTTCCAAATCTAGTGGGTAGGCGGGCATAACTCACATTTACGGCGGACTCAGGACCCTACGAAGCACTTGCCGCTGGCCAGCACCGGAAGGACCGTGACGGTGACTGTTCCTTCCCGGACCTGGCCGATGACGCAGTCGTTCCCCTGCAGCACCGCCGCCTCGATGGCGTCGGCTTCAAGGCCGGTGGGGGTACGGCTTTGCGAAACCTGAAGGACAGCGGGGGCAATGCCCGCGCCGGTGAGTGCATCGCTGACCTGGGCGGTGGCGGGTTTCGGCGCCGCCGCTGCCAGCTGGGTCAGGGTGTTTGTCACGGTCTGCCTGACCGTTTCGGTGGCCGCCGCTTCCGCGCTGGCTGACGGTGCGGCTGAGGTGTCCGCGAGCGCGTCCCCACCTTCCTCGCCGTTGCCCTCGGTACCGCTGTCCTGGGTACCGCTGTCCTGTGCCGCCGCGGCCGCAGTTTCCGTTGCCTGGGTTCCACTGTCTGCGGGTCCGGGCGAAGCGGTGGAACCCGGGATGCAGCCGGCCATGACGGCGACGAGGGCTACACCCGCGGCGAAGCGAAGCATCATGGTGCGGGCCCTGATCGTTTCTGGAGGAGCAGCCGGTGAGGCACCGGCTCCATGATTGTGCCGGTGGTCCAGGTTGTGCCGCATGCTGTCATTCTGCCACGGGTCCCGGAGCCGGTGATGCAGCCTGGGCGGACAGGGCACGGCCGGGGGGTGCCGAAGCCCTGCCCGCCCAGGAACTTGAGAGGGCGTTGATGACAGTTCCTACACTCCTGATTCCGCGAGCTCCCCCGTTTCCAGATCCAGTGGCACAAGGTCGCCGTTGCTGTCCTCGATGTAGGCAGCGGCAGGATCGCCGCCCAGGTCCTCGTCGCCGTCCCCGGGTTCGTCGAACGGTCCGTCGGTACCGGCACTGTGGTCGCCGGCGAGGGGGGCGTCCTGGTCAACGAGAGAGAGAAGCGGCTTGGTGGAGGATCGGATGAAGTTGGCAGTACCCCAGGTGAGGTCGTGACCCACGGCGTCAGCATCGATGGTGTGTGAGTAGTAGACCCTGCCGTCCCGTTCCCAGCTGCGGATTTTCAGCGTGCCAACCACGATGACCGGCTGTCCCTTTCTGATGCTGCAGCCCATGCTTCCCGCGAGGTGGCGGTAGCCCTGGACCAGGAACCAGTTGGTGTGGCCGTCCATCCAGGCGCCCGTTTCCTTGTCACGCCGCCGCGAGGTGGAACCAATCCGGAAAGAGGCGGTCGCCACTCCCCCTGGCGTTGTGCCGCTTTTGATCTCGGTGGCAACGAATCCCCGGATCGTGATGGTGGTGTCGCTCATCTTTACGTCCTGTCTTCAATGGTGGTGCCTTAGCAGGCAAAACCAGCATCATCCCGGCGAACAACAGGAGGTAGGCCGGGGCGCTTCTATGTGGACAAAGCACGGCCCTCAGCTCCTTGTTGAGGAGAAGTCAGGTGTTGCCGGGAAGCGACACCACTGGCAGTCCGGGCAATGTAAACTTTTTGAGGCGCCAGGCTTCAGGCCCGGATGCACCCGCCTCAGTAGCTCAGGGGATAGAGCAGCGGCCTTCTAATCCGCCGGTCGGGGGTTCGATTCCCTCCTGGGGCACCGATGTGATGAGTCGGGTCATCGGTAGCACCCCGGTCTTCGGACCGGGGTGTTTTCTTTCTTAAATTCCCCCAGTGCTAGGGCTGAACCAGGTATGGCGCCTCGACGAGCGAGCGGACCACGCTGCCCGCCGCGCCAAGCAGCGCTCCGGCTTGCCCCACAGCAGTGAGGGACACCTGCTCCGCGGCGATCCTGCCCGGCGCGTACTTTTCAAGGCTCGCCACGAGCGGCGCCCGCAGCCAGGGGTCGAGGACCGCAAAGTGGCCGCCCAGCACCACCGAACCGATGTCCGTCACCCTGGCGGTTGAGGCAAGAGCCATGCCCAGGTATTTGCCGGCACGATCGACGGCGAGCAGGGCACCGGGCTCCCCCGCCGTCAGGGAATCCACCAGGGCGGACATGTTTTCAGAGCGTGTCCGGCTGCCTGAGATGCCGGCTGCCGTGAAGATGGCGTCCTGGCCGGCCACTGTTTCCAGGCATCCGGTTCCGCCGCAGGAACACAGGCTTCCGTCAGGGTCCACCACCACATGCCCCACTTCGCCGGCATGCCCTTCAGGCCCGGTGAACAGTTCTGCCCCGATGACCAGCCCGCCGCCAACACCCACCTCCCCTGATACGAAGAGGAAGCCGGAGCCACCATTGGCCTGCCGGTGCTGGAGTTCGGCCAAGGCGGCAGCGTTGGCTTCGTTGAACAGGGCAACACCCAAAGCAGTACCCGGCAGCAGCCGGGCGAGATCGAGGTCGACGCCGGTCCAGCCGAGGTTCGGGGCGAGGAGGACCCTTGACGTCGCAGCATCCACGAGCCCGGGTACAGCCAGCCCGCCCCCAAGGATCTGGACGCCGCGCTTGCCCGCCGCGCTGGTCACCGTCGCCGCCAGCAGGGCAAGGGCGTCCATGACAGGGCCGCTGTCGCTGTCCCGGTTGTCGCGCTCCTGGATTTCCTGCACCAGCAGGGTACCCGCGAGGTCGATGACTCCGGCCGCGATGTAGTCGACATTGATTTCCATGCCCATCACCGCGCGGTCCGGGTTAAGCTGCAGACCCACACCCGGCCGCCCGCGCTCCCCCTGCGGGTTCAGCCCTATTTCGCGGACAAGCCCGGCTTCCAGGAGCTCCAGGACCAGGCTCGAAACCGACGCCTTGGTGAGGCCCGTGGCCGAGGCAACCTGGGCGCGGGTGAGATGGGTATCAGCGGAGGCCTGGGCGATCCTTCCCAGAACGAGGGCAAGGTTGCTCCGGCGAACATCACCCATGCTGCCGGGCACGGCGGACTCGGTAAGGACTGCGGCCGGCACCGGCATCACCATCAGGACGCTCCTTGAAAAGAATTTTGCCGGCGGGAGGCCGGGGCTGTTGACCCCAGCCTACGTCCACGCATATAGTTCAGGCAATAAACTAATAGCCGCACCAAGGCGGCACCTGACTGCAAGGACGCATCATGACTCTCTCCCCCACTCCCGCGGACAACTTCACCTTCGGCCTGTGGACCATAGGCTGGACCGGCGCCGACCCCTTCGGTGTTGCCACCCGCGCCGCCCTCGACCCGGTCGAAGCGGTCCACCGTCTGGCTGAACTGGGTGCATACGGCATCACCTTCCACGACAACGACCTGGTTCCCTTCGACGCCACCGTCTCAGAGCGTGAGCTGATCCTGAAGAACTTCCGGACCGCGCTGGCCGAGACCGGGCTGAAGGTTCCGATGGTGACCACCAACCTGTTCAGCCACCCGGTGTTCAAGGACGGCGGGTTCACCTCCAACGACCGCTCCATCCGCCGCTTTGCCCTCTCGAAGGTCCTGCGCAACATCGACCTCGCCGCCGAGTTCGGAGCCGAAACCTTTGTTATGTGGGGCGGACGCGAGGGCAGCGAGTACGACGGTTCGAAGGACCTCTCGGCCGCCCTGGACCGGATGCGCGAGGGCGTGGATACCGCCGCGGCCTACATCAAGGACAAGGGCTACAACCTGCGGATCGCGCTTGAGCCCAAGCCCAACGAGCCCCGCGGTGACATCTTCCTGCCCACCGTCGGGCACGGCCTGGCGTTCATTGCACAGCTCGAACACGGCGACATCGTGGGCCTGAACCCCGAAACCGGGCACGAGCAGATGGCAGGCCTGAACTTCACGCACGGCATCGCCCAGGCGCTGTGGGCCGGCAAGCTCTTCCACATCGACCTCAACGGCCAGCGCGGCATCAAATACGACCAGGACCTCGTCTTCGGCCACGGCGACCTCACCAGCGCCTTCTTCACCGTGGACCTGCTCGAAAACGGCTTCCCCAACGGCGGACCCCGCTATGAAGGCCCCCGCCACTTCGACTACAAGCCCTCCCGCACGGACGGCTACGACGGCGTCTGGGAATCAGCAAAAGCCAACATGGCCATGTACCTGCTGCTGAAGGAACGCGCCACCGCATTCCGCGCCGACCCCCAGGTCCAGGAAGCCCTCGCTGCCTCCGGCGTGTTCGAGCTCGGCCAGCCCACCCTGGCAGCCGGTGAGACCGCCGCAGACCTGCTCGCCGACGCCGCCTCCTTCGAGGACTTTGACGCCGACAAAGCCGCGGAGCGTTCCTTCGCGTTCGTCCGGCTCAACCAGCTCGCCATCGAACACCTCCTCAACGCCCGCTAAGCCATGGCTCTTGTAGCAGGCATTGACAGCTCCACCCAGTCCTGCAAGGTGGTGGTCCGCGACGCGGACACCGGAGCGCTCGTCCGGCAGGGCCGCGCCGCCCACCCCGAGGGCAGCGAGGTCCACCCCGACCACTGGTGGTCCGCACTGCAGGAAGCCATCAGGCAGGCCGGCGGGCTGGAGGATGTGGCCGCGGTTTCCGTCGGGGGACAGCAGCACGGCATGGTGTGCCTGGATGATACCGGCAACGTCGTCCGGCCCGCCCTGCTCTGGAACGACACCCGGAGTGCAGGCGCCGCGGCGGACCTGATCAAGACGGCCGGTGACGGTGACGCCGCTGCCGGTGCACGCTACTGGGCCGGTGCAACCGGCACCGTCCCGGTAGCGTCGCTGACCATCACCAAGCTGCACTGGCTTGCACAGAATGAGCCGGAGAACGCGGCGAAGGTGGCTGCCGTCTGCCTTCCTCATGACTGGCTGACCTGGCGGCTGATGGGCTTCGGTCCGGGAAGCGGCGGGGCCGGCCTGAAGGCGCTGGTCACGGACCGCTCGGACGCTTCGGGCACGGGCTACTACTCAAGCGCGGATGGACAGTATCTCCCCGATGTCCTGTCCGCCTCACTGGGTCACGTCCCGTTGCTGCCGAAGGTGCTTGGTCCGCTGGAACCAGCGGGCAGGACCCCTCAGGGCTGCCTGATTGCGGCAGGCGCCGGCGACAACGCGGCCGCAGCATTGGGTGCAGGCGCCGCGCTGGGCGACGTTGTGGTGTCGCTGGGTACGTCCGGCACGGTTTTTGCCGTGTCGGACATCCCGGCAGCCGATCCGTCAGGACTGGTAGCGGGCTTCGCCGATGCCGCTGGCCACTACCTGCCACTCGTATGCACCCTCAATGCAACCCGGGTTTTTGATGCCACCGCGGCGCTGCTGGGCGTGGACCTGCGGGAGTTCAATGATCTTGCGCTCTCCTCGGGATCCGGCGCGGGGGGCCTGACCCTGGTGCCCTACTTTGACGGCGAGCGGACCCCCAATCTGCCCGACGCCACCGGTTCCCTGCACGGCATCACCCGCGCCAACTACACGACCGCCAACCTGGCCCGGGCCGCCGTCGAGGGCGTTGTCTGCTCACTGGCGGACGGCCTGGCGGCACTCCAGGACCAGGGGGTGGTGGCCCGGCGGGTCATCCTGGTGGGCGGCGGCGCACAGTCTCCCGCGGTTCAGGATGCGGCCGCGCGGCTCCTCGGCGTCGCCGTCACCGTCCCGAAGCCGGGCGAATACGTTGCCGACGGCGCTGCCCGCCAGGCCGCCGCAGCGCTCACCGGGCAGTTCCCCTCCTGGGCGCTGGACGCCGTCGACCTTCCTGCAGCGAAGGACGACGGCGGAGTCCTGGCCCGGTACCGGCGCTGGGCTGCCCTGCACGGGCAGTGAGGCCGTAAAGAAGAATGGACCCGGACCGCTGAGCGGTCCGGGTCCATTCATATGTGGGGCGCAGGCTCCTGCCGTGACGTAGCAGGAGCCCGCGGTCTGGACAGGACATCCAGAGCGTGTCAGGCGTACGGGAGGACAAGCTCCGCGTAGCGCTTCTTCACTGTGGCCAGGACGGTATTGCCGTCCGTGTCCCAGATGTCCTGATTGAAGATTTCCACTTCGATGTCACCGGTGTAACCGGCATCCCGGACCCAGGTACCGATCGTGGCGAAGTCCACCACGCCGTCGCCCATGTAACCCCGCGAGAGCAGCGGGTCGGCAGCAATGGGCATGTTGAAGTCGCAGACCTGGTAGGAGCCGATCCTGTTTTCCCGTCCGGCCCGTTCAATCTGTGCCTTCAGTTCCGGGTCCCACCAGACGTGGAAGGTATCGACGGCGACGCCCACCGTCGATGCATCGAACGGTGCTGCGAGGTCCAGCGCCTGGCCCAGGGTGGAGATCAGGGCGCGGTCCGCGGCATACATCGGGTGCAGCGGCTCCAGGACCAGCCGGACACCGTTCTCCTGCGCGAACGGAACGAGGTCCGCGAGGCGGTCAGCAACGCGCCGGCGCGCCGCCACCACGTCCTTCTCCCCCGGCGCGAGGCCGCCCACCACCAGGAAAAGTTCCCGGGTGTCCAGTGCTACGGCCTCAAGGATCGCCGCGCGGTTGTCAGCGAGCGCCGCGGCCTGCCCCTCGGCGTCGGCTGCTGTGAGAAAGCCGCCCCGGCAGAGGGAGGAGACGCGCAGGCCGGCGTCCTTAATCAGGCGCGCAGCCTTGTCCAGTCCGGCTTCCTCCACGCGGTCCCGCCAGGGGCCGATGGCGGGGATGCCCGCCCTGACGCAGCCCTCTACAACCTGGGCGAGTGTCCACTTCTTGGTGGTGGCGCTGTTGATGGACAGCCGGGAGAAGTCGCTCATACTCCCACTCCGTTGATCCGCAGGTAGTCGGACATCCTGAAGGCAGCCAGGGCGGGGTCCTTGAGCAGGCCGGCCTGGTCCGCCAGTTCGAAGGTCTTGGCGAGGTGGCAGACCGAGCGGCCGGAGTGCAGGCCGCCCACCATCTGGAAGCCGGGCTGCTTGCCGTTCAGCCAGGACATGAAGGCGATGCCGGTCTTGTAGTAGAACGTGGGGGCGCTGAAGATGTGCTTGCCCAGTTCGCGGGTGGAATCGAGGATTTCACGGGCCTTGGCGGCGTTGCCTGCATCGTAGTTCTGCAGTGCCACCGAGGCGGCCGGGTAGATCGCCGCGAAGATGCCGAGCAGGGCGTCGGAGTGGTGGCTGCCATCGCCGTCGATAAGCTCCGGGTAGTTGAAGTCGTCGCCGGTGTAGAGGCGCACGCCTTCGGGCAGCGCCGCGCGGAGGGCCACCTCGTGGCTGGCATCGAGCAGCGAGACCTTGACGCCGTCAACCTTGTCCGCATTGTCCCGGATGAGGCCAAGGAACGTTTCGGTGGCGGCGGCGACATCGTCTGAGCCCCAGTAGCCCGCCAGGGCGGGGTCGAACATGGTGCCCAGCCAGTGCAGGATGACCGGTTGGTCCACTTCCTGCAGCAGGGTGGAGTACACCTGCAGGTAATCCTCGGGGCCGTTGGCGACCTTTGCCAGGGCACGCGATGCCATCAGGATGACCTTGGGCCCCGCTTCGCTGATCACGGCGATCTGCTCCCGGTAGGCCTCAAGGACGGCCTTCAGGCCCGCTTCGCCGGTGGGAAGGGAGAGGATGTCCAGCTGGTCGGTGCCGGCACCGCAGGAGACAAGGTCACGGACGGTCTTGCCCGCCGTGGCGGCGTTCCCGGCGGAAACCACCGAGGCAGCCTCCACGCCGGTCCGCTTGATGAGCTGCTGGGTCGCTGCCCAGTCCAGGCCCATGCCGCGCTGGGCCGTGTCCATGGCGTCGGCAACGCCGAGGCCGTAGGACCACAGCTCGTGCCGGTAGGCCATGGTGGCCTCCCAGTCGAGCCGGGCCGGGGCGCCAGGGGTGTTGTCGGCCAGGACTTCAGGGATGACGTGCGCGGCGGCGTAAGCGCGCCGGGCAGTCAGCGGGGCGGTGGGGCGCGCCCAGGTGGTGCCGCCCTGCAGGCGGTACTCCCTGGTGCCGCCGTCGTGGGAAGGAAGGATGAGCGAGGTCATTAGAGGGTGATCTCCGGGATGTCGATGGTGCGGCGTTCGTCGTTGGACTGCAGGCCCAGTTCGGCAAGCTGGACGCCGCGGGCGGCGGACAGCAGTCCGAAGCGGTGTTCCCGGCCGGCGACGACGTCGCGGAGGAATTCTTCCCACTGCAGCTTGAAGCCGTTGTCCAGTTCCGCGTTGGCGGGCACTTCCTGCCACTGGTCGCGGAAGGATTCGGTGACCGGAAGGTCCGGGTTCCAGACCGGCTTGGGGGTGTGGGCGCGCTGCTGGGCGACGCACTTGTTCAGGCCGGCGACGGCGGAGCCGTGCGTGCCGTCCACCTGGAATTCAACGAGTTCGTCGCGGTAGACCCGGACCGCCCAGGAGGAGTTGATCTGGCCGATGACGTCGTCGCCGGCGGGGGTCTCAAGTTCGAAAATGCCGTAGGAGGCGTCGTCGGCCGTAGCCTTGTACTCCTTGCCGGCCTCGTCCCAGCGGGCGGGGATGTGGGTGGCGGTCTTGGCGTTGACGCTCTTGACCTTGCCGATAATGCCTTCGAGGACGTAGTTCCAGTGGCAGAACATGTCCGTGGTCATTCCGCCGCCGTCTTCCTTGCGGTAGTTCCAGGACGGGCGCTGGGCGGCCTGGATGTCGCCTTCAAAGACCCAGTAGCCGAATTCACCGCGGATGGAGAGGATGCGGCCGAAGAAGCCTTCGTCCACCAGGCGGCGGAGCTTGACCAGGCCGGGGAGGTAGAGCTTGTCGTGGACGACGCCCGCGGTAACGCCGGCTTCCTTGCCGATGCGTGCCAGCTCGATGGCTTCCTCGAGGGTTTCAGCCGTGGGCTTCTCGGTGAAGATGTGCTTGCCGGCCAGCATGGCCTTCTTCAGTGTCGCAGCGCGGAGGCTGGTCATGGAGGCGTCGAAGATGACATCCACGGTGGGGTCGTTGATCACGGACTCGAGATCCGTGGTCCATTCGGCAACCTTGTGTTTTTCGGCGAGTTCGCGGATCTTGGCCTCGTTGCGGCCCACAAGGATCGGTTCGACCTGGACCTTGGTGCCGTCTTCCAGGGTGAAGCCGCCGGCGTCGCGGATGGGAAGGATGGAGCGCAGCAGGTGCTGGCGGTAACCCATCCGGCCGGTGATGCCGTTCATGGCGATGCGGATCGTCTTTGTTTCGAAGCCCATGTGTCCTCCACGGTGAGTGAGCAGTTTTACTCAAGCTGTACTGGGAAAGCGCATTCCCACTGCATCCATCATGCACCGCCATGACTTAGTTGGCAAGCGCTTTCCGAAAGGATCTTCCAACTGCCATAATGTGGTAACCGCTTTATTGGCTTATCGACGCCCAGGAGTTGCTGTGGCTGCAAGTACCCTCACCGAGGTGGCCCGGCTGGCCGGGGTATCCCCCGCCACGGCGTCCCGTGTCCTGAACGGCTCTGCGCGCAAGCCTGGAAAGGACATCGCGGACCGTGTCCGGCAGGCCGCCGATTCGCTGGGTTACATTCCCAACGCGCAGGCCCAGGGGCTGGCCAAATCGAGTTCCGGCCTCATTGGGCTCATCGTCCATGACATCGCGGACCCCTACTTCGCCGCCATCGCCCGCGGAGTGCAGGACGCGGCCAGGGAGCAGCGCAAGATGGTCCTGCTCGCCACTACCGGCGGCGCGCCGGCAGAAGAGAAGGAAGCCGTGGCAGCCTTTGCCGCACGCCGCGCCGACTCCATCGTGATCGCCGGGTCCCGCTCGTCCCGGACCGAGGACCGGGACGACAACGCCGAACTGGCTGCCGAGCTCGACAGGTACTGCCGCAACGGAGGGCGGGTGGCCGTCGTCGGTCATCCCGTGGTGGGCGCAACGGCTCCCGAGGGCTACCACGTCATCGCCGTTCCCAACGAGGAACTGGCACGCGCCCTGGCAACCGAACTGGCCGCCGGCTGGGACGGCGACTTTGTGGTCATCGGCGGTCCGGAAGGCCTCTTTACTTCCGACGACCGGATCCGGGGCTTCCAGGAGGGGCTCGCCAAGGCGGGACGGGCACCGGCGGAAATCCTGCGCAGTTCCTTCAACCGTGCCGGCGGCTACGAGGCGGGCCTCACGCTGGCGGCCCGGATCAAGGGCGGCCAGGCTGACACCGGCGAAGCCACCGGCCCCAGGCTGTGCATCTTCGCTGTCAACGACGTGATGGCCATCGGTGCCGCCGCCGCGCTGAGGGCGGAGGGGCTGCGGATTCCCCGGGATGCCACCATTGCCGGTTTCGACGACATCGAGACGCTCCGCGATTTCCGCCCCGCACTCTCCACCGTCCGCCTGCCGCTGGAGGAGATAGGACGGCTCGCCACCCGGGCCACCGCGCCGGGGGCGGACGGCGGGGATGACCACGACGCCGGCCCGCCGCAGCAGATCACCGGCGAAGTCACACTCCGCCGCAGCACAGAAGTGGCAGCGTGACCATGGCTGCCACCCTGACGGCGGTCCCGGCACATCCCGGTGCAGCCGGCGACGGCGCCCGGCCCGCGGTCCTGGTGCTTCCCGGCGGCGGCTACGCCAGGCAGGCCGGCCACGAGGCTGAGCCGGTAGCCGAGTGGCTTGCGGGGCTGGGCATCCACGCCTTCGTGCTCAGGTACCGTGTGGCGCCGGACCGGCACCCGGCACCCCTGGAGGATGCCAAGGAAGCCGTGCTCCACATCCGCAGCGGCGCACACGGCCTCGCTATAGACCCGCAACGCGTGGGCGTGCTGGGATTTTCAGCCGGCGGGCACCTCGCGGCTACCCTTTCCACAGCCGCCGTTACCGGCAGCCCGCGCCTGGACGTCCCTGAAGCCGTCCCGGACCTTTCGGTGCTGTGCTACCCCGTGGTGTCCTGCACGGAGGACGTCCACCAGGGATCGGTGGACAACCTCCTGGGCCACGCGCCGTCGTCGGACATCCTTGCTGCCCTGTCAGCAGACCTGCAGGTCACCGCGGAGACGCCGCCGGCGTTTCTCTGGCACACCGCAGACGACGCCGCCGTACCCGTCAGCCACAGCCTGCGCTATGCCGGTGCCCTGCTGGGCGCCGGGGTGCCGGCCGAACTGCACGTTTTCCCCCAGGGCCGCCACGGCCTGGGCCTGGCGGCCGGAGAGCCAGGGGCGGAGCAGTGGCCTGCCCTTTGCGCCGACTGGCTTGCGCGTGCGGGCTGGACATTCCCGGCCCGCGAAGCAGTGGGCGCGAATTAGCAGCTACGGGAAGGGTGCCGGCAAGGACGCTGCGGCAGTCTCACAGCGCCCGGATGGTCCACGCGGCCGCGTGTGACCCGCCCGGCTGGAGGTGAACCAGGTCCCGGCCCGAATTGTAGGCATCCGGCGGGCAGGTCATTGGCTCGACGGCTAGTCCCAGCCGGTCCGGACCGAAGGGCTTGTCCGCTGTATGGATCTGGACCCAGGGCCACTCGGCGCCCCACTCCAGTTCAACTCCGGTTCCGGACGGGTCCGTCACCCGCACCCGCGCGAGCCCGTCAGTATCCCGGGTGATGGAGGTAAAGGCATGGTCGATTTTCAACGCGCCCAGGCGGCGCGGGCTGCGGAAATCGAATGGATGGCCCATGACGGTACGCATGCCCACGGGCAGCAACCGGTCCGGCGTCACCTCAAGGAACTCCCCCGCCGGAACCTCCTCGGACCACTCGTCCAGCAGTGATGGACCAGCCACCAGGTAGGGATGGGGGCACACGCCGTAGGGGGCTGCCCGGGTTCCGGCATTCATTGCGGTGACGGCACTGCGCAGGCCGTCCGCAGACAGGGTGTAGGTGACTGACAGCTCCAGCTCGCCGGGGAAGGCCGTGCCGGCGTCGATGCGGCAACCAAGGACCACTTCTGTCCCGCTTGTGTGCCGGACATCCCAGATTTTCTCCGTGGCAAGGCCGTGAAGGGCGGAGCCGCGTTCCGGTTCGTTGATGGGGGCCGCATAGGATCCGCCCGCATAGGCGTAGGTGCCGTCGGCTAGGCGGTTGGGCCAGGGAGCGCAGATGACACCCCGGTAGTCGGGGATCCGGCCGTCCGCCCCAAAACTGACCACCAGGTCGCGGCCGTTGTGCTGCAGTTCCCGGAGGGCGCCGCCGCGGGCCGTCACCACGGCGGAGTAGGGTCCGTGGGCGACGGGGAATTCGGTGGCAGTCATGAGCATGCTCCGGGTGGCTCGTAGGCGGGGGTGCCAAAACTTGTTAGCGCTAACCAGCTTAGCGGAGATCGGGAGTCTTGCCCCGCTAGAGTTGCCCCATGACCAATCCCGGCGCGGTTAACCAGGAAGTTCTCGACGCCGTTCGGGCAGCCCTGCGGGAACGGGCGGACCCCGCCCGTGCTGCCGGCGCGCAGGCTTACATGAAGTCCACCCTGCCCTCGCTGGGAGTGCGGGTACCCGAAGTACGCCGGATCGCCGCGTCGGCCGCTTCCGCGGCGCCGTTTGAGTCGGGAGACCAGCTCCGTGCCACGGTACTGGAGCTGTGGCGGACCTCCACCGTCAGGGAGGAACGGTACGCGGCGATCGACCTGACGGGCAGCCGGCTGGTGGCCAGGGACCTGTACATGCTGCCGGTGTATGAGGAGGTCATCCGCAGCGGAGCCTGGTGGGACTTCGCGGACGGGGTGTCGGGCCGCCTGTGCAACCTGCTGCAGGCCCACCGCCCCGAGATGACCGCTGTACTTCTGGGCTGGAGCACCGATGCCGACTTCTGGGTCAGGCGCGCGTCCATTACGGCGCAGCTGAAGGCGAAGGGCAGCACCGACACCGCACTCCTGGCACGCGTGGTCGAGGCCAACCTGGCGGACCCGGAGTTTTTCGTCCGGAAGGCGATCGGCTGGGCCCTGCGGGAATACGCCAAGACCAACCCCGAGTGGGTGGCGGCCTTCGTTGCCGGCCACGCGTCCGCCATCAGCCCGCTCTC
Source organism: Pseudarthrobacter sp. TE3704 (assembly GCF_056279405.1). Lineage (NCBI taxonomy): Bacteria > Bacillati > Actinomycetota > Actinomycetes > Micrococcales > Micrococcaceae > Pseudarthrobacter > Pseudarthrobacter sp. TE3704. Next base: position 554,556 of record NZ_JBWCCJ010000002.1, read on the forward strand.
CCGCCGGGAGGCGCTGCGGCGGATCAACGGGAAGGCAGGCTAGATGACGGGACGTTCGACGACGTTTTCGTTCACCTTCCGGAACAGGCTCCTGGTCCCCCGGTCCCAGAACACCAGGTACAGGCCGAACAGCAGGCCGGTGAGGGCGGCCGCAACCCGGGCCATCGCCAGCGCAAAACCGAGATCCTCGGTCTGGAGGTAGGGAAAGACTTCCAGCTGGTCGGAAATGGCGTAGATCATGAAGAACGAAACCACGAAGTAGAGTGCCTTGACCTGCCAGTCGTTCCGGATGCCGGTGACGGCAAACAGCGGGATCAGCCACACCACGTACCAGGACTGGATCATCGGAGCCAGCAGGACCACCGCGGCAAACCCCAGCGTCAGGCGCCGCATCAGCCGGTCATAGTCCCCCCGGAATATCTGCGACGCGACCACGCCCACGGCCAGCAGCTTGCCGGCGTCGAACACCACGTCAGCCAGGACCGCTCCGTCCAGGCCAAACGAATTGGCCAGCGAGGCAACCACCATGCCGATCAGGCCCACAGGCGCGTACCAGATGGAGATGCTTCCCGGGGCAGACAGGCCGTTGATCCAACCGAAGCCGAAGCCGTTGACCAGGCTCATCAGGGTAAGGATGCCCAGGCTCAGCCCGCCTGTCATCGCCCAGAAGGCGAACTTCCGTGCCCAGCCGGCGTCACGTCCGGCCCACAGCAGCCCGATGAAGGGCAGGAAGACGATGGTGATGGGTTTGACGGCAATGGAAAGGGTCACCAGGACCACGCCCCGGATCACCCGCCGGGTGGCCGAGTAGTACAGTCCGGCCAGCGCCAGGCCGATCATCAGCGCGTCGTTGTGGACACTGGCGATGAAGTTCGTCAGGAAGAGCGGGTTCGCCACGGTGAGCCAGAGGGCGCGGTGCGGGTTGACGCCGTGCAGTTCAGCGAGCTTGGGCACGTAGATGACGCAAAGGACAACACCTGCCAGCGCCACCAGCCGGAACAGCATCACGCTCGCTTCCGGCTGGACATTGGTAACCCATACGACGAACTGTTCGATCCACAGGAACAGCTGGCCGTACGGAACGGGCGCCTCCGTCCACATCTTGTCCGCACCAAGCTGGAAGTAGTTGGACAGGGCCGAGATGCCGTTTTCGTAGGGGTTGAAGCCTTCCACCATGAGGCGGCCCTGGCCGATGTACGCGTAAACGTCGCGGCTGAAGAGCGGGACGCTGAACATCATGGGCAGGCCCCAGGCCACCACGGCCATCAGGGTGGCATTGCGCGCCTGGTCCCCCCAGACCCGCACTTTTTGGCCCAGCCGCAGCCAGGCCCGGACCAGGAGCATGCCGCCCACGGCCAGGAGAACGATTGAGAGGGCAACACCCGCTGCTTCGGCACGCATCCAAATGAACAGGGGCATCCGGCGAAGTTCCGAGACGGGGGCAAGCCAGCCCACCCCAAGCGAGCCGATGAGCATGAACACGGAGCCCACAAAACCGGCGATCAGGGGCGAGCGGGGATTGTCCACCTCTGCACCGCCTGCTACGGCAGTGGCGGCTGCCGCCAACTCCCCCGTCGCGGGCACAGGCGCCGTCATCTCAGGATCGTCCAATCTTCTTGCGTTTGCGCGGCTTCTGCCCGCGGGCCGCACAGCCGGCCGGGGCGCGTTTCCTCAGCGGCAGGGCGACCCGCCGCGTACCCGAAATCCTAGCACCGGCCGGTTGCCCGGAGGTGTAACGGTAGGCTGGTCCGGTGCCTATATCTAACGAACGAATCGTCTGGATCGACTGCGAAATGACCGGCCTGGACATCAAGAACGACGCCCTGATCGAGGTGGCAGCCCTGGTCACGGACTCCGAACTGAACATCCTCGGCGACGGCGTGGATGTGGTCATCAAACCCGACGATGCCGCCGTGGCCCAGATGAACGATTTTGTCCGGGACATGCACACCAAGTCGGGCCTCCTGAAGGAACTTCCCGCCGGCAAAACCATGGCCGAGGCAGAGGCAGCAGTCATGGAGTACATCGCAGAGTGGGTGCCCGACCCGCGGAAGGCCCCGCTGGGCGGCAATTCGGTGGGCACGGACCGGGTCTTCCTCTCCAGGGACATGCCTGCCGTGGTGGAGCACCTGCACTACCGGGTCATTGACGTCAGCACCATCAAGGAGCTCTCCCGCCGCTGGTTCGCCCGGGCCTACTTCCAATCCCCGGCAAAGAAGGGCGGCCACCGTGCGCTCGGGGACATCAAGGACTCCATCGACGAACTCCGCTACTACCGGGAAGCGGTTTTTGTGCCGTCCCCCGGACCGGACAGCGCCACCGCGCAGAAAATTGCCCGCCGCATCACCGCCGGCGGGAATGCTGAGCTCGCTGAAACGTAATCTGCGCCACGTTTCCAGGATTTTTTGCTGAAAAGGCCGAAAGTGGACAAAGCACTCCCGAAGAGCAGGTAAGCTATTTGAGTTGCCTTTCCAGAGGGCCGGTTAGCCGGAAATCTGCAGGGCGCATGGTGGGCTTAGCTCAGTTGGCAGAGCGCCTGGTTGTGGTCCAGGAGGTCGCGGGTTCAACCCCCGTAGCTCACCCTCACAGGATGGTATTGCAGCCGTCCAGCAAGGAGGCCGCACCGGATATCCGGTGCGGCCTCCTTTGTTTTGTCCTATTGCTTTTGCACGAGATACCGCCGAAGGACCGCTGACATGACCGTTCTGCCGATCACCATCTGGGGAGAACCCGTACTGCACCGCCGGGCTTCCGAAGTGGAAGTGTTCGACGACGAGCTGCGCACCCTGATTGCCGACATGTTCGAAACCAACGACGCCGCCAACGGCGTGGGCCTCGCAGCACCCCAGATCGGGGTGGGCAAGCGGATCTTTGTGTACAAGTACGCCAACGACGACGACGCTCCCCCGGCCGGCGTCCTGGTCAACCCCGTCCTGACACTCTCCAAGATCTCCGGCGCTGTTCCTGATCCCGACGAGGAAGAAGAGGGCTGCCTGTCTTTTCCCGGGGAAGTGTATCCCCTGAAACGCGCAGAATGGGCGCGGGTGGAAGGCTTTGACGGGTTCGGGCAGCCGGTGAAGTTCGAGGCCACGGGCTGGTTCGCCAGGGTCATCCAGCACGAGTTCGACCACCTTGACGGCAAGCTGTACGTCAACCGGCTGATGGACCGCTACGCCCGCAAGGCGATGAAGCAGGCCAAGAAGAACGGCTGGGGCGTGCCGGGGCTGACCTGGATGCCCGGGGTGGACCCTGACCCCTTCGGGCACTGACGCCTGCAGCCGGAGCCGGTCAGTCCGCCCTGATGGTCTGCTGGCCGGGGCAGGATCCCAGCACCCGCTTCATGGCATCCTTTTCCGCCTCCGTTACCCACAGGCTGTAGGCGGCCTTGACGGAAATCTGGCGCGCGACGTAGTGGCACCTGATTGACTTGTTCTTTGGAAGCCAGGTGGCGGCGTCGCCGGCGCCTTTTTGCTGGTTGGCGGGGCCATCGGCCGCGACCAGGTTCAGGGGATCGTTGGCGAGGCTTTGTCGCTGGCCGGGAGTAAGATGCTGGGCGCCCTTCTGCCAGGCATCGGCCAGTGCCACCACGTGGTCGATCTGCACTGCCCGGCTGCTCTCGGAGCCGCGGCGGAAGTCGACAAACCGGGCCGTGTAGGGCTCGTGGAAACGTCCGGCCGCCACACTGCAGGAGGAATCCTTCGCGAAGATAACGTCCGCCAGGTCGCGGCGGAGGATGTCGTTGCGGGTATCACAGCCGTTCCGGTCAACGTCCAGCCAGGCCTGGCCAAAAGCCTCCCGGTCATAGTTGTCCTTGCCCGCCCGTCCCTTAACAGCGAGCTCCTCCAGGGCGTCGAGGGCTCGGCCTTCCGGGATGCGGTTGACCGGCACCACGGGCTTCATCCAGGCGGGATCGAAAACCGGCGCCTCGGCGGGACCGGCCACGGCCGGTTCTGCGACCGCAAACTGGCCGGCCGTGAAGAACCAAAACAGGACCGCCACCGTGGAAACGGCGGCAAGTGCGAGCACCATCCACGCCTGGCGCGAACGGCGGCGGGCCTGCCGGTAGGCGGACCAGCTCACGGTCACGGGATTGCTGCCGCTGGGTCAATATCACGCACCACATGAGCCTAGGGCAGCTGCAGGGCCACCCGGCTGTTTTCCACAGTGTGGAGGGGAGGTGAGGGTTCAGCCGGGGGCAGTCACTGCTCCCGCATCACTCTTCGGAGGTCTTCCTCCGCTATCGCCAGGAGTCCTTCAAGCTGGCGGACGCGGTCCTCGCCCACGTCTCCCGCTGCGTGTCCGGCGCGGGCGCCCTCAAGCAACCGGATGGCTTCCTTGTGGTTGGCTTTGGCGACGTCGAGGGCGTGCTCAAGGGTAGTCTCGTGCTGGAGCGTCGATTCTTTATCCATGGCACAAGTGTGGTCCCGTTTCCCGGCTGATTCCAGAGAACCAGCCGGGAAATGTGGAACCGGGGCGGGACTAGACGGCGATTGCCGCCAGGGCCGCCGCGGTTTCCTTCGCGGGGAACGACGGCGGGTTGACGCCTGCCATCTCTTCCATCACGCGGACAACCTGGCAGCTGTAGCCGAATTCGTTGTCGTACCAGACGTAGAGGACCAGGTTCTTGTCCGTGGACACCGTCGCGAGGCCGTCCACGATGCCGGCACGGCGGGAACCGACGAAGTCTGTGGAAACCACTTCGGGGGAATCGATGTAGTCGATCTGCTTGCGCAGGTCCGAGTGCAGCGACATCTCGCGCAGGTAGTTGTTGACCTCGTCCTTGGTGGTTCCGTTTTCCAGGGTCAGGTTCAGGATGGCCAGGGAAACATCCGGGGTGGGGACGCGGATGGAGCTGCCGGTCAGCTTGCCGAGCAGCTCGGGCAGCGCCTTGGCCACGGCCTTGGCGGCACCGGTTTCGGTGATCACCATGTTCAGCGCGGCGGAGCGGCCGCGGCGGTCGCCCTTGTGGAAGTTGTCGATCAGGTTCTGGTCGTTGGTGAACGAGTGGACGGTCTCCACGTGGCCGTGGATCACGCCGAACTTGTCATTGATGGCCTTCAGCACCGGGGTGATGGCGTTGGTGGTGCAGGACGCCGCGGACACGATCTGGTCGGTGTCCTCAATGGTGCGGTGGTTGATGCCGTGGACGATGTTCTTCAGCTCGCCCTTGCCCGGAGCGGTCAGCAGGACCCGTGCAACACCTTTACTCTGCAGGTGCTGGGACAGGCCTTCGGCGTCGCGCCAGCGGCCGGTGTTGTCCACCACGAGGGCGTTGTTGATGCCATAGACGGTGTAGTCGATGGTGGAGGGGTCGTTCGAGTAGATGACCTGCACCTGGACGCCGTTGGCGGTGATGGTGTTGGCTTCCTCGTCGATGCGGATGGTGCCTTCGAACGAGCCGTGGACTGAGTCGCGGCGCAGGAGGCTGGCGCGCTTGGAAAGGTCGTTGTCGGACCCGCGGCGGACCACGATGGCGCGCAGGCGCAGGCCGTGGCCGCCACCGGCCTTTTCGATGAGGAGGCGGGCCAGGAGCCGGCCGATCCGGCCGAAGCCGTAAAGCACCACATCGGTGCTGGTGCGGTCGTCGCCGCCGCGCTTGCCCACGATCTCGGCGAGCTCGGCACGCAGGAATTCCTCCAGTGTGAGGCCGTCGCCCTCTTCCTTGAACTTCTGGTTCAGCCGGGCGATGTCGATCGCGGCGGCCCCCAGCTCCAGCTGCGCCAGGGTGTTCAGCAGCGGGGCGGTCTCCTCCAGGAGCAGTTCGTCCTTGCTCATCCGGCGCGCAAAGCGGTGCGCCTTGAGGATGTTCATGGTGGACTTGTTGATCAGGCTCCGGCCATGGATGCTGGTCACCACGTTGTTCTCGCGGTACAGCCGGCCGATCACCGGAATCATGGCCTCGGCGAGGGCCTCCCGGCCCATCCACGTATCAAGACAAGAATCTGACGTCTGGCTCACAGAAATACCTTCCTCGGTTCAGCCGCATACGTCTTCGTACGCGAATGTCGGCCACCTGATGATGTCCAGGGGCACCCACGCCTGCAGGGTTCGGCCCCCAGGCGCGTGGATCGTGTGCAAAGAAAAACCGCCGGCTGCGAACGCAACTTTCGGCGGTAGAACCCCTACGTCCGGTATCCATTCTAAGTTGGCTGACTGCCAGGAACAGGCACGGGCCGCGTGAAATCACTCACACGTGACGTCAGTTGTGGAGGGCTGAGTAGAAATTGAGGCTTGAGGAAAACACAACCCAGGAGAAGTACGGCAGCACCAGCAGGCCCGCCGGTGCGCTGACCGGGCCAAACCGGAGGATCAGGAACACCAGGGACAACGCCAGTCCGCTGATCACCGCCAGGGCCCCCCACAACGCAGCGGTACCGAAAACGGGAAACAGGCCGAAAAACGTCAACGGCCACCCTGCGTTGAGCACCAGTTGGACCACATAGCCGGCCAAGGTGCCGCCGTGCAGCGCCCCCTTCCGCCAGACCAGCCAGGCGGCGACGGCAACACCGGCATAAAGCATCATCCACATGGACCGGAACATCCATCCCGGCGGCATCCACGGCGCCTTGACCGAGCCGGCGAACCAGCCGTTCGAGTTCAGGATGATGGGGATCGAGGCAAGGGCCCAGGCGGCAAGCGACAGGGCCAGGAAGCCCAGCAGGGCCAGTGCCTGCCGGCCGCGGCCGGGAGTCAGCACGCGCGGAGCGCCGGCGGGCGGTTGCGGATCAGTATTTGCGGGCACGGTTCAGGATCCCCAACAGAGCTTCCAAGGTCAAACGTCATGAGTGGATGGGCCACCCGATCCGCCGGTTCTGAAGCTTTTCCGCGTAATTCCTCCCCGGCGAGGGCAATCCAGGGCAAAAGCTTCCAAATCCATTGTTACTCCCCCGTGCGGGATGGCGGCAGCGTTTGTGTCATCGGCGCCAAAAAGATGCCCGTATGTAAGGACTGCGGAGGGGCACGCCGGTGCCATTGCTAGTAAAGCCTTCGTACGCGGCCGCACTGGCCTGTGAAGCCGTTTCTCCACAAAGCGCTTCATCTTTTCGGAGGTGGGGCGCTTCCTTTGGTTGGTCTCGGCCATCGCGTTATACACCTCGGTTGACCGGTCTTGTATTCCCTATTGAGGGGACGCATGAAAGCACCAGAGCGCGATAACTTTCTGGGACTATTCGCACCAAGAAAGGCCTTGAAATGAGATTCGCTCTAGCATCAGGTGTCCGTAAAAGGTTGGCGGCCGGAGGCCTGGCCCTGGCGCTCGGGCTGGGAGGAGTAGCAGCCTCGGCTGTTCCGGCCAGCGCCGCCCCGTGGAACTGTCCTATCAGTGGGGCCGGAAATAGCCGCTCGACTTACTGCTTCAATGGTTCCGGTGAGTTCCGAGTAGCAATCCATTGCATCAACCGCGCATCGCTGGGCAGCACAAGCCGCTACGTTTACGGACCTTGGATGCCCATGTTCAGCAAGCCATCCGGTGCATGGTGCGAGTGGTATGAGTACGTCGGTGCTGCTTGGGCGCAGACGCGCTAACGCAGCTTGGTCCCAAAGATGCTGAACGCCCGTCCACTTCGGTGGGCGGGTGCTTCTGGTGTTCCAGGGACCGGTAGCGCGTAGGCCTAGGTCGGATATGGCCCACGTTTGTAGGCTTGTGTCACAAATCAGAGTGTGTTCTAGGGAGCACCAAGAATGGGGGACGCATTGACCGACGGGATCGAGACTCGGAAAGAAGCTCTTGTGCGGCGCCTGGGGGCGCTGGCTAAGCAGAGGCGTGAAGAACTCGGCTCAGCGAGGGCCGCGTTGGCGAAGGAAGCAGGCATCGAGTCAGACAAAACGATCCGAGACTTTGAGTTCGGCCGGAGCCTCCCGCCAGAAGATACCCGCCGGAAGCTTGAGGCGGCTCTGGGATGGCGGCTGGAGATCATCGACGACGTGATTCGGATGACGGGCCGCGCAGCCGACACCCTGACCATGAACTAGACGCCGAAGACAGCTATGACTTGGCGTCACGCGGCGGGGGCACGTCTCTGGCGGCCGCATCGGACGCCGACCTACTAGCCGAGGTTGCACGCAGGATGCGGTCCGGCGCGACCAACTAAACGCCGTGGTTTGCACGACAAGCCAACCAGGTTCACCTGGACGGGGCCGAGTACGAGCATGCCGATCCGCAGCCCGAGGTGGACGTCGGCGGGGTGACCCGGTTCGAGCACCGCATCGAGCCGGAGGTCATCGCCCAGGTTCCACCGGCGAGTGGCGGGACGGTCGAGGTCCACGGCTTCGCCAGGTACTACTCGCGGGACTGGGTGGATGTGGTGTGGACGGACGACAAGTCGCAACACTTCGGATGCTGGGTCCCGGCCGCCGATGTGCGCCGCCCTGCTGAGGGCGAATGGCATGGGCATTACGTCCAGTTCTGAGGCTGGATCTCATGGGCAAATTATGGGCAAAACACCCCACCAAAAGACGATCGAACCCAGTCACAGCGCGACAAGCGGAACTTGCATAAACCCCGGAATGCAGGGCAAAAGCCCCGTAATCACGGGGCTAAACGCCTATTGAGTGGATGGGACAGCCGATACGCCGGGTTCTGTGCCTCCCCTTCCGTTGCCGGAAAGGGAGCGACGGCCATCCATCTACGAGTACCGTTGCCGGCACCCTCCAGCGGCCTACCCGGACACTCGGGCGGGCAGCCCTCAAACGTGTCCTGTCTGGCCTTGCTCCGGGTGGGGTTTACCTAGCCTTCCCGGTCACCCGGGAAGCTGGTGGTCTCTTACACCACCGTTTCACCCTTACCTGCTTCGTGCCGCTTTCAAACCGGCGCGACCCAGGCGGTCTGTTCTCTGTGGCACTTGCCTGCGGGTTACCCCGAGTGGGCGTTACCCACCACCCTGCCCTGCGGAGCCCGGACGTTCCTCGAGCCACTTGCGTGACGCGCGGCCGCCTGGCTGTCCCATCCGCCTCCAGTCTACCGGCGCGGGCCCACCATCAGGGCGCCGGTAGTATCGGACGGTGCTGATTCTGCTTCCCCCCTCCGAAGGCAAGACACCCGCGGTCCGTGGTTCGGCCGTCGACTGGCATTCTTTGGGCTTTCCGGAACTCAACCCGTACCGGGCAAAAGTCCTGGAATCACTGGGCACGGTCAGCGCCCACGAGGACGCACTCGCCCTGCTGGGCGTGGGCACGTCGCTGCGGGACGACGTCGAGCGCAACACCCGGCTCCACGCGGAGCCGGCGGCTCCGGCGCACCGGATCTATTCCGGGGTCCTTTATGACGCGCTGGGCTACCAGAGCCTCACCCCCGCCCAGCGCCGGAAGGCGGAGGAGTCCGTGCTGGTGATCTCGGCACTCTGGGGCGCCATCCGCTTTGGCGACAGCGTGCCCGCCTACCGCCTGTCGATGGGGACGGCACTGCCCGACGTCGGACGCCTCGCCCCGTTCTGGAAGCCCCTCCTGGCAGAGGCCCTTGGCGCCGTGGCTGAGGGGCACCTGCTGGTGGACTGCCGGTCCAGCACTTATGCCGCCGCGTGGGCCCCGCCGTCGGGCCAGACCGTGGCTGTCAACGTGTTCACGGAAACCGGCGGGGTGCGCAAGGTGGTCAGCCACTTCGCCAAGCACACCCGGGGTGAGCTGGCACGGCACCTGCTGGTGCGCCGCGGGAAGGCCCCCGGCACGCCGGAGCAACTGCTCAAGGCCGCCCGGGAGAAATGGGACGCGGAGCTGGTTGAGGGTTCAGCCCGCAAGCCGCACGCCCTGAACATCATCCTGCCCAACTAAGTCTCTCCAAGTGGCGTTTTGAACCCTCAGAACGACACTTAGCGCTACCCAGTTGGGTCAGGCCCACTCCTCCGAGCGGACCAGGATGGCGCCGGAGTCCGGGCAGAAGACGACGTCGTCGGCGGAGGCGGATTTGATCTCGGCGAGGTCGCCGGGGCTGAGCTTCATGCCGGAGGCTTCGGACGTCCCGTGGAACAGCCGCGCGGCACCCACACCGCGCTTGGCCAGCGTTTTCTCGTAGACAGCAAGCAGCCCGGCGTCCAGCCCCTGCGCAAACTCCGTCCGTTTCGCCCGGACCTCGCCGGCTTCGGCGTCCACCGCGGTCAGGGCCTCATCAAGTTCCGCGCGAATGTTTCCGAAGGACCCCTGGATATCGTCCACGATCAGCTGCTGGGCCGCCTGCCGGGCACGGAGGGTGTCCAGCCGCTCTAGGACCTCCAGCTCCACGTCTTCGAGGTCCGAGCGGCGCTTGTTCAGCGAGGCAATGTCCTTCTGGAGGGCAACGAGGTCCTTGGACAGGCCCGTGCCGCTGTTGAGCCGCGCCTCATCCCGCTCGATGCGCGAGGCAACCTGTTCCACGTCCGCTTCCGCGCGCTTCAGCTCGGCCTCGGCATCGTGGACTGCCACTTTGGCTGCCCCCAGCTCACCGCTGGCAACCGAAAGCGCGGCCTCCAGGTCCTTGATCCGGGGATCGTTCTCCAGCGAGCGGCGGCGGTTGGCGAGCGACTTCAGTTTGGCATCCAGCCCCTGCAGTTCGAGCAACTTCAACTGTTCCGCCGGTGCTGCCTTCGCCACTGTTACCTCCGCTTGATCCCTGCCGGCCGGAACCGGGCGCCTGAACGGCGCTTCCTAGACTCTAGCGCTTAGCCCGGAGTGAGTATGAAGTCCCACGGATCGCTGTTGGTGGCACTGACCTGGATTTCGACGTCGTGGCCCTGGTCGGCGAGGACGTTGCCCAGGGCGGCCGCCGCGGCGGGCAGCCACAGCCATTCGCTGGCAAAGTGGGAAACGTCCACCAGGTAGGGCCGGCCGTTGACTGCAGCCTCCCTGGCCTCGGACGCGGGATGGTGGCGGAGATCGGCCGTGACGTAAACGTCCGCATTGCTGGCCCGGACCTCGTTAAACAATGAGTCCCCCGCGCCGCCGCAGACCGCGATGCGCCGGACCAGGCCGTCCTTGTCACCGGAAACCCGCACTCCCCCGGCAACAGACGGCAGGATTCCGAAGACCCGGGCGGCAAAATCACCCAGGCTCATGGCATCGGCGAGGTCCCCGACACGGCCGATGCCCTCTTCCGGCAGTCCGTTCGCGGCCACCGTGAGCGGGGCGACGTCCTGCAGCCCCAGTGCATCCGCCAGGACATCGGATACACCCCCGACGGCGGAATCACCGTTGGTGTGCACGGTGAGGAGAGCCGTCCCCGACTCGATGAGGCGGTGCACGGCGCGGCCCTTCGCGGTAGTGGCAGCGACGGACGTAACACCCTTGAGCAGCAGCGGGTGATGCGTGATGAGGAGTTCAGCCCCCCATTCCACGGCTTCCTCGATGACTTCGAGCGTGGGATCCACCGCGAACATCACCTTGGTCACCGGAGCGGAGGGGTGGCCGGCCACCAGGCCCACCTCGTCCCAGTTCTCCGCCAGGGATTCCGGCCACAGCTCCTCGACGGCCAGGAGCAACTCACCCAGCGTGGGAGCATCCGCGGGACCGGCCGCGGCCGGCTCGCCGGCGGGAGCGTCGCCGTCGGGATTCTTAGGGCCGGTAACGTCGGTGTCCACAGGTTCCATAGTCTTAGTTTTACCCCATTGCCCGGTACCGGCCGCATACCTGCGCGGCGCCACGGCTGCCAGGGAATCATCCGGGGCCGCCAACCATTGAAGAGGTCATGAAAACTTTTGTTCTTGGCGGAGGCTGCTTCTGGTGCCTCGACGCTGTCTACCAGAAGACCAGGGGCGTTACCTCCGTGGTGTCCGGCTACACCGGCGGGCACGATCCGAACCCGGACTACTACTCGGTATGCAACGGCACCACCGGCCATGCCGAGGTTGTGGCGGTGACCTTCGACGAGGACATTGTCCCGGCAGACGTCATCCTGGACATGTTCTTTGCCCTGCACGACCCCACCACGCTGAACCGCCAGGGGTACGACGTGGGCACCCAGTATCGCTCATCCATGTTCTACGAGACCACCGAAGAAAAGATCCTGTTCGAGGAAGCCATTGAGCGGAACCAGGCGCTGTGGGCCCATCCGATCGTCACCGAGGTAAGCCGGCTGCCGCGCTTTTATGTCGCGGAGGAGTTCCACCAGGACTACTACGCCAAGCATCCCGAGCAGGGGTACTGCCAGGTGATCATCAACCCCAAGCTCGCGAAGGCAAGGAAATATTACTCTGCATGGCTTAACGCTTAGCCACGGTTACGCCGCCTCGTTAGGCTGACCTCAGTATTCACCCCTCAGAGATAGGCGTATGTACATGGCACGGATCTATGACGATGTAACGCAGCTGGTCGGCGGTACCCCGCTGGTCAAGCTCAACCGGCTCAGCGAGGGGCTGGACGCCACCGTTGCCGTGAAGCTTGAGTTCTACAACCCGGCCAACAGCGTCAAGGACCGCATCGGCGTGGCCATCGTCGACGCCGCCGAAAAGTCCGGCGCCCTGAAGCCGGGCGGCACCATCGTTGAAGGCACGTCCGGCAACACGGGCATCGCCCTGGCCATGGTGGGTGCTGCCCGCGGCTACAAGGTCATCCTGACCATGCCCGAGACCATGTCCACCGAGCGCCGGGTCATGCTGCGCGCTTTCGGTGCCGAGATCGTCCTGACGCCGGGCTCCGAGGGCATGCGCGGTGCCGTGGAGAAGGCCCAGGAGATCGTGGCCAACACCGAGAACTCCATCTGGGCGCAGCAGTTTGCCAACGAGGCCAACCCCGAGATCCACCGCAGCACCACGGCCGAGGAAATCTGGACTGACACCGACGGCAAGGTGGACATCTTCGTTGCCGGCGTTGGCACCGGTGGAACCGTGACCGGCGTCGGACAGGTCCTCAAGGAGCGCAAGCCCGGCGTCCAGATCGTCGCCATCGAACCCAAGGACTCCGCGATCCTCAACGGCGGCGCCCCCGGCCCGCACAAGATCCAGGGCATCGGCGCCAACTTCGTGCCCGAGATCCTGGACACCAACGTGTACGACGAGGTCCTGGACGCCACCCTGGAAGACTCCGTTCGGGTGGCCCGCGAGCTCGGCGTCAAGGAAGGCATCCTGGGCGGCATCTCCTCGGGCGCCATCGTCTGGGGCGCGCTGGAGCTGGCAAAGCGCCCCGAGAACGCGGGCAAGCTGATCGTCGCCGTCGTCTGCGACTTTGGTGAGCGTTACATCTCCACCGTGCTCTATGACGACATCCGCGGCTGATTAAGCCGCCTGTCGCCCCGTTTCCTGTAGAAAGAACTTTGTGGGCTTTTTCGCAAGACTAAAGGAAGACCTCGAGGCCGCCCGGTCCCACGACCCGGCGGCCCGGGGTTCTTTCGAGAACTTTTTCGCTTACTCCGGCCTGCATGCCATCTGGATCCACCGGCTGACGCACCGCCTCTGGCAGAATCCCGGCCTGCGCTTCCCGGCGCGGCTGCTCTCCCAGCTGGGCAGGTTCGTGACCGGCATCGAGATCCACCCAGGTGCCACGATCGGCCGCCGCTTCTTCATCGACCATGGCATGGGTGTGGTTATTGGAGAGACTGCCGAGATCGGCGAGGACGTCATGATGTATCACGGCGTGACCCTTGGCGGACGCTCGCTGGCACGGATCAAACGCCACCCCACCATCGGCGACCGCGTGACCATCGGCGCCGGTGCCAAGATCCTCGGTCCGATCACCATCGGCGAGGACAGTGCCGTAGGCGCCAACGCCGTGGTGGTCAAGGACGCCCCGCCGGAATCCATCGTCACCGGCGTTCCTGCCAAATGGCGCCACCGCGATGCCCAGCGGGAAACCAAGCCCGCCGTGGACCCGGCCGAATACGAGATCGAGTACCATCTCTGACGCTCAGCCGGCGGCGACGCGTTTGAGCACTATCCTCACCGCCGCGTCGTAGGGCCGGTCCGGCAAAATCCGGCGCAGCGCCAGGATCACTTGGCTCCGCTGCCCACGGGGTAGCGGGTCCTGGGCGGAACGGGCGGCATGCAGCACGGCTCCGGTAATGACTTCAGGCCGTGTGGATGTCCTGGCCCTGTTGGTGGACTCCAGCGCCCCGCCATTTCCGTGCTAACCAGCACGTCGATCCGTCCCCGTTCCGCCAGGACGCGCCCGACGGCGGCTCGCATCGATGCGTCGTCCGTCACGTCAAGCGGCAGGACAGTGACCCCGAGCGGCTTCAGCGGGTCCATCCGGTCCACCCGCCGGGCACCGGTTTAGACGCTGAATCCGTTTCCGGCCTGTTTCCGTGCCGCCTCATAACCGATCGATCCCGGCGGATGCGCCGGTGACGATTGCTACTGGCTGGACCATTCTGGGCTCCCCTGGAACAAACCGCTCTGGAAGAAAGCGCCGGACGCCGGAAACAGCAACGGCCGGCAGTTCCCACAATAAGCGGGAACTGCCGGCCGGAGCAGGGTTCTACAGGCTGTTAGTGCGTGTCAACAGCTGCGATTTCCGACTTGTCCTCGCCCCAGAGGGTGTGGAACGTGCCTTCAGCGTCGACGCGGCCGTAGGTGTGGGCGCCGAAGAGATCGCGCTGGCCCTGGATCAGGGCGGCGGCGACGCGCTTGCGGCGCAGGCCGTCGTAGTACGCCAGCGAGGAGGAGAACACCGGTACCGGGATGCCAAGCTGCACGGCGGTGGCAACCACGCGGCGCCACGCCGGGAGGGCATCGCCGATGGCCTTGGTGAACGCCGGTGCGAACAGCAGGTTGGCCGGCTTCTCGTCCGCGGCGTAAGCCTTGGTGATGTCCTTGAGCAGCTCGGCGCGGATGATGCAGCCCGCACGCCACAGGGACGCGATTTCGTCCAGCTTCAGGTCCCAGCCGTATTCCTTGGCTGCCGACGTCAGCATGTCCAGGCCCTGGGCGTAGGAGACGAGCTTGGAGGCGTAGAGGGCCTGGCGCACGTCCTCGACGAAGGTCTCGGGGATTTCAACCGAAGCTTCGTTGCCCGGCAACAGTTCCTGGCCCAGCTTGCGCTGCCCGGCCTGCGAGGACAGGGCACGAGCGAAGACGGATTCGGCGATGCCGGAAACCGGGGAACCCAGTTCCAGAGCCGAAATGACCGTCCAGCGTCCGGTGCCCTTCTGGCCGGCGGCATCCACCACGACGTCGACGAACGGCTTGCCGGTCTTGCCGTCAACGTGGCCCAGGACCTCTGCGGAGATTTCGATCAGGAAGGAGGACAGCTCGCCCTTGTTCCATTCGGAGAAGATCTTGGACTGTTCGGCGGGCTCGATGCCGGCGCCTGAGCGGAGCAGGTCGAAGGCCTCGCCGATGACCTGCATGTCGGCGTACTCAATGCCGTTGTGGACCATCTTGACGAAGTGTCCTGCACCGTCGGTTCCCACCCAGGCGCAGCACGGCTCGCCGTCCACCTTGGCGGAAATCTTTTCCAGCAGCGGGCCAAGTGCCTTGTAGGACTCCTTGGAACCGCCGGGCATGATGGAGGGGCCGTTCAGGGCGCCTTCCTCGCCGCCGGATACGCCGACGCCCACAAAGTGGAGGTCCTTCTTGGCCAGCGCGGCTTCGCGCCGGCGGGTGTCCTCGTAGTGGGAGTTTCCGGCGTCGATGATGATGTCGCCGGCTTCCAGGAGCGGCTCGAGCTGCTCGATCACGGAGTCAACCGGCTTGCCGGCCTTGACCATGATGAGGACGCG
This sequence comes from Pseudarthrobacter sp. TE3704, assembly GCF_056279405.1. Classification (NCBI taxonomy): domain Bacteria; kingdom Bacillati; phylum Actinomycetota; class Actinomycetes; order Micrococcales; family Micrococcaceae; genus Pseudarthrobacter; species Pseudarthrobacter sp. TE3704. Next base: position 570,172 of record NZ_JBWCCJ010000002.1, read on the forward strand.
GCGGGGCTTCTCCAATGAGTCCACCAGTTCCTGCAGGGTTTCGGTGCGGACAAAGTCGCCTTCCGAGCCGTACCGCTCCAGCAGCGCGTCCGTCTTCTCCACGGACCTGTTGTGCAGCGCGACCGTGAAGCCGTTCCGCGCCAGGTTGCGGGCCAGGTTGGCGCCCATCACCGCGAGGCCGGTGACACCGATGTGTGCAGACATCAAAACTCCAATTCGTTTCTGTGCGACGGATGCGCAGGGGCGTTTTCCATGCCGGTAACGCCGTGACATTTTTCAAGGGTCGGAATAAAGCATATATATTCAGGAGCCTCGGGGGAAGTGCCGCCCACCCGGTGAACGTTTTGTGTCACCGCCGGTCCGGGCCAGGGCGGGCTCGCATGCCTCTTCGCACTAGGCTTAGCTGCATGACCAGCAGCCTGCACCACCGTGCCATAGAGAATCTTGGCACCCGGATCATCTCCGGTGAGCTGCCTGCTGGCCACGTTATGCTCGCCGAGCATCTCGAGGACGAACTTAAGGTTTCCCGTTCGGTAATCCGCGAAGCTGTTCGGGTGCTGCAGTCGCTGGGTTTGGTGGAAACCACCAAGCGCGTGGGAATCCGCGTGCTGCCGGCCAGCCGCTGGAACCCCTTCGACCCGCAGGTCATCCGGTGGCGGCTTGCCAGCGATGCGCGCGGCGCGCAGCTGCGGTCCCTCGCCGAACTCCGGGCAGCCGTGGAGCCGGCCGCCGCCGAGCTCGCGGCCCAGAATGCGCCCGCCCCGCTGCGGCTGGAGCTGGTGGACGTTGCCTATGCAATGCGCGACGCCGGACACAACGGTGAAGTGCCACGCTTCCTGGAGCTGGACATCCAGTTCCACTCCCTGCTGCTTTCCGGCTCGGGCAACGAGATGTTTGCCAACCTCATGGGACAGGTGGCTGAGACGCTGACCGGCCGCACCGTGCACGGCCTGATGCCCGACCATCCGCATGAGGCTGCCCTGCAGTGGCACGTGGACCTGGCCGAAGCCATCGCCAGGGGTGACGCAGCCTCCGCCAGGGAAACGTCGGACCGGATCATGCGGCGGACTATGTCCCGGATGTCGGATACCTGGACGGAGCAGCCGCGCGTGTTTATCCCCGTGCGCCGTTAAAGTCCGTAGCCCGATTGCGTCACAGACTCGCGGCTACTTTTTGTTTCCGGGAGTTCACGGTATATTCATTTCAGGCCCTCCACCGCGGCATCCCCCAATAGTCGTGGTGGAGGGTTTTCCAATGCCTGGATACTGCCGGTCAGCAGCCCGGCGCCCGCGTCACGCGGCGTCGGCAACTGATTCCCTGAGGCGCCAGCCCCCGCCCAGGCCGTCGCGCTCGAGGAGCATGGTGGTCAGGGCAGAACTCTTGTTGCTACCCAGCCTCACCTGGACCTGCAGGACTTCCACATCCACCCTGCTGTTGCCCTTCGGCATCCTCCGGCGGGTCTCCCACCAGTTGATCCGCTCGAACCATCTGACAGGTTCGGCACCCACTGACCATTCCCTCCCGCGGCTGACAACCGCCGTCGGCATTCCATTTTTGCCAGTGCGGACTATCACGTGTTCCATACCTGGAAAACTATGGCAGGGGTCCGACAATCGGCGCTGCGGGCGGAAGACACAAAAAACCCCGCAATTTTCACCATTACAGGCGAAAACTACGGGGTTTTGCTGGTGGGTCCTACCGGGATCGAACCGATGACATCCACGGTGTAAACGTGGCGCTCTACCAGCTGAGCTAAAGACCCAAGCCGCTGAATCCGGCGTTTCCGCCGCAACCAACGAACATAGACTCTACCCGACCCGGGGCCGTAAACGCGAATCGGACAGGAAGTGCGGCCTGGTGTCCCCTGCACGTCACAGCGGCGGCAGCTCGGCCGCAAGCCAGCTGAGTGATTCTGAGACCCCGGCCTCAAGCTTGATGGTGGATTTGTCGTCCCCGCGGGTCTCTCCCCTGTTGATGATGACTACCGGCTTGCCGTCCTTCGCGGCGTGCCGGACAAACCGTAATCCGCTCATTACTGTCAGCGAAGAACCGGCCACCACCAAAGCGGCGGCTTCATCGACCATGGCGTAGGACTTCTCCACCCGGTCCTTCGGCACGTTTTCACCGAAGTACACAAAGTCGGGTTTCAGCGTGCCGCCGCAGGCCGGACAGGCGGCCACAACAAAGCTGCTGATCAGGGCCTGGTCCTCCACGGTGGCGTCAGCATCAGGTGCCATTTCCACCAGCCCTGTTTCTTTCGCCCGTTCAAGGAACTCCGGATTCAGCTCCTCCAGCATTCCTGCGAGGAGGCGGCGCGAGTAGGTCCTGCCGCAGTCCAGGCAGACCACCTGGTCAAACCGGCCGTGGAGATCGATGACGTTCACGCTTCCGGCATCCTCATGCAGGCGGTCCACGTTCTGGGTGATCAGCCCGGTGAGGTAACCACGGCGTTCAAGCTCCGCCGCTGCGTAGTGTCCCGGGTTTGGATCGGCGTGGCGGAGATGCGACCAGCCGATGTGGTTTCGCGCCCAGTACCGCTGCCGGTTTGCGGCATCCCGGACAAACTCCTGGTAGGTCATGGGTGTCCTGGGTGGCGAACCAGGGCCTCGGTAATCGGGGATGCCCGAATCGGTGCTGAGTCCCGCGCCTGTCAGCAGCGCGAAACGGGTGCCGGCCAGGATGTCCCGGATACGGACCAGGATCTCAAGGTCAGCGGCAGACGGCCGGGCCGGAAGCGACGGCGGCATGCTGGCAAATCCGGTCAGACCTACCCCGTGCCGCCGCGCGTCCATGGCCCGTCAGCCCTGGTCCAGGCCGGCCAGTGCTGTGCGGTACTCGCCAAAGTCGCGGGCCTGGCCCCGCGGGTTCACCACTGTGTAGCGGATGCGTCCGGCGGCGTCGATGATGAACGTGCCGCGCCTTGCCATTCCGGTGTCCGGATCGAAAACACCATACGCGCTGGCTGCGGCGCCGTGGGGCCAAAAGTCCGAGAGCAGGTCGAAACTGTAGCCTTCCTGCGCCGCGTAGGCACGGAGGCTGAACTTGCTGTCCACCGATACGGCCAGGACCGTCGCATGGGCATTCTCGAAGACAGCGAGGTTGTCCCGTATTTCGCAGAGTTCCCCCGTGCAGATCCCCGAGAACGCAAACGGGTAGAACACCAGGACCACGTTCTGCCCGCGGAATGACGACAGCCGGACCGGCTCGCCAAACTGGTTGGGGAGTTCAAAGTCAGGAGCTGTCCCGCCGACCGCGGGTACAGCAGCGGAGGCAGCGGCAAGCGCTGCCGTCACTTGTTCTTCCTGCTCACCAGCCGGGCAGCGCTCCAGTCCTTGGACACGCCGGCTGATGTGGTGACGTGCAGGCCGGCGGTGGGGGCGGCCTCCTGGATGTCCGCCGGGGAGACGTAGCCATCCCTTCCGGACTTCGGGGTAAGGACCCAGACAACGCCGTTTTCGCTGAGGGTGGTCAGCGAATCCATCAGGCTGTCAACAAGGTCGCCGTCACCGTCGCGCCACCAAAAGATCACGGCGTCCGCAACTTCGTGGTCGTCCTCGTCCAGCAGCTCTGAACCGGTGAGGTCCTCTATATCGTCACGCAAGTCGAAATCGACATCGTCGTCGTAACCGAACTCCTGAATCAGATCCCCGTTTTTGAAACCCAATTTTTCCGCCACATTTACCGAAGTGGCGGCGTCGGCCTCGCTCACGTGTTCCTCCAATGCCTCATATATGCGGTGCGCATAGTGATTTCCATTACTCCCAAGCCAACACCCTTTGTGCCTGCGCTTCAAGCTGCCGCCCCCGTGGAACGGCATATTCTGCGTCACATCGGGTGTGGTCAGCCCGCCTTGCAGCGGCTTTTCGTCACACAACCAGTATGACGGCGAAATACAACAGAGGTGCCAAAGGTGCAGCTACGCATCGCCTTGGTGTGAGGGCTAGAGTGGCTGATGACAACTATGCCTGCGGGACAACAACCCTGTAACTCCGTGCAGACATAGGAGCGCTAGGACCCTGCCCGGCACACATGCCCGGGCTGTTGTAACCGATACGTCGCACACGGCGTATGTACGCCGGGCAGTCACCCTGCCTGGCCTGAGTGCGCCGATTCATGCGCGCAAAGAGAGGTTGGACGTGGCTGCAGGAGAAGATACCTCCCATATCCTCAGCGGGTTGACTAACCAGCTGCCTGATCGTGATCCGGAAGAGACTGCCGAGTGGGTTGAGTCCCTGGACGCGCTGATCAGGGAACAGGGCACCGAGCGTGCCCAATACATCATGCGGAGCCTGCTGCAGCGCGCCGGCGCGCAGAGCGTCGGGGTGCCGATGGTGACCACCACCGATTACGTGAACACCATCCCGGTGGACCAGGAAGCACCGTTCCCTGGCAACGAGGAATACGAACGCCGCTACCGGGCGTACATGCGGTGGAACGCCGCTGTCATGGTGCACCGGGCGCAGCGGCCCAACATCGGCGTCGGCGGGCACATCTCCACCTACGCGGGAGCTGCGACCCTGTACGAGGTGGGCTTCAACCACTTCTTCCGCGGCAAGGACCACCCCGGCGGCGGGGACCAGGTCTTCTTCCAGGGCCACGCGTCCCCGGGCATGTACGCCCGGGCGTACATGGAAGGCCGGCTCTCCGAGGAGGACCTGGACGGGTTCCGGCAGGAAAAATCCCGTGAAGGCCACGCCCTCTCCTCCTACCCGCACCCGAGGCTGATGCCCGCGTTCTGGGAATTCCCCACCGTGTCCATGGGCATCGGTCCGATGAACGCGATCTACCAGGCCCAGTCCAACCGGTACCTGCACAACCGCGGCCTGAAAGACACCTCGGACCAGCAGGTCTGGGCGTTCCTGGGCGACGGCGAAATGGACGAGCCCGAATCCCGCGGCCTGCTCCAGCTCGCCGCGAACGAGAACCTGGACAACCTGAACTTCGTCATCAACTGCAACCTTCAGCGCCTGGACGGGCCGGTGCGCGGCAACGGCAAGATCATGCAGGAACTCGAAGCGTTCTTCCGCGGCGCCGGCTGGAACGTCATCAAGGTCGTCTGGGGCCGGGAATGGGATGACCTGCTCACCCGCGACACCGACGGGTCGCTGGTGAAGATCATGAACGAAACCCCCGACGGGGACTACCAGACCTACAAGGCCGAATCCGGCGGGTTCGTCCGCGAACACTTCTTCGGCAAGGACCCCCGCACCAAAGACCTCGTCGCGGACCTCACCGATGACCAGATCTGGAACCTCAAACGCGGCGGCCACGACTACCGCAAGGTCTACGCCGCATACAAGGCAGCCACCGAATTCAAGGGCAAACCCACCGTTATCCTCGCCAAAACCGTCAAGGGCTACGGACTCGGACCCCACTTCGAAGGCCGCAACGCCACCCACCAGATGAAGAAGCTGACCCTGGACGACCTGAAGAAGTTCAGGGACCACCTGCGGATTCCGGTCACGGATGAGCAGCTGGAGAAGGATCCGTACCAGCCGCCGTACTTCCACCCGGGCACCGATGCGCCGGAGATCCAGTACATGATGGAGCGCCGCGCAGCCCTGGGCGGTTCCGTGCCGGAGCGCCGCTCCAAGCACGCCGAGATCACCCTGCCCGAGGACAAGTCCTATGAGGTGGCAAAGCGCGGCTCGGGCAAGCAGCAGGCCGCCACCACCATGGCGTTCGTCAGGCTCCTGAAGGACCTGATGCGGGATAAGAACTTCGGCAAGCACATCGCCCCGATCATCCCGGACGAGGCCCGAACCTTCGGCATGGACGCCTTCTTCCCCACTGCCAAGATCTACAACCCCAAGGGCCAGAACTACCTGTCCGTGGACCGGGACCTGGTCCTGGCCTACAAGGAATCCGCCCAGGGCCAGCTGATCCACCCCGGCATCAACGAAGCCGGCGCCGTGGCAGCCTTCACCGCCGCCGGCACCGCCTACGCCACCCACGGCGTACCCCTGGTCCCCGTTTACGTGTTCTACTCCATGTTCGGCTTCCAGCGCACCGGCGACGCCTTCTGGGCAGCAGCGGACCAAATGACCCGCGGCTTCATCATCGGCGCCACCGCAGGGCGCACCACCCTCACCGGCGAAGGCCTCCAGCACGCCGACGGCCACTCCCCGCTGCTGGCCTCAACCAACCCGGCAGTGGTCACCTACGACCCCGCCTACGGCTACGAGATGGGCCACATCATCCGCGACGGCCTGGAACGGATGTACGGGCCGGACTCGGACGACCGGAACCTCATGTACTACCTCACGGTCTACAACGAGCCCATCACCCAGCCCGCCGAGCCGGAGGAACTGGACGTCGAGGGCGTCATCAAGGGCATTTACCTGCTCGCCCCCGCGAAGATCGACGGTCCCCGCACCCAGATCCTGGCCTCCGGCGTCTCGGTTCCGTGGGCGCTGGAAGCCCAGCGGATCCTGGCCGAGGACTGGTCCGTCTCCGCCGACGTCTGGTCCGTCACCTCCTGGAACGAACTGCGCCGCGACGGCCTCGCCGCCGAGGAAGAAGCGTTCCTGAACCCCGGCGAAACCGCACGCGTACCCTTCGTGACCCAGCAGCTCGAAGGTGCTACCGGACCTGTCGTGGCCGTGTCCGACTACATGAAGGCCGTCCCGGACCAGATCCGCCAGTTCGTTCCCAACGAGTACGCCACCCTCGGCGCGGACGGCTTCGGCTTCTCCGACACCCGCGCAGCAGCACGCCGCTTCTTCAAGAACGACACCCACTCCATCGTGGTGCGTTCCCTGGAGATGCTGGCACGCCGGGGCGAGGTGGACGCGCAGGCTCCCATCAAGGCCATCGAGAAGTACCGGCTGCACAACGTGAACGCCGGCTCAACCGGCAACGCCGGAGGAGAGGCTTAACCACCTCCAGCGCAGCATCAACGACGGCGGCTCCCTCCGGAAGGCGGGGGCCGCCGTCGTTCGTCCGGAGGGGCGCCCATGGTGTGACGCACACCAAGGCGGATTGTAGCCTTTGCACAAATGGAGCTTGCGGGACGCTGCCCGTATGCTCGAAGGATGCCAGCACCAGCCACCCCGTCCGCCAAGCGCAAACCGTCCCAGCCCAAGGTCACCCCGGAGAAGTCCGAGACCCTGAAAAAGCTGCGCGCAAATGTGGGACAGCTGTCCACCACCACCATGCGTGAGCTGGAAAAATCGCTCCCCTGGTACAGCCGGCTGAGTTCCGACGAACGGTCAGCCTTGGGCATGGTGGCGCAGAACGGCATCGCAGCGTTCGTCACCTGGTACGAGCGGCCCAGTTCCCCGTCATGGATCCTTACGGACGTCTTCGGCACCGCCCCGACGGAACTGACCCGCTCGATCAGCCTGCAAAAGGCCCTGCAGCTGATCCGGATCGTGGTGGAGGTGGTGGAGGACCAGGTTCCGGTGATCGCGCCGGAGGCGGACCAGCCCTCGCTCCGGGAGGCTGTGCTGCGGTATTCCCGGGAAGTGGCCTTTGCCGCGGCGGACGTCTATGCGCGCGCCGCGGAATCCCGCGGTTCCTGGGACACCCGCCTCGAAGCATTGATCGTGGATGCCATCCTGCGTGGCGAAAACACCGACGCCTTGCGCTCCAGGATTGCCGCGCTTGGCTGGAAAGCGCAGGAACGCTTCACTGTCATGGTGGGCAATTCACCCTCCGAACCCAGCGCCAGCTACGTCAGCGAGCTGCGGCGGACGGCCGGGCGCTACGCGGAAGACGCGCTCGTGGGCATCCAGGGCGACCGGCTGATCCTCATTCTCGGAGGGGTCCAGGACCGCGAAACCGCCTACGTGAAACTCAGCGAGATGTTTGCGCCCGGGCCCGTTGTGTATGGCCCCGAGGCCGGTTCCCTGCTGGAGGCCAGCGGCTCAGCACAGTCCGCCTTTGCTGGTCTCACCGCCGCCAAGGCCTGGCCGTCCGCGCCGCGGCCGGTGGCGGCCGACGACCTACTCCCCGAGCGCGTCATATCCGGCGACGACGCCGCCCGCCGCTCGCTGGTCAAAAACATATACCGGCCCCTGCTGGCTGCGTCCAATGGACTGGTCGAAACGCTTGGCACCTACCTCGAACTGGGGCATTCGCTCGAGGCCACAGCCCGTGAACTCTTTGTCCATGCCAACACCGTGCGCTACCGGCTGAAGCGGGTTTGCGACGTCACTGGCTGGGATCCGCTGCTTCCCCGCGAAGCGTTTGTCCTGCAGGCAGCGCTCGTGGTGGGCCGCCTTTCGGCCCCTCCAAAAGCCGCCACGGAAAGACAGCCGTCGCGGAATCAACCCTGAGGCGTTGTAGACTTCCTACAACCTGACCCCGTGAGCTTGGTGCGGACAAACACCGCTGGATCACACAGTAATTTGGAAAGCTGGTTACGTGCTTGCAATAGTCTGCCCTGGACAGGGCTCACAAACCCCGGGTTTTCTGGCCCCTTGGCTGGAACTTCCCTCGGTGGCAGGCCAACTGGCCGCCCTGAGCGACATCGCGGGTATTGACCTGATCGCCCACGGAACCACCTCCGATGAGGAAACCATCAAGGACACTGCCGTAGCGCAGCCCCTGATTGTCGCCGCCGGACTGGTGGCCGCGGCGTCCCTCTTCGACGTCGAACTCAACTCCCTGCCGGTGATCCTGGCAGGCCACTCGGTCGGTGAAATCACCGCCTCCGCCCTGGCCGGCGTCCTGACCGAGCAGGAAGCCATGACCTTCGTCCGCGAACGTGCCAACAGCATGGCAGCCGCTGCCTCCGTCACCCCCACCGGCATGAGCGCCGTGGTGGGCGGGGACCCGGCCGAGGTCCTGGCCGCCATCGAGGCGTCCGGCGCCACACCCGCCAACGTCAACGGCGCAGGCCAGACAGTCGCCGCAGGAACCTTCGACCAGCTGAAGGCACTCGCCGACAACCCGCCGGCTAAAGCACGGGTCATCCCGCTGAAGGTTGCCGGCGCCTTCCACACCGGCCACATGTCCCCCGCAGTCAGCGCGCTGAAGGCGCTCGAGCCGCAGCTGAAGCCGCAGGCGCCCACTGTTCCCCTGCTGTCAAACTACGACGGCGGCGAAGTCACCGACGGCCCTGCCGCCGTCGACAGCCTCATCGCCCAGGTATCCCGCCCCGTGCGCTGGGACCTCTGCATGGAGGCCATGGTCCAGCGCGGCGTCACGGGCGTCATTGAACTGGCTCCCGCCGGTACCCTCGCCGGCCTGGCCAAGCGCGGCATGCCAGGGGTCAAGACCGTGGCGGTCAAGACCCCCGATGATCTCTCCGCCGCCCTGGCACTCTTCGCAGAACTGGAGGGCAACGCATGAGCGTTCCCACCCTGAAGCAGGCTCCCCTCCAGGAGCACACCCGGATCCTTGGGCTGGGCGCGTACCGGCCGGACGTCATCGTCACCAACGAGGATGTGTGCCAGTGGATCGACTCCTCGGACGAGTGGATCCGGCAGCGTACCGGAATCGTGACGCGCCACCGCGCCAAGGCGGATGTGAGCGTCATCGACATGGCCGAGGGCGCTGCCCGTGAGGCGATGGAGAAGGCCGGAATCCAGGCCTCTGACCTCGGCGCCGTGATCGTTTCGACGGTGACCCACCCCTACGCCACCCCCTCGGCTGCAGCGAGCCTGGCTGACCGGCTGGGCGCCACCCCGGCACCTGCCTTCGACATTTCCGCGGCATGCGCCGGCTACTGCTACGGCATCGCCCAGGGTGACGCCCTGGTCCGGTCCGGAACGGCCAAGTACGTGCTGGTGGTCGGCGCCGAAAAGCTCTCCGATGTCATCGACAACCGTGAACGAACCATCTCCTTCCTGCTCGGCGACGGTGCGGGCGCCGTCGTCATCGGACCGTCCGAAACTCCGGGCATCGCGCCCTCGGTGTGGGGCTCGGACGGCAGCAAGTGGGACGCGATCGGTATGACGCGCTCCATGCTGGACGTCCGCGACCTCGGCATGGCTGCCCGCCAGTCGGACTCCACCGGCGACCTCGCGCTCCTCGAAGAAGCCCAGGAGCTCTACCCCACGCTTCGCCAGGACGGCCAGACGGTGTTCCGCTGGGCTGTCTGGGAAATGGCGAAGGTGGCCCAGCAGGCACTTGAGGCTGCCGGCGTCGAGGCCGAAGACCTGGTGGCGTTCATTCCCCACCAGGCCAACATGCGCATCATCGACGAGATGGTGAAGAAGCTGAAGCTGCCGGAGACGGTTACAGTGGCACGGGACATTGCCGACGCCGGCAACACGTCTGCCGCGTCCATCCCGCTGGCAACGCACCGCCTGCTGCAGGAAAACCCGGAACTGAGCGGCGGTCTCGCCCTGCAGATCGGCTTCGGCGCCGGGCTGGTGTTCGGCGCCCAGGTAGTTGTCCTTCCCTAGCAACGCCCCCACGGGCCGCATCCGCGGCCCGGCCCATTTCCGGCAGCCCCTGCCGGCAACACAAGAAAAGGAGCCACTAATGGCTAGCAACGAAGAGATCCTGGCCGGCTTGGCTGAAATCGTCAACGAAGAAACCGGCCTGGCCCCGGAGGCTGTAGAGCTGGACAAGTCCTTCACCGAAGACCTGGACATCGACTCCATCTCGATGATGACCATCGTGGTCAACGCCGAAGAGAAGTTCGGCGTGCGCATCCCGGACGAAGAGGTCAAGAACCTCAAGACCGTTGGCGACGCCGTCAGCTTCATCGCCGGAGCACAGGCCTAGTCAAGGCTTTCGCCGTTTCGACGGCATGGCGGGGCTGCCGGTCCGGATGGCCGGACCGGCAGCCCGCCGCTTTTTTCAGCAGGGTGCCCCAGCCGGCACTCCTGCTTCATATCCGGCCGAGCGCCGTTCAACAACACGCGGGACCCTCCGGACGACGGAGACGGATTCCCACCGACAGAGAGTGATCCCATGACACGCAAAGTAGTCATTACCGGTCTGGGTGCCACCACGCCCATCGGCGGCGATGTACCCACAATGTGGAACAACGCGCTCAAGGGGGTCTCCGGTGCCCGCACCCTGGAAGACGACTGGGTCGCCAAGTACGAGCTTCCCGTCCACTTCGCCGCCCGGTGCAGCACCCCGGCACTTGACGTGCTCAGCCGTGTCGAGGCCAAGCGGATGGACCCCTCCACCCAGTTCGGCGTCATCGCTGCCCGCGAGGCCTGGGCCGACTCCGGCATCATCGAATTCGACAAGGACCGCCTGGCTGTTGCCTTCGCGACCGGCATCGGCGGGGTCTGGACCCTGCTGGACGCCTGGGACACGCTGAAGGAAAAGGGCCCCCGCCGGGTCCTCCCCATGACCGTTCCCATGCTGATGCCCAACGGTGTTGCGGCGGCTGTCAGCCTGGACCTGGGAGCACGTGCAGGCGCCCACACGCCTGTATCTGCCTGCGCCTCCGGCACTGAGGCCCTGCACCTGGGCCTGGACCTGATCCGCTCGGGCAAAGCGGACGTGGTGATGTGCGGCGGCGCGGAAGCCGCCATCCACCCCATGCCCCTCGCGGCCTTCGCCTCCATGCAGGCCCTCTCGCGCAGGAACGATGAACCGGAGCGCGCATCCCGGCCCTACGACCTTGGCCGAGACGGCTTCGTGATGGGCGAAGGCGCAGGCGCGCTGGTGCTTGAGGCCGAAGAGCACGCCCTGGCACGCGGAGCCCGGATCTACGGTGAACTCGCCGGAACGTCCGTTACCGCCGACGCGTACCACATCACCGCACCGGACCCCGAGGGCCTCGGTGCAACCCGCGCACTTAAGGCAGCCATGTTCGACGGGCGGATCCAGGCTGAGGACGTGGTCCATGTGAACGCCCATGCCACGTCCACCCCCGTGGGCGACAAGCCGGAATACACGGCCCTCCGCGCCGCCCTCGGTTCGCACATCGACAACGTGGCGGTTTCGGCCACCAAGTCGCAGATGGGCCACCTCCTGGGTGCGTCCGGTGCCGTCGAAGCCGTCCTCACCGTGCTCGCCGTCTACGAACGCAAAGCGCCTGTCACGATCAACCTCGAAAACCAGGATCCGGAAATTCCGCTGGACGTTGTCACGTCTGCCCGCGACCTGCCGGCAGGCAACATCGTGGCACTGAGCAACTCCTTCGGTTTCGGCGGCCACAACGCCGTCGTCGCTGTCCGGAGCGTCTGACACCGGCCCCGGGCCTGATCCCGGACCACAAGAGGAGGCCCCGCCAGCTGGCGGGGCCTCCTCTTTGCTATGGAGTCCTTACTGAAAAACGTACGACGGCGATCAGCCCACCTGGTGGAGCCAGCGCACGGGAGCGCCTTCGGCGGCGTGCCGGAAGGGCTCAAGTTCCTCGTCCCAGGCCTCGCCCAGTGCGAGCGACAGCTCGTGGTAGACCGCTGCGGGATCGCCTGCTCCGGACTCGTACGCGTAGCGGATCCGGTCCTCGGACACCATGATGTTGCCGTGCACGTCGGTGACCGCATGGAAAATACCGAGTTCGGGGGTATGGGACCAGCGGCCGCCGTCCACACCCTGGCTCGGTTCTTCCGTGACCTCGAAGCGCAGATGCGCCCAGCCGCGGAGCGAGGACGCCAGTTTGGCTCCCGTCCCGGGTGTCCCGGTCCAGGACAGCTCGGCACGGAACATTCCGGGCGCGGCAGGTTGAGGGGTCCACTCAAGGTCCGTCCGTTTGTCCACGACGGAGCCAATGGCCCACTCAACATGAGGGCACAGGGCCGTAGGGGCCGAGTGAACAAACAGCACACCACGGGTCATTGCAACAGACATTCCATCCTCCATAGCTCTAGGTACGTCTTCCCCAACGACCTCTGCCTGGATGGAACTGCTGTGCCTTTTCCTGCGGGAGTTGCCTGCCCGGTTATTCAGATGTATCGGATTAAGCTGTGTCCGGACTTGCCGCGCCGCGTAAAGCCTCATGAGCTTCAAGCGTCACTTGAAAGTTGCCGGACGTGACTCTTATTGTGCCGTACCCCGCCGAATTACGCCAGTGCGATTACCCACACTGTCACTCATGCCCGGGGGTGTGCCTGCTGGTAGCTATTGCGCAGCCGGTCCACCGAAACATGGGTGTAGATCTGGGTGGTGGCGAGGCTGCTGTGTCCCAGGATTTCCTGGACCGCTCGAAGGTCCGCACCACCGTCAAGGAGATGCGTGGCTGCGGAGTGACGGAGGGCGTGTGGTCCGGATGCCGAGGTGTCCCCCAGTGACCCGAAGAGGCTGTTCACCAGAGCCCGGACCTGCCGCTGGTCCACCCGTCCTCCGCGGGCACCAACGAAGAGTGCCGGACCGCTGGTGTCCCTGGCCAGCAGCGGCCGGCCCCGCCGCAGCCAGTCATCCACCGCGACAGCCGCCGGAACACCGAACGGTACCGTCCGTTCCTTGTTGCCCTTGCCGATGACCCGCAGTGTCCGGCGGTCCGGGTCCAGGTCATCGATGTCCAGGCCTGCCAGTTCACCCACGCGCACGCCTGTGGCATAGAGGAGTTCCACGATGGCGCGATCGCGGACTGCCATGGGTTCACCGTCGGCTGCCGCTTCCTCCATCTTTGCCAGCAGACGGGTCAGCTGGGCAGTCTGCAGGACGCCGGGCAGGGATTGTTCACGTTTTGGCGCCTTCAGCCTGAGGGCGGGATCGGCTGCGATCCGCTCCTCGCGCAGCGCCCAGGCCGTGAACGACCTTACGGTGGCGGACCGGCGGGCAAGGGTTGCCCGTGCGGCACCTGCCTGGCTCTGCACGCCCAACCAGCGGCGGAGCGTTCCCAACTCGAGGTCCTTGAGCCCGGCGGCCCCTTCGGTTGCGGCGTGGGCCAGGAGGCTCCGCAGGTCACCCAGGTACGCCCGCCGGGTGTGGGCCGACAGGGCGCGCTCCCCTGACAGATAACCGGCGAACGCATCCAGTGCTTCCTCGAGCTCCGCGGGCAATTCCTCATGATCCACTCTCCTACTGTCTCAGTTTTGGCCGGCGAACCGCCGGCTGACACGGCCGGGCCGCTCTACAGCATTTTGTGCCGAATCACGCTGATGCCTTGCCGCGTTTCCAGCCGCCCCGTTCTGAAACTGCCAGCCCGAGCAATCCCAGGCGGCCGAGCCCGGCGCGCACCGATTCGACACCCAGGCCGGCGACTGCGGACAGCTTCTCGACAGAAGTGGTGGAGCGCAGCGGCAGCGCATCCAGGAGGATCAGGTCCTCGAGGGTCAGCCCATCCTGGATCTGGGCGCGGCCCGGCCGTTGTTCCGGCAGCGCTGCACCACTTGGTGATGCCAGCTCCGCCACTTCTGCAGCATCAGTGACGCACACCGCTCCCCCGTCCCGCAGCAGCCGGTGGCAGCCTGCCGAGTTGGCACTGTGCACCGATCCGGGAACGGCTCCGACGGCACGGCCCAGCGTTTCGGCGTGATGGGCCGTGTTAAGTGCCCCGGAGCGCCATCGGGCCTCCACCACGACGGTTACAGCAGAGAGAGCGGCAATCAGCCTGTTCCGCTGCAGGAACCGGTACCGGGTAGGCGCAGAACCCGGCGGTACCTCGGCAAGCACCGCGCCCTGGTTGCAGACAGCCCGCAGGAGATCCTCGTTACCGGACGGATAGAACCGGTCCACACCGCCCGCCATCACGGCGATGGTGGGTACGGCGCCGGAGCCCCCGGCCAGCGCAGCCCGGTGGGCATGGGCATCGATGCCGTATGCGCCACCCGAGACCACGGTGAATCCGCGCTGCGCCAGCGAGTAGGCGAGGTCGCCCGTGACGGCCGCTCCATAGCTGGTGCTGTCCCGCGACCCCACCAGGGCGATACAGGTGCCAGCGGCCGGGAGCGGCTGCTCCTGGCCGCGCCACCACAGGCAAATCGGTTCCTGGATTCCGAGGTCAGCCAACTGGCCGGGCCACAAATCGTCGGACGGGATAATGAGCCGTCCGCCCAGGCGGGCCATGGTAGCAAGGTCGCGTTCCGGCGCAAGGTCAGGGATCCGTGGCTGCCAACGCTTAAGCGCAGCGGCCATTCCGGCCCAGCTTGTGGCGGAGCCGTCGTCAGCAAGGAGTCCGGTGATTTCACGCTCCAGTTCCGGCCCCGCCTTCAGCTGGCCGGTGGCGATTCCGAGGGCGTCCACTGCGCCCGCCAGCTGGACGAGGGCGAGGCCCGCAGCGTCCTGGGGCTCCATGAGCCGTGACAGCGCGGCGCGTGCCAGCCGTTCCGCATCGATGGTTTGTTCCTTCATGCCGCGGCCGCCGCTGCCTGCCGCAGGCCAAGGGCCTGCCCGATGTGGTCCGTATCGGGGATGTCCCGATGGGCCAGGTCGGCAAGCGTCCACGCCAGGCGCAGAACCCGGTCATAGCCGCGGGCTGTCAGGACGCCGCGTTCCAGGGAATGGTCGAGGATGCGGGTGGCAGTTGGGGGAAGCCGCAACTCCCCGCGCAGGATGCGGCCAGGCACCTCCGAATTGGTCTCCAACCCGAACGGGCCTAACCGCTCGGCCTGCCGGGAGCGCGCAGCCCGCACCCGCCGGGCAACTGACGCCGTATCCTCCTCTTCCCCGGCCTGTCCGAACTCGGCCAGGGACACCCGCTCCACCTGGAGCTGGATATCGACGCGGTCCAGCAAAGGCCCCGACATCCTGGCGAGGTAGCGGCGCCGCATCATGGGGGTGCAGGTGCAATCGAGCCCTTTGCCGGAGGCCTTCCCGCACGGGCAGGGATTGGCGGCGAGCACCAGTTGGAAACGCGCGGGGTAGGCAGCGGTTCCTGCCGACCGGTGGATGACCAGCTCACCGCTCTCCAGGGGCTGCCGCAGGGCATCGAGGACCCGGCGTTCGTACTCGGGGGCCTCGTCCAGGAACAACACCCCGCGGTGTGCCCGCGACGCCGCTCCCGGCCGGGGCAGCCCGGAGCCGCCGCCGATGATGGCAGCGGCGGTAGCGGAATGGTGCGGGTTTTCAAAGGGCGGCCGGCGCAAGAGCTGGACCGCGGATGACGGCAGGCCGCACAACGAGTGGATGGCGGTGACCTCCATGGATTCATGGTCGCCAAGGTCAGGCAGCAGGCCTGGCAGACGTTCCGCGAGCATGGTTTTGCCGGCGCCCGGCGGACCGGTGAGCAGCAGGTGATGGGCTCCGGCGGCCGCGACCTCGAGGGCACGGCGGGCATCGCCCTGGCCTGACACATCCGCCATGTCCGGGAAGCTGGCGGCCTCGCCGGGCGCATCGCCGTAGTCCTCGGCGTCGTCCGGTTCGAAATCCAGGGCAAGTTCCTGCGGATCTGCCCCGAAGTCCAGCACCAGCCTGGCGAGCGTCCGGTATCCGCGGACGTTGGCGCCGGGGACCAGCGAAGCCTCTGCGAGGTTGGCCTGCGCCACCACGATCTCCGGATATCCGGCCTGCACGGAGGCCATCACGGCAGGAAGGATTCCCCGGACGGGCCGGAGCCTGCCGTCAAGCCCGAGTTCCGCGATGAAGACCGTGCGGCCGGTCGGTTTGATGTCGTTGGCGGCCCGGAGCACAGCCATGGTGACTGCGAGGTCAAAACCCGATCCACGCTTGGGAAGCGATGCCGGGATCAGGTTTGCGGTGATCTTCCGCCGGCTGAGCGGGATGCCGGAGTTCTTCGCCGCGGACCGGATGCGCTCCTTGGCTTCATTCAAGGCGGCATCCGGCAGGCCGAGGATCACAAAAGCCGGGAGGGTCTGGCCGATATCGGCCTCAACCTCCACTATGTACCCGTTCAAACCCACCAGCGCGATGGAGTACGTGCGGCCCAGCGCCATTCACCCCACCCCCTTGAGGTGCTCCACCAAGGGTTCGCCGCCGCCGTCGTCCACGACCGCTATCACGTCCACGCGCCGCAGGGGCATCCGCAGTTCCCGGTCCCGGCACCACGCCGAACCGAGCCGGTGCAGCCGGGCGAGCTTTTCGGGCCCGACGGCCTCGAAGGGATGGCCGTAATCCAGCGAGCGGCGGGTTTTGACTTCGGCGATGACCAGCGCGTCGCCGTCGAGGGCCACGATGTCTATTTCGCCCTCGGTGCAGCGCCAGTTGCGCTCCACCACCAGCATGCCCAGGGATTCAAGGTATCCGACGGCGAGGTCCTCGCCGTGCCGGCCCAACAGGTCTTTTGATTTCATCTTCTACCTCCGCAACCAGCCTGCTGCCGGAAGCAAGCGGAGGTAAGGGAACAACTGCCCTATGTGGACCGGGCAGGATGTGGAGGAGAAGTGGAGCGGCGAGCCGGGCGCTAGTTGCCCAGGTCCACGTCCTTGGGCATGGCCAGCTCCTCGTTGCGCGGAAGCTCTTCCACGTTAACGTCCTTGAATGTGAGGACCCGGACGCTCTTGACGAACCGCGCCGACCGGTACACATCCCACACCCAGGCGTCCTGCAGTGTCAGGTCGAAGTAGACTTCACCGTCCGCGCTGCGGGCCTGAAGATCAACATGGTTGGCCAGGTAAAAGCGCCGCTCGGTCTCGACAACGTAGCTGAACAGTCCGACGACGTCGCGGTATTCACGGTAGAGCTGCAGCTCCATGTCGGTTTCATAGTTTTCAAGATCTTCAGCACTCATGGTTCCATCTTGCACCATCTCCACCGCCGCAGGCGCCGGGGCATGGCAGGACTCAGTCTTCCGCCGATTCTTCCCCGCCGGGCAGCCCGCCGGGGTCCGGTTCGCCGTCCTGCAGCTCCCCGTCCACCAACTCCCCGCCCAGCAGGCGCCAGCTCACCCGGTGGTAGGGAGTGGGCCCCGCCGCGCGGAGCACGTCGCGGTGCAGCGCCGTGGCATACCCCTTGTTGATGTCCCAGCCGAAGTCGGGGTACTCAACGTGCAGTTCCCGCATGGTCCGGTCCCGCTCGACTTTGGCGATGACGCTGGCGGCAGCCACGCTCAGGCACTGCATGTCCGCCTTGACCTTGGTGTGCACGGGGGCGTCGCAAGCAACGTCCAGGACCGGCGGATCGAACAGGGACGGCTGCCCGGCCGGCGAGAGCCAGTTGTGGCTGCCGTCGAGCAGCACCATGTCCGGGGTGACGCCACCGGCAAGGATGTCACGCCAGGCACGGGTACCGGCCAGACGCAGCGCGGCGATGATACCAAGCGCGTCAATCTCCTGCGCTGAGGCATGCCCCACGGCGGAGGCAACGCTCCACCGCCGCACCAGGGGCTCCAGCCGCTCCCGCTCCGCAGGGGGCAGGAGCTTGCTGTCCCGTACCCCGGCCAGTGACTTCTGCCGTTCGAGGTCAACCACGGCGATGCCCACGCTCACCGGGCCTGCAAGTGCACCGCGTCCCACCTCGTCCACCCCGGCAAGGTACCGGACCCCCTGCGCCTTGAACGACCGCTCGTGGCGCAACGTCGGGGCCTTGGCGCGGACGACCTTGGTGGATCCGGACCGGGTCCTTCCAGGAGCGGCCTTAGCCGGGCTCGCCTTGACTGCCGGGCACATGTCAGGGGGCCGCCGGCACGTTCCGGAACACGTCCGGGTGGTTGTCCAGGGAGGTGATGCGGCTTAAAGGCCACGCGATGACCGCTGCCTTGCCCTCGAGGTCGTCGACGTCGATGAAGCCGCCGTCGGCGTCCATGTGGGCGCGGGAATCGGCGGAGTGGTTCCGGTTGTCACCCATCACCCACACCTTCCCTTCAGGGACAACGACGTCGAAGTTGCGGACCTGCGGGACCTCGGCAGGGTTGACGTACGTTTCGTCAAGGGCGGTCCCGTTAACAGTGATTTTACCGCCGGTGTCGCAGCAGACCACGTGGTCCCCGGGCAGGCCGATGACCCTCTTGACGAGGTGCTGCTCCGAATTGTCCGGCAGCAGCCCAACGAACGTCAGACCGTCCTGCACCCAGGTGAACGGCCCCTCAGCCTTTGCGGGCGCTGCCGGCAGCCAGCCCTTGGTATCGCGGAAGACCACAACGTCCCCGCGGCTGAGCGAGAAGGGTTCCGGCACCAGGAGGTTGACGAAGATCCGGTCATCGACATCCAGTGTGTTCACCATGGATTCGGACGGGATGAAGAAGGCCCGGAAGAGAAAAGTCTTGATGAGGAAGGAGAGCACGACGGCGATCACCACAACGGTGGCTACTTCCTTCAGCCAGGCGAACACCGGGTTGCCGGTCGGCTTGTCCGCCGCTTTCGCAGCGGAACGGCTTTCCGCCTGCGCCGGGGCCGGAGAAGCGGGGGCCGGCGCGTCCGCACCGGGGACAGTTGCCCCGGAGGCCGGGCTGGCCGGGGTATCCGAAGTGCCGTCGTGGCGCGGTTCCGGTGTCCGCGCGTGGTTCTCGGGCATCTACTGTCCGTTCTCTATGGTTGGTTCAGCCGCGGGCGGCCGTGGTACTGGAGCAAATCTATCAAGCGGCCAGATGATCTGGACGGGCCTGCCGATAACGCGGTCTACGGGCACCATTCCCCCGCCGGGTGCGCCCAGCAGGCTGCGGGAGTCTGCGGACAGGGAACGGTGGTCGCCCAGCAGCCACAGCCGGCCGTTCGGGACCACCGCACTGA
Source organism: Pseudarthrobacter sp. TE3704 (assembly GCF_056279405.1). Classification (NCBI taxonomy): domain Bacteria; kingdom Bacillati; phylum Actinomycetota; class Actinomycetes; order Micrococcales; family Micrococcaceae; genus Pseudarthrobacter; species Pseudarthrobacter sp. TE3704. Next base: position 589,599 of record NZ_JBWCCJ010000002.1, read on the forward strand.
ACCTTTGGGTACTGGGCGCGTCACCATCGAAAATGTACGGCTCCTCCAGAACCTGGCCGTTGACGGTGATCTTTCCTTCCGCATCGCAGCAGACCACTGTGTCACCGGGGAGTCCGATGACCCGCTTGACGTAGGTGGTGTCGCTGCCGGTGAGTCCGAGCCACTGGGTGATTCCGGATGCGGCGTCCGCGAGCGGGCCCCGGCCGCTGTTGAGTGGCGCAAATGTGCCCCGCCCGTCAAAGACAACAATGTCTCCCCGCCGTATCGGTTCCGCCTGGAAGCCGGTCCGGGATACGAGGATCCGGTCTCCGCCCTCCAGGACAGGCTCCATGGATTCGGACGGGATGAAGTAGACATCAATCCACAGGGACCGGACCAGGCCGCTGACCGCAACGGCCAGGAGGAGCGCCAGGAACGCAAAACGCCAGCCCATTTTTGGGGGCTGGCGTTTTGTCTGGTCCATGTCCGTATCCTGCCGCGCTGGTGCTGATTGGCTCCGGCGCTGGCCGGTTACGGCTGCGGCCCAGCCTTCGTAGGTCCGGAAGGGACTTACTTGGCGGTGCTGAAGTCGCGCTTTTCCTTGATCTTTGCAGCCTTACCGCGCAGTGCACGCATGTAGTAAAGCTTGGCACGGCGAACGTCGCCCTTGGTGACAACTTCGATCTTGTCGATGATCGGGGAGTGTACCGGGAAGGTACGCTCAACGCCGACACCGAAGGAGACCTTGCGGACCGTGAAGGTCTCACGGACGCCGTCACCCTGGCGGCCAAGGACGAAGCCCTGGAACACCTGGACGCGGGAGTTCTTGCCTTCGATGATGTTCACGTGAACCTTGAGGGTGTCACCCGCGCGGAACTCGGGAACATCGGTGCGCAGCGAAGCTGCATCTACGGAATCGAGAATATGCATGATTGCACTCCTGGTGAACGCCACAGGTCATTCACTTTGGGTCACGGCAGGCAAGCCCGGGCGCTTGGAAGCGGCCCGGAAATTGCTGCCGAAAGTTAAGTGGTCCGGCCGCCTCAATGGTTGACGAGGCCGGTTGCCTAAGCTGTTGGTTGCGCTCCCCCTATGGCAGGTGCGGACCCAGCAGACACAAGGACTAATTTTGCCACAGTGGAACCGTTACAGCCAATCCCGACGGCCCGGCAGGCAGGATAGGCCGGGTAGCGTGGATCAGGGGTGCTGCCCGGTCGCTTCGGGGCGGCGCGTCAGCCTCCCGTCCACGACGTCGTATCCCAGGTTCTGCAGTTCGGTGCGGTCCGCACGGGGGAGGCTTCCGGCGTCGAACCCTTCCAGCAGGTCCGGACGGCGCGACGCCGTCCTGCGGAACTGCTCGTGGCGGCGCCACTGGGCGATCTTGCCGTGGTTGCCGCTCAGCAGCACGGCCGGGACTTCCCGCTCCCGCCAAACGGCGGGCTTGGTGTAGACGGGATACTCCAGGAGGCCGTCGGAATGGGACTCCTCCACCAATGATTCCGGGTTGCCCACCACGCCGGGCAGCAGCCGGCCGATGGCCTCCACCATGGCCAGGACGGCCACTTCCCCGCCATTGAGGACGTAATCCCCCAGGCTGACCGGCCGCACATCGAAGTGCTCCCGTGACCACTCCATCACGCGCTCATCGATTCCCTCGTAACGCCCGCAGGCGAAAGCAAGATGCTCTTCCTCCGCGAGTTCGTAGGCCAGCGCCTGGGTGAACCGCTCCCCTGCCGGCGAGGGGACGATCAGGACGGGCTTGCCCTCGGCCTGGGGCCGCTCCCCGGCGATGGAAGCAAGGGCCTGCGCCCAGGGTTCCGGCTTCATGACCATGCCCGCGCCGCCGCCGTAGGGGGTATCGTCCACGGAACGGTGCTTGTCGGCGGTGAAGCTGCGGAGGTCATGGACATGGAGGTCCAGGATCCCGTCCTGCCGGGCCTTGCCGATCAGCGAGAGTTCAAGGGGTGCCAGGTACTCGGGAAAGATGCTGACGACGTCGATGCGCATCTAGGCGTTGCCTTCAGGTTCCGAGGGGGCTGCTTCGGCCTCCGCATTCAGCTCGAAAAGGCCGGCCGGCGGCGTAAGGAGGATGTACCCTTCCTCGATGTTGACCTCGGGAACAATCTGCTCGACAAACGGAACCAGGATTTCGTTGCCGTCCGGGGTGGTGACCATGAGCAGGTCCTGCGCGGTACCGGTGTTGAGCGCGGCAACCTTGCCCACCACGTCTGAGCCCACCCGGGCCTCGAGTCCAACGAGTTCGTGCTCGTACCAGCCTTCGTCGTCGTCCTCATCCAGCTCCTCGGTTTCGATGAAGAGCTTGGCCCCCCGGAGGCTCTCCGCTTCATTGCGGGTCTCAATTTCCTCGAAGCCCAGCAGCAGGATGTCCTTGTTCCAGCGCGCACTCATTACAGTGAGCGGGCCGGCGGAGGCCGGCTCAACTACAAACTCAGTGCCGGGGACAAACCGGTCCCCAGGGGCATCGGTCAGGACCTGGACCGTGACTTCCCCGCGGATGCCGTGGGGCTTGCCAATGCGGGCCACCTGAAGCTGCATGTGTTCCTCTGTTCCAATGTGTGGATTGCGGTTGTTCGGGAAAAGCACTCCGGCCCCTCCACCTGATGGTGGAGGGGCCGGAGCATAACTGATGTTGCCGGACGCTCAGCGGCGGCGGTCGGTGTCGACGACGTCAACCCTTACCGGCTCGCCGCCGGCCAGGGCTGCCACAACGGTGCGCAGCGCGCGTGCCGTGCGGCCCTGGCGGCCGATCACCCGTCCGAGGTCATCCTGGTGAACGCGCACCTCGAGGGTGTCCCCGCGGCGGTTGCTCTTCGAGCTGACCTTGACTTCGTCCGGGGAATCAACGATTCCCCGGACCAGGTGTTCCAGCGCGTCTGCCAGCAATTTACTCAGCCTCGGTGGTCTCTGCTTCGGCCTCGGCGGCGTCAGACTTGGCTGCCTTCTTGGTGATGGCTTCCGGGATGATCACGGAACCCTTTTCCGGGGCAACGAAGGCTTCCTTCTGAGCTTTGGTCTTCAGGGTGCCTTCCTGACCCGGCAGGCCCTTGAACTTCTGCCAGTCACCGGTGATCTTCAGGATGGCGGCAACCTGCTCGGACGGCTGGGCGCCGACGGACAGCCAGTACTGGGCACGCTCGGAGTTGACCTCGATGTATGAGGGCTCTTCGGTGGGGTGGTACTTGCCGATTTCTTCGATTGCACGGCCGTCACGCTTGGTGCGTGAGTCGGCGACAACGATGCGGTAGTACGGTGCGCGCATTTTGCCAAAGCGCTTAAGGCGAATCTTTACGGCCACTTTTGTGGTCACTCCTGTTTCAGAAAAGGGGGTGAACCCGGCTTTCTGCACCCGTGGGGCGGGCCGTACTTGCGGGCTCGAAGGACAGGATCCGGACGCGGAGAGAGGGGCCACGCAGATCGAGTACCTGTTTATTGTGCCAGATCAGCGCCGGGATTTCGACTTGACACAGCGGCGGCCGGAAGATGGCCGGGGGCGGGCCGCTCAGGCGGACCAGACGTAGAGCCCCGTCCGCTCCGAATCTTCCACGCTGCCGGCCAGTTCAGCCAGCTGCTGCACATAGGTCCGTGCCTGGTCCGCGCCGAAGGGCATGTCGTCCTGGGCGGCCCACTGCCCGGCAACGTCATCAAGGATGTTGCCTTCGCCTTCGGTTTCATACGAGAGCAGGTCCGCCAGGGCGCGGACCATGGCCGGCGGGACGGCCAGGAGCGAATCGCTGGACACGTCCACCATGGTCAGTTCATAGTCGGCACCGCCGGCATGCACGGCAGTTCCGGCGAGGTCCCCCAGCTGTTCAACTTCGAAATCACTGATCCCCGGGATCCGGACGGCCTGGCCGGCGGGTGCACTGCCGCCTTCGTCCAGGACGCCGGCACGCTTGAGCGCGGCGTCATGGGTGGCAACAAAGATCTCGGTGAAGCCCATGGGAAGTACCCTTCTTCCGTTGACGGTGGTGCCGGCCGGGAGCAATGCCTGCCGCCCGGCCGTTCGGGTTCAGCCTAGTACGGGAACGCCCGGGTCAGCGTGCCGCTACCCGGATGCTGTTCCGCCAGGGGTCTTCAAACCGCAGTTCTGCTCCGGTGTGGTGGGCCGGCACGCCGGCGACTTTCAGGCGGTCCGCCAGCGCGCCGACGTCGTCACCCGTGGGCACCTCGATGAGGACCTCACCCAGGCCCAGTGTGTCTTTGCGCGGCCCGGCGCCGCGGCTGTTCCAGACATTCATGGCCATGTGGTGGTGGTAACGGCCAGCGGAGACGAAGAGGGCCTGGCCATGCCACCCGGCCGTTTTCTCGAACCCCAGGACACCTACGTAGAAATCCCGCGCGGACTGCACGTCACCCACCTGGAGGTGGACGTGGCCCACTCCTGCGGCCGTCCTGCGCTGCCCTTCCAGGGAATCCTCCGTCAGGTGCTGCTCAAGGTACCGCTGCGGCGGCAGGGCCAGGCTGTCCATGACCACGTCGGTTCCGTTCCAGGACCAGTTGCTGCGGGGCCGGTCCCAGTAGAGCTCTATGCCGTTGCCTTCAGGGTCGTTGAAGTAGAAGGCTTCGCTGACCAGGTGGTCGGCGCTCCCGGTGAAGGACCGCGGCTCGTATTGGGCAGCGGTGGCGATGGTCGCCGCGAGGGAGGCCTGGTCCTCGAACAGCAGGGCCGTGTGAAACAGGCCCGCTTCTCCCCTGCCCGGAAGGTTCAGCCCGGGCGCGGGCGCAAGGTGGACCAGCGGCTTTTGCAGCCGGCCCAAGTACAGCCCGCCGTCCTGCTCGGCCACCACCTCAAGGCCAAGGGCGCGCTGGTAGTAATCGGTCATGACCTTCATGTCGCCTACTTTGAGCATGACGGTGCCCATTGTGAGGTCTGCAGGAAGAAGATCCTGGCTGGTGGCTTCTGCAGTCATTGAACGCTCCCTGTGCTGGCGGCCGCCGGGATGGGGCGGCCTGTCACAGTTAAAATTACTTGAAGCTTCAATTTATTCCAAGTGCTTCGACCCGGAAACCTGCTCAGCGGATGATGCGGCCTCCCAGCACCACATGTGACAGTTGACTGACCGCCCGGGGAACCGTCAGCGGATCCTCGCTGCAGAGGACGACGTCGGCGCGCGCACCCTCGTGCAGGCCGTCCGCGCCGAGCCACTCGCGGGCTGACCAGCAGGCTGCGTCCAGTGCAGCAGCCATAGGCAGCCCGGCCTCATGCAGGGCCAAAATCTCGTCCGCGATTCTTCCGTGGTTGATGACGCTGCCGGCGTCCGTGCCGGCGAAGATCCTCACGCCGGCCCCGTAAGCTTCCGCCACCCGCTCCATCCGCCGCTCCCACAGCGCCAGCATGTGGTCCGCGTACCGCGGAAACTTGGGCCGGGCCTGGGCGGCGATGTCCGGGAACGTCGCGATGTTGATGAGTGTGGGGACGATCGGCACTCCCTGTTCGGCGAACCGGGGAAGATGCCGGGGCAGGAGTCCGGTGGCATGCTCAATGCAGTCGATGCCGGCGTCCAGCATCTGGTCCAGGGTGTCCTCAGCGAAGCAGTGGGCGGTGACCCGGGCGCCTTCGTCATGCGCCGCCTGTACCGCGTCCCGCACGACGGCGGAGGGAAAGGACGGCGCCAGGTCACCAATGCCGCGGTCAATCCAGTCCCCCACGAGCTTGACCCAGCCGTCGCCGTCGCGTGCCTGCTTGCGCACGGCTTCCACAAGGCCTTCCGGTTCCACCTCGTCGGCGAAACCGCGAAGATATCGGCGGGTCCGGGCAACGTGCCGTCCAGCGCGGATCAGCACCGGGAAGTCCCGGCCGCCCTGCATCCAGCGGGTGTCGGCCGGGGAGCCGGCATCCCTGACCAGCATGGTGCCGGCCGCCAGGTCTGCCCGGGCCTGGTCTTCGGCGGCAGCAGCGTCCACCGGGCCGCCGGGTCCGAGCCCGATGTGGCAGTGGGCATCCACGAAACCTGGCAGGACCCAGCCTTCCAGCACCTTGTCCGGCACCTGCTGCGGGCGTGTGAAGGTCAACAGCCCGTCAATGGACCACAGGCCCCGCCGCTCGCTGTCCGGCCCGGCAAGCACCGGGCCGCTGAATTCGATGATCTCCGGCATTGGACTCCTTTTCCCGCCAGTCAGGCTAGCACCGGCCATGTGACAAGCCCCTCCCGCAAGGCTGTGGTAGCTTTCTTCCTGACCACACGGGTGCCCCTGCAGGGGCTGAGATCGGGCTGACGCAGCCTGCGACCGTTGAACCTGTCCGGGTAATGCCGGCGAAGGAAGTGAGTATTCCTTGAATACACCCAATGAACAGCTGGACCCTGCCCTGAATCAGTCCCGCGAAAGCGTGGCCGGTGGGGCGGCGGAAGCCCAGGTTACCCAGTCCCTGACGTCGCATTCGCTGGCGTTCATCGAAGACGCGGAGTCGGGAATCCGGGTACCCGTAACGGAAATTGCCCTGGAGCCTTCCCCCAACGGGGAACCGAACGGACCCTTCCGGACCTACCGGACGGCCGGACCCGGCAGCGATCCGGTACGCGGCCTCAGCCCCTTCCGGTCCGAATGGATCGTGGCGCGGGGAGACACCGAAGCGTACGGCGGCAGGGAGCGGAACCTGCTCGACGACGGCCGCTCGGCTGTCCGCCGCGGCGCCGCCTCCGCGGAGTGGCAAGGGGCTCAGCCGGTGCCCCGCCGCGCCGTCGAGGGCAAGACGGTAACGCAGATGCACTACGCCAGGCAGGGCATCATCACCCCCGAGATGCGCTTCGTGGCGCTGCGCGAGAACTGCGACGTTGAGCTGGTCCGCAGCGAAGTCGCGGCCGGGCGGGCCATCATTCCCAACAACATCAACCATCCCGAGTCAGAGCCGATGATCATCGGTAAGGCCTTCCTGGTCAAGATCAATGCCAATATCGGCAACTCGGCCGTCACCAGCTCCATTGCCGAAGAAGTGGACAAGCTGCAGTGGGCCACCCAGTGGGGGGCCGACACCGTAATGGACCTGTCCACCGGCGATGACATCCACACCACCCGGGAGTGGATCATCCGCAACTCCCCCGTCCCGATCGGCACCGTGCCCATCTACCAGGCATTGGAAAAGGTCAACGGGGAAGCCAATGCGCTGACCTGGGAGATTTTCCGCGACACCGTGATCGAGCAGTGCGAGCAGGGTGTGGACTACATGACCGTGCACGCCGGCGTCCTGCTCCGGTATGTTCCGCTGACCGCCAACCGGGTCACGGGCATCGTCTCGCGGGGAGGCTCCATCATGGCGGGCTGGTGCCTGGCCCACCACCAGGAAAACTTCCTGTACACGCACTTCGACGAGCTGTGTGAGATCTTCGCCAGATACGACGTCGCATTTTCCCTCGGCGACGGCCTGCGGCCGGGAGCTACGGCGGATGCCAATGACGCTGCGCAGTTCGCGGAGCTGGACACGCTGGCCGAGCTCACCCAGCGGGCCTGGACATATGACGTGCAGGTGATGGTGGAGGGCCCGGGGCACATTCCGTTCCACCTGGTCCGGGAAAACGTCGAACGGCAGCAGGAACTCTGCAAGGGAGCACCGTTTTACACCCTGGGGCCGCTGGTCACGGACGTGGCTCCGGGTTATGACCACATCACGTCAGCGATCGGCGCCACGGAAATCGCCCGGTACGGCACGGCCATGCTGTGCTACGTCACGCCGAAGGAACACCTGGGCCTGCCCAACAAGGACGACGTGAAAACCGGTGTCATCACCTACAAAATCGCCGCCCACGCCGCCGACATTGCCAAGGGCCACCCGGGGGCGCACGAGCGGGATGACGCGCTGTCCAAGGCACGCTTCGAGTTCCGCTGGCGGGACCAGTTCGCGCTGTCCCTGGACCCGGTGACGGCCGAGGCTTTCCATGACGAGACTCTTCCCGCGGAGCCGGCCAAGACTGCCCACTTCTGCTCAATGTGCGGGCCAAAGTTCTGCTCCATGCGGATCAGCCAGGACATCCGTGACGAATACGGGTCCGCCGAGGCGCAGGCTGCCCTGGCTGAGGCGGCCTCAGGCATGCGCGCGAAGAGCCGGGAGTTCATGGCCGCCGGGGCCAAGGTGTACCTGCCGGAGCTGAACGTTCCGGCAGCGGGACGTAGCTGACTCCCCTCGAGTTTCCCGTCCGGCCGGCAATTGGGGGCCGGCCGGACGGGAAGGCTGCGTGCCCTCCGGGGTCAGGAGGCCCTGGCAGGCTCGGTCCTGCTGACCTCGCTGATGAAGGAGCGGATGGCGCGGTCGCCGTCCCGTGAGTCGTGGGGCCGGTGGCCCCCGGCAGCAACGCGGTGCAGGGCGCCCGTCTCACGGAGGTAGCCGGCGATCTCCTCATAGAGGGGCTCCCATCCCCCGGTCAGGACCAGGGTGGGGACGCCCGGAACGATGTGCAGCGGTGCCTCCCACGACGGTGACTGCAGCCGCAGCCGCCTGGCCGAGCGCTTCTCCTCGGCAGTGACCGGCTCCTGAAGGTCCGTGGCGTAGACCCGCCGGACGAACTCCCGCTGGAAATCCTCGTCGCTGAGTTGGCGGCGGACATCGAACAACGGCTGCATGAGGCGGATATGGGCCGCTGTCGCCGGCAGTTCCGCGGTAAGGGAGAGGCACGCCGGCTCCACGAGGGTCAGCGAATAAACGAGGTCGGGCCGTTCGACGGCGGCCGTCATGGCGGCGATGGCCCCTTGTGCGTGAGCCACGATGTGTCCGCCCGCGGCACCACGGCCGTCGTCCGCCAGGGACCGCAGCACGATGGCCGTGTCCTCGGCGAAGGAGGACTCCACGGGTTCGGCGACGGGATCGTACCCGTGGCGGCGCAGGAACAGTGCGTCGTAGGACAGCGCCATGCCGTGTTGGCGCGGCCAGGCCGCGGCGCCGAAACTCCCGGCGCCGTGCACGAACACTACCCTCTGCTTGAACATGACCCAACCCTATTCCACGGCGCCGGCAACCCCTGCAAACGGCAGCAGGTGTCGTTTTGAGCCCTCAAAACGACACCTGCTGCTACCTGGTTTGGATGCTGTTACTTGCCGAGGAACTTGTCGAAGCCCTTGGGCAGGTTCAGCTGGGACGGGTCGAAGTCGCCGCCCTGCTGGCCGAAGGCCGCGCCGGTGGGCAGGGCCTTGGCTGCATTGGCACGGCGTGCTTCGGCGTCCTTGCGCTCCTGGGCGGCCTTTGCAGGGTTGCCAGACTTTGCCTTCTTCTTCGGTGCGTTCTTGGCGTTCTTCCGGGCTCCGCCGCCCGCCCCGGGCATTCCGGGCATCCCGGGCATTCCCGGCATGCCGCCCTGGGCCATCTTCTTCATCATCTTCTGGGCCTGGGCGAATCGTTCCAGCAGGCCGTTGACCTCGGAAACGTGCACACCTGAACCGCGCGCGATGCGGGCGCGGCGGGACCCGTTGATGATCTTGGGCGCAACGCGCTCGTGCGGGGTCATGGAGCGGACAATCGCCTCCACGCGGTCAATCTCGCGCTCGTCGAACTGCTCCAGCTGCTGGCGGATGTTCTGCGCGCCGGGCATCATCATGAGCATCTTCTTCATGGAGCCCATGTTGCGGATCTGCTGCATCTGGGCCAGGAAGTCGTCCAGGGTGAAGTCCTCCTGGTCGGCGAACTTCTTCGCCATCCGGGCAGCTTCATCCTTGTCCCAGGACTTTTCGGCCTGCTCGATGAGCGTGAGGACATCGCCCATGTCCAGGATGCGCGAGGCCATCCGGTCCGGGTGGAACAGCTCGAAGTCGTCAAGGCCCTCGCCGGTGGAGGCGAACATCACGGGCTTACCGGTGACCGACGCGACGGACAGCGCGGCACCACCGCGGGCGTCGCCGTCGAGCTTGGACAGGACGATGCCGGTGAAGTTGACGCCTTCGTCGAAGGCGTGCGCCGTGTTCACGGCGTCCTGGCCGATCATGGCGTCGATGACGAACAGGACTTCGTTGGGCACGATGGCGCGGCGGATCTGGCGTGCCTGTTCCATCATGTCGGCGTCGACGCCGAGGCGGCCGGCGGTGTCAACGATGACGACGTCGTGCAGCTTCTGGCGGGCTTCCTCGACGCCGGCGCGCGCCACCGCCACGGGGTCACCCGCAGGGTGTTCAAGTTCGGACGAGGTGGCGCCCGGATGGGGCGCAAACACCGGTACGTTGGCGCGCTGGCCCACCACCTGCAGCTGGGTGACGGCGTTGGGGCGCTGCAGGTCACAGGCCACCAGCATGGGGCTGTGGCCCTGGGCCTTCAGCCACTTGGACAGCTTGCCGGCCAGGGTCGTCTTACCGGCGCCCTGCAGGCCGGCCAGCATGATGATCGTGGGGCCGTTCTTGGCGAGCCGGATGCGGCGGGTCTCGCCGCCGAGGATCTCCACGAGTTCCTCGTTGACGATCTTGACGATCTGCTGGCTCGGGTTCAGTGCGGCCGATACCTCGGCGCCCAGGGCGCGTTCGCGGACCCGCCCGGTGAATTCCCGGACAACGGGGACTGCAACGTCGGCGTCCAGAAGGGCGCGGCGGATCTCGCGGACTGTTGCGTCGACGTCGGCCTCGGTGAGGCGGCCTTTGCCGCGGAGATTCTTGAAGGTTGCTGTCAACCGGTCAGAGAGTGAATTGAACACGCGCCGTGCACTTCTTTCAGTGGATGATCGGGACTCGACTATCTAGGGTACCAAGTCGGGCACCCAAGATGGCATGCTGGCAAAATGACGAGCCAAACAACTGTAAGAACCCTGCTCATCCTCGGTGCCTCCGGCGATCTCACCGGCCGGCTCCTCCTGCCCGGGCTGGCGCGGCTGGTGGCGAAGGGCCGCGCCGCAGGGCTGCGGCTCGTCGGGGCGGGATCTGATCCGTGGACCCCGGAACAGTGGCGGGAGAGGGTGCATTCGTCGTTTGCTGCAACCGCCGAAGCCGCAGCCGCCGAGGGACAGGAAGCGCTTCAGGCGCTCGAAAAGGAAACTGTCTACCATCAGCTGGACGTCACCGCCGGCGGCGGCCTTGCCGCACTACTGCGCAGCCTCGAGGGGCCCGTGGCCGTCTATTTTGCGCTCCCCCCGAAGATCAGCCAGCTCGCGTGTGAGGCCTTGCAGCCCGAGGACGTCCCGGACGGGACGCGGCTGGTGATGGAGAAACCGTTCGGGTCGGGCGAGGAATCCGCACGGTCCCTTAACCGGACCCTGGTGCGGCTGGTGCCCGAGGACCACATCCACCGGGTTGACCACTTCCTGGGCAAGGCCACCGTGCTGAACATCCTGGGCCTGCGCTTTGCCAACAACTTCCTTGAGCCCGTCTGGAACCGCCACCACATTGAAAAGGTGGAAATCATCTTTGACGAGGACCTGGCGCTGGAAGGGCGGGCGCGCTACTACGACGGCGCCGGCGCCCTCCGGGACATGATCCAAAGCCATCTGCTGCAGATCATGGCCCTGATGGCCATCGAGCCGCCGGCCACCGTGGGCGAGCGGGACCTGCGCGATGCCATCTCCGCCGTCCTTCGGGCCAGCAGCGTCCGTGCCCCGTTCGCCGCCTCCACCCGCAGGGCCCGCTACACCGCAGGCTCGGTGGCAGGAAAAGCGGTGCCGGACTACGCCAGGGAGGAGGGAGTGGACGCGGACCGCGGAACCGAAACCCTCGCGGAGATCCAGATTGGAATCGACAACTGGCGCTGGAAGGATGTCCCTTTCATCCTGCGTTCCGGAAAGGCGTTGGGAGCCAAGCGCAAGGAAGCCGTGGTCACCTTCCGCCCGGTCCCCCACCTGCCCAAAGGCTTCACGGGCGTGGACTCCCCAAACCAGCTGCGGATTGGCTTCGGCCCGGACACCCTGCAGTTCGACGTCGATGTCAACGGCCCCGGAGACATCTTCAGCCTGAGCCGGGCCACCCTTCAGGCCGAACTGAGTGCCTCCGAACTCCTCCCCTATGGGGAAGTCCTGGAGGGCGTGCTCGCAGGTGATCCCCTGCTGTCGGTCCGCGGCGACACCGCGGAGGATTGCTGGCGGATCGTTGAGCCGGTGCTTCTGGCCTGGCAGCGCAACGACGTCCCGCTTGAGGAGTACGACGCCGGTTCCGCCGAGCCCGCTTCCTGGCACACCGCAGGGCGCGCTGACAGCGGGTCCTGAGGACCGGGCGGACGACTTACGGCGCTTCGCTGTTAAAGGCGGAGCGGGCAGGAAACCTTCCGGTTTCCTGCCCGCTCCTGCTTTGCTCTTCAGGTTTCGGGAGAAGACGCTTCAGCCCTAGATGGCGGCGACTCCCCGTTCACCGGTGCGGACCCGGACGGCTTCGAAAACGTCCATGGTCCATACCTTGCCGTCGCCGGCACGGCCGGTGTTGGAGCTGGCAATGATGACGTCCAGGATGTCGTCAGCCTGTTCGTCCGTGGCCAGCACCTCCACCCGGATCTTCGGCAGGAGATCCACATTGTACTCCGCACCACGGTAAACCTCGGTGTAGCCCCGCTGCCGGCCGTAACCGCTGGCCGCGCTGACCGTCAGGCCCTGTACGCCGTAGGCTTCCAGTCCTTCCCGGATGGCTTCGAGCTTTTCCGGCCTGACGATAGCAGTAATCAGTTTCATGCCCCCACGCTTTCCTTGCCTGTTGCTGATTCGTTCTTCTGGGCAGCCGTTGCGGGCTGGTCAGAGGTGTCCTGCTGGTTCTTGCCGGTGATCATGTCGTGCAGCGGCTGGAAGCTTCCACCGTGGCCGCCCACACCGAACTCGTAGGCGGTCTCGGCGTGCAGGCTGAGGTCCACACCCACCGTTTCCTGTTCCTGCGAGACGCGGAAGCCCATGGTCTTGTGGATGGCGAAGGCGATGATCGCGGTCAGGATTGCCGAGTACGCGATGGCGATGCCTGCCGCTGCCAGCTGTGCCCACATCTGGGTCATGCCGCCGCCGTAGAAGAGGCCGCCGCCCACACCGTCTGTGGGCAGTGCGATGAAGCCGAGGGCAACGGTGCCGATGATGCCGGACACGAGGTGGACGCCTACAACGTCGAGCGAGTCGTCGAAGCCCCAGCGGAACTTCAGGCCAACAGCCAGGGCAGAGGCGACACCGGCCACGACGCCGAGGCCGAGGGCACCGACCGGGCTGACGTTGGCGCACGCCGGGGTGATGGCCACCAGGCCGGCGACCACACCGGAAGCGGCGCCGAGGGAGGTGGGGTGTCCGTCACGGATGCGTTCGGTGACGAGCCAGCCGAGCATCGCCGCTGCAGGAGCCGCGAGCGTGTTGACCCAGATGACGCCGCCCTGTTCAGCAGAGGAGGCAAGGCCGCCGTTGAAGCCGAACCAGCCGAACCACAGGATGGCTGCTCCGAGCATCACGAACGGGATGTTGTGCGGGCGGTGGTTGGGGTCCTTGCCGAAGCCCTTGCGGTTGCCGATGATCAGGACGAGGATCAGGGCCGCCACACCGGCGTTGATGTGGACCACGGTGCCGCCGGCGAAGTCGATGGCCGGGCCGAGGGCCTGGCCAATCGCGCCTTCCTCACCGAAGAGGCCGCCACCCCACACCATGTAGGCGAGCGGGCAGTACACGAGGGTCACCCACACGGGCACGAAGACGCTCCAGGCGCCGAACTTGGCGCGGTCAGCGATCGCACCGCTGATCAGGGCCACAGTGATGATGGCAAAGGTGGCACCGTAGCCGACAAGGATAAGGCCGTCCGGCGTGTCTGCCGTGTTGACTCCTTCGAGGCCAAAGCTGGTGAACGGGTTGCCGACGATCTGCAGGAAGCCCTCACCGCCCGTCATGGAGTAGCCCCACAGTACCCACACAACGCTCACGATGCCGATGGAGATGAAGCTCATCATCATCATGTTCAGTGCTGCCTTGGCACGGGTCATGCCGCCGTAGAAAAATGCCAGGCCCGGTGTCATAAACAGCACGAGTGCTGCCGCCACCATGAGCCAAACGTGACCTGCGGTAAGTTCCATGGTGCACGTCCTCTCTCATCGAATGTTGCGGAATCCTCCGCCTGCCAACGCCTTTTTGCGTCCTGTAAAAATTGTGTCGGCGGCGTGTTTCGCCCGGAGAGGATTTAGATTGCCGCTCTGTTACAAGAACCTCTAGGAAGTAAATGGTGCATATCCGGGTTGTTACGGTTGTGTTTCACCACTCCCGCCGGACCCCGGCCGCACTCTCTGCAAGGAACTCCGCTTCATGACTGCAACACCCCGCGTGAGCGGCGCCACATCAAGGATCTTGGCGCGCCTTCGGCCGCGACGGGAGAAGCTTCCGCGAGACATCAAGGTGATGCTCGCCGCCGCATTCCTGATCGCGCTTGGATTCGGGCTTGTTGCGCCCGTATTGCCGCAATTCGCCACAACCTTTGGCGTGGGAAACACCGAGGCGGCGGTGATCGTGGCGATTTTTGCCTTCATGCGGCTCGTTTTTGCTCCGGCAGGCGGCACCCTGATCGGCCGGCTGGGCGAACGGCCCGTTTACGTGGCGGGCCTGTTGATTGTGGCGGGGTCCACGGCGGCGTGCGCCTTTGCCCAGGACTACTGGCAGCTGCTGCTTTTCCGGGGGCTGGGAGGTGCCGGTTCCGTGATGTTCACCGTCGCATCCATGGCTCTGGTGATCAGGCTGGCGCCCCCGGAGAGCAGGGGCAGGGTGTCCGGCGCCTATGCGTCAGCGTTCCTGATCGGCAACGTCTGCGGTCCGATCGTGGGCGGCCTCTTGGCCGGTTTCGGGCTGAGGATCCCATTCCTGGCCTACGCCGCGGCCCTGGTGATCGCCGCAATCGTGGTGCAGACCCAGTTGAGCCACCAGCGCCGCGGGTCCAGGGAATCCCGGGAAAAGGCGCCGGACATGCACTTCGGCGAGGCTCTGCGGACCGGAGCCTACCGGTCAGCCCTGATTTCCAGCTTCGCCAACGGATGGGCCACGTTCGGGGTGCGCATGGCCACCGTTCCCCTGTTTGCTGCGGCTGCCTTTGGCTCCGGCCCGGAAGCGGCAGGGCTGGCGCTTGCGGTCTTCGCCGCCGGAAACGCAGCCGCCCTGACGTTTTCCGGGCGCCTGGCCGACAGCTTGGGGCGCAAGCCGATGATGATCTGGGGCCTGCTGGTGGCCGGTCTCGCCACCGCCGGCATCGGCTTCACGTCTGACCTCGCCTGGTTCCTGGCAGCCTCGGCGCTGGCGGGTGTGGGATCAGGCCTGTTTGGCCCTGCCCAGCAGGCCGCCGTCGCCGACGTGATCGGCAACGGGCGGTCCGGCGGGAAGGTGCTGGCCGTCTACCAGATGACGTCCGACGTCGGCGCAATCGTTGGGCCTGTCCTGGCGGGCGTGCTTGCCGACCGGCTGGGCTTTGGCTGGGCTTTCGGCGTGACCGGCGGCATCATGCTGGTGGCCGCGTTCGCCTGGTTTGCCACCCGGGAGACCCTCCAGTCCGCCAGGACCCCGGGCTGACCCGGACAGGATCCGGGCAGGCGGGTTATCAGTTCAGCAGGGCGTCAACAAAGCCTTCTGCCTCGAACGGGGCGAGGTCGTCGGCGCCCTCGCCGAGCCCGATCAGCTTCACGGGAACGCCGAGGCTCTTCTGGATGGCTACCACAATGCCGCCCTTGGCCGTTCCGTCCAGCTTGGTCAGGACAATGCCGGTGATGTTGACCACCTCAGAGAAAACCCGTGCCTGGTTCAGGCCGTTCTGGCCGGTGGTGGCATCCAGGACGAGCAGGACCTCGTCAACTTCGGCGAGCTTTTCGATGACGCGCTTGACCTTGCCGAGCTCGTCCATCAGGCCGACCTTGTTCTGCAGGCGTCCGGCGGTGTCGATCATCACGACGTCCACTTCCTGGTCGATGCCTGCCTTGACCGCCTCATAGGCGACGGACGCAGGATCCGCGCCGTCGACGTCGGACTTGACGGTGGGGACGCCAACACGCTGGCCCCACGTGGCAAGCTGCTCAGCGGCTGCGGCGCGGAAGGTATCGGCGGCACCCAACAGGACGTCCTTGTCTTCGGCCACCAGCACGCGTGCCAGTTTGCCCACGGTGGTGGTCTTTCCCACACCGTTCACGCCCACCACCATCATGACGGCGGGCTTGTCGGCGTGGCGCTGAACGTTGAGGCTGCGGTCCATGGTGGGGTCCACCAGCTTGATGAGCTCCTCGCGGAGCAGTTTCTTGACGTCCTCCGGGGTCCGGGTGCCCAGTACCTTGACCCGCTCGCGCAGCGCATCCACCAGCTGCATGGTGGGCTCGGTGCCAAGGTCTGCCAGAAGGAGCGTTTCCTCTACTTCGTCCCAGACGTCCTCGTCGATTTTGTCGCTGGAGAGCAGCGCCAGCAGGCCTTTGCCCATGATGTTGTTGGAGCGGACCAGCCGCTCCCGCAGGCGCATAAGCCGGCCCGCCACGGGCAGCGGGGTTTCCACCGGAATGACTTCCAGCCCGGCGGCGGTGTCGGGAACAGTGGTGGCATCCAGGTCGTCGAGGGCGATTTCCTCCGGTGCCTTCCGGTCCGCCACCGCCGGGCCGTCAGCCACCAGGGTGCTGCCGCCGGACCGGATTTCCGGATCGTTGGCGTCACGGGTACCTGGGTACCTGGTGATGTTCTTCCGAGTCTTCAGCAGGACAGGAATCAGCCCGCCGATAACCGCCAGGGCAGCAACAATGGACAGGATAATGGGAAGGATGTCATTCACTCCCCTAGCTTCTCACAAACGGAACAGGCGTTTTGGGCCGCTGGGGACGCTTGACCTGCCCCGACGCCGCCAGGATCCCGTGCCTACACCTCGGCGCTGAGCCGCTGGCTGATCACGGTGGAAACGCCGTCGCCCCGCATGGTCACTCCATACAGCGCATCTGCCACCTCCATGGTGCGCTTCTGGTGCGTGATCACAATGAGCTGGCTGGATTCCCGCAGTTCCTCAAAAATGGTGATCAGCCTGCCCAGGTTCGTGTCATCCAGGGCGGCCTCCACCTCGTCCATCACATAGAACGGGGAGGGCCGAGCCTTGAAGATCGCCACCAGCAGTGCCACTGCCGTCAGCGAACGTTCACCGCCGGACAGCAGCGAGAGCCGTTTGATCTTCTTGCCGGCGGGGCGGGCCTCCACCTCGATGCCCGTGGTGAGCATGTCCGCGGGATCCGTCAGGACCAGCCGTCCCTCGCCGCCGGGAAAGAGCCGTTCGAAGACCCTGACGAACTGGGCCTGGGTGTCTTCAAAGGCTTCCGTGAAGACCCGCTGGACCCTGTCGTCCACTTCCTTGATAATGTCCAGCAGGTCCTTGCGGCTGGCCTTGAGGTCCTCAAGCTGTGTGCTGAGGAACTGGTGCCGCTCTTCCAACGCGGCGAATTCCTCCAGCGCAAGGGGGTTCACCTTGCCGAGGCTGGCAAGATCCCGCTCGGCTTTCCGCAGGCGCTTCTCCTGCTCCGGGCGGTCGTAGGGCTTTCCCTCCCTGATCTCCTCCCCGCCGGCATCAACGGGGGCGCGAAGGGCCGCCCATTTGTCGGCGCTTTCGTCCGCAGGAACAGGAACAGGCACGTGAGGCCCGAATTCGTCCACCAGCGCGTCGGGGGTGATCCCCAGTTCATCGATGGAGCGCGTCTCCAGGGCCTCGATCCGTGCGCGCTGTTGGGCACGGGCAAGCTCGTCCCGGTGCACATTGTCCGTGAGGTCGGCAAGCTCCCGGGCCAGCGCCTCATTCGCGTTCCGGATCTCCTTCAGCCCCCGGTCCCGCAGCTCACGGTTCTCCTCGGCGAGGTCCCGCTCGTGCCGTGCAAGGTCGACGGAGATGTCCACGTGGCGGAGTGCGAGGCCTACGGCTGCCGAAACTGCCGCTGCGCGCTGGGCCTGTACGCGACGGCGGCGGGCCCGTTCGGCTGCTTCCTCGCGGGCCCGGCGTTCCGTGGCGGCAGCACGTTCCAGCGATGACACGCGGTTGCGGGTGGCAGACAGCTGTTCCTCGGCGCTCCGCAGGGACAGCCGCGCCTCCACTTCGGCGGCGCGGGCCTGAGACGCCGTCCGGGCCAAAGCGTCCCGGTGTTCAGTTGACGGCTCCTGCTCCAGCGGCACCTCCTGCGCCGCCGCCAGGCGGGCAGCGACGGCGGCGAGCGCTTCTTCCTCCGCCACGACATTTGCCTCGGCACGGACCAACGAAGCCGCCAGCCTGTCACTTTCGCCGACGGCGCTGCGCAGCAGGGAGTTCAGGTGGCCGAGGCGTTCCGCCACCGCCGCCAGCCTCGCGTCGGACTCGTGCAGCTTGTCCAGGGCGGCGTCGGCCCGTTCCTGCGCCTCGGCGCGCCTGGCCTCAGCGCCTGCCAGGGCGAACCTGTTTTGTTCCATCGCGGTGGTGACCGCCGAAAGCTGCCTGTCGGCGTCGTCCACGGCGGCCTGAACTTCAAGCAGTGACGGCGCCTTGGCCGAGCCTCCCGCGACTGACAGCGCCGTGAAAACGTCCCCTGCGCGGGTAACGGCCGTGAGGCCGGGGTGCGCCGCCACCAGTGCGGCGGCACCTTCAATGTCGGGAACGACGGCGGTACGGGACAGCAGGTGCCTGACCAGTGCCAGGGACCTGCTTTCGCCGGACACGAGGGCCTCGGCCCATTGGGCGTCCCCGTGCAGGTCGGGCAGGGTTGTGAACTCCAGGTCAGCGTCCGCCGCGGAAGCGATGAGGACTGACGCCCGGCCGGCGTCGTCGTCCTTGAGCCGCTGCAGTACCTCGGCGGCCGTGGACGGGTCCCGTACAACAACCGCCTCCGATGCCTCCCCCAGGGCGGCAGCGACCGCCGTTTCGAATCCGGACTCCACCGTGAGTTCCGTGGCGAGGCCTGCCTGCACGCCGGGGATTCCGGACTGCAGGACATGCCTGGCGCCGTCCTTGCGGTCCAGCCCAAGCTTCAACGCATCCCGGCGGGCCCCCAGCGCATCACGCTTGCGGATCCCCTCGTTGATGGCTGCCTTCAGGTCCGAGATTTCGCTGAGGACGCCGTCCAGGGCAGCACTTGCGGCCTCGTAGTCGGCATCGAGGGATTCCTCGCCCTCTTCAACTCCTGCCACCTGGTTTTCCAGGGCTGTGAATTCGGCCTGTGCACGGGCGCGGCGCTCGGCACCGGCGGCCACCGACTCCCGCAGCCTGCCCAGCTCGGCCTGTGCGGATTCCACCCGCGACCTGGCCGCCGCCACCTGTCCTGCCAGGCGGGCCAGGCCCTCGCGCCGGTCCGCCACTGCCCGCAGTTCCGCGGTAAGCCGCTGATCTTCCGCATGGGCATCCTGTTCGGCCTGGACCTTTGCGGCAGTGGCGGATTCCAGGGCACCCCGCCGGTCCAGGATGGACCGTTCGAGTTCGGCAAGTTCCTCGCGGACACGCGCGGCCTGGCGTTCCAGCTGTTCCGGATCCCGCCCCGGGGGTGGTGCGGAATCCACGGATCCGAGCAGGCGGCTGCGGTCCTCGGCGAGCGAGCCGAGGGAACGAAGCCGCTCCCTGGCCGCCGACAACCGGTACCAGGTATCCCTGGCGGCGTTCAGTGCCGGCGTGGCCTCCGCCGCCAGCTGCTCAAGCGTTGCCTGCTGCCGGCGGCCCTCCTCCAACTCCTGGCCGACGACGGTCCGCCGGGCCTTGAGAGCCTCTTCGTCCGCCACATCCTGTTCCAGGGCAAGCTGCAGCTGGACAAGGTCGTCAGCCAGCAGCCGGGCACGGGCGTCCCGGACATCAAACTGGACGCGCTGGGCCCGTCGGGCCACCTCGGCCTGCTTGCCCAGCGGTGTGAGCTGGCGCCGGATTTCGCCGGTGAGGTCGGAGAGGCGCTGGAGGTTGGCCTGCATCGCCTCGAGTTTGCGCACAGTCCGTTCTTTGCGCCGGCGGTGTTTAAGGATGCCGGCCGCTTCCTCGATGAAGCCCCGCCGGTCCTCAGGGGTGGCATGCAGGATCCGGTCCAACTGTCCCTGCCCCACGATGACGTGCATTTCCCGGCCGAGGCCCGAATCGGACAGGAGTTCCTGGATGTCGAGAAGGCGGCAGCCTGCGCCGTTGATGGCGTATTCGGACCCGCCCGTGCGGAACAGGGTCCTGGAGATGGTGACTTCGCTGTACTCGATGGGCAGGGCACCGTCGGTGTTGTCGATGGTCAGCGAAACGTGGGCCCTGCCCAGGGGCGGCCGGCCCGATGTACCGGCGAAGATCACATCCTCCATCTTGCCGCCGCGGAGGGTCTTGGCGCCCTGCTCGCCCATCACCCAGGCCAGCGCGTCCACCACGTTCGATTTGCCGGAACCGTTCGGGCCGACTACGGCAGTGACGCCCGGCTCAAAGTCGAAGGTGGTGGCGGACGCAAAAGACTTGAACCCCCGGACGGTGAGGCTTTTGAGGTGCAAGGCGTTTCGGATCTCCTGAATGGCTGTAGCGGCTGCTTTCGCAGACACAAATCTACTTCGTCTCCGGCCAAAGTCCGGGATTCCCACGGCTTCCGCCGTGCACTCCGGCGGCCCGGTTCCCACCGTTCATCGGTCCACGCCAGGGATGGCAACCCGCACTTACGTGGTGGCTACCAGTGTCCGTTGCGGGGACGGGGCTGGCAGACCGGGCACGTGTGCGATGAGCGGTTCATAAACTGCTCACGGCGGATCGTGGCGTGGATTCCGGCGGCGGCGCAGCGTTTGCAGGGCTCGCCGGCCCGCCCGTAGGCGTTGAGGGACCTGTCAAAGTATCCGGAGGCACCGTTGACGTTCACGTAGAGGGAGTCGAAGCTGGTGCCGCCTGCTGCAAGTGCATCGAGCATCACCTCGCGGGCGCTGCTGACCACTCTTTCGGCTTCGCCCCTGCGCAGTGTCTCGGTGGGCCGGGCGTAGTGCAGCCGCGCACGCCACAATGCCTCGTCAGCGTAGATATTGCCGATGCCGGACACCAGGCCCTGGTCCAGGAGAGCGCGTTTGAGCCCGGTTTTGCGCTTCCGCAGCCGGCGGTAAAAGAGGTCGAAGGAGAAAGCCGGGTCCAGCGGATCCCGGGCAATATGCGAGGCCTCTTCCGCGATCAGCGGCAGGGGCGATTCGGCCAGGCCGCCAGGGCCGCCGTCATCCGTGGGCACCATGGCCGTGACGAAGAGGCCGCCGAAAATCCGCTGGTCCACGAACCGCAGTTCTTCCGGCATCCCGTCACGGGCGCTGAGCCGGAACCGCACTTTGAGATGCTTTTCGTCCGGAACCTGGCCGTCCTGCATCAGGAGCTGGCCGCTCATGCCCAGGTGCGCCATCAGAGCGACAGCAGGCCGCACGAATGCGTCGGGGCTAGCCGCTTCCCGGGCGCCTGAGTTGTCCGAAAGCGGCAGCCAGAGGAATTTGCCGCGGCGTACGACGTCGGTCACCGTGGTGCCTTCGAGGTTGCCGATGAAATCCCTGACCCCCAGGGAGTGGCGGCGGACTGACCGAGGGTCCAGTACGTCAACGGCTTCGATGGTCCGGCCGCGGACCCAGCTCACCAGGCCGCGGCGGACCACTTCCACCTCGGGGAGTTCCGGCACGGCGCCTACTTGGCTGCTACGGAACCGGTGGACTTGCCGGATGCGTCGGAAGGACCTGTTCCGGAAAGGACGCGCCAGGCATCGGCTGCGGCTTCCTGCTCCGCTTCCTTCTTGGAATGTCCGGAGCCCTTGCCGCAGGGCTTGCCACCGATGTTCAGGACTGCCGTGAAAGTCCGGGCATGGTCCGGACCCGCACCGTCCACAGCGTAGTGAATGGTGCCGAGCTGGCGGCTGGCGGCAAGCTCCTGGATGCTGGTTTTCCAGTCTGTCCCCGCGCCGAGCACGGCCGCGTCCTTCAGCAGGGGCCCGATGAGCCTCATGACCAGCTGGCGGGCGGTCTCGATATCGTTTGACACATAGGTGGCACCGATCAGCGCCTCCATGGTGTCGGCGAGGATGGACGCCTTGTTCTTGCCTTCGGTGAGCTTCTCGCCCTGCCCAAGGTAGATGTAGTCGCCAATTCCGAGGCTGCGTCCAATGTTTGCCAGCGCGCGGGTGCTGACCACGGCTGAGCGGCGCTTTGCCAGGTCTCCCTCGGGGAGGTCCGGGTTGTCCCGGTAGAGGGCATCAGTAACGGAGAAACCCAGGATGGAGTCGCCGAGGAATTCCAGCCGCTCATTCGTGGGAATGCCGCCGTTTTCGTAGGCGTACGAACGGTGTGTGAGCGCAAGACGAAGCGTCCCGGCGTCAATAGTGACACCGAGACGCTTCAAAAGCTCTTCAGTTGAAGACATCAGGTCAGCCTTAGTGGCCGATTAGACGTCAGCGACCTTGCGGCCCTTGTACTCAAGGAACAGCGCAGTGCCAGCAGAGTCGGTAACGACCTTCGCCTGGTGCGGCAGGCTGTAAGTAACCTGGCCGTTCTCAACGGTCTTCACCAGGTGGGGGGCGGTCGCCTTCCACTGCGAGCGGCGGGCGCGGGTATTCGAGCGAGACATTTTCCGCTTGGGAACAGCCACGGCTAACTCATTTCTCTCTAGACAAACACGTACAAATCAATTTTGCCGGTCAGGCTTAGCCATATCAGCTAGGGCAGCCCAGCGAGGATCCAAGACCTCGTGGTGGTGCCCCGGCTCGTCTTCCAGGCGAACTCCACATTCGGAGCAAAGACCCTGGCAGTCTTCCCGGCACACCGGCTGGAACGGCAGGTTGGTGACAACCGCGTCCCGCAACACCGGTTCAAGATCGATTACATCGTGCTCGACTCGACGTTGCTCTTCATCATCTTCTTCGTCCGAAAGCTCAACACCTTCATAGAAGAAAAGTTCTTGCACATTGACCTCAAGGTCATACGCAAGGGGATCCAGGCATCGACCGCACTCACCGGTTACTTCCGTGAGGACGGTTCCTGATACCAGAATTCCTTCGTGTACGGCCTCAAGCCTCAGATCCAGCTCGACATCCGAGCCTTCCTGAACACCAATGAGCGCCACACCAAGATCACTCGGTGCGGGTACATGTTCCTTCAGTGTCCGCATGCTTCCCGGGCTGCGCCCGAGGTCCTTGACGTCGAACGCCAAGGGCGAACCAGCATCTCTTTTAATGAGAACTCCTGTTGAACATATGACCGACGTACCATCTTAGCCTGAAGAGTCACGGGGACTCAAACCGGCGGCCGGCGGCGCCGAAGTACCGGACCAGCCTACCGCTTTGGCGCCTGATCCTGTGCAGGCTCGCCAGTCAGCATCCTCCGTTGGACGGATCTTGGGACATACTCGGACACGCTGCCGCCAAGGGCTGCCACCTCTTTGATGAGGGTGGAGGACAGGTGGACATAGTGGGCCTCGGCCGGCAGGAAGACTGTTTCCACGCCGCTCAGCTGCCGGTTCATGGTAGCCATTGGCAGCTCGTAATCGAAGTCCGAGGACGACCGAAGCCCCTTGACGATGGCCGACACACCGCGCTGCCGGCAATATTCGGCCAGCAGGCCCTCCCCCACCGGCTCAACCACAATGCCTTTGAGCGAAGCGAGGGTCTCGCGTGCCATCTCCAGCCGCTCGTCCAGGCTGAACCTGTACTTCTTGGCGTAGTTAGTGGAAATCGCCACGATGACTTCGTCAAAGAGTCCGGCCGCCCGCGCAATGACTTCAAGATGGCCGTTGTGGATGGGGTCGAAGGATCCTGGGCAGACAGCTCGTCTCATGCTCCGAACCTACCCCATGAAAAGCCCGGGATACCATGACTGGATGCATCCTCCACGGGAACTTTCCCCACCCCTGGCTCCTGCTCCATGGCAGCGCGCCGCGCTGGGCGCCAACCTCCTGGCACCCGACGGCAGCCTGGGTGTCACCATCTTCGAAGAGATGACCGGTTTGGCCCTCCAGACCGGCGCCATCAACCTCGGCCAGGGTTTTCCTGACGAGGACGGGCCGCTGGAGATCCGGGAGGCAGCCCGAGCCGCGATCTCTGCCGGAGCAAACCAATACGCGCCCGGCAAAGGCCTCCCCCAGCTGCGCGAAGCCGTCGCCGCGCACCAGGAGCGCTTTTATGGGCTCACATTCAACCCGGACACAGAGGTCATCGTCACCACCGGCGCCACGGAAGGTATCGCAGCGGCCCTTCTCGCGTTTGCCGGTCCCGGCGACGAGGTGTTGACCTTTGAACCCTTCTACGATTCCTACGGGGCGATGATCGGCCTCGCCGGCGCCACCCACGTGACGGCCCCGCTGCTGGCCCCGGATTTCCAGCCGGACATGGCAGCCCTTGAGGCCGCCTTCAGCGAACGGACCCGCGTAGTACTGCTGAACAATCCGCACAATCCCACCGGTGCGGTCTTTCCCCGGAACGTGCTTCAGCGCGTGGTGGACCTCGCCCGGAAACACGGCAGCATCATCATCACCGATGAAGTCTATGAACACCTCACGTTCGGTGTTTCCCATCTGCCGGTGGCATGCCTGCCAGGCGCAGCGGAGCGGACCATCACCATCTCATCTGCCGGGAAGACCTTTTCCCTCACCGGATGGAAAATCGGCTGGCTCTCAGGGCCCGCGGAGCTCGTGGCCGCTGCCCGCACCGTGAAGCAATTCCTCACCTACAGCTCCGGGACGCCTTTCCAGTCAGCCATCGCTGCCGGCCTGGCACTGCCCGACGCTTTTTACAACGGCATCGCCGCGGACCTGGAGCATAAGCGCAACATCCTCCGCCAGGGACTGGCTGCCGCCGGGTTTGATGTTTTTTCCCCGCAGGGCACCTACTTCATCAATGTGGACACCGCCCCTCTGGGCATCGAAGACTCCGTTGACCTGGCCAGGCGGCTTCCGGCCCTGGTTGGTGTGGCCGCAATCCCGGTCCCGGTGTTCTGCCATCCGGAGGGCGCCGCCAGGACGCGCAGCCTGCTCCGTTTCGCCTTCTGCAAAAGGACCGAAGTTCTTGAAGAGGCCGCGGAACGGCTTGCCACGCTCAGCGGAAGGCTCTGATGGCTGCCAGCCAGGGGCACGCGGCACGGTTCCTGCAGACCACGGGCCAGCATGCCTCCATCGAACCGGACGCGTTCACCGAGGGCAGCTATGTGCTCAGCATCGGCGGTTCCGAGCAGTCGCACGTAAATCTTGCCCACCCCGAAGAGATCTTCTACGAATACCTCCGGCGGATCGGGCACCTGGTGGACCTCGCAGCGCCTCCCGCAGCCCCTGTGAAGGCACTCCATCTCGGGGCAGGGGCGCTGACGCTGGCGCGCTACATCCAGGCGACCCGGCCTGGGTCGCAGCAGTACGCAGTGGAGCTGGAGCGTGAGCTGCTGGACTTTGTCCTGCGCCAACTTCCGCTTCCGGAGGGAACGGACCTGCGGACCATCACGGGCGACGCCCGGGAGGCACTCGGTGAGCTCGACCCCGGCCTGATGTTCGACGTCGTGATCCTGGATATCTTTTCCGGGCCGGAGGCCCCGGCCCATATTGCCACTGCGGAGTTTTACCGGGAGGTGCGGGGACGGCTTGGGCCGCGGGGCGTGCTGGTGGTCAATGTGGGCGACGAGCCGGGCCTGACGCTGGTCCGCAGCCAGGTGGCGGCCATGCGGCAGGCAATGGCTGATGTGGCCGCCTTTGCCGAATCAGGAATGTTCCAGGGACGCTATCCGGGCAACATCATCCTGGCCGGGACGCAGGTGCCGTGGCCGGAGGAGTGGTCGGCGGAACTCGCCGCCCGCGGCCCGCACCCGGCAAAAGTGCTGGCAGGAGTGGATCTGGACCCGCTGGCGGGCTAACCGTGAAATGAGGGCCGCCGGGGTGGCTCCCCCGGCGCCGGGGCTAGTACCCGGATCCTTCCGGTTCTGCCACCGCCGGAACGTCATGGCTGTCGATGGCGTCGGGGACGAAGGGCTCCGCGAACCACAGCCTGGTTTCGCCGTATTTCTTTTCCGCGAACCGTGCCAGGGCGCCGGGCCATTGCGGTTCAGGAGAACGGGACGAGCGTTCCACCACCACCACCGCCGCCGGTGCCAGGTGGGCGGAAAGCTTTTGGAGGACGGCGGCCAGCGCCTCCTCCTCCAGCGGATACGGCGGGTCAAGGAATACGAGGTCCCAGGTATCGTCCGGTTCGGCGCGGTCCAGGAACGGTTCCACCTTCGAACGGTGCACCGTGACGGCTTTGCGGCCGAGGACGCCATTGATGAGGTCGGCGTTACGCTGGCAGACGGCGCTGGCCTTGGCGTCAGACTCCACGAGTTCCACCGTCCGGGCTCCACGGCTGCCGCTCTCCACCCCCAGCGAACCGGAACCGGCGTAAAGATCGAGCACGCGGGCGCCCGCTATGACGTCAAAAGCGTCAAGGCGGGAGAACAGGGCCTCCTTGACCCGGTCGGTAGTGGGCCGCGTCAGGGAGCCCGGGACCGCTGACAAAGGGGTGCCGCCGGCGGCACCCGCGACGATCCTGGTCATTCGCTCCACCTGAATCCACTGCCGCCCACTGCGGCATCCTGGTTAACCGCGCTCAAGGAACGCCTCCTTCTCCGGGTTGAGGTACTTATCAATGGCATCCGCGAGTTCCGGGTGGCCGGACAGGAAGGGATCCTTCCCCACGATGTCCTGCGCGTCCTCCCGGGCCCGGGCGATGACGTCCTCGTGTTCCAGAACACGCAGCAGTTTCAGGGTGGAACGCCCGCCGGACTGGGAGGCACCCAGGATGTCACCCTCACGGCGCAGCTTCAGGTCCTCCTGCGAAAGGATGAACCCGTCAGTGGTCGCAGCCACTGCCTCCAGCCTTCGCCGGCTGGGATGGGCGGGCTCAAGCGCCGTGACCAGCAGGCATGTTCCGGGCAGGCCGCCGCGGCCCACCCGCCCCCGAAGCTGGTGCAACTGGGAGATGCCAAACCGGTCGGCATCCAGGATCACCATAAGCGTTGCGTTATGCACGTCCACACCCACCTCGATCACCGTGGTGGACACCAGCAGTTTGACGCTGTTGGCGACGAACCCTGCCATGGTGGCGGACTTGACCTCAGGATCCTGGCGCCCGTGGAGCGGAGCCAGCGGGACGCCGGCGAGGGACGGTTCGGTCGAGAGGTGCTCGACGACGGCAGCCACCGATGCCAGTTCGCGGACGTCGTCATCCTGCTCGAGGCCGGGCGGTTCGGCTTCGCCGGGGCTGAAATCGCCGTCGTCGTCCGTGCCGATCTTGGGGCAGACAACGTACACCTGGTGACCGGCGTCAATTTCCTCGCGGGCGCGGGCCCAGATACGCCCGGCCCAGGCCGGGTTCTCGGAGAGGCCCACCAGATGCGTGGTGATGGGAGCCCTGCCCTTCGGCAGCTCGTCAAGGGTGGACGTCTCCAGGTCACCGAAGACGGTCATGGCAACAGTGCGGGGAATGGGCGTGGCAGTCATGACCAGCAAGTGCGGGGGCTTTCGGGCCTTGGCACGAAGGGCATCGCGCTGCTCCACGCCGAACCGGTGCTGCTCGTCCACCACGATCAGTCCGAGATCGTAGAAGGACACATTGTCGCTGAGCAGGGCGTGGGTGCCGATCACAATTCCGGCCGTCCCGGACGCCGCGTCCAGCATGGCCTGCTTGCGCGCCGCGGTGGGCATGGACCCGGTCAGGAGGGTGACCTGGACGGAGGCGCCGTCCGGTCCGGCAAGCCCGCCGAGCAGGCCGTCCCGGGAGAGCGGGCCGAGGGTGCGGCGAATTGAGTCGTAATGCTGGGCGGCGAGGACTTCCGTGGGTGCCAGGAGCGCCGCCTGGCCCCCCGCGTCAACCACCTGCAGCATGGCCCGCAGAGCCACCACCGTCTTGCCCGAGCCCACCTCCCCCTGCAGCAGCCGGTTCATGGGGGCATCGTGGGCCAGTTCCGCGGCGAGCGTCTTCCCGACGGCGGCCTGCCCGTCCGTGAGCGTGAAGGGAAGGTTTCTGTCGAAAGCGGCCCGCACCCCGTCTGCCACCGGCCGGCGGGCGGTGGCTTCTTCCGAGGCGATTTGGGCCCGGCGCCGGGCGAGCGCGGACTGCAGGACCAGGGCTTCGTGGTACCGGAGCCGTTCCCGGGCCCGCTTCCAGTCCACAGCAGTCTCCGGCGCATGGATGAGCCGGTAGGCCTGGGCCAGGGTTAGGAACTTTTCCCGCTCGGCAACCTTGGGCGGCACCGGATCCGGAAGCGAAGCGAGATCCACGGTCTCAAGCAGTGTTGTAATGACCTTCTGGATCTTCCAGCTGGGAAGTTTGGCGGTGGCGGGGTACACCGGAATAGGCATGGCCGCCAGCTTCTCCGGATCCTGGCCGCCGTCGCTGAACGGGTCCTCGTCCAGGACATGGAAATCCGGGTTCGTGAGGCCCAGGACACCGTTGAAGCTGGTGACCTTGCCGGAGAACAGTGCACGGCGTCCCTGCAGCAGTTCAGCCTTGGCCCGGTATCCGTTGAAAAAGCTGATCTTGAGTGTCCCGGGGACCTTGCCCCGGTAATCCGTCCCGCCTACCACCCTGAGGCCTGTCTTGCCGTCGTCGTCCGAAACCACGACGTCGGTGATGCTGCCGCGGCGCGCCCGCATGGTGCGGGTGCTGCTGGACAGGACCCGGGCGATCAGGGTGACCTCCTCATCGCGCGGGATTTCGCTGATCGGCGTCAATTCACCGCGGGTCAGGTACCGGCGGGGAAAGTAGTTCAGCAGTTCTTCCACCGTGGTGATGCCCAGGTGCTTCTCGATGACGGCGGCGGAACGTTTTCCGATGCGGCGTTCCAGGCCCAGGTCCAGCTCAGCGTTCATGCCCACTGGAGTTCACTGCGTCCGTGTCCGGATCACGCGGCAGCGCGAGTTCGCTGATGCTGATCTGGGAGGGTTCCCCCAGGGATCTGATGATAGCGACGGCGGGGTCGGGGTCGGGGACGTGGACGTGCACCCGCCACCGGTAGTTCCCGTTGGCATCCACGCCGCTCCCTACCTGGCTCATGATCACCGACTCGCCGATCTCGTCCAGCCGTTGCCGGAGTGTGGCGGCATTCAGGGGTGAAAGGCTGATGGTGCACATGACTTCCACACCGTCGTCGTCCGGCATATCGGTGTGGATGTGCGGATCGGCGACGTCATAACCGTGGAGGCCGTCAAGGAGTTCGCTCTGCAGTTCCTCGCCCAGCACAGCGGAGCGGAGGCAGTCCAGGATCAGGAGCATTCCCACTCCGCCGGCGTCCACCACATGCGCGCTGGTGAGTGCGTCAAGCTGGTCCTCGGTGTGGATGACGGCCGTGAGTGCCGCTTCGACGGCGGCGTCCAGCACAAGGCCCAGGGCGTGGTTGCTGTCATCTCCATTTTGCCCGGCATCCACGGCCGCTGCTGCGCGTGCCGCAGCTTCCATCACGGAAAGCATGGTGCCTGGAACGGGGTCGCTGAGGGCGGACCAGGCACGGATCTGGGCCCGGTTCAGGGCCGCCGCCAACAGCGTGGACGTCAGCCGGGTATGGCCCGCGAGCGGTTCGGCAGCCGCGCACAGGAACACGGAGAACAGCGTGCCGGAATTTCCCCTTGCCTCTTCGAGGGCGGCCTGGCCGGCTGTGGCCAGCACGGCGCCGACGTCCATCTGGACCGGCTGGTCGCCGCTGGTGGCAAGGGCCCGGGCCGCGGCGCGTACCGTCAGGTACAGGTTGGTTCCTGTGTCCCCATCCGCCACCGGGAAGATATTGATGGCATTCAGGCGGTCGCTGTGGTTGCCCAGGGCCGTCTCAGCCTTGCCCAACCACCTCTTCATCGCTTGCGCGTTGGCGGCAACCTTAGTGTGCAAAGTGATCCCATCCCCCGGTGTCCGCGGACCGGCCCGCAATCATGACGCCCGGGCCTTCATCGATTCCCAGTGCTTGTACCGAGCCTATCGCAGTGAATCCCACAGGCAGCTGGAAGCCCGGCGGGAATGTGGCGAGGAGTCCGTGGTCCTCGCCGCCGCCCAGTACCCATGCCGCTGGGTCCATGCCGAGCAGCTCCGCTGCCGGATGCAAAACCGCCGCCAGGCGGGCCAAGTGTCCGGGATCGAGGTCGATGCCGACGTTGCTGGCAACCGCCATGCGCCGGCCATCTCGCAGCAGTCCGTCCGAAACGTCCAGCATGGCTGTCGCTCCGGCTTCCCTGGCGGCCGGACCTGCGGCGAGCGGTGGCCGCGGCCGGCACTGGAGGTCAAGGAAGACGCGCTGCGCCGGGGTGAGGAGCTCCACGTTCACAGGGGATTCAAGAAGGGCCAGGCCTGCGGCGGCATGCCCGGCGGTGCCTGCCAGCGCCAGGATGTCACCCGGGCGCGCGCCGGAGCGGAGTACCGCCTCTCCCCCATGAAGGGTCCCCACCACGGCCACGGTGACAGAGATTTCACGCCCGCGGCCAAGGTCACCGCCTGCCACCGAGCAGCTGTCCGCCCCGAGTTCCCTGATGCCCGCTGAAAGGCCGTCGGCCACGCCTTCAACCCACCTGACGGGGGTGTCCGGCGGCAAGGTGAGGCTCACCACCATGGACGTTGCCGTTGCCCCCATGGCGTTGATGTCGCTGAGGTTTTGCGCTGCCGCTTTCCACCCCACGTCAAAGCCGGTGGTGCGGTAGCCATTGGACCAGCGAAGGCGGAAGTCCTGGTCTTCAACCTGGGTGTCAATGCTGATGACAGTCTTTCCGTCAGGGGCAGCCACCACGGCGGCGTCGTCCCCCGGGCCAAGGAGGGTGGCTGCGGAGTGGGCCCCTGCCATGGAAAGCCGGGGAAAGATCCGGGCCAGCAGTTCGGCTTCGGAGAGGTCAGCCACGGCCGGCTGCTGTCCCGGTCCGGACCCGACCGGGCCGGCCTGGCCTGCGGATGTCCCGTCCGTGCGGGTCTGTTCACTGCTGCTTATGGGCTTTTCTGGCACGGCACTACGCTACAGCGCGGCACCGACATTGGGGCCCGGAGTCCTTTTAGCTACTTGCCCGGTAGGAGCTTGCAGGGAACAGCTACCTGCCAGTTTGCCGGTGTGACCGGGATAACCGCCTCAGTCATCGACGGGTCCGCGGCGCACTGCACGGTAGCGGTCTGGACGCCTGTCATCCACTCGGGGCCGGTTTGCCGGGCAGGCGTGGCCTGCAGGTAGCTGTTGGAGAGAAAGACCGCCAGCAGGACAGGCGCGAGGTACTTGGTCTTGTTGGAGCCGATCACCCCTTTGTCTTCCGCCACTGCGCAGGCTATGGGAACCAGTGCGAGCAAGAACATGGAGGGTGCGGCCGCGTAACGGAAAAACGTGAATTTTGACAACCACTCTTCTTTGGAAAAGTTGGCGAAATCGAATTCCGGTGACGGATTGAGTACCGTTGCGGCAGCCCAGCAGGATGCAGCGGCGGCGAGGGCATACAAGGCAGTCACTTTCCACTGTGCGCGACCGTACGCCACGATGTACGCGAGCAGTCCAAAAATGACGATGACGGGAATGGCCACGGCAAACCCACCGAATGTCACGACATTGAGTGCCATCGTGTCCGCATCCGTCTCCCAGATGGATCCGACCGCTTGCAGGAGAAACCCGTAGATGACTGACAAAGGGTCCATCGAATCGAGACGGGGAGCTTCGGAGTAACGCGGATTTGCGACCGTAGCGAGAAACTGCAGGCCAATGCCAAGAATGAGCGCGGCCGGCGCGGCATAATTCTTCCTTTTGACGATCTCCCAGATCGCCAATGGCAGGAAGATTCCTACGATGATTTCCGTGGTGGCAGCTGCCAGCGTGGCAACAATAAGGACGGCACGCACGGGCCAGGTGCGCGGCTCAAAAATCAGCAGCCATGGACAAAGCCAGAGCAGATACCAATGGAGGTTTGCCGCGTTTCCCAAAACTTCAAGCGGTCCAACAGGTACGAGGACCGGGATGAGCGCCACCATCAAACGATAACTTTTGCGCTGGAAAAGCTGCCCGGACAAAAAGTACGTGCCTGTTGCTATCGCTGCAACCGTCATGCAACTGAGGAAAGTAACAAGCATCGCATACGCCTCAATGGGGCCGACTGTGTAGGCAATAGCAGATACAACCCGCGGAATCGTGTGAAGATACCCCGCATACGGCTCAACGATGCTTTGCCAGGACCCGACGGATATCGTCTCGGCCAGGAAAACAGCGGCATCCTCGGCCCACAGAGTCCCGCGGGATACTTCAGGAAGGCGGAACCACGTCAAGAAGGTCAGCCCTATCACCGCCGCCACCACGCTCACGGCCCTCAGGCTCCGCACACGGTAGGACCGTTTGGCCTTTTTCTCTGGATCCAGCCGGTGGCATGGCGCAGCGACAGCAGTGTTATTCATGATGGAACCAGCTTATAAGGAGAAGAAACCGACACGGGCCACGCACTCGTCAGGCGAAGTGGAACACAGGAGCCAGCCCAGGAGCCCGGCCCTTATGCCTTTCACTGTCCCCGCAGCTCCGGGCAGGCAATCTCGACCTGCGCGAACTTCCAGGCAGCAGGTGCGACTACCACCACTGCAGCGGCCAACGCCCTGTCGTTGCTGCAGGCCGTGCGGGCTGCTTCTACTCCCGGTGCCCACGCCGGGCCCGTTTGCCGGGTTGTGGCAGTGGGAAAGTAGCTGATGAGGAGAAATATGACGAAAATGCCCGCAAAGTAGGGGACGTTGCCGCGACTGATGTGCCCATTCTGCACGGCAGTGGCGGCGGCCAGGGGAACCAGCAGGAGAAGGAACATCCCAGGGGCAGCCGCATAGCGTATATACGTAAAGCTGTTGGCCCAATCCGATTCCGCATAAGCGGCATAGTTGAACATGGTATTTCCACTCAGAACTACTGATGCCGCCCAACACAATCCGGAAGCTGCAATAGCAGCCGCTGCCCCGAATTTCAGAGCTGTGGCGCCTTTCGCCAGTACAAACGCCAGCAGCCCAATAAACAGCAAAGTCGGAATAACAAGGACCCACGAACCGAAGTTCACAATTCCAGACGCCAATGTCCTGCTGTCCGGATGCCAGATCGATCCGATGGGCAGCAGCACGTATCCCATAAGGACAGACAATTTGTCGACTGCATCGGTCGGAGGTGCTGCCCCATCGAACCTCGGGCTGACGAGGGTTGTCATGACTTGGAGAACCAGACCCAGCAGCAGTCCCGCGGGTGCTGCGTAGCTCCGCCGCTTCCAAGCAACCCAAACAGCGAGGGGCAAAAACATGCCGCTGATAATTTCGCTCGCTGCCGTCACGAAGGAAAGCACGAAAAGCACGGCACCAGCGGCCGGGTTGGCTGGCTTCTTTAGCAGGAGCCAGGGCGCCAGCCACAGCAGGTACCAGTGCAGATTGGCTGCATTTCCCAGGACTTCGTTCGGACCAATCGGCAACAGGATCGGAATTACGGCGATCATGAGGCGGACTGACACTGATTCGGTCAGTACGCGGGCCAAGTGGAAAACGCCAATTGATATTCCTGCCACTACAGCACAACTCAGCAGCGACATAGCGATGGCGTAACCCTCCAACGGTACAAAGGCGTGGGAGATGCTGGCCAGGAGCCTGGGCAGGACGTGCAAGTAGCCGTCATACGGCAGAAAAATGCTTTGGAGGTGTCCAGCGCGCAAAACGTCCCGGAGGAACACTCCGCCGTCCTCAGCCCACACGGTCTCCCGGGTCAGGATGGGTAGACGGCCCCACGCGGTAAGCGTCAGGACACAAGCGGCGCCCAGCAGACCGGCTGCCTTCAGTATGCGGCTCCTCATCGGTGGGGAGGCCTCCACAGTCGGACGGGCGGAGTCAATTATTCTTGTCATTGTTTCTTCAGCTTATCGCCCTGTCGACCGGCAGATTGTCCAGTCGAGCGCGGCAGCGTTCGTCTTAGGTTCGTGCAGAGGCCGGCGACCCGGGAAGATTGGCGTGGGGCTCTGTGGCCGGAGATGATGGTTGTCATGCCCACTTTCCTGTCCAAGCCACATCCCGCCCGCATGACGAAAATGCGAACGGCTCTCGCAGCGGCGTTCACCATCTCTTTGTTGGCAGGATGTTCTCCCGCGGTGGACGTCACCGCCGCCAAAGATGCAGCGGATCCCGCCTGCGCACCCATGATGGTGGCACTGCCGGACGCGATCGGGGACGCCCGCCTGCGGAAGACGAACAGCCAGGCCACCGCGGCCTGGGGGGACCCGTCTCTGGTCATCCTCCGCTGCGGCGTCAACGTTCCCGGCCCCACCACCGACCGCTGCGTGACGGTCAATGGCATCGACTGGGTCATCAAGGAAGGCGACCCGGTGTGGACCCTGACCACCTACGGCCGTGAACCTGCTACCGAGATCCTGATGGACCCGGACAAGATCAGCTCCGCCACGGTGCTGGCAGATCTCGCAACGGCGGCCGGCAAGGTGCCGGCCACCCGCAACTGCGTGGGCCAGGAAGAACTCCAGGACCTGCCGCAGAGCCAGTAGGCGCAGCCCGGCCCGCCGGGGTCTTTCGCCACGCTCAACCGTGGGGAAGCCCCTGCTAGCGCAGTCCGGTCTTCCGGTTAAGCGCGAGGTGGATGAGTTCATCGATCAGGTCCGCGTAGCCCAGTCCGGACGCTGCCCACATCTGCGGATACATGCTCTTGGGCGTAAAGCCGGGCATGGTGTTGATCTCGTTGATGATGAGTTCGCCGTCGGGCGTGTAGAAGAAGTCGACGCGGCTCAGGCCCTCGGCCCCGACGGCGTCAAACGCGGCTGCCGCCAGCTCGCGGACCCTTGAGATGGCTTCCTCCGGGATATCCGCGGGGCAGCTCAGCGCTGCAGCATCGTCCTCCACGTACTTTGCGTTGAAGTCGTAGAACTCGTGGCTGCCACCGGCTACTGAGATCTCGCCCGGCATCGATGTCCTGGGGGCGTCGGTGCCCCTGCCTTCCAGCACGGCGCATTCAATTTCACGGCCGGCGATTCCGGCTTCGATGACCAGCTTGAGATCGTGCCGCCGTGCTTCCTCGATGGCGGCATCCAGTTGGTCGAGGGAGTCAACCTTGGAAATTCCCATGGACGATCCGGCCCGTGCGGGCTTGACGAAAACGGGGAATCCGAGCAGGTCCACCTGCTTCCGGACGGCTTCCGGATCCTTGCGCCACTGCCGGTCAGTCACGGCGATGTAGGGACCGACATGGAGCCCGGCCGCCTCAAAGACCACCTTCATGAAGTGCTTGTCCATGCCCACCGCGGAAGCCAGGACACCGGCACCCACGTAGCGGGTGTCGGAAAGCTCCAGGAGCCCCTGGATGGTGCCGTCCTCCCCGAAGGGTCCGTGCAGCAGCGGGAAGACCACGTCCACGGCGCCCAGTTCCCGGGGGACTTCATTCGGCGAAGCCACGATCAGCTGGTGTTCGCCGCCGATCTCGGCCAGGGTCACCGTGTCCGAAGACGGCGCCACCTCCGGGAGGGATGACGCAGCCAGGGACCACTGCGCGGTGTCGGTGGAGGCGAGGACCCACTGTCCGGACTTGGCAATCCCGATGGGAATCACGTCGTACTTGTCTTTGTTGATGGCGCCGAGCACTCCGGCGGCCGTTACGCAGCTCACGGCGTGTTCACTGGAGCGGCCTCCGAAAAGTACGGCCACCCGGGGCTTTGCCGGCACTCCTGCAGTCAGGTTGTCAGGGGACATCGTCAGTAATCGCCTTCAGGTTTCAGTTCCCGGGACAGCAGGAGGGGCCCCAGTTGGTCAACGGACAGCTTGCCGGCCAGCACCGCCACGACGGCGGCCGTGATGGGCATATCGACGCCCAGCTTGCCGGCCAGCTCATGCACGGCCTGCCCGGACTTGATGCCTTCGGCAGTCTGGGTCATTTTTTGGCCCACTTCCTCCAGCGTAAGGCCTTCTCCCAGCAGTCGCCCTGCGGTGTGGTTCCGCGACAGCGGTGATGAGCAGGTGGCCACGAGGTCGCCGAGGCCGGCGAGGCCGGCCATGGTTTTCGCGTTCCCGCCCAGCGCCAGTGCAAGGCGCGAGGTTTCCGCCAGTCCACGCGTGATGACGGAAGCCTTGGTGTTGTCGCCCATCTGCTTGCCCTCGCAGATGCCCACAGCCAGTGCTATGACGTTCTTGACGATGCCACCGATTTCGACCCCCACCACGTCGGAGGTGGTGTACGGCCGGAAATACGGCGCCGTGCAGGTCCTGGCAAGCCAGCCGGCGACGGCTGAATCGGCGCATGCCACCACCGATGCCGTGGGCTCCTCCCGCGCGATTTCCATCGCGAGGTTGGGGCCGGAGACGACGGCGATGCGTTCAGCCGGAAGGGCGAGTTCCTCGCTGATGACCTCGCTCATGCGGGCATCAGTGCCGAGCTCCAGTCCCTTCATCAGGGACACGACGATGGCGCCGGGGGCGATCATGTCCTTCCATTCGCGCAGTTGGGGCCGCAGAGACTGGGCCGGCACTGCAAGGACCACCAGATCCGCTCCCTGGAGCACCTCCCGGACGTCCGAGGAGGCTGTGATACTCGCCGGAAGTTCGATGTCTTTCAGGTACTGAAGATTGCGGTGGATGCTGTTGATCTGCTCCACCACTTCATCGCGCCGCCCCCAGATCCGGATGGCGCGCGTGGTGTCCGCCGCGATGGCGGCGTCCCCGAGGATTTTCGCGAACGTGGTACCCCAGGACCCCGCGCCGAGCACGGCGACGGAACGGGCGGAGCCCGTCATGTTCCCGGAGGTCACTGAGCATCCGCCCCATTGCCGGGCTGCTGCTTCTGCTGCTCGCGCTCCACGAAACGTCCGTGCTTTGCCTGCTGCTGGCGGGTCGGATCCCAGCGCTCTGCCGGTGGCTCCTCGCCCCGGATCCCCGCCAGGAGTCCGGTGATGGCGTCCATGATCGCGTCTGTGGCGGCCGACAGCGTGGCCTTGTCCAGCGGCCGCCCGGAGAATGCGCTGAGGTCCACGGGATCACCCACCACAACCCTGGACTGCTTGCGTGGAAAAATATGGAACCGCTTACCATAGCGGGGAAATACCTCGTGTGCGCCCCAGTGGGCGATGGGAACCACCGGGATTCCGCCTTCGAGGGCCAGCCTGGCGGCACCCGTATGCCCCTTCATGGGCCACAGCTCCGGATCGCGTGTCAGCGTGCCTTCGGGGTAGATGATGATCGCCCCGCCTTCGGCGACAATCTCCTGGGCGACCTGCAGCGAGCGGTTCGCTCCCGCCGTCGAACGTTCCACCGGCACCTGCTTGGTGGCCCGCAGGAGCCAGCCGAGGCCCGGCACGTTGAACAGTGCTGCTTTGGCCAGGAAGTGCGGCGCGCGCTTCTGGTTATAGAGCATGTGCCCCACCACGAGGGGGTCTATTTCTGTGCAGTGGTTGGGCGCGGCGATGAAGCCGCCGGCGGGAAGCTTTTCGATCCCCTCCCATTTCTTGGCCATCATGAGGTTCAACAGCGGGCGGACGACGCCGGCGATGAACACGAATGTGGCCCTGCTCTTGGCAGATTCCTTCACGGCCCGTCCCGTTACTTCGTGGTGGTGATGTCGAAGTCAGCACCCAGGCCGGCGAGCTTTTCGGTGAAACGCTCGTAGCCGCGGTTGATGATGTCGATGCCGGTTACCCGCGAAGTACCGGTGGCCGCCAGGGCGGCAATCAGGTGGCTGAAGCCGCCGCGGAGGTCGGGGACGTCGATGTCGGTTCCCTTGAGCTGGGTAGGCCCGGAGATGACTGCCGAATGCAGGAAGTTGCGCTGCCCGAACCTGCAGGGAACGCTGCCGAGGCACTCTCGGTGGACCTGGATGCTGGCACCCATCCGGATGAGGGCTTCGGTGAAGCCGAAGCGGTTTTCGTACACCGTTTCGTGGACGATGGAGACTCCCTCGGCCTGCGTGAGCGCCACGACGAGCGGCTGCTGCCAGTCCGTCATGAAACCGGGGTGCACGTCTGTTTCGAGGACCAGCGGGTTGAGCTTGCCGCCCCGGTGGTAGAAGCGGATGCCGTCCTCGCCGATGTCCATTCCGCCGCCCACCTTGCGGTAGGTGTTCAGGAAGGTCATCATGTCCCGCTGCGAGGCGCCTTCGACGAAGATGTCACCGCGGGTGACCAGGGCAGCGGATGCCCAGGATGCTGATTCGTTGCGGTCCGAAAGGGCCCGGTGGTTGTAGCCCCCAAGGTCGCGGACGCCTTCGATCCTGATGGTGCGGTCCGTCTGGACGCTGATGATGGCGCCCATCTTCTGCAGCACGGCAATGAGGTCGATGATCTCGGGCTCGGTGGCCGCGCCGGACAGCTCGGTGATGCCCTCGGCGCGGGTGGCGCTCAGCAGCACCTGCTCGGTGGCCCCCACGGACGGGTAGGGCAGGGAGATCTTGGCTCCGTGCAGTCCCTTGGGTGCTGAAATGTGGATTCCGCCGGGACGCTTCTCCACGACGGCACCGAACTGGCGCAGGACGTCCAGGTGGTAGTCAATGGGGCGGTCGCCGATCTTGCAGCCGCCCAGGTCCGGGATGAACGCCTCGCCGATCGCGTGGATCAACGGTCCGCAGAGCAGGATGGGGATCCGGGAGTCGCCGGCGTGCGCATCGATGGCCGTACTTGGTGCCGTCTTGGCAGCCTTGGGGTCAAGGGTGAGGTCGCCGTTTACCGGGTCCTTCTCCACGGTGACGCCGTGCAGCTGCAGGAGGGAGGTGACTACCTCCACGTCCTTGATCTCCGGAACGTTCCGCAACACCGACGGTTCGTTGCCCAGCAACGCCGCCACCATCGCCTTGGGGACCAGATTCTTGGCCCCGCGGACGTTGACGCGGCCTGTAAGCGGGACTCCGCCGCGGATTGTCAGAACACTACTCATATACCGGTTTCCTCACGATTACTCGCCCCCAAATCCTTGCAAAGGCTCCAACCAAGCATAGGAGGTCGCGTTACCGAACCGAAATACGCGGGCTCCGCCGGCAGGGCGTGGCGGACCCGCGTACCGCAGATTCCCGCGTCAGTGCGGCTGGGAAAGCCGCGCGGGCAGGGTCTTGGGCTTGAAGGCAGGGCGCGTGGCTTCGTAGGCCGTGATGTCCGCCTCGTGCTGCAGGGTGAGCCCAATGTCGTCCAGGCCTTCCAGCAGGCGCCACCGGGTGTAGTCGTCGATCTCGAACGGTGCGACGATGGTGCCGCACACCACCGTTTTGGACTCCAGGTCCACCATCACCTCAGTACCGGGAGCGTTTTCCAGCTCTTTCCAGATCAGTTCGATGTCATCCTGGGCAACCTGCGCTGCCAGCAGTCCCTGCTTTCCGGAGTTGCCGCGGAAGATATCGGCAAAGCGTGATGAAAGGACGGCTTTGAAACCGTAGTCCTTCAGCGCCCACACAGCGTGTTCCCGGGAGGAACCGGTGCCGAAGTCCGGTCCCGCCACCAGGACGGAGCCGGCGTTGTAGGGCTCCTGGTTGAGGATGAAGGAAGGGTCCTTGCGCCAGGCGGAGAACAGCGCGTCCTCGAAACCGGTGCGGGTAATGCGCTTGAGGTAGACCGCGGGGATGATCTGGTCCGTGTCAACGTTGCTCTGGCGCAGCGGGACGCCGATGCCGGTGTGCTTGGTGAACTTTTCCATGATGTGTCCTAGGCTGCGTCGGTGCGGATGGCTGCGGGCTCAAGGTCCGACGGCGAGCTGAGCGTGCCGCGGACGGCTGTGGCTGCCGCCACCACCGGGGAAACCAGGTGGGTGCGGCCGCCCTTGCCCTGGCGCCCTTCGAAGTTGCGGTTGGAGGTGGAGGCGCAGCGCTCCCCCACGTCCAGCTGGTCCGGGTTCATGCCCAGGCACATGGAGCAGCCGGCAAAGCGCCATTCGGCGCCGAAGTCCTTGAAGACCTTGTCCAGGCCCTCGGCTTCGGCTTCCAGCCGGACGCGTGCCGAGCCGGGCACCACCAGCATGCGGATGTTCGGGTCCTTTTGGCGGCCGCGGACGATGTCCGCCGCGGCACGGAGGTCCTCCATCCGGGAGTTGGTGCAGGAACCCAGGAAGACCGTGTCAACGCGGATGTCCTTCATGGGGGTGCCGGCCTCCAGTCCCATGTACTGCAGGGCGCGCTCCGCGGCGGCCTTGGCGTTCTCGTCGCCGAAGTCTTCCGGGGACGGGACGGACTGGGACAGCGAGACTCCCTGGCCGGGGTTGGTGCCCCAGGTGACGAACGGCTCAAGGGTGTCGGCGTCCAGGTCCACTTCGACGTCGAAGGTTGCGTCGTCGTCGGTGCGCAGGGTGTTCCAATACTCGACGGCGGCGTCCCACTCCGCGCCCTGCGGCGCGTGCGGGCGCCCGTACATGT
Source organism: Pseudarthrobacter sp. TE3704 (assembly GCF_056279405.1). Classification (NCBI taxonomy): domain Bacteria; kingdom Bacillati; phylum Actinomycetota; class Actinomycetes; order Micrococcales; family Micrococcaceae; genus Pseudarthrobacter; species Pseudarthrobacter sp. TE3704. The sequence continues at coordinate 629,681 of NZ_JBWCCJ010000002.1, forward strand.
AGTCGTAGGTGGTCTGGTCCGGAGCGACGAGGCCGGCACGGGCGCCGGCTTCGATGGACATGTTGCAGATGGTCATCCGGGCATCCATGGACAATGCGCGGATTGCCGAGCCGCGGTATTCGAGCACGTAGCCCTGGCCGCCGCCGGTGCCGATCTTGGCAATGACGGCCAGGATGATGTCCTTCGCGGTGACGCCGGGACGCAGTGTCCCTTCCACGTTAATGGCCATGGTCTTGAACGGCTTCAGGGAGAGCGTCTGGGTGGCCATGACGTGCTCCACCTCGGAGGTGCCGATGCCCATGGCCAGCGCGCCGAAAGCGCCATGGGTGGAGGTGTGGGAGTCACCACAGACCACGGTCATGCCCGGCTGCGTGAGCCCGAGCTGGGGGCCCACCACGTGCACGATGCCCTGTTCGGCGTCGCCCAGGCTGTGCAGCCGGACGCCGAACTCGGCGCAGTTGTTGCGCAGGGTCTGGATCTGGGTGCGGCTGGTCAGGTCGGCGATGGGCTTGTCGATGTCCAGGGTCGGAGTGTTGTGGTCCTCCGTGGCGATGGTCAGGTCCGGGCGGCGGAGCTTGCGCCCGGCCAGGCGCAGGCCTTCGAATGCCTGCGGGGACGTGACCTCGTGGACCAGGTGAAGGTCGATGAAGAGAAGGTCGGGCTGAGCGTTGGCTCCTTCGCCGTCGCCTTTGCGCACCACATGTGCGTCCCAGACTTTCTCGGCCAATGTCTTTGCCATGGCCATCTCCCTTCACTGCTGTTTGGCTGATTGGTTCAACTGAATCAGCATGGCTCATACTGCGCCAGCCGAAAGATTTGCATCTCAGATAATGAGACGGCAATATCATTACATGGACAATTCTAGTGGAGTCGGTGTCATTGATAAAGCGGCCCAGGTGCTTGATGCGCTGGAGGCCGGCCCCACCACGCTGGCACAGCTGGTGGCGGCAACCGGCCTGGCCCGGCCCACCGTCCACCGCCTGGCCCTGGCCCTCGTCCACCACCGGCTGGTCAGCCGCGACATCCAGGGGCGGTTCGTCCTCGGCAGCAGGCTGGTGGAGCTGGCATCGGCCGCCGGCGAGGACCGCCTGATTGCCTCGGCAGGTCCCGTACTCATGCAGTTGCGCGATGCGACGGGCGAGAGCGCGCAGATCTTCCGCCGCCAGGGCGACTGGCGTGTCTGCGTCGCCTCTGCCGAGCGTCCCATCGGCTTGCGGGACACCATTCCGGTCGGCACGCAGCTGTCCATGAAGGCAGGCTCCGCGGCGCAGGTCCTGCTCGCATGGGAAGACCACGACCGCCTGCTCGAGGGCCTGCAGGCCGCACGCTTTACGCCCACCGTCCTGGCAGGCGTACGACGGCGGGGCTGGGGCCAGAGCCTCGGCGAACGCGAGCCGGGGGTCGCCTCCGTCTCGGCACCGGTGCGGGGTCCGTCCGGCCGGGTGATCGCCGCGGTGTCGATTTCGGGTCCGATCGAGCGGCTTACCCGCCAGCCAGGCCGCCTGCACGCCGAGGTTGTGTGCAACGCCGGGCGGATCCTCACCGAAGCGCTGCGCAAGAACAACGACTGACAGCATCCTCCTGAAGCCCGGGCGCTAGGCTGTGGCCATGGGCAGCTACGCAGTGTTTCTCCGCGGCATCAATGTGGGCGGCATCAACATCAAAATGGCCGACCTCAGGGAAGCCCTGAAGGCCTGCGGTTTTCCGGACGCCCTGACCCTTCTGGCCAGCGGAAACGTGGTGCTGACCAGCAGCCTCGGTGCCGCCGCCGTCAAGCGGGAATGTGAAAAGTGCCTGCGCGCCGCTTTCGGCTATGAAGCCTGGGTGGTGGTCCTTGACGCGGGCAGGGTGGCCGAACTGGTGGAAGCCTGCCCTTACCCCGACGATGACAGGTCCACGCACACCTACATCACCCTGTCCTCGGACACAGCGGTGCTGGACGAACTGGATACGGCAGGGGCTGCCCTCGACGGCGCCAAGCAAAAACGGCTGGGACCCGAGGCCCTGGCCTGGCTGGCGCCGGCAGGCGGAACGCTGGACAGCCCCTTCAGCAAGATCACTGCCAAGGCCCGGTTCAAGGCAGCCACCACCACCCGCAACCTGCGGACGTTGATCAAGGTCCGGGACGCCGCTGCCGCCCTTAATAAAGGGTAGGCGCCCGTACAGAACAGGAGCCGGGCTGCTGCCGGAGCCCTACCGGGGCCCGGCCTTCTTCAGCGCGGCGTTGAAGGCGCCCAGCCTGCTGACCTCAACCTCCACGGGTTCCACCACGAGCTCCTGCGCTACAGACGCGACGGCAGCGTTCAGCCGTTTCCGTGCCCTGCCTGACCGTCCGCGGGCTGCCCCGGCCGCAATGAAGCGTCCGGTGATTGCCAGGAAGATCCCCAGCACCACTCCCAAGGCAATCATCAGGGTTGGGACCGGCCACCCTTCCACCCGGGGCACCTCCGGTACGGGCATCTGGAAGTAGCCCAGCGCCGCCAGGACGCCAAGCCAGCCGAGTCCGCCCACGACAGTCAGCAGTGCCAGCCACTGCACCACGTTGAACGCGCCCCACCACCAGGATGTGCGGTTGGCGCCCAGGTCTGTTCCAGCAATGGCCTGGTCCAGGGCATCGGGAAGGCGGTCCCTCCCCTCACGGGCTGCGCCCCGGATGGCGGCGCGCCAGGGGCCGGGAGCACCGGCACTGGCTGCATCGGCGAACTCCCGCACTGCCGCATCCGTCCGGGCCCGCTCCGGTGCACCGGCCGGCGGCAGTGATGTCCGGTTCAGTTCTGCTGGTGTGCTGCTGCGAAGGTTGAGCCGGCGCAGCGGGTCCGGGCGGAACCTGGAGAGCCACCGGGTTACCGGCCAACCGGTCCGGCGCACGGATTCGAGCCGGTAGGACTGGCCCACTGCCCTGACTACCACCGGCACGTTCGCCGCCACGGCCAGCTCATCGGAGAGCCGGGCTTTGGCCGGGGACCGTACGCCTGCGGCTTCACCGTCGCCGGACACGGCCTGCAGCTCGTGTGCTGCCTTGGCGATGTCGGCAGCCAGCCGCTGTGACTGCGCCTTGCGCTGCATGGCCACGCTGCGGATGGCGGCGCGGAGGGCGTCAACGCCGGCACCTGTCGTGGCCGAGGACGCGAGGACCCGGACCTCCCCGAGGCCGTCGCGGGCCAGGATGCCGCGCAGGGAGTCGAGCACGGGCTGCACGTCCCGTGCGGGCAGCCGGTCCACCTGGTTCAGGACGACGAGCGTGACGGCGCCGTGGGAGGCAAGCGGGGCGAGGAAGCCGTTATGCACGGCTGCGTCGGCGTACTTTTGTGGATCCAGGACCCAGACCAGCACGTCCACCAGGCCCACCATCCGCTGCACTGTCTCGCGGTTCGCTTGCCGGGTGGAGTCGAAGTCGGGAAGGTCCAGCAGGATCAGCCCGGTTTCCTCATCGGCGAAGCCGTCAACCGCTGCAGCGTGGTGCCGGTTGCGCACCTCCAGCCAGTCCAGCAGCGGCTCGCTGCCTGCTGCTCCCCAAACCCCGGCCAAAGGTTCCGATGTTGTGGGGCGGCGGGCGGCCGCCGTCGCGATTTCCGCGCCGCTGACCGCATTGAACAGGGACGATTTTCCGCTGCCGGTCGCCCCAAAGAAGCCCACCACAGTGTGGTCCCCGGACAGTGAACGGCGGGAACTGGCCCGTTCCAGGACACGGAGCACTTCCTGCAGTGTTTCATCCGGAAGGACGCCTTCGCCCAGCTCCCGGGCGTCGTCGAGCGCCTGAAGCCGGCCGTCGAGCCGCGTTGACTCCCGTGCGTCGCTGTGCCGGCTCACGCGGTGCCCGCCAGCCGGGCCAGGGCGTCGGACTGGGCCGGCAGCGCATCTTCGGCAGCCCAGTCGGCAGCCGGCAGCCGGAGCAGGAACTTCTGCTGCTCCCCGTCCAGCAGGCGCTGGCAGCGGGCTGCGAGGTCCTCCCGGGCTTTTTCGGCCATGCGCCGCACCGCATCCTCTCCGAAGACCGCTTCCAGCAGCCGCTGGCCCACGACGGCGGTCCCGCCGGCCACACCAATCTCCAGGCCGGTCAGTCCCGCGGTCATCGAAAACACGACAATCATTAGTGCCGCTCCCAGTCCGTTGATCCCGAAGGACAACCAGCGGGCCTGGGTGCGCTTGCCCTGGCCCTCCGTGCGGATGAGTTCCATCAATGCCTCCTGCCAGGCACGGATTTCCTCGGCAGTGCGTTCGGCGAAGCCCGGCGAGGTGCCGGAAAGATCGTCAGTGCCCAGCAGTTGCCTGCCCGCCGGATGGGAGCGCCAGCGCTGGTCAGTCTCCTCGGCAGCGTTGGCCGCTTCATCAACGATCACCGCCTGCAGGCCGGTCTCAATGGCGGCCTCGACCTGCACGGCCGGTGCCGGTTCGCCCCGGAAGAAGGCTCCCAGCCGGTCCCGGAACCGTCCGACGTTCTGTTCCAGGGTCCGGAAGAATTCGCCGGTGCCGACGAAGTCCTGCCAGCGTGCCAGGACTTCACCGCGCAGGAGTGCCCCGTCCCGGGTGGCGTCCAGGATGCGCTCCGCTGCATGCCGGTAGGCTGCCACGGCGTCAGCTTCCAGGCTGCCGGCAGCGCGCTGCTGTTCGCGGGCCGCCTGGGCAATTGCGGCAACCCGGCCGGAGAGGGCACGGACCGACCCGTTCAGGGTCCGGCGGGCAACCTCGGACCGGCCCGCGGCATCGGCCGCCAGCTCGTCCAGCCAGGTTTTCAGCTGACGGACTGCTCCTTCCGGCAGCATGCCCCTGGAGTCCAATGGGGTTTCGGGGATGACGAACATCGGTGCGCTCCCCAGCCCTTCCTTGTCCAAAAGTGCACGGAGGTCCTCGCTGACCTCCGCCTCCGCACCCGGCGGGACCCGGTCCAGCACCACCGCCACCATGATGTCCCGGGTGGCAGCGTCCAGGAGCAGCTTCCAGGGGACGGCGTCGGCATAACGGTTGGCGGTTGTGACGAAGATCCAGAGGTCCGCGGCCGCCAGGAGTTGCCCTGCCAGCTTCCTGTTTTCGTCAGAAATGGAATCGACGTCGGGGGCGTCGAGGAGGGCGATCCCGGCCGGTACGGACGGGTCGGCCAGCAGTACCAGCGACGACATCGGGGCTGCGTCGGACGTGATCACGTCCATGGCGGAAGGAACCCGGGCCACGGCGAGGGCGCCGCGGATCCGGTTAAGGCCGGGCAGGACGCGCTGCCCCTCGAACGAGGCCGCCTCAGCCGGGTTGTGCAGCAGGATGGGCTGCCGGGTTGTGGGGCGGATCGCTCCCGCGCGGGTCACCGGGTGGCCGACGAGCGCGTTGACGAGGGTCGATTTCCCCGCGCCGGTGGAACCTCCGACGACGGCGAGGAGTGGAGCATCCAGGCTGCGGTAGCGGGGAAGGATGTAGTCATCGAGCTGGGTCACCGCGTTCGCGGCCTCGAGGCGGGCCTGCTCCGCTCCCGGAAGAGCCAGCGGCAGGGCGACGTCCGCAAGCCCGTTGCGCACATCCTCCAGCAGCGCCAGCGCTTCGGCGGTCCGCGGCTCCGGCTGCGTGTGATCGTGGGGCTCGTTGGACATAGTCACAGCAACATCATGCCAGCTCAAAGCGGCACGCGCCGGGAAATGGAAAATGGCCCCGGGCTGTTGCCCGGGACCATTTCCGTTGGTGACCCCAGCGGGATTCGAACCCGCGTTACCGCCGTGAGAGGGCGGCGTACTAGGCCGCTATACGATGGGGCCGTGTACTTCCTGCCAGCGTTTCCGCTGGTCAAGCTCAGTGATTGTTTCACACACTGCGCTGTCGTTTCAAATCGGCGGACCGCTTGAAACCGTTCCAGTTCGAGGCCGGAACGGCACTCAAACCAGAGCTGGGATACCAGGACTCGAACCTAGAATGACGGTACCAGAAACCGTAGTGTTGCCAATTACACCATATCCCAATGATACTTTCGGGCCGGTTTTCAAGGCTTTTGCCCTGCTCCGTGCCCCTCAGCACGAGAAATTACTTTACCCGAGACTTCCGGCTCGCACAAATCGGCACGGTGTGACTTAGCTGACCAGCTGGTCCAGCGAGGCAACCATGCCGCCGTCGAACCCCTGCCCCGGCTCCCCCGTCCGGTTCAGCCAGACGCCCAGCAAGCCGGCCGCCGTCGAGCCTTCCGCATCAAGCAGCCGGTTATCGCCGACGTAGAGGGTTTCCGCGGCAGGGGTGCCCAGCAGCCGGACGCCTTCGAGGTAGATGGCCGGGTTGGGTTTGGCCACCCCGAGGGTGTCCGTCCCGACCAACTGCGAGACGCGCTCCAGCCCGGCGCTGTCGAGTTTGGCCCGCTGGTAATCGTGGACATTGTTGCTGACCGCGCCGTAGGGAATACCCGCGCGGTCCAGGACGTCGAGCAGCGGCAGCACGTCCGGGAAAGGTTTGACGTAGGAGGGCTGCTTCTCCACGTAGGCGCTGAGCCACCGGTGCGATTCCTCACCCTCCCCCAGGTCCACGCCAAAGTGCCCCAGCGCGGCACGGCCGCGCAGGAGGCGCTGCTCGTTGAACGTCAGCTCACCGGCGAGGTACTGGTCGTAGTAGTGCGTGGTCTCGTGGGTGAAGATGCGGCCAAACCGCTCCCACCCGGCCTGGTCCAGGCCGGGCAGGAGGTGTTCGCTGACTTCCCGCAAGGCAGTCGTCATCGAATATTCGAGGTCCACCAGGGTGTCGTCAATGTCGAAAAGGACGCCCCGGACTGGCCCGAAGGGCGTTTCCAGGACCCCGCTGCGTGCCTTGCTGGGAGCAGTCATCAGCCGCGGAAGGTCCGGAGCCGGCGCAGGGAGGATTCCTTGCCCAGGATCACCATGGATTCAAACAGCGGCGGCGAGATCCGCCGCCCCGAAACCGCTGTGCGGACGGGGCCGAAGGCGAGCCGCGGCTTGATGCCGAGGTCTTCCACGAGCGCCTGCTTCAGTGCCGTCTGGATGTTGTCCGGGGTCCACTCATCAACGGGTTCGAGCGCCGTGATGGCCGCGTCGAGGACTTCGGCCAGGTTTTCCGGCAATCCCTTGCGGGCGTCGTCCGCGATGTCGATGGCGTCGTCGGCCTTGAAGAGGAAGGCCAGCATTTCCGGTGCCTCGCCCAGCAGCGTGATGCGCTCCTGGATGAGCGGCGCGGCTTCGGTGAGGATCTCCTCTTCACGGTCAGTGAGGATTTCGCCCACCAGGTCCGCGGCGCGCAGGTAGGGTGCCAGCCGTTCCCGGAACACCTCGGGTGAAAGCATCCTTACGTGGGTTCCGTTGATGGCCTCTGCCTTCTTCAGGTCGAAGCGCGCCGGGTTGCCCAGGACGTCGTGGATGTCGAAGTTCTCCACGAGCTGGTCCACCGTGAAGATATCCTCATCGGCGCTGAGCGACCAGCCCAGCAGGGAGAGGTAGTTGAGCAATCCCTCGGGGATGAAGCCGCGTTCGCGGTGCAGGAACAGGCTGGATTCGGGATCGCGCTTGGAAAGCTTCTTGTTGCCCTGGCCCATCACGTAGGGCAGGTGGCCGAACTCCGGCATGTACTGCGCAACGCCCACCGCGTGAAGGGCCCGGTACAGGGCAATCTGCCGCGGGGTGGAGCTGAGCAGGTCTTCGCCGCGCAGGACATGGGTGATGCCCATCAGCGCGTCGTCCACCGGGTTGACCAACGTGTACAGCGGGGCGCCGTTGGCGCGCACCACTGCGAAGTCCGGCACGGAACCGGCACGGAAGGTGATCTCCCCGCGGACCAGGTCGTTGAACGTGATGTCTTCCTCGGGCATCCGGAGGCGCAGGACGGCCTCACGGCCCTGGGCCTTGAACTCCGAAATCTGCTCGTCCGTCAGGGTCCGGTCGAAACCGTCATAGCCGAGCTTCGGGTCCCGCCCGGCCGCGCGGTGGCGGGCTTCGATCTCCTCCGGCGTGGAGAAGGACTCGTAGATGAACCCGCCGTCACGGAGCCGCTTGATGACGTCCTGGTAGATGTCGCTGCGCTGCGACTGCCGGTACGGCTCGTGCGGGCCGCCCACCTCCACGCCCTCGTCCCAGTCGATGCCCAGCCACTTCAGCGCGTCCAGCAACTGGTGGTAGCTTTCCTCGCTGTCCCGCGCCGAGTCGGTGTCCTCGATCCGGAACACCATGGTGCCCTTGGTGTGCCGGGCGTAGGCCCAGTTAAACAGCGCCGTACGGATCAGCCCGACGTGCGGGGTTCCGGTAGGCGACGGGCAAAAGCGGACCCGGACGGGCGTATCCGCGGTGACGGACGGAATGGAGGCAGCAGGCGACGCAGAAGCAGTAGTCATAGTGGCTTCAACTTTACCGCCTGGCACCACGCGTCAGGGCGGCCGGGGTCAGCGGCGGACTATCGGGTTGGACAACCGTCCGATTCCTTCGATCTCCACTTCGAAACGGTCACCGGCATTGACCAGGCCGACGCCTGCAGGGGTGCCGGTCATAATGACATCACCGGGGAGCAGCGTGAAGGCCTGGGAGACCACGGACACAAGTTCGCGCACGCCGCGGATCATCTGGCTTGTGCTGCCGTCCTGGCGCAGTTCGCCGTTGAGCCGGCCCTGGATCTGCAGGTCCTCGGTATCCAGCTCCGTCTCGATCCATGGTCCCAGGGGTGCGGAGGTGTCAAAGCCCTTGGCCCGCGTCCACTGCAGGTCGCTCTTCTGCACGTCCCGGGCGGTGAGGTCATTGCCGCAGGTGTATCCGAAAATGACGTCGTCCACCCGGTCTTCCGGGACGTCCTTGCAGATCCGGCCGATCACTACGCACAGTTCCGCCTCGAACGAGACTTCCTCGGAGAATTCCGGCAGGACAACGGGATCGTTGGGGCCAACGACGGCGGTGTTGGGCTTCAGGAAGAGGAGCGGCTGGGCGGGCACTTCGTTGCCAAGCTCATGGGCGTGCTCCACGAAGTTGCGGCCCACGCCGATGACCTTGCTGCGCGGGATGATCGGCGCCAGCAACCGGACGTCCTCCAGCTTGTGCCGGACGGACGTGCGCTCCACGCCGTTGAAGAAGGGGTCTCCGTGGATGACAGTGATTTCCTCACTGCCCGTTTCACCTTCCACAACGCCGTACAGGGGATCAGAATCGACAACAAACCTGGCAATACGCATGGTCCCTACCCTACCGTCCCGGCTTGGCCGCTTCCTTCAGCGCGCAGGTAGTGCAGCTGCGCGGCAACCGACATTTCGGCTGCCCGCCGGACGGAAGGGCCGACGTCGGAATAGACGACGTCAGCCACCTCACCCACGGTGGCGTCCCGGCCGAGTTGTGCCAGCGCCGCGCGGATCTGGCCGAGCCGCTCCTGCCGGTGCAGGCGGTAATCCCGCGCAATGGACTCCACGGAGGGCAGCACGGGTCCGTGCGCCGGGAGGACGGTGGCCGGACCCAACGCCTCAAGCCTGTCCAGCGTTGCCAGGTAGTCCCCCAGTGTGCCGTCGGGGAAGTCCAGCATGGTGGTGCCCCTGCCCAGGATGGTGTCACCGGTCAGCACGGAACCGTGGGGGCCGTCGTCGGGAAGATGGAAGGACAGCGAATCCGAGGTATGGCCGGGAGTGGGCAGCACGTTAATCTCCAGCCCGGCGGCGTGGACCACCCCGCCGCGCAGGGGTTCTCCGCCGTGGCAATGCACGGGATCGGCGGCACGGACCGGGGCGCCGGTCAGTTCATGCAGGCGCGCCGATCCGGCAGTATGGTCAGCGTGGCGGTGGGTGATGAGGATCAGTTCCACCGGGCCGGCCTCAGCAAGTGCTTGGAGGTGGGCCTCGTCCAGCGGGCCGGGGTCCACCACGACGGCGCCGGGATACCCAGCGGCCCGCACCACGTAGGAGTTGGTTCCCTCGAGGCTCATGGGCCCGGGGTTCGGGGCCAGGATGTACCGCGTCAGGGCGGAGCTGCGCTGCAGAATGGGGCCGGAAGCTGAAGTCACCATCACATCTTTGCATCCGGCGCCGGACCACCGCCGCCCCGCGTCCGGAATAGAACATCGGGGTGCCCGGGTTGACCACCAGTGAATCCCCTCGCTGTCTCCCAGGAAGCCGGAACCACACACCATGAGCACCACAACACTTGCAGACCTCCTCGCCGAAGCCGATTCCGCCGGTCACGACCATGCCACGACGGAGAAGAACAGCGGGCTCCTGCACATCCACAACCATGCAACGGGCGGCATCGTCTGGTTTCCCACGTGGCGGAAGTTCCGCGAAACCGCCGATTGGAGTGAGGCGGTGGAAAAAGCGGCCAGGGACCTGCCTGCGGATTCGGTACCCGCGGAGGAAGCGGCAGCTCGTATTCTGGCCGACGACCTGGAGGATCTCCTGACGCGCGCCGCCGCGGCCAGTGACGCAAACACGTTTGTCCAGGAGAACCTCACACGCCACCTGACCCGGACCTGGGCTGTCGCAGACGCAGTCGCCAAGGCGGCAGGCAAGGATTTGCCCGGCGGCACCACCACGCCGCCCATCTTCGCCGGCTACCCCTACAACGTGTACGCCCAGGACGGCGGCGTCTTTGCGACGACGCTGTGGAACGACATGATCGACGCCCGCCGCAACCGGGCGCTGGAAGAAGAAGCTGCACGGAAGGCCCTGAAGCCTGTTTCCCGCAAGGCCTTGAAGAACGCCGCTAGGAAGGCCGCCCGCCGCTGACCCGGACGGCTGACTCCCGCCGTGGTACGTACACAACGAACGGCGCCCGCCGGGCAGAAGCCCGGCAGGCGCCGTCGTTGTTGCAGGGCTTGAGCGCCGGCTATGCCAGGCGGGTCAGCCAGCCGTGGGTGTCCGGGACCGCCCCGGTCTGGATGCCCAGCAGCTGCTGGCGGATGGCCATGGTGGTCTCCCCCGCCGTAGCGTCCTCGGAGCCAATGAACTCGGTGGCGTCCTTCAGGATACCGATGGGGGTGATGACGGCCGCGGTGCCGCACGCGAAGACCTCGGCAATATCGCCGGAAGCGACGCCGTCGCGCCACTCATCAAGGGTGATCTTGCGTTCGGTGACCTGACGGCCCATGTCCTTGGCCACCTGGATGACCGACATCCGGGTAATGCCTTCCAGGATGGTGCCGGTGAGGGCGGGCGTGACGAGCGAACCGTCCTTCATCACAAAGAACACGTTCATGCCGCCCAGTTCTTCAACAGCATCGTCGTTGAAGTGGTCCAGGAACAGGACCTGCTTGCAGCCGTTGGCTTCAGCCTCCTGCTGGGCTATGAGCGAGGCCGCGTAGTTGCCCCCGCACTTGGCGTCGCCCGTGCCGCCCCGGCCGGCCCGGGCGTACTGGCGCGAAATCCAGATGGAGACAGGCTTGAGTTCGCCGCCGAAGTAGTTGCCGGCGGGCGAGGCGATCACGCGGAAGGAAACTTCACGGGCTGCACGGACGCCCAGGAACGCCTCCGTGGCGATCATGAAGGGCCGGAGGTAGAGTGCTTCGCCGTCGCCGGCGGGAACCCATTCCTTGTCAGCGGCCACCAGTTCGCGGATGGCTCCGAGGAAGTACTCTGCCGGCAGTTCCGGCAGGGCCAGCCGACGTGCCGACTTGTTCAGGCGGGCGGCATTGGCTTCCGGACGGAAGCTCCAGATGGAGCCGTCGGCGTGGCGGTAGGCCTTGAGCCCCTCGAAAATCTCCTGCCCGTAGTGCAGCACGGCAGCCGACGGGTCCAGGGTGATGGGTCCGTAGCCTTCCACCCGGGGATTGTGCCAGCCGCCGTTGCCGTCCGCGTCCACGCTGTAATCGACGATGGCGGTGTGGTCGGTGAAGTGGTTGCCGAATCCCGGGTTCGCCAGGATGGCTGCACGCTCTTCAGCAGACTTCGGGTTGGCCGAAAGCTGCTGGCTGAATTCGACGCCATGGGCAGTCTGGGTCATGGTTCCTCCACGATCGGCCGCCCCGGGTTCAGCGCTGAACGGCAGGGCGGCATTTGGTGATTCGAGACAAGCTTACGCCCGATGCAGGAGGCCTCGGCGCGCTAGAGTCCGGCGGCGATGGCATCGCCCACCGCACTGGTGCTGCGGGGGCTGCCGTCGCGTTTTTCGACGTCGGCAACCACCGCGGATTCGATCTTCCGGGCCGCACCGGCGTAGCCGAGGTGGTCGAGCAGGAGGGCCGCCGAGAGGATTGCCGCGGTGGGGTCTGCTTTGCCCTGCCCTGCGATATCCGGGGCGGAGCCGTGGACGGGTTCGAACATGGACGGCGCCGTGCGGTCCATGTTGATGTTGCCGGACGCTGCCAGCCCGATGCCGCCGGTAATGGCCGCGGCGAGGTCGGTGAGGATGTCACCAAAGAGGTTGTCAGTGACAATCACATCGAAGCGGGACGGGTCCGTGACCATAAAGATGGTGGCGGCGTCCACATGCAGGTAGTCGTGCGTCACGTCAGGGAACTCCTGGGCAACGGCCTCGACGGTGCGCTTCCAGAGATGCCCGGCGTAGACCAGGACGTTGTGCTTGTGAACCAGGGTGACGTGCTTGCGTTCCCGGGCGCTGGCCCGGCGGAAGGCATCGCGGACCACGCGCTCCACGCCGTGGGCGGTGTTAAGGGACACTTCGGTGGCAACTTCGTGCGGGGTGCCGGCGCGCAGGGTGCCGCCGTTGCCCACATAGGGGCCCTCGGTTCCTTCGCGCACCACGATGAAGTCGATGGTGCCGGGGTTGGCCAGCGGACTGCCCACTGTTCCGTAGAGCCGGGACGGCCGCAAATTGACGTAGTGGTCCAGGCTGAAGCGGAGCTTCAGGAGCATCTCGCGTTCAATGATGCCGGAGGGAATGCGCGTGTCGCCGGGAGCGGCGCCCACTGCGCCGAAAAGGATGGCGTCCCGGGTTCGGAGGTCGGCCAGGACCTCGTCCGGCAGCGTCTCCCCCGTGGCCAGCCAGTGCTCGGCACCGAGCTTGTAGTGCGTCTGCTTGAGCTCCACTCCCTCAGCGGCCACAGCCTTTTCCAGTACTTTGACTGCCTCGGCGATGACCTCAGGGCCAATGCCGTCGCCGGGAATAACTGCCAGATCAATGGAGGATGCGCTCATGCTTTCAGGGTAGCCAAGACATCCATATCGTGGTCAAGCTGTCTCAATATGCGGGCGAGGCCACAACGACGACGTTGGTTCCCCAGAGGTCATCCGTGTAGCAGGAAATAAGAACCAGCCTGTTGGGAGCAACGTCCCAAATAGCGCTGTCCTTAAGGCTGGATTTTTCGTAAGTGGTGACCGATTCAACACGGTAGCCGAGTTCGCCGCTACCGGTGGCTACGGTGAGCAGGTCGCCGGCAGTGGCCCGGCTGCTGAGGCGGTTGAAGGGCGCCTCACGGTCCTGCCAGCTGTGGCCCACCACGTAGGTGGTATTGGTCGAGCCGGCTCCCGGTGCACCGTATGGCGTTAGCCAGTATCCGTCCATGGTGGGAGGCGGAATGATGGTCCGGCGTTCCTTGTCGTCGTCGCTCGGATCCAAGGGATGAACCACCACGTCAATGTCCGCGGACGGGTAAACCAGCCGTTGCGGAGGCGCCGCGGGCGGCCAGGCGGGAACGGCCGCCGGCATGTCGGCAGGCAGCAGGGCCGCCGGGGATTCCGGGGCCGTTCCGGAACCCGTCGACGACGGCGGTGCCGAAGCCAGGGACGGGTGGCCGCCAGGCTGGACGCTGCCGCCTCCCATATTTACCAGTGCCGGCAGCAACAGGAACATCAGGCAGCCCAGCGCGGTGAGCAGGCCCAGGGCAGCGATAAAGCGAAGGCGCGGCGCGTGCCATCGGATCCTTTTCCGGGCGGCAGGACCTACTTTGTGATGGGTAGTGGCTGGGCCGGGTTCGTTCACGGGCACCTCGGGCTTCGGTCAATTCGAACAAAGGCATCAGGGAGCAGTTGAAGGCGCAGTGTTAAAGGCACCGGTTGTTAAAGGCACACGGCGCCGTGCCAGTTTCGGGGCACGGCGCCGTGCGCATCATTCAGCGTCTTGCCGACGGCAGGCCAGCCGGCGTGCTAACTGCGGGCTTCACCATGGCGGCCGCCGCCTGCCATGGTTTTCCGTGCTGCAATGGCACCCCCGGCGAGCAGCAGGGCGGCCACGCCTCCGAGCCAGGGAGCCATCCCCGGATCCGCGTCAGACACCGCAGTCTGTACGTTGAATCCCTCGTTGACCGCGGTCACTGCGCCGCCTCCAACGACAGCCCCGGCCGGCGCCGGGGCAGGAATCACAGCACCGGCCGGAGGTACGACCACCGGCGGCACTACGGCAGGTGGAACCACCGGTGGAACTACGGCAGGTGGAACCACGGGCGGGACTACGGGCGGTGCCTTCGTGGGAACGCACCCGTTGTTGTACGTGGCTTTCCCGTCGTCAGTCCAGTTCTGCCCCGCGGGGATTACCTTCCCATGGTTGGGCGGGATGATGTCCTCGGTGTGCTGGTGGTGGTCACCGGCGTGGCCGTTGAGGCCCTGCAGAGCGATGGTGATGACCACGTAGGGATTCGACGCCGATCCCGTCGCGTGGCAGATGGTGATTTTCTTGTCGTTGTCCTCATGCGGGGTTCCGCCCGGCTTGGCGCAGCCGGCATTCCACCAGTCCACCTTGTGGAGGTTTTGGCCTGCAGGCAGCATGCTGTTGGCCGGAATGATGTCCTCATTGTGCTGGTGGCCCAGGTGGGCTTTGAGTGCGTTGAGGCTCATGGTGACCGACACGTAGGGGTTCGTATCTGAGCCCGTCGCGTGACAGATGGTGATCTTCCCGTCACCGCCGGATGATTCCGGCGGCGAGGCCACGGCTGTGGCTGACGCGCCTAGAAGGGCGAGGCCTGTGACCCCGAGTGCGGCTAGGATCCGTTGCATTTTTTCCGTCTCCGTCCATAGTCTGCTTCAAACTGCAAGACGTACGGGAGAACACGACCGCCCCAACCTGACGGGTCACAAGGCAAACAGACAGCATCGGGGCGACGGTTCTCCCAGATGCGAACTGTCAGTTTGCTAACCCGTTCAGGCTATGGAAGTCGGGGCGGAGAGTCCCGAGTAGGAATTACCTGTGTTCGAACCGCCGGACTACTCCGCGACGGGAAAGATACCTGCCCGGACCTTCCGGAGCCGGGCATTCTGCTTAGGCTTCCGCAGGCTCTTCGTACTTCGGGAACACCGGTGCCGGGGCAGGCAGGGCAGTCCCGGCAACGATCGGGGTACTGATGGCCGCAAACTGGCGGGCTTCCCCTTCGGGCTGGCCCAGGGTGTCCAAGAGCGCGGCCGTAGCGGTGGGCATCACCGGCTGTGCCAGGATGGACACAATCCGGAGTACCTCAAGCGTCACGTACAGCACGGTGTTCATGCGTTCGACGTCGGTCTTCCGCAGCACCCAGGGCGCCTGCTCGGCAAAGTAGGCATTGGTATCGCCCAGGACAGTCCAGATGGCTTCCAGCGCCCGGCTGAATTCCTGCTTCTCGAAGGCAGCCCGGGCAGTTTCGAGGAGGCCGCCCGCCTGTTCCAGGATGGCGGTATCCGCGGCCGTAAAGGCACCTGGGGCGGGAACCGCGCCGCCGCAGTTCTTCGCCACCATGGACAGCGAACGCTGAGCGAGGTTGCCGAAGTTGTTGGCAAGATCGGAGTTCATCCGTCCCACGATGGCCTCGTGGTTGTAGCTTCCGTCAGCGCCGAAGGGAACCTCGCGGAGGAAGAAGAAGCGCACCTGGTCCAGGCCATACTGCGCCACGAAATCCGCGGGAGCCACCACGTTGCCGAGGGACTTGGACATCTTGACGCCGTTGTTGTGCAGGAAGCCGTGGATCATCACCCGCTTGGGCAATTCCAGGTCCGCGCTCATCAGGAACGCAGGCCAGTAGATGGCATGGAATCGGGAGATGTCCTTGCCGATCACGTGGACGTCGGCCGGCCAGTACTTACGGAACTTCTCAGAATCGACGTCCGGGTAGCCAACGCCCGTGAGGTAGTTCGTGAGCGCGTCCACCCACACGTACATGACGTGTTTGTCGTTGCCGGGAACGGGAACGCCCCAGTCGAACGTGGTGCGGCTGATGGACAGGTCCTCCAGCCCGCGGCGGACGAAGCTGATCACCTCGTTGAACCGGGACTGGGGTGCGCCGAACTCCGGCTGCGCCTCGTAGAGGGCCAGGAGCCGGTCCTGGTAGGCGGAGAGCCGGAAGAAGTAGCTCTCCTCTGCCGTCCAGGTCACCTCGGTGTCGGTCTCTTTCGAGTAGCGCACGCCGTCGTCCTTGACCACGGTGTCATCCTCACCGTAGTAGGCCTCGTCCCGGACGGAGTACCAGCCCTCATACTTCGACAGGTAGATGTCGCCCTTAGCTTCCATCTTTTTCCAGATGGCCTGCGACGCGGCGTAGTGGTCCTCGTCCGTGGTGCGGATGAAGCGGTCGTACGTGATGCCCAGGGCGGAATGCGCCGCTTTGTACACCTCCGCGTTGCGGTCCACCAGCTCCTTGGGCGTGATGCCCTCCTTCTCGGCCGTCTGAGCGATCTTCATGCCGTGCTCGTCCGTGCCGGTCAGGAACATCACGTCAAAGCCGTCCAGCCGCTTGAAGCGGGCCATGGCATCGGTGGCAATGTACTCGTAGGCGTGGCCGATGTGCGGCACGCCGTTGGGGTAGGTGATGGCCGTGGTGATGTAGAACGGCGTTTTCTCTGAAGCAGTCACGTGCGGACGGTACCTTCGGTGCGGAGGGGCGGGCTAGATCAGTTCAGTCAGGGAATCGCTGAGCCGGACCAGTTCGTGGTCGTGCGACGCCACCAGGACGGCGATTCCATCGGACGTGGTGTCTTTCAGGATACTGATAATGCGGTTGGCGGATGCGCGGTCAAGGCTGGCGGTCGGCTCGTCCACTACCAAAACCCTGGTGCCCAGGATCAGGGCCCGGGCGATGGCCACGCGCTGGCGTTCGCCGCCGGACAGCTGGGCGGGGCGGTGCCGCATCCGGCGGCCCAGGCCCACGAGGTCCAGCAGGTCCTTGGCCATGTCCCGCCGCTGGTCCACTTCACCGTCGGGAACGGCCGGCAGGAGCACGTTTTCGAGGGCGCTCATACCGTCGATCAGGGCCCCGCCCTGGTCCACGTATCCGATCAGCGCACGACGGCGGTCCGCGATTTCGTCATCGCCCATGCTTTCCAGGGAATCGCCTTCCCAGAAGACGCGTCCCGACGTCGGCAGCGTGAGTCCCGCGCCGACGGTCAGGATGCTGGTCTTGCCGGAGCCGCTTCGGCCTGCGACGCAGTGCATCTCGCCGGCGTGCAGGGTGAGGTCGAAGCCTTCCACAACGCTGACGGCTTCAGCACCGCCCTTGCCGCCGCCGTAGCGGATGGTGATGTCGCTCAGCTCCAGCGGGGTGGCGTGGTCAGCCTCCTTGACGATGGTGTTGGCGCGGGTCTGCAGGGGAACCTCGCCGGAGCCGCCCCGGCGGCTCCGCTGGACATTGGTCGGGTTTGTCATTGGACCACTTTCGTTGCAATCGGTATCCAGCAAAGTACAGCCACGAGGCCGGCAACGCCTGCCCACAATGCGGCATAGGGTGCCAGCAGGAGGCCGATGCCCAGGGCGCCCAGCACGCCCAGCGGCAGGGCCACGGTTCCTACCAGCGCGTTCTCGAAGAGCCGGACCTGGCGGAGCATGTCCGGGTTCCATCCCATCGCCTCAAGGATGCCCAGGTACTGGCGCTTGGCGTTGAGCTCAAACCGGCCGGTGACCAGTGTCAGCACCAATCCCACCACAACCCCGGCGAGTGCCAGGAGGATGCTCGGCAGCGCGACGCTGGCGGCGGCCAGCCCGCTCAGGGCGCTGGCGCCGGCCGCGCGGGGGATGTCGATCAGCAGGGCGATCAGCCCGCCCACAGCGGCACCGAACACGCCGACGGCGACGGCCAGGGACAGCGTATTGAACTTGTTGGTGCCCAGCTGCCGGTTGGCGAAAGTCAGCGGCGAGTCCACAGGAATTAGCCGCTCGTCGTGCTGCGGCTCCTGGTCGATGACGTCGCGGTGGCGGAGCTGCTGGGCTGCGAAGAGGGCAGCGCCTGCGTAGAGCACCAGGACGGCAACGCACACCAGGGCGGTGGCCAGGCTCCAGCTGAGCAGGCTGAGCACGATGCCGGCCACTGCCAGCAGCACGGCTCCCACGCCGAATTCCTCCAGCACCCAGCTGCGGATCCGCCGCTGCGTCCAGCCCATGGCCCGGAGGGTGCCGGCTTCGCTTCGCCGCTTGCGGATGTAGCTCACTGTTGACGCGCCGGTCAGCAGGGCGGCACCGCACAGGGTCAGGAAGAGCAGGGTGATGTTGGTTCCCGACAGCGATCCGGTGACCGCCTCCGCTGCATTCTGCCGGACCCAGGACTGCTGGACGGTGCCCAGGGCAGATTCCTTGCCGGCGTCGTCCTTGGAATATCCGGGGACGAAGATGCTGGCGTCCTCACGTGCGGAGCCGGCCACGATGGTGGCTTCGAGGCCCATCGCGCGGATGTCGTTGGCGAGCTTTTCCACCTCGGGCTGGGCTTCCTTCCAGCTGCCCGGCGCCTTGGCACGGACACGGATGGCGTCGATGACGTCCGCGTTGTCCGTGTAGCCGCGGGCGGCAGCCAGACCGTAGTAGTCGGTGATCGCACCGGCAGACTGGCTGGCGAGGCCGGTGGCGCTCAGGGAGGGTTCCAGCTCGGTGGCGGGCACGTCCTTGCCCTCGGCATCCTTGACCAGGGTGAACGGAGTGGGGTCGTAGCCGCCAAGGGGCAGCTTGTTGACGTCGCCGGCGGCCTCTGCCACAGCGGCGGGATCAAAGGTTCCGTAGACCATGGCCAGCGGAGCTGCCACCTGCTCCCCTGTGGCCAGGTTTTCCCGGTAGGAACGCTCATCCACGGGTTCGCGCTGGGTCTGGTCCACGGGTGTTCCGTTGGCGCTCTTTTCAGGCAACCGGTTGATGGTTACCCATTCGCCGGGAACGGCGGTCTTGTCCACGGCGCCGTTGGCTGCGGCCTCGCCGTCGGTGTATTTGGGGGCGGCGGCAAAGTCGGTGCTCCAGGTGGCAGGGGTGTAAAGGCCCTGGTTGAAGTTGCCGGTGCTGCCCAGGAGTGAGGAGTGGTCCGTGGAGCCGGGCCAGGACAGGACGAAGGGGTCCTTGGAGACGAACGGCAGGTAATCCTTGTCCAGGGAACGGGAGACGGTTCCGACGTCCTTGACCACCTTGCCGGCGTCGTCGATCTCTTCGATCTTGACGTTGTACGTCAGGTCCAGGGAGGTGCCCGAGCGGACAATCAGCGGAATGGCCTGGGAGTCGGCGGTCAGCTGGCCGGTCCTCTTTGCCTGCTGGTACTGGGTCATCAGGGGTGCCCAGTACTTGAGCTTGACGCCCAGGAAATCCGGTCCTTCTTCGAGCTGGTCGAGGCCTATGCCGTTGGTGAAGAGGCCTTCGAAGTAGCGTCCGATGGCTCCGGCATCGCGGGCGTCGGCAGGCGGGGCCTTCTCCAGCGGGGCCAGGAAGTCACCGGAGGAGCCCAGCAGGGCACGCTCCGCGGCGGGGTCGACGGCCACCACGGATTCCGTAACCTCGGGGGCCAGCGGCAGGGACACGGACAGGTTGAAGAGGTTGTGCTCGGAGCCGCCGGCCGGTGCGGGGAACTTGATGCCCGTTTCGCCTTCGGGCGCGGCAATCCGGATGCTGTTGCCGCCGGCGGCCTTTTCCTCGACCAGCTTTGCCTTGCCAAGGCTTCCCTCGGCAGTGGATT
Source organism: Pseudarthrobacter sp. TE3704 (assembly GCF_056279405.1). Taxonomy (NCBI): domain Bacteria; kingdom Bacillati; phylum Actinomycetota; class Actinomycetes; order Micrococcales; family Micrococcaceae; genus Pseudarthrobacter; species Pseudarthrobacter sp. TE3704. The sequence continues at coordinate 649,385 of NZ_JBWCCJ010000002.1, forward strand.
TGAAGAGTGTTTGTTCGGAGACGCCGTCGGAACTCACGGCGCTGGCGGTGAGGCGGTACTTCTTGGTTTCGTCGCTCAGCACGGACTCCGCCGCGGGCCACTTGTCCGGAGCCGTGGCGCCGGCCGCCTGGTCCGCCGTGGCGGTTCCGGCCAGCCCGGCGTTGTAGCCGAGGTAGTCCATGGCGTCCAGGCGCGGGGACTCAAGGTTTTGCGTGACGCGTGAGACCAGACTGATGGGGGCGGCAACCGATGTGCCGGACAGCTTCCGTATCGAGTCCAGTTGTTCAAAGCTGATGCCACCGGTGCCGTTGGCGATTTCGGGCTGCAGCAGCGCACCGGAGGGCGCTTTCGCCTGGACCAGGACGTCGTAGAGTCCCCGGGAATTTTCATCCACGGTCCTGTTGAGTGCAGCCTGTGACTGGCTTTGGACGAGGACCGACAAGCACATGGCTGCGATCAAGATGGCCGCGGTCAACAGCAGCACTTTGCTTCTGATGAACCTCTGGACGGCGTTCATTGAACTCCCTGAAACCTGGATTGCGTGCGCACACCGGTTCATGCCCGGCGCGGACATGGACGATTAAGGACGGATGTGCAAAAGGTATTGGCCGGCCTGCCGGGCCGGTCCTGAAGCAGGACCCAGCCATTGTAAGCAGACCGGCCAATCATACGTGGCCCCGCCGGGACGCGCCGAGCGGAGGCCGTTGGGACGGCGTTTCGCGGACCGTGGGTTAGTCCTCCAGGTCCACTTCCCGGACCATGTCGGCACCGATGCCGGCCTTGATGGCGTCGAGGACCTGCTGGGGCACGGAGCTGTCGATGGTCAGCAGCGCGAGTACCTGGCCGCCCTGGTCGTGGCGTGCCACCTGCATGCCGGCAATGTTGATGTTGTTCATGCCCAGGATGTGACCGATGGTTCCAATGACGCCCGGGCGGTCCGTGTAACCCACCACCACCAGGTGCTCGCTGATGGGGATTTCAACTTCGAAGCCGTTGATGCCCACCAGTTTCTGGATCTGCTTGGGGCCGGTCAGGGTGCCGGCCACGGAGATCTGGCTGCCGTCGCTGAGGGCACCGCGCAGGGTCAGGACGTTGCGGTAGGACTCGGTTTCGGGGGTGGTGATTAGGCGGACGTTGATGCCGCGCTGTTCGGCGATGACCGGGGCGTTGACGTAGGAGACCTGTTCGGTCACAACGTCGGCGAAGATGCCCTTCAACGCTGCCAGTTCCAGGACCTTGACGTCGAGCGACGAGATTTCGCCGGCCACCTCCACGTCGAACTGGGTCAGGGAATCGTGGGTCAGCGCGGTGAAGATGCGGCCCAGCTTTTCGATCAGCGGGATGCCCGGGCGCACGTCGGGGGCGATAACGCCACCGGCCACGTTGACGGCGTCGGGAACCAGTTCGCCGGCGAGGGCGAGGCGGACGGACTTGGCAACAGAGACGCCGGCCTTTTCCTGGGCTTCGTCGGTGGAAGCGCCGAGGTGGGGGGTCACCACCACGTTGTCCAGCTTGAAGAACGGCAGGTCGGTGCTGGGCTCCTTGGCGAAGACGTCCACGCCGGCGCCGGCGATTTCGCCGTCCTGCAGGGCAGTGAAGAGGGCTTCCTCGTCCACGAGTCCGCCGCGGGCAACGTTAACCACGTAGGCAGTATTCTTCATCTTCTTGAACGCCGCGGCGCCAAGCATGCCCACCGTTTCCGGGGTCTTGGGCATGTGGATGGTGATGAAGTCGGACTGGGCCAGGAGCTCGTCCAGGGTGACCAGCTGCACGCCGAGCTGCGCTGCGCGGGCGGAGGTGATGTAGGGATCGTACGCAAGGATCTTGGTGTCGAAGCCTTTGAGCCGTGCTGCCACCAGGGCGCCGATCCGGCCAAGGCCGATGATGCCGATCTTCTTCTCGAACAGTTCGATGCCGGTGTACTTGGAGCGCTTCCACTCGCCGTCCTTAAGGGCGGCGCTGGCCTGCGGAATGTGGCGGGCGAGGCTGAGGATGTGGCCCACGGTGAGTTCGGCGGCGGAGACGATGTTGGACGTGGGGGCGTTAACCACCATGACGCCGGCCTGGGTGGCGGCCTTGATGTCCACGTTGTCCAGTCCGACGCCGGCGCGGGCGATGACCTTCAGGTTCTTGGCGGCCGCGATGGCCTCGGCATCGACCTGGGTCGCGGAGCGGACCAGGATGGCGTCAACGTCACTGATCGCCGAGAGCAGCTGGGAACGGTCGGCGCCGTCGGTCTGGCGGATTTCAAAGTCCGGGCCAAGGGCCTCGACGGTGGCGGGGGAAAGTTCTTCGGCGAGCAGTACTACGGGTTTTGACACGGCTGATCCTCTGCGTTGCAGTCCTGGGGATGGAACAAGTCTAGGCCGACGGAAAGGCCGGGCTCACATTGTTAAGTGTGAACCCGGCCTCACGTTGCCCGTTATGGGGGGGGAAAGGAACCGGCAGCCTTAGCGGGCTGCGGAGCCTTCAACGTAGTCCACGTCCTGCTGCTGCCAGGAGAACAGGGAGCGCAGCTCGCGGCCAACACCCTCGATGGGGTGCTGCTCAGCCTTGGCACGCAGTTCCTTGAACTCGACGCCGCCGTTGTCCTGGTCCTCGATGAACCGCTTGGCGAAGGCACCGGACTGGATGTCGGCCAGGACGGCCTTCATGTTTTCCTTCACCTCGGGGGTGATGACGCGGGGGCCGGAGACGTAGTCTCCGTACTCTGCGGTGTCGGAAACGCTCCAGCGCTGCTTAGCGATGCCGCCTTCCCACATGAGGTCGACGATGAGCTTGAGCTCGTGCAGTACCTCGAAGTAGGCGATCTGCGGCTGGTAGCCGGCTTCGGTCAGGGTCTCGAAGCCGTACTGGACCAGCTGGGATACGCCGCCGCAGAGGACAGTCTGCTCGCCGAAGAGGTCGGTTTCGGTCTCTTCGGTGAAGGTGGTCTTGATGACGCCGGCGCGGGTGCCGCCGATCGCCTTGGCGTAGGACTTGGCGAGGTCCCAGGCGGCGCCGGAAGCATCCTGCTCGACGGCGATGATGTCGGGGATGCCGCGGCCGGCCTCGAATTCGCGGCGCACGGTGTGGCCCGGAGCCTTCGGGGCCACCAGGATGACGTCAACGCCTTCCGGTGCCTGGATGTAGCCAAAGCGGATGTTGAAGCCGTGGGCGAAAGCCAGTGCCTTGCCGGGGGTCAGCTTGTCCTTGATGGAGTCGTTGAAGATCGAGCGCTGGTGCTGGTCCGGTGCCAGGATCATGATGACGTCGGCCCATTCGGCGGCGTCGGCAACGTTCTTGACCGTGAAGCCTGCGTCCTCGGCCTTGGCGGTCGACGTCGAACCCTCCTTGAGGGCGATGACAACCTCGACGCCGGAATCGCGCAGGTTGAGGGCGTGGGCGTGGCCCTGTGAGCCGTAGCCAACGATGGCAACCTTGCGGCCCTGGATGATCGACAGGTCGGCGTCGTCGTCGTAGAACATTTCAGTCACTTGCGTAACTCCTCTTGAGTGGTGTGTAGATAGGTGTTGTGTGGTGGTGCGGTTACGGGCGGTGGTTCCGCCAGGGCATTCGCCTAGGCGGAGCGCAGCGCCCGGTCACTCATGGAGCGGGATCCCCGTCCAACGGCCAGGGTGCCGGACTGCACGATTTCGCGGATGCCGAAGGGCTCCAGCACTGAGAGCAGTGCCGTGAGCTTCTCGGGATGGCCGGTTGCTTCAATGACGACGGAATCGGTGGAGACGTCGACCACTGAGGCGCGGAACAGGTCTGCAGCCTGGGTCACCTGCAGGCGTGTTGCGGCATCCGCACGTACTTTAACCAGGATGTGGTCGCGTTGTACGGAAGATTCGGGGGTGAGCTCAACGATCTTGATGACGTTGATCAGTTTGTTGAGCTGCTTGGTGACCTGTTCGATCAGGTCGCCGTCGGCGTCGACCACCACGGTCATCCGGGAGATGCCGGGGACTTCGGTGGGGCCGACGGCCAGGGAGTTGATGTTGAAGGCGCGGCGGGCGAAGAGGCTCGCAACGCGGGTCAGGACGCCGGGCTTGTCTTCAACCAGGACGGAGAGTGTGTGGCGGCTCATGGTCAGTCCTCTTCTTCCCATTCCGGGGTCATGTTGCGGGCAACCTGGATCTGGTCGTTGCTCACGCCGGCGGGCACCATCGGCCACACCATGGAGTTGGGGCTCACCACGAAGTCGATGACCACGGGGCGGTCGTTGATCTCCAGGGCCTTCTGGATGGTGGCGTCGATGTCCTCGTCGCGTTCGCAGCGGAACGAGGCGCAGCCGTAGGCCTCCCCCAGCTTGACGAAGTCCGGGATGCGGACGGTGTCATGGCCGGTGTTGAGGTCGGTGTTGGAGTAGCGGCCCTCGTAGAACAGGGTCTGCCACTGGCGCACCATGCCCAGCGAGGAGTTGTTGATGACGGCAACCTTGATGGGAATGTTGTTGATGGCGCAGGTGGCCAATTCCTGGTTGGTCATCTGGAAGCAGCCGTCGCCGTCGATGGCCCACACCACGCGGTCCGGTTCGCCCACCTTGGCGCCCATGGCCGCCGGAACGGCGTAGCCCATGGTCCCGGCGCCGCCGGAGTTCAGCCAGGCGTGCGGGCGCTCGTACTTGATGAACTGCGCTGCCCACATCTGGTGCTGGCCCACGCCTGCCACGTACACGCCTTCGGGGCCGGTGAGGGCGCCGATGCGTTCGATGACCCGCTGCGGGGCGCTGAGCCCGTCGTCGGGTTCGGTCCAGCCCAGCGGATAGGTTTCCTTGAGGTTGTTAAGGAAGGCCCACCAGGTGGTGAGGTCCGGCGTACCGGATGCGTCGAACTGCGTACGGACCGCCTCGGTCAGTTCCGGGATGATTTCCTTCACCGATCCCACGATGGGAACGTCGGCGGTGCGGTTTTTGGAGATCTCGGCGGGGTCAATGTCGGCGTGGATGACCTTGGCCATCGGCGCAAACGTTTTGAGGACGCCCGTCACGCGGTCATCGAAGCGGGCGCCGAGGGTGATCAGGAGGTCGGCCTGCTGCAGCGCGGTAACGGCGGATACGGTTCCGTGCATGCCGGGCATGCCGACGTGCTGCGGGTGCGAGTCCGGGAAGACGCCCTTCGCCATCAGGGTGGTCACCACGGGGGCGCCGGTGGCTTCGGCGAGGGCCAGCAGTTCGGCGCTGGCGTGTGCCTTGACCACGCCGCCGCCGACGTAAAGGACCGGTTTGGTGGACGCGGCGATGAGCTTCGCGGCCTCGCGGACCTGCTTGTTGTGGCCGCGGGTGACGGGCCGGTAGCCGGGCAGGTCCACCTTGGGCGGCCAGGAGAAGGTCATCTGCCCCACCTGGGCGTCCTTGGCGACGTCCACCAGGACGGGACCGGGACGGCCGGTGGACGCCAGGTGGAATGCTTCAGCCATGACATGCGGAATGTCGTTGGGATCGGTCACCAGGAAGGAATGCTTGGTGATGGGCATGGTGATGCCCACGATGTCGGCTTCCTGGAAAGCATCGGTGCCGATCACCCCGCTGGACACCTGGCCGGTGATGGCTACCAGCGGCACGGAGTCCATGTGGGCATCCATGATGGCGGTAACGAGGTTGGTGGCGCCCGGGCCCGAGGTGGCGATGCAGACGCCAACCCGTCCGGTGACCATGGCGTAGCCTTGCGCTGCGTGGCCGGCTCCCTGTTCGTGACGGACCAGCACGTGGTTCATGGTGGAGGCCATCAAGGGGTCGTAGGTGGGCAGGATCGCGCCACCAGGCAAACCGAAAATATCGTCGACGCCGAGTTCTTCGAGCGAGCGGACAATAGCTTGCGAGCCGGTCATCACCGTTGGGGGTACAACGTTGTTCGGCCCAAGGACAGGAGAGACGGCAGCAAGGTCGGCGACGACGGCGGCATGGTCAGCCGTCCGGTCGGCGCGTTCCGGAGCCTTGGTGGCTCCAGCGGACTTGGTAGCCATCAGCGAGGGGCTGATGGGCGATCCTTTGCTCATCGGACTCTTCCTTGTGGATCATCTGTGGTTCATGGAAACAGCGGGAAATAAAAAAACCCCTCAGCCTGGCGGCTCTTCGAGGGGTTTGCGCGTGACGGTTCGTTACCGGAGGAGGCTAATGTGCCACGCGCTTGGTAAGGACGACGACGGTGCCGGCGGTAACGAAGGTCATGCGTTCAGTTTTCCCTCTGGTGAGATACGTGTCAACGAGCCGCTACCCGATCTCACCATGTGGACATCATTGTCCACCTTTTGATCCTGCGTACAGGACCAACCCCTGCCCGCCCTACTGTAGCCAACCGCAAAAGGCGGCAGGGCTTAATAAGGCTAAGGCCGAGGGCCCCAAGGGATTCGGCGCCCCGCGCCGAATCCCTTGGGAAGGCCTTAGCCGCAATAGGCGCCGGTGCTGGCGCTGTGCACCAGCTTGGCGTACTTGGCAAGCACACCCTTGGTGTACCTGGCCGGCAGCGGCTCCCAGCCCACCTTGCGGGCTTCGAGCTCAGCCTCGTCCACCAGCAGGTCGAAGCTGCGCGCTGCGATGTCCACGCGGATGCGGTCGCCGTCCTTGACGAACGCGATGGGGCCGCCGTCCACCGCTTCGGGCGCGACGTGGCCGATGCAGAGTCCCGTGGTGCCGCCGGAGAACCGGCCGTCGGTGAGGAGCAGGACGTCCTTGCCGAGGCCCGCACCCTTGATGGCGCCGGTGATGGCAAGCATCTCGCGCATGCCCGGCCCGCCCTTGGGTCCTTCGTAGCGGATCACCACAACATCGCCGGCGTGGATGCGGCCGTTGTCCAGTGCGTCCAGGGCACCCTGTTCGCGCTCGAAGACGCGGGCGGTGCCTTCGAAGACGTCTGCGTCGAAGCCTGCGCTCTTCACCACTGCGCCCTCGGGGGCCATGGTGCCGTGCAGGATGGTGATGCCGCCGGTCTTGTGGATCGGGTTGTCCAATGCGCGCAGGATCTTGCCGTCCAGGTCCGGCGGGTTGATGGCTTCGAGGTTCTCCGCCACGGTCTTGCCCGTGACGGTGAGGCAGTCACCGTGCAGCAGGCCGGCGTCGAGCAGTGCTCGCATAATGACCGGCACGCCGCCGATCTTGTCCACGTCGGTCATCACGTAGCGGCCAAACGGCTTCAGGTCGCCCAGGTGCGGAATCTTGTCGCCGATGCGGTTGAAGTCATCGAGGGTCAGCTCCACCTCTGCTTCGCGGGCAATGGCCAGCAGGTGCAGGACGGCGTTGGTGGAGCCGCCGAAGGCCATGGTGACGGCAATGGCGTTCTCGAACGCCTTCTTGGTCATGATGTCCCGGGCGGTGATGCCCAGGCGGAGCAGGTTGACCACGGCCTCGCCGGACTTGCGGGCGAATTCATCACGACGGCGGTCTGCCGAGGGCGGGGCGGCGGAACCCGGCAGGGACATGCCGAGGGCCTCGCCGATGCAGGCCATGGTGTTGGCCGTGTACATGCCGCCGCAGGCGCCTTCACCCGGGCAAATGGCCTTTTCGATGCGGGTCAGGTCTTCCATGCTCATCTTGCCTGCGGCGCAGGCGCCGACGGCCTCGAAGGCGTCAATGAGGGTGACTTCCTTTTCGGAGCCGTCCTCAAGCTTGACCCAGCCGGGCATGATGGAGCCGGCGTAAAGGAACACGCTGGACAGGTCCAGGCGGGCGGCGGCCATGAGCATGCCGGGCAGGGACTTGTCACAGCCGGCCAGCAGCACCGAACCATCGATGCGCTCGGCCTGCATGACGGTCTCCACGGAGTCTGCAATGACTTCGCGCGAGACCAGTGAGAAGTGCATGCCCTCATGGCCCATGGAGATGCCGTCCGAGACGGAGATGGTGCCGAACTGCATGGGGAAACCGCCGCCGGCGTGGACGCCTTCCTTGGCGCCCTGCGCAAGCCGGTTCAGGGAAAGGTTGCAGGGGGTGATTTCGTTCCATGAGCTGGCGACACCCACCTGGGGCTTTGCGAAGTCGTCATCCCCCATGCCGACCGCCCGGAACATGCCACGTGCCGGCGCGGCGTGGATTCCGTCGGTAACGACCCGGCTCCGGGGTTTGATGTCAGGCTTGTTCTCGGTTGCGATTTGGGTGTCACTCATAGGGGAAAGTCTATGGCTCCGCGCGGGGCCGCAACGACCGTAAAGCTCCGGTTAAGCGCAAAATCAAGATTATTTCGATCAGATAGTGGACTTTCATCTCGAATAATGAGATGCCCATCGCCGGGCCGACCAGCTCCTGTGGCGCAGGTCACCGGGACGCCCGCTTTCCAGCCCACCTATCAGGCCGTGGTTCGCTGCCCGGGCGGGGAACCACAGCGGGACGCCCGGAGGGACATCCAGGCCGGTCAAAGTGCTGGACAGCGATGTGGACCCGACGTACCGTCGGGGCAAGGGACCTTGCCAACCGACCGAAGGGCTTGCCATGGAAGCTGTCTTCTTGATCATTCTGCTCGCTGTACTGGCAGGTGTTGTGTGGTGGAGGCTGAACGCCAAGAAATCCCCCGATGCCCGGAATAGTGCCGGCCAAGCAAACATCGCCCGCAGCGACCGGGGAACCCGCACTGATGGTGCACTTTCCGGCGGCAGCGCCGCGGCGTCGGCCGAGGCCGCCGGCACCACGGGAATTCCCACAGCCGCGGGCTTTGGCCGGCCGGCCGAGCCCGCCGCGCCCCTCACGGCGGACGAGCCCGCAGAAACCTCGGCCCCGGTGGATGCACCGCGTCCTGAACGTACAGGTTCAGGGTCCTCCGCAGCCTCCCCCGCCGGCACGGCGGAAGCCGGCGCAGCGACCGCGGATGCGGGTGCTGGTGCAGCGACTGCGGGACCCGGCGACGACCGCCGACGCCAGGACCAGGCCGAATGGGAAACCCAGTGGTCCGAAGCCAGCGGCGCTCCCTCCGCCCGGACCAATCCAACCCCGCCAGTGCAGTCGGTCGCAGAGAAGACGGAGGCGCAACAGGACGCTGTGGCGGAAGCAGCACCGATCCATCACCCCGAGTACACGGAACCGCACGCCCCCACGCTTCCCGGGGCCGAGTCCGCCGCCTTGGAAGAAGCGGACGACGACGGCGGGGCAGCCCCCGCCGTCGGACGTTCAGCAGACCGGCCAGAGGCTGCGGGCGTTTCCGGCGGCACCATCCCGGCCGGTGCCGCCGCAGCGGAAATGCAGGACCGCACCCAGTCCTCTGCCCTCGTGGAGACCGGGGCGGACCACCTGCCGGAACAAGAGGCGGCCCCGCGTGGTCACTCGCCGGAGGCTGCCGGCCACCTCGCGGCCGACGAACCGTACGGGGCAGGCTCTGCGGCCGCGCGTGCCGACGGCAGCGGGCCGGCAGATTACGGCGTCAAGGCCGATGCCGGCGCCATGGTCTATTACGAGGAGGGGCACCCGGACTATGAACAAGCCAGGGCTGATGTCTGGTTTGAATCAGCCGCCCACGCGGAGGCGGCAGGCTTCCGCGCCCCACGGCGCAGGCGCCTCTAGGAGCAGGTACGGCCTGACCTCAAGGACGAACCCGCCCTGCTTCCTCCCGGGCGGGGAGGAAGCAGTACGTCCTGTGGCCCATTTCACACGTGCGAAGGGGTGGATCCGAGCCGGGATCTTGACTCCTGAAGGAGGTTTCCGGCTTCCTGCGGGCGACCAGACCCTTGATTTTGCGCGGATTTTGCCGCTGCCGGAATGATCAGCCACCCGAATGGCCGGCCGATTTCACATGCACCAAAAGTTCGTGTAGAGTTTCATGTCGTTGCGGAGATCAACGGGGAAAGAAAAGCCCCGAATGATTGAAACAAAAAGATGCACCTCTAGCTCAATTGGCAGAGCAATTGACTCTTAATCAATGGGTTCCGGGTTCAAGTCCCGGGGGGTGCACCACTGGGAAAACAGCCTCCGGCTTTGCGGAAACGCAAGCCGGGGGCTGTTTTGTTTGTGTCCCCAACTGACGGCTCAACAAAAAAGGGGTTATAGGACAAAACGTGTGTAAATCCCGGGTGTGTCAGGTGCGTCCTGCCCATCCTTTGCGGTGCCAGAGGCCTTCGTCTGCGCTGAGTCCAGCGCTGTAAAGCTCGGGCTTGGGATCCTGGTCGACGGTGGTCAAGGCTTCGGTCTTGGCCGGGCGGTAGTGCTTGGCTTTGATGAGTTTGGCCGGTGGCAGGGGTTGTTCGCTGTGGAGGTAGAGGTACCACCCGATCGCGCGTTTGCGGTGCTCTTCGCTCATGCCCCGGTGCGCCCGGAGCAGCAATCGGAGCTGGGCGTTGGTGCCGCCTTCGATGCGGTTGGTCGTTGAGGCGATCTGCAGGCCGGCGAACTCAGCGCGCAGGTAGGTGAACAGTGTCCCGGCCTGACTGAGCCGTTCCAGGAGCCGGTAGGCCTTACGGAGCCGGTCGTGGGTGTACCACCATGCCTGATTCGCCCTGACCCAGCCCGGCACGACGGCGCTGCCGCTGCGATAAGTGCGGGCTTTGACCAAATGCCCATGACTCTGATGCCAGTCATTCAACCCGCCCAGCCACGCGGCGGCTTCGGCCGCAGTCGTGATCCGGGTCAGGGCCCGACCGAGGCGCAGCAACGCCTTGCCCGCCTCGGTCCTGGGCCGGCCGGTCAGGTAGGTCCGGACGTTCCGTTGGACGTGCACCAGGCACCGCTGAACCGCGGTCTCACTCCAGCATTCGGACAGGGCCGCCGCGATCCCGGAGCCGCCATCGGTGACCACGACGGTGGGGGCGGGAAACCTGGCCAGCAGGGCAGCCCACGCGGCCTTCTTCTCGGTATCGCACCACTGCCAGCCCAGCACGTAATCCCCGGCCACAGCGATCAAACAGCACCATGAGCCCACATAGATCCCGTCGACCTGAATCTGGTCATGGACCTCACCGGTGACCGGAATCTCGGGGGCGATGTTCCAGCACCAGGCGGTGCGGCGCCGGAAAGAACGGCCCGTGCCGAACGAGGTTGCCGCTGATTGGTTTGAGGTGCCCAGCAGCCATCCAAGGAAGGCGTCCAGTTCAGCCCGGCGGCTCACATCAGGACGTTCACCCGAGCGGCTCGCCCCGCAGTGAAGGCACCGGTACCGCTGCTTACCGGCAGCTGTTTTCCCGTTCCGAACCAGCCCGAAGCCACAAATCAAACACTCAAGAGATATGCAAGCACCCCAGCCACCCTAAGCTTCAAAAGCTTAGCTACCCCGGATATCCCGCGCGCTCACTGGGGAGCAAGCCTCTCCCATACACACGTTTTGTCCTATAACCCCAAAAAAGGCGTGACCACAGTTTGCATACTGCGGTCACGCCCGGCCGTCCGGCGGCGAAGTGTAGTCAGGGTGAATTTTCCACGAGCGCGGCGGCGTTGCCGGGCGTGGTGGCGAACTGGCTTGCGAGTTCCCTGACCACTGCCTGGAGCTCCTGGCGAAGGACTTCGGGATCAATGGACGCCGAAGCCAGGACGGAACGCTCCATCTCCACGGCGGCAGCGACCGCCTCCTTGCCCCGTTCGGTGAGGGACACCACGTGGCTCCTGCGGTCCGACGTGCTGCGCACACGGGCGATATGCCCGTGGGACTCCAGCCGGCTGAGGGTCTTGCCCATGGTCTGGGCCTGCACACGCACATATTGGGCAAGTTGGGCCTGGGTCATTGGGCCCTGTGCGTTCAGCACCTCGATGGCAATGACCCCGGCGTGGGTCAGGCCGATGGCACCAAGTTTTTCGTTCCAGGAGTGTTCGACGAGGCGCGCAGCAGTGGACAAGAGGCGCCCCGTGGGCCAGTGATCCATATCAGGCATAGCAGCAAGTATAGCCAAGTGCCGATTAGCACTGGTTCCTCCCCCTTACTAGGCTGTTGTGACCCGCCTGCAACAAGGAGAAAAACATTGGCCGACAGACTCGTTACCGGTGATGAAGCGCCCGGTTTCACATTGAAGGATTCAACCGGCAAGGACGTTTCCCTGTCCCCCGGTGAAGGCCGCCATACAATCGTCTACTTCTACCCGGCCGCTTCCACTCCCGGCTGCACCAAGGAAGCCTGCGACTTCCGTGACAGCCTCGCTTCACTGCAGTCCGCCGGGTACGACGTCCTGGGAATCTCACCGGACCCCGTGGAAAAGCTGGCCAAGTTTGCTGCCAGTGAGGAACTGAGCTTTCCCCTGCTCTCGGACCAGGACCATGCTGTAGCGGACGCCTATGGCGCCTGGGGTGAGAAGAAGAACTACGGCAAGACCTACCAGGGCCTGATCCGGTCAACCATCGTGGTGGATCCGGAGGGCAAGGTGGCGCTCGCCCAGTACAACGTCCGGGCTACCGGCCATGTCGCCAAGCTGCGGCGCGACTTGAAGCTGGACGCCTGACCGGCAGCGTTGCCTGCTCCGGTCCTGCCGGGGCAACGCTACAATAAAGACTGGCATCCGCCGTCGTACCTTTTGTGTGACGCCGGCAGGACGCTTGGCGCGAGTGGTGGAATTGGCAGACACGCAGGATTTAGGTTCCTGTGCCTTCGGGCGTGGGGGTTCAAGTCCCCCCTTGCGCACCCAAAGAAATACAAGAATCCCCCGGTTGACTACCGGGGGATTCTTTGTGTTTATGCCCTGCCAGGCACCCGGGAACTGTTCCCCGAAAAAGGCCGGATTCGTACTCCGCCGAAAAAACTCCTTGGATTCCACCCATCCGTATCTGCGCACCGGCCGAATACCCAGTGAGACACCAGCCAAGGGCAGGTGCCCGCCAGCCAGACAAGAACAATGCCGTGAACACCAGTCCGCGGCAGGCATAACGCCATAATCCAAGGAGAACTCACATGCAGACAATCAAGCGCACAACTTTCACCGTCGCAGGCGTTGCAGCTGCAGCTCTGCTGAGCCTGACCGCGTGTGGCGGATCCGCCGGCTCGTCAAGCTCCTCGGCACCGGCTGAGTCCCCCGCCGCTTCCAGCATGGCCCCGTCCCCGTCGGCCAGTTCCTCGGCCGCAGCCATGGACCCAGCCGCCAACCTGGTGGGCCCCGGTTGCGCCGGCTACGCCGAGCAGGTCCCCACGGGAGCCGGTTCCGTTGAGGGCATGGCCCTTGACCCGGTGGCCGTTGCCGCATCCAACAACCCGATCCTGACCACCCTCACCGCCGCTGTATCCGGCAAGCTGAACCCCAAGGTGGACCTGGTGGACACGCTCAACGGCGGCGAGTTCACCGTCTTCGCCCCGGTGGATGAGGCCTTCGCCAAGATCGATGCAGCCACCATCGAAACCCTGAAGACCGATGACGCCCTGCTGAGCAAGATCCTGACCTACCACGTTGTACCGGGCCAGATCACTCCTGACAAGATCGCCGGCACGCACGCAACCGTCCAGGGCGGTTCGGTGACGGTTACGGGCAGCGGCGACGCCCTCAAGGTTGACGATGCCAGCGTCATCTGCGGCGGCGTCCAGACCAAGAACGCCACGGTCTACCTGATCGACTCGGTGCTGATGCCCAAGTAACCCTTGGCAACCCACACCTTCTGAAGCCGTGCCCGCACAAGCGGGTACGGCTTCAGTGCTGACCGCCCGAACCGGCCTCCCGGGGAGCCTGGACCGGTCAACTAGACTGGGTCCCGCGGCCCGCAAGCGGCGGAGCCGGCAAGATCCAGAGGTGATAAACGAGTGCCCAGCAGTACATCGCGGCGCGCGGTCCTTAAGGCCGGCACCGTCCTCCTGGCGTTGGGGGCAACCTCGTGCACGGCAGTACCATCCCCCTCGCCGTCGTCGGAATCGCCCAGCGCCACAACCCCTGCCGAGCCCACCGCCACCTTTAACTTCGGCACCGCCGCACAGCCCCTGGGACTGGACCCTGCCCTCTCCAGCGACGTGGAATCCCAGCGCATCACCCGCCAGATCCTTGAAGGCCTGGTGGGCGTGGACCAGACCACCGGCAAACCGACACCCCTCCTTGCTACTGAATGGAGCGAGTCCAACGAGGGCCGCTCCTACACTTTTACCCTCCGCACCGGCGTCACCTTCCAGGACGGCACGCCGTTCAACGCCGACGCCGTCTGCGCCAACTTCAACCGCTGGTTCGGCTTCCCGGCAGACCTGCGCCGGCAGGCACCCGGCAGTTCCTTCAAGGGAGTGTTCAAAGCCCACTCGGACGAGCCCGACCTGTCCATTTTCAAGAGCTGCACCGCCCTCTCTGCAGACACTGTGCGGATCGACCTCACCCAGCGCTTCACGGCGTTCCTCCAGGCCCTGACGCTGCCGGCCTTCGCCATGGCATCGCCGGCGGCCCTGGCGTCCGGCACCGCAGACGTCCTTGACCAAAGCCGCGGCGGGCGGCCAGTCTCGGCCTTCGCCACCCGCCCTGTGGGCACAGGCCCATTCAGCTTCGCGTCATGGGACGAGCAGAGCGTCACCCTGGTCACCAACAACACCTACTGGGGCGACCGCGGCCAGATCGCCACCATCAACTTCCTTGCGTACAACCACCCCCAGACCAGGCTCCAGGCCCTGCTCGACGGCAAGATCGACGGTTATGACGCCGTCACGGTGGGGAACTTCGACCAACTGGTCAAACGCGGCAAGCAGATTGTCCAGCGCGATCCGTTCTCGGTGATGTACGTGGGCATCAACCAGGACATCCCGGTGCTGCAGAACCAGAAGGTCCGGCAGGCAATCGAAATGGCAATCGACAAGGACACCCTGATCCGCAGGTTCTTCATCGACAACACCGCCAGGGCAACGCAGTTCGTCCCCCCAAAGATCAGCGGCTTCAACAACGACGCCCCCGAGTTGGGCCACGACCCGGCCAAGGCCAGGGAGTACCTCAAGGAAGGCGGCTACGCCGGCGAGGAACTGAAGTTCTACTATCCGTTGAACGTCACGCGGCCGTACCTGCCCACTCCGGAGAAGGTCTATGCCGAGATCAGCCGGCAACTGACGGCAGCAGGGTTCAACATCCAGCCTGTCCCCGTGGACTGGTCGGACGGCTACCTCCAGAAGGTCCAGTCACCCGGTGACCACGCGCTGCACCTGCTTGGCTGGAACGGATCCTATTCCGACGCCGACAACTTCGTGGGCCCCCTCTTCGGCGAAAAGAACGGTGAGTTCGGCTACCAGGACCCGCAGGTCTTTTCCAAAATCAACCGGGCGCGCGGCCTGCCGGAAGGCGAGGAACGCGATGAGCAGTATCACACCATCAATGCCCAGATCGCAGCCACCGTGCCGGCGGTTCCCATCGCCTTTCCCATCTCGGCCCTGGCCCTGTCCGACCGCGTGGTGAGCTATCCCGCATCGCCGGTCTTAAATGAAGTTTTCACGAAGGTGCAACTAAAGCCTTGACGGACTGGTCCAATTTCAGTATGTCGGCTGCCCGGGGATATTCTGTGACAGCCAGAGCCGCTGCAATCGGAGACTGATCGTGACCTTCATTTCCAAGACCCCACATGCCGACGTCGTCCTGATTGGCGGCGGCATCATGAGCGCCACGCTGGGGGCATTTCTCAAGCAGCTGGAGCCGAACTGGACCATTTCCCTGTTCGAGCGGCTGGACCAGCCCGGACTGGAAAGCTCCGACCCCTGGAACAACGCCGGAACCGGCCACGCTGCCCTCTGCGAACTCAACTATTCCCCTGCAGCCAAAGACGGCTCAGTGAACCCCGCCAAAGCCCTGCTCATCAACGAGCAGTTCCAGCTCTCCCGGCAGTTCTGGTCCCACCTGGTGGACCGGAACCTGATCGGCTCGCCCAAGGGCTTCATTAACACGGTGCCGCACATGAGCTTCGTGCTCGGCGAGGACCACACCCGGTTCCTGAAGACGCGGTATGAGGCGCTGAAGCCCCACACCCTGTTCCGGAGCATGGAGTATTCCGAGGACCACGGCCAGATCGCCAAGTGGGCGCCGCTCATCGTCAAAGGACGCGACCCGAAGCAGCGCATTGCCGCCACGCGCGCCGTCGAAGGGACCGACGTCGACTTCGGGGCACTCACCCGGGAGCTGACCACCTACCTCGGGAACAACGGCGTCGAAATCAATTACGGCCATGACGTGACCGGAATTTCCCGGGCGTCCGGCGGCGGCTGGGACCTCTCCCTGAAGTACCCGAAGTCCGGCGAACACGGCAAGATCCACGCCAAGTTCGTCTTCGTCGGCGCCGGCGGCGGGGCCCTCCACCTGCTGCAGGCCTCCGGCATCCCGGAGAGCAAGGGCTATGGCGGCTTCCCCGTTTCCGGCCAGTTCTTCCGCTGCACCGACGAAACCATCGCCGCCCAGCACAGCGCCAAGGTCTACGGCCAGGCGTCGGTGGGTGCTCCCCCCATGTCCGTCCCGCACCTGGACACGCGGTACGTCAACGGCAAGCGGTCGCTGCTGTTCGGCCCCTACGCCGGGTTCTCCACCAACTTCCTGAAGAACGGCTCCTACCTGGACCTGCCGCTCTCCATCCGCCCCGGCAACATCATCCCCATGCTGGCCGTGGCCAAGGACAACATGGACCTCACCGCGTACCTGATCAAGGAAGTGGCCAAGCGCCACGGGGACAAGGTCGAGGCGCTGCGTGAGTACTACCCGGAGGCCAAGGACGGCGACTGGGAACTGATCACCGCCGGCCAGCGTGTACAGATCATCAAGAAAGACCCGCAAAAGGGCGGCATCCTGCAGTTCGGAACTGAAGTGATCGCCGGCCGTGACGGCTCCATCGGTGCGCTCCTTGGCGCCTCCCCCGGAGCATCAACCGCTGTTCCCATCATGATCGAACTGCTGCAGAAGACGTTCCCCAAGAACTTCAAGGGCTGGCAGTCGAAGCTGAAGGACATGATGCCCGGCTACGGGGTGAAGCTGGATGAAAATCCGGACCTCGCCGTCGAGCTGGAGCAGGCAACCGCCAAATCCCTCCAGCTGGAGGGCGTTTCCGCCAGCCGCTGACCCTGCCGGGGTCCGCGGCCGGCACCATCGGTCCGCACCAGTTAGTCAACCCCACAGGAGTTCATGCGATGTTCCGGCTGGCACACCTTTCACTGGCGAACCGGGCGCTGATCGCACTGATCACTGTTTTCGCTTCCGTTTTCGGCGTGATCACCATGTCGTCGCTGAAGCAGGAGCTCATTCCCTCCATTGAGTTCCCCCAGATCACGGTGCTGACTGCCATGCCCGGGGCTTCCCCGGAGGTGGTGGACAAACAGGTCAGCGGGCCACTGGAGACTGCATTGAACGGCGTGGAGGGGCTGGAATCCACCTCCTCCACGTCGCGCAACGGGGTTTCGCAGATCACGATGGTGTTTACCTACGGTTCCAACCTGGACCGGGCACGGAACCAGATTGACCGGGCCATCTCCAACGCCAAGCGGTCCCTCCCGGAAGACGTCCAGCCGCAGGCTATTGCCGGCAGCATCAGCGACTTCCCCATCGTGTTCCTCGCGGTGTCTTCGGACAAGACCCTCAGTGAACTGAATGCGGACCTCCAGCGGCTGAGCGTGCCCCGGCTGCAGAAGATCGACGGCGTCCGGGGCGCCGATGTCACAGGCGGCGCCTCCCAGCACATCGAGATTCTCCCCCGGAGCGACGCCATGGCGTCTGCCGGGGCGTCCATCACGTCCATCCGGGATGCGCTCGCAAACAACGGCGCGCTGCTGCCGGCCGGAACGCTGGAGGAACAGGGCAAGACGCTCTCACTGCAGATCGGCAGTCCTGTCGATTCGCTCGACGCCATCAAGGCCCTCCCGTTATCCGGAGCAAAGAATGCGGCCACCATCGGCTCGGTGGCGGACGTCTCCCTCCAGGACGACGAGCGGACGTCCATCACCCGCACCAACGGGACCGAAACCCTGGCCGTGTCCGTCACCAAGAAACCCGAGGGTGACACGGTGGGCATTTCGCACGCAGTGCGGGACACCCTGGACGAACTGGAGGCAGAGCTCGGCTCCAACGCGAAGTTCACTCCGGTCTTCGACCAGGCACCCTTCATCGAAAAATCCATCAAGGACCTCACCACCGAGGGACTGCTGGGGCTGGGCTTCGCCGTCGCCGTCATCCTGGTCTTCCTGATGTCCGCACGCTCCACCCTGGTTACCGCGGTATCCATTCCGCTGTCCCTGCTGATCACCTTCATCGGGCTCTCAGCCACCGGCTACTCTCTCAACATCCTCACTTTGGGTGCGCTCACCATCGCCATTGGCCGCGTGGTGGACGACTCGATCGTCGTCATCGAGAACATCAAGCGCCACCTTACCTACGGCGAGGACAAGGTCACCGCCATCCTCACGGCCATCCGCGAGGTGGCCGGCGCCATCACGGCATCCACCTTGACCACCGTTGCCGTATTCCTGCCCATTGCCTTCGTCGGCGAGCTGGCAGGTGAGCTGTTCCGGCCCTTCGCCCTGACCGTCACCATGGCGCTGCTCGCATCCCTGCTTGTCTCGCTGACCATTGTTCCGGTGCTCGCTTACTGGTTCCTCCGGACCCCCGGTGCTTCCGGAAGCTTCCAGCCGGATTCCCCCGCCGCCCGGTCATTTGCCGCCGAGGCGCGGGCGAAGGCCCAGGAAGCCGAACAGCGCAGCAGGCTGCAGCGGGGCTACCTGCCCATCCTCAGTAAGACGCAGAAGCACCCCGTCATCACCCTGGTGGCAGCAGTCCTGGTTCTCGGCGCCACCGCCGCCATGACCCCTCTGCTGGCCACCAACCTCCTGGGCAATTCGGGCCAGAACAGCCTGACGGTCCGCCAGGTGCTGCCGGCCGGAACCAGCCTGGCGGACACCAGTGCCGCGGCCATCCGCCTTGAGGAGGTCCTGCGCGGGATCGACGGCGTCAAGGACGTCCAGGTGACATCCGGCAACGCGCAGGCCGGCTTCGCCGCCCTCATCTCCACCGGCTCCTCCAACTCGACATTCACCGTGGTGACCGACGAGAAGGCAGACCAGGTGCAGCTGCAGGACACCGTCCGTTCGGAGCTGGTCAAGGTACCGGATTCGGGCAAGGTATCCGTGGGAACGCAGCAGGGCGGCTTCGGCACGTCCTCCACCGTGGATATCACCCTCAAAGCCGCCACCACGGCGGATCTGCAGTCAGCCAGCGACACCATGGTCGAAGCGATGAACGGTGTGCCCGGCACCAGTGAAGTGGCAACCAACCTTGCCGCCACCCAGCCGGTGGTGCAGGTCAAGGTGGACAGGGCCAAAGCCGTGGCGGCCGGCCTCAACGAGGAACAGGTTGCAGGCGTCCTGGCATCCACCATCAGCCCCATCCCGGCAGGGGAAGTACGGATCGACACCGATGACTTCCCCGTCCAAATCGGCAAGGGCACCAGATTCACCAGCATCGAAGCCGTCCGCAATATTCCGCTGCCGGCAGGGGGCGCCCCCGTCACCCTGGGCAGCATCGCCGCCGTGGAGCAGGTGGAGGTCCCTGCTTCCATCACCGCCAGCAACGGCCAGCGGACCGCACGCGTGTCCGTGACGCCGTCGGGGTCCAACCTGGGAGCGGTCAGCGCCGAAGTCCAGAAGCGGCTCACGGACGTGCAGCTGCCGCCGGGCGTCACGGCGGAAATCGGCGGAGCGACAACCCAACAGGCCGAGTCCTTCAGACAGCTTGGCCTGGCCCTGCTGGCGGCCATCGCCATTGTGTACGTCATTATGGTGGCCACCTTCAAGTCCCTTATCCAGCCGCTGATCCTGCTGGTCTCGGTTCCCTTCGCTGCCACCGGAGCCGTGGCGTTGCTCCTGGTGACCGGCGTCCCGCTCGGCCTGCCGTCCCTGATCGGCATGCTCATGCTGGTGGGCATCGTTGTCACCAATGCCATCGTGCTGATCGACCTGATTAACCAGTACCGGCAGCCGCGGGACGGACAGCCGGGCATGAACGTTGCCGACGCCATTACCCATGGGGCCCGGCAGCGCCTCCGGCCCATCCTGATGACCGCACTGGCAACCGTGTTTGCCCTGACCCCCATGGCCATGGGGCTCACCGGCGGCGGAGGCTTCATCTCGCAGCCGCTGGCGGTAGTGGTGATCGGCGGCCTGATCTCCTCCACCGCCCTGACCCTGGTCCTGGTCCCGGTCCTGTACAGGCTGGTGGAGGGCCGGCGCGAGAAAAAGGCCCTGCTGCGGGAGCTTCAGGAACGTCCCGAATTCGGGGCTGCAACCGATGTGGACGAGGAATTCCAGGACTGGACCACCGGTATGGTTCCGAAGGTCAGCGGACGCCGGGCGGCTCCCGGCAGCACGGAGTAAAACAGCGGAATATTTTCGTGCGGGATGTGTTGTATCCGTCGATAGATGCAAATGCATCTAAATTGGTCTACACTGGAACCAAGCCAGCAAGTCCACGAACGGAAAGGCACATCATGCAGATCGGTGTTTTCAGCGTCAGCGACATCACCACGGACCCCACCACGGGCCGGACCCCCACCGAGAACGAGCGCATCAAGGCCTCCGTTGCCATCGCCAAGAAGGTCGAAGAAATCGGCATGGATGTCTACGCCCTGGGTGAGCACCACAACCGGCCGTTCTTCTCCTCCTCCCCCACCACCACCCTCGCGTACATCGCCGCGCAGACCGAACGCATCACGCTGTCCACGGCCACCACACTGATCACCACGAATGATCCGGTCAAGATTGCCGAGGATTTCGCCATGCTCCAGCACCTTGCCGACGGGCGCGTTGACCTGGTGCTGGGCCGCGGCAACACCGCCCCGGTCTATCCGTGGTTCGGGAAAAACATCCAGGACGGCGTGGAACTGGCCATCGAAAACTACAGCCTCCTGCGCCGGCTCTGGGACGAGGACACCGTCAACTGGTCGGGCAAGTTCCGCACGCCGCTCCAGAACTTCACCTCCACTCCACGCCCGCTCGACGGCGTCGCCCCCTTCGTCTGGCACGGCTCCATCCGTACCCCGCAGATTGCGGAGGTGGCTGCCTACTACGGCGACGGATTCTTTGCCAACAACATCTTCTGGCCCAAGGAGCACTACCAGCAGCTGATCGGCCTTTACCGTGAGCGCTACGAGCACTACGGGCACGGCAAGGCGGACCAGGCGATCGTGGGCCTGGGCGGCCAGTTCTTCATGCGGAAGAACTCCCAGGATGCCGTGAAGGAATTCCGCCCCTACTTCGACAACGCTCCTGTCTACGGGCACGGACCGTCGCTGGAGGACTTCACATCGCAGACACCGCTGACAGTCGGCAGCCCCCAGGAAGTCATCGAAAAGACCCTGACGTTCCGTGAGTACTTCGGGGACTACCAGCGGCAGCTGTTCCTGATTGACCACGCCGGGCTTCCGCTGAAGACCGTGCTGGAGCAGCTGGACCTGTTCGGCGAGGAAGTCCTTCCCGTCCTGCGCAAGGAGTACGCTGCCCGGAAGCCGGCGCACGTCCCCGAGCCGCCCACCCATGCAGCCCGCGTGGCCACGCTGCTGGCCTCGCAGGACGCCGAGAAGACCTCCGCGGAGGCGTGATGGCTGCCGGAGGATCGGAATCACCCGTCCGCCTTGCCGCAGAGACCTGGGAGTCGCTGTTCCGGGCACAGGTGGCGGTCATGCGGAAGCTGCAGTCGGGCCCGGCCTTCCGGAAGCTCGCGGTGAATGAGTACGACGTCCTGTTCACGCTCTCCCGCTGCCCGTCCGGCTGGCTCCGGCTCAACGAGCTCAACGACAACGTCCTGTTGAGCCAGTCCAGCCTGAGCCGGCTGGTGGAGCGGCTGGAGAAGCGGGGGCTGGTGGCCAGGATGCCGGCCCCGGAGGACGGCCGCGGCGTGCTGCTGAAACTGACCGACGAGGGGCGGGAACTCCAAAAGGAGATTGGCCGCGAGCACGTGCGTGACATCTCCGCGCTGGTGGGCCCGGCCCTCACCGCTGCTGAGCAGAAGGAACTCCGGAGGCTGACCGAGAAGCTTCGGAGCTCCCTGGGCCCCCGCCCGCCCCGCTAGCGATCCCGCGTCGCTGTCGCTCCGTGATGGGAGAAAGTATGCCCTCGGCAGCAGCACGCGAGGGCCCCGGCCCTGGCAGGTGGCAGCCAGTCAGCCCAGCTGCACCAGCCGGGCAGGGTCCTCCACGGGCAGGTCGCCGTTCACCACGGCGGTAACCCCGAGCTGGTTCAGGACCAGGCTGCCGCCCACGGTGGACAGGAAGGCAGTGTCGGACGAGTCCCGGCCGGCCGTGATGCGCAGCATCGACTCCCGCGGGGCCAGCCCCGTGGGGTCGATGACGTGCCAGGCACCGTCCACGTAGGCCTCGGTTACCGCGTGGAAGTCCATGGGGCTGAGGCCGGGCGCGTAAACAGCCGCCAGCCTCGCCGGGATGTCCTTCGAGCGAAGCAGGGCGATGGCCAGGTGTGCAAAGTCCCGGCAGACGCCGCGCCGGCTCAGGAGCGTTTCCACCGCGCCGTCCGTGCCCCGGGATGAGCCGCTGAGGTAGCGCAGCTCGCCATGGACCCAGTTGCGTACCGCATGCAGCAGGTCGCTGCCCTGGACAGTGTCGAATTCCGCATAGGCGGTGGGCAGCAACCGGTCTGATTCCGCGTACCTGCTGGGGCGGACGTACCGGATGCGGTCCGCCAGGTCTGCGTCTTCCGGTTCCGCCCTGCCGGCCACGGTGGCGGAGTACTCCACGGTCACGTCCGCGGGCTCCGCGAACTCCATGTAGTGGAGCCGGCCGCCGTGGTGGTCGGAGACCTCGGTGAGCGGGACCTGTTCGCCGCCGGCCATCACGGACAGGGATTCCTCAAACGAGGAGTAGCCGCTGTTCCTCGCTACGGCGATGGCCATGGCCACCTTGGTGTTGGCTACGGTTCGAAAGGCCAGGCGTGCGGAAACAGAGCGTTCCATGAATCTCCGGGGGTATCGGCGTCGGAAGGAAAGCCGCCGTTTGCCCCGGCACCTGTGGGAGCCGGAAACGGGGACTAGTTTTTGATCTCCAGAGACATTAGCATCCGCTGGACGTTCGCGAATTCCGAACTTTCGCCGGCGTACTCAGCGGCCTGGCCCAGGGTGTCAAACGCCTTTGCCGGAGCCACCTTTTCATCCGGTGCGAAAGCCTTCAGGGACACCAGGTCCCCAAAGGACCAGTCTCCCTTGCCGGCCGGTCCGCGCACCACATTCCGCAGCTCGCAGGCCTGGTTGTCCGCACCGCCCACCACGTTGGTGATGCCGTAGGAACCGAAATACCGGTAGCCCTGGATGACGCGGAAGACCATACGCGGCGGGATGGTTCCTTCGCCACCCGTAACGGACACGTCCACGGGAACGCTGCTGATCACCGTATAGGCCCGGCGTGAGCCTTCCGGGCATTCAGCGGACGACGGCGGCAGTCCCGTCCGCAGGGCAGCGACGTACGTGCCGTCGGGTTTCTTCACCTCGATTTTGAGCGCTCCGGGCAGGGTGCCTTCCTCCGGCGTCACGGATTGGGCGATCCACTCCTGCGGCAGTTCGAAACTCACCGTCTTTGCGGGATCGGAGAACGTCTTCCAGGCAGAGGCGGTGGCAGCAGCCTGCGGCGTCGCGGAAGCGGAAGCATCGCCGGTGGCTGACGGCGTTGCCCCGGCAGACGGGCTCGAGGTTCCGGAGTCCCCCGGGCGTTCCGAGGTGTCCGGCTGCACTGTCGGACCCGGCTGCGCCGTCCAGCCCGCACCGCTGCCCTGCGGACTTGAGCAGGCCGCCAGGACAAGCGCGACCGCCAGCAGTGGTGCGCCGGACAGGACTGTCTTTGATGCCTTGCCTCTCATGCAGCCAGCCTAGCCGCGGAGCCCGTGCCGGCCGTCCACCCGCCGGGCGTTTCCTGCCAGGCCCCGTGGGCCGGAACCGGTGCACCCGCGGGGCGTGTCGCCGTCGGACGGCTGTGCCTGCCCCGGGGGCTAGGCTGGGGCTATGGCGGAACAGCACGGCACAGCCGAAGAAAGCCCGGCGGACATCTCCGCCGTCGACATTGCGGACTGGCGGCTGCGGACATTTGCGCTGTATGACAATGTCCGGAAGCTCTCCGCGGAGAATCCGGCGGAGGCGCATTCCTACTGGCGGCACCAGCGCGACCTGATGTTCGCCACGCACCCGGCGTCCGCGCTGACCGCGGCAGACAAGGCACGGTTTTCCGGGCTGAAGACTGCGGACTACGATCCGATCTACCGCTTCCATGTGCCGCTGACCAAGGAAGGTGCCGGCCGCGAACTGACCGTGGATACGGGCACCGACGGTGTGGTCCGTTTCATCCGGCTGGGCACGTTCGACCTGCCGGAGATGGGCCAGCTCGCGGTCTGGAAGCTCCACGGTTACGGCGGCGGAATCTTCGTGCCGTTCCGCGACGCCACAGCCGGGCAGTCGGGTGGAACCTACGGGGCAGGCCGGTACCTGCTGGACACCATCAAGGGCGCTTTCCACGGCGTCCAGGGCACCGGCCCCGCAGCCACCTTCGTCCTGGACTTCAACTTTGCCTACAACCCCTCGTGTGCGTACAACGAGGCCTGGGCATGCCCTTTGCCCGGCCCGTCCAACAGGCTGGCCGTGGAGATCCCGGTAGGCGAGCTTTACTGACGAGTGACGGATTATTCCCGTCCCTGCCCTTGCGGAGGAATAACAGCCCGTCCGCCGCCTGCTCACGACCAGGCACCGCTAGCCCCCGCCGAGGGTCCTGACACTCGCGACCGCCGTGCTGACTGCCCCGGCAGCAGCGTCCAGGTCTTCCATCGTCACCGACGCGTCAAAACTGAACCGTACCGCCGTCTGCGCCACCTCGGCGGAAATCCCGAGGGCGGTCAGCACGGGTGAGGGCGCATCGGAGCCTGCGGCGCATGCTGATCCGCTTGAGCACACTACCCCCTGGCGTTCCAGTTCCAGGAGCACGGATTCGCCGCTCGTCCCGGGAAAGCAGAACGACGCCACGGATGGAAGCCGCTCCGTGGGATGGCCGGTGAGGACCGCCCCGGGTACAGCGGACAGCACGGCACTGATGAACGTGTCCCTGAGCGCCGTTACCCGCACTTCCTGGTCCCGCTGCCGGGACTGGGCAAGTGTCAGGGCGGTGGCCAGGCCAACGGCTCCGGCCACATTTTCCGTCCCGGAGCGCCGGCCGCGTTCCTGGCCGCCGCCGTGGATGACCGGCTCCAGCCTGGTCCGGCCCCGCACGAACAGCACGCCGCAGCCTTTGGGCGCACCGAGTTTGTGCCCGGAGATGCTCATGGCATCAACGCCCAGCGCCTTGGTGTCCAGCGGCAGCCAGCCCGCCGCCTGGACGGCATCGGTGTGGAAGGGCACACCGTGTTCCCGGGCCAGCGCGGCCAGCCGGGCGATGGGCTGGACGGTGCCCACCTCGTTGTTGGCATACATGACGCTGACGAGCGCGGTTTCCGGCCGGAGAAGGCCGGCCAGTGCTTCCGGCGTGACCTGGCCGGTGCTGTCCACGGGAAGCACATCGATGGTGAAGCCGTGGAAGCGCTCGAGGTACCGGGCTGATTCCTCCACCGCGGGATGTTCGACGGCGCTGATCACCACCCTGGTCAGTGCCGGGTCGGCGGCCTGCCGTGCCAGGGCAATACCTTTGACGGCCAGGTTGTCCGCCTCCGTGCCCCCGGAGGTGAACGTCACCTCGCCGGGCCGGCAACCGAGGACGGCAGCAACCGAGGCCCGCGCATCTGCGAGCGCCCGGGCCGCTGCCTCACCGAGGGTGTGGTGGCTCGAGGGGTTCCCGAATTCGCCGGTCAGGTAGGGCCACATGGCGTCCAGCACTTCCCGGCGGACCGGGGTGGTGGCGGCGGCGTCGAGGAAGATCACGGCGTGTTCACCCTACGGTCAGTTCGACGTCCAGGCCGAGGTCCAGGGCCGCCACCGTGTGTGTGAGGGCGCCGACGGAGATGACGTCCACACCCGTGGCGGCGATGGCTGCAACGGTCTGCAGGTTGACGTTTCCGCTCGCTTCCACCCGTGCCCGTCCTGCCACCAGGGCCACGCCCGCCTTCAGCTCGTCCACGGTGAAGTTGTCCAGCATGATGGTGTCCACGCCTGCGGCCAGGACGGGTTCGATCTGGTCCATGTGGTCCACTTCCACTTCGAAGTGCGTGGTGTGGCCCAGCTGGGCCTTGGCGGCCAGCAGGAGTCCGGTGAGCTTGGCCGGGTCCCCGCCGGTCATGACGGCAAGGTGGTTGTCCTTGGCCAGGACGGCGTCGGAGAGGCTGTAGCGGTGGTTGGCTCCCCCGCCGCAGCGCACGGCGAACCGTTCCAGGACGCGCAGCCCGGGGGTTGTCTTGCGGGTGTCCGTGATTCGGGCGGACGTGCCCTGCGTGAGCTGCACGAACTCGGCGGTCCTGGTGGCGATGGCGGACATCCGCTGGACCAGGTTGAGCGCTACCCTTTCGGCAAGGAGCACCGACCGCGCCGGTCCGCTGACCCGGGCGAGGTGGGTTCCGGCGTCAAACGTTTCCCCGTCGGCCACCAGCAGCTCAACGGAGGTGCCGGGGTCCACGAGCTGCATGGCGTCCCGGAAGACTGTTGCCCCGCTCAGGACTCCGGCGACGCGGGCGTTCAGCACGGCCGTGGCGCGCGCGTCGGCGGGAATGAGGAGCTGTGACGTGATGTCACCGGCAGGAGCGTCCTCGGCAAACGCGCGTTCGAGGATCTCCCGGACAGGGGCCGCGGGCAGGGTCAGTGCGGGCGCCGCGTGCCTGCGGATGGCCTGGTCCAGCACGGAGTGTTCAGTCATTGAGGAGGCTCGCTTTCGGGCGAAGGGAATAAGTTTCGGGTTCTTCGGGCTCGTCGCTGCGGTAATGCGCCCCAAGGGAGTCGCGGCGGGCAAGCGCGGCAGCGACGAGCAGCCGGGCTGCCAGCAACAAATTCCGGTCCTCGAGTTCCACAGGATCGCCATCCCCGCCGGCAGCAACAGCATCGGGAAGAACGACGGCGGCCCACCGGTCAAGGATTCCGGCCGCCTCTTCCAACAGTTCCTTGGAGCGGAGCACCCCGGCATGCGACGTCATCAACCGCCGAAGAGCATCCCGCGAAAACGGCTCACTCCCCCCACCGAAGTTGGCAAGCAGGCTCCCCCCCGAAGCACCAAATTCGGCCGCCGCGTTGATCGGAAGCCCTTCTGAAGGTGACCCGCACTCGTCGACTGCCGGGGCTCCGGAAGCGTACGTCAAAGGGAGGCCGCCCGCGGCCGAGCTAGTACGCGGAGGAGCGCCGTCAGGCGACACCCATGCAGAGCAGGAAAGAAAGGATTCAACAGCTCGGCGCCCGAAGACGAGTCCTTCGAGAAGGGAGTTGCTGGCCAGCCGGTTTGCCCCTTGGACGCCGGTGCAGGCAACTTCGCCGGCCGCGTACAGGCCGGGGATGCTGGTGCGGGCGTGGAGGTCGGTGGTGATGCCGCCCATCCAGTAGTGGGCAGCGGGGGCGACGGGGACCAGTTCGCGGGTCCAGTCGATGCCGGCCTCGCGGGTTTTCCGGGTGAGGGTGGGGAACCGGCGTTCGAGGAAGCCGGTGCCGCGGTTTTCTTCGATGACCCGGGCGTCCAGGTAGACGTGGCCGTTGGGGTCGCCGAGTTTGGCCAGGTGCAGGGCGATGCTGCGGGATACCACGTCGCGCGGGGCAAGTTCGGCGTCGGGGTGGTAGGCCCGCATGAAGCGGCGGCCACCGGCATCCAGCAGGACTGCCCCTTCACCGCGGACTGCTTCAGAGATCAGCAGGGGCCCGTCCAGGCGGGAAGGATGGGCCGTGGCCGCGTTCACCAGGCAGGTGGGGTGGAACTGGAAGAACTCCAGGTCTGACACGGCGGCGCCGGCGCGGACGGCGAGCGCGAGGCCGTCGGCGGTGGCCACGGCGGGGTTGGTGGTCTGGGCAAACAACTGCCCGGCGCCCCCGGTGGCCAGGAGGACAGCGTCCCCCTGGATGCTGCAGCGGCGGCCGTCCCGCAGGTACTCCAGGCCGGTAACTTTGCGGTCCCGCTGCACGAGGGCGGTGGCGTAGGCCCCCGCCAGGACGGTGAGCTTTCCCTCCGCCTCCCGTGCCAGTACCGAGCGGATGAGACCTTCAGCCACCTTGGCTCCGGTGGCATCGCCGCCCGCATGCAGGATGCGGGGGGCACTGTGTGCCGCTTCCAGGCCCAGGGCCGGGCCGCCGTCGTGCCCCAGGTCGAAACGCACGCCGAAGCGCTGCAGCCCTGCGATGTCCTGGCGTGCTTCGGTGCACAGCAGGCGGACGGCGTCCTCGTCGCAGTGCCCGGCCCCGGCCTGGAGCGTGTCGGCAATGTGCGCAGCCACGGAGTCTCCGGGTGCGGGGTGGGCGAGCACGGCCGAGATGCCGCCCTGGGCGTACCAGGTGTTGCTTTCATCCAGCTGGCCCTTGGTCAGCAGGACAACGTCGGCGCCTGCGTCCGCTGCCAGCAGCGCGCCGTACAGTCCGGCGATGCCGCTGCCGACGACGATCAGCCGCCGCTGCGGGACGCCGCCCGCGTTGCCCCGCGGCATAGTTGCCGTCCTGGGGGCGGGCATGTTCGGCTGCCTTTTCATTACGGCCTTGCGGCGAGCATGCGCTCGAGCGCGGTCCGGGCGTTGGCCTGCACAGCGTCATCTACGGTGATCCGGTTGACCACCCTGCCGGCAACGAGTTCCTCGAGCACCCAAGCCAGGTAGCCCGGGTGGATCCGGTACATGGTGGAGCAGGGGCAGATCACGGGGTCCAGGCAGAAGATGGTGTGCTGCGGGTATTCGGCCGCCAGCCGGTTCACCATGTTGATCTCGGTGCCGATGGCAAACGTGGTGGGCTCCGTGGCGCCGGCGATGGCCTTTTTAATGAAGTCCGTGGAGCCCGCCGAATCCGCAGCGTCCACCACCTCCATGGGGCACTCGGGGTGGACGATCACCTGGACGCCCGGGAAATCGGCCCGGGCCTTCTCGATCTGCGCCACGCTGAAGCGCTTGTGGACCGAGCAAAACCCGTGCCACAGGATGACCCGTGAATCAAGGAGAGCCTGTTCGTCATTCCCGCCGAGGTCCTTGCGGGGGTTCCACATGGGCATCTGCTCCAGCGGCACACCCAGGGCCTTGGCGGTATTGCGGCCCAGGTGCTGGTCGGGGAAGAACAGCACGCGACGGGCCCGCTGGAAGGCCCATTCCAGGACGGTTTTGGCGTTGGACGAGGTGCAGACAATGCCGCCGTGCTCGCCGCAGAAGGCCTTGAGGGCTGCGGAGGAATTCATGTAGGTGACGGGGATGACCGGAACCCGGCCGTCGGCGTCGGGCTCGGTACCGAAGATTTCCTCCAGCTGTTCCCAGCACTCAGCCACGGAGTCGGCGTCCGCCATGTCGGCCATGGAGCATCCGGCGGCAAGGTTGGGCAGGATGACGGCCTGTTCGGGGGTGGAGAGGATGTCTGCGGTTTCGGCCATGAAGTGGACGCCGCAGAAGATGATCGCCTCCGCGTCAGGCCTGGTGAGTGCGGCGTTGGCCAGCTGGAAGGAGTCACCCACGAAGTCCGCGTACTGGATCACTTCGTCCCGTTGGTAGAAGTGGCCCAGGATCACGGCGCGGTCCCCCAGTTCAGCCTTTGCCGCGAGGATACGTCCGGCCAGTTCGGCATCGCTGGCCTGCTTGTACTCCTCGGGAAGTTGACCCTGGCGGGGCGTGGCGGCCGGGGCAACGTCGGCACTGGACGCCCCGGGACCGTAAGCGGGCACGCCGGCGAGGGCCTCGGCCAGGTCGTAGTCCCACGGGCCCTTGGCGAGGGCGGGGCTGCAGGTGCTGCCCTTCGCCGCCGCGCCTTTTTCGGCCTGTTCGCGCGTGATCAGCTGGATTGCTGTGTTGACGCTGCTCATAGTGTGCTCCTGTTGTCTGGGTCAAGGCCGGGCCGGCCGGTAAAGCGGTAGAGGCGTGGCGGGCGGTGCTTGCCGCCCTGGAGGAATTGGTCTGTTTCTTCGATTTCGGGGGTGGACCTGAGTTGCCGGCGAAAGTTTGCGGGATCCAGTTCGCGGTCCAGCACGGCCTCGTAGACTTCCCGGACCTGCGCCAGGGTGAAGTACTCGCCCAGCAGGTGGTAGGCCACGGAGCCGTAGGCAAGTTTGTTGCGCAGTCGCCACAGCGCGTAGTCCACGATGGCGTTGTGGTCGAACGCCAGGTCCCCAAGGCGGTCCGCGCGGAACCAGCTCACGTTCTCCGAGACGTCCGCCAGGGCAGCCTCCGTCGGCTGGACCAGCGCCCAGTAGACGATCGAGACCACGCGCTGGG
This sequence comes from Pseudarthrobacter sp. TE3704, assembly GCF_056279405.1. Taxonomy (NCBI): domain Bacteria; kingdom Bacillati; phylum Actinomycetota; class Actinomycetes; order Micrococcales; family Micrococcaceae; genus Pseudarthrobacter; species Pseudarthrobacter sp. TE3704. The sequence goes on from NZ_JBWCCJ010000002.1 coordinate 679,507, forward strand.
TGGGTGAGCGGTGCAGGCCGCCGAAGGCGTACAGCTGTTCCAGGTAGCTGGGGGCCAGTCCGGTTGTCTCCCGAAGGTTCCGTGACGCGGCGTCCTGCAGCGATTCGCTGTGGGTGAGCGGCCCTCCCGGCAAAGCCCAGAGTCCTTTGAAGGGCTCCCGGATGCGGCGGACCAGCGGCAGCCAGAGCGTGGGCCGACCGGACGTTTCGCTGGGCCGGAGCGCGAAAATGACGGTGGAGATTGCGAGTGACGGCGGCGCAGCCTGGCGCTCCGAGACATTCGCTGAGCTGCTGTACATGCTTCCACCGCCTTCGGCCGATATGGGCGCTGAGCGCCCGCTTTAGTTATGGTCATCGTGACCAAAACTAATTCTACGGGGATTCCGGCCGGAATGGGAAATGTTTCCGGCCGCACGTAGTCCAGCCCCGGATGTGCCGGGTACGGCCGGCGCCCCCAACACGGTAAATTCAAGTGGTCCCACGAGGAGCCCTTTCCCTAGACCCCAAGAAGGTTCAGCCCGCATGACAACGAAGTCCGCCACCGCGCGTCCGCACAGCCACCTCGGCCACAGCATGAAACCCCGCCAGCTCACCATGATGGGGCTGGGCAGCGCCATCGGCGCAGGACTGTTCCTCGGGTCGGGGGCCGGCGTCCAGGCGGCAGGCCCGGCCGTGCTCATTTCCTACCTGGTGGCGGGAACCCTCATCATCCTGGTGATGTGGGCGCTGGGTGAGATGGCGGCCGCGAACCCGAACAGCGGCGCCTTCTCCGTCTACGCCGAACGGGCCATGGGCAAGACCGCGGGCGCCACCATCGGCTGGCTGTGGTGGCTGCAACTGGTGGTGGTGATCGCTGCGGAAGCACTTGGCGCAGCGGGCCTGCTCTTCTCCGTCTGGCCCGTGGTTCCCGTCTGGGCGCTGGCACTGGTGTTCATGGTGGTGTTCACCGGCATCAACCTTGCCGGCGTCCGGAACTTCGGTGAGTTTGAGTTCTGGTTCGCCATCCTCAAGGTGGCGGCCATCGTGCTGTTCCTGGCCGTGGGCGCCGCCCTGCTCCTGGGCATCCTTCCGGACGTCGCGTCCCCCGGCCTGGCCAACCTCACCGCAGATTTTGCCCCGCAGGGCCTGGGCGGCGTCGCGTCGGCGCTTTTTGTGGTGATCTTCGCGTTCGGCGGCACGGAGATCGTTTCGGTGGCAGCCGCGGAGACCGAAGACCCTGAACACAGCGTGGGCAAGGCCATCCGCACCGTGGTGTGGCGCATCCTGGTTTTCTACATCGGTTCGGTCTTTGTGATTGCCGCCGTGCTGCCGGCCACCTCCGAAGGTTTGGCCTCACCCTTTGCGGGCGTCCTGGACGCGGCCAGGATTCCCGGCGCCGCAACCGCCATCACCCTGGTGGCCGTCGTCGCCCTCCTGTCGGCACTGAACGCCAACCTGTACGGGGCGTCGCGGATGGTCTACTCCCTGGCCGAGCGGGCGGAGGCGCCGCGCTTCCTGTCCCGGCTGAGCGGTGCGAGCGTCCCGATGCTGGCAGTCGGGGTGTCCGTGGCCTTCGGCTTCATCGCCACGGTCCTGGAACTGCTGTTCCCGGAGCGGATCCTGCCTGCCCTGTTCCAGCTGGTCGGGTCCACCTGCCTGGTGGTGTGGGGCAGCGCGCTGGTGTCCCAACTGGTCCTGCGGCGCCGCGCCGACCGCGACGGCACTCCCCTGCCCCTGCGGATGAAGGGATTTCCAGGGCTTACCATCCTGGGACTGGTCCTGCTGGGCCTTATTTTCACGGTGGGTTTCAGCGCCGAGAGCAGCCGGGTGCAGCTCTTCAGCACCTTCGCACTGATTGCGGGCATCGCGGCGGCCTGCGCAGTGAGTGCCCGGCTCGCCGGCCGGACACGGCAGGACCGGTAGGCCGCGCCACGCCCGGGGTGGAAACGGGCAGCGGGCCTTGGTTTTTCCGGTTCGCCCGGCAGGTAGAGTGGTGCCTACCTTCGCGGGCACGGCTCCGAAGGATGAGGAACCGTAGCGCCGGGTCCCCGGGCGCCGTAGTTGATGAGGACTGACACCATGAGCGGCAGGCACACAGGGCAGCAGCAGACGCACACCGTGGAGGGCACCGACCCGCAGCTGTATGTGGCGCTGCATGATCCCGCCGTTGACGCCGGGCTCCGGCCAGTCCTGCTGCTCCACGGCTTCTCTTCCTCCTCCAAGCTGAACTGGGAGGACACCGGCTGGGTGGCCGCCCTCCTCGAGGCCGGACGCCGGGTCATCACCGTAGACCTGCCGGGCCACGGCCGCAGCGGCGCCCCCGAGGACCGCGACTCCTACTCCCCGAGCAGGATCCGCGCGGACCTGCTGCAGACAGCGTTCGACGCCGGCGTGCGGCCCCTGCAGGACGGTGACCCTTCCAGCGGCCTGGACGTGGTCGGTTACTCACTGGGTTCCCGGCTCGCCTGGGAGTTTGGGGCCACCCAGCCTGAGCTCGTCCACCGCCTGGTCCTGGGCGGGCCGAACATTGCCGATCCGCTGGCCGAGTTCGATCTTGTGGCCGCCCAGGACTACCTGGCCGACGGCACGCCGATCGCCGACGAATCCACGGCCAGGCTCCTGAAGATGGCCCTGCTGCTGCCCAGTAACAACATCTTCGCGCTGCTCTCCCTGGTGGAGGCAATCAAGGCGGAACCCTACGACCCGTCCGAAGCCGTCCCGCATGTGCCGATGCTCCTGGTGGCCGGTGACCAGGATGAACGGATTGGGAGCCTGCCGAAGCTTATGGAGCTGGCACAGAACGCCGGCTCCATGGCCGAGCAGCTGGTCCTGCCGGGGCGGAACCACACCAACGCCGTCACCAGCAGGGCCTTCAAGCAGGCCGCCATCACGTTCCTGTCGGTGTGACGTCCGGTTTCCCCAGCGGAACGCCCGCCGAACGCACCGTGCCGGGTTCCTGGCGGTAGGCTGAAACCGGGGGCCTGGAAAGCCTGGAGGAGCAGATGGCTACGCTTTTTGAAGACCGCACGGAGGCGGGTGAGCGCCTGGCCGCGGTGCTTCCGCAGTTCCGCGAGCGGCCGGACACCCTGGTCCTGGGCCTCGCCCGCGGCGGGATCCCGGTGGCCGCTGCTGCAGCAAAGGCCCTCTACCTCCCCCTGGGAACCGTGCTGGTACGCAAGCTGGGGATTCCGGGCCATGAGGAAACGGCCTACGGAGCGCTGGCGTGGGCACGCGGCCGAACCGTCCGGCTGATCAACAAGCCCCTGCTGGACCGCGTCGTGGAGCACGGTGTCCGCCCCGAGTGGCTGGACGAGGTGGAGAAACGCGAGCGCGCCGAACTGCTCCGGCGGGTGGACGTCTACCCCGGAACCGGCCATGACGTGGCCGGCAAGACCGTCCTGCTGATCGACGACGGCCTGGCCACCGGCGCCACCATGCGGGCCGCCGTCGAGGCAGTTCGCGAGGGCGGGGCGGCCGCGGTGGTTGCCGCCGCCCCGGTGGGGTCCATCGACGCCGAAGCCTCGGTGGAGCGGGTCTGCGACGCTGTGTTGTGCCTGCACGTACCGGGCAAGTTCCGCGCGGTAGGCAGCTTTTACCGGCATTTCGAACAGCTGACCGACGACGACGCCATCAGCTTCCTGAAGCAGTAACAGCGCCTGGAATTGGTAGGCAAGGACGGCGGGCCCGGACTGGAGAAGTCCGGGCCCGCCGTCGTATGAATGGGCCCACGCCGTCAGGGTTCCCTGGCCGAAGCGGAGCGAGGTTAGGGGGACGGTGGGGATTAGTGGTGGCTGACGCCCAGCGGCCGCCCCTTCGTTTCCTTTGCCAGCAGCACGCCGATGGCGGAAATGACGCACAGAACCATGATGTAGATGCCAATGGACCCCGTCCATCTGGTCGTCTGCAGCAGGAATTCGGCGATGGTCGCGGCGAAGGCGCCGCCCAGGATGGCGCCGAAGGCGTATCCGATGGAGATGCCCGAGTACCGGACATTCGCGGGGAACATCTCGGCGTACATCGCGGACATGGGACCGTAGGACAGGCCCAGGCCGATCGTGAGGACAAAGAGCGCCAAGCCGTAAAGCCAGATGTTTTTGGTGTCGATCAGGGCGAACATCGGGATCATCCAGGCAAAGATGATGGCGTAGCCGGTCAGGAAGGTCTTGACCCGCCCGATGCGGTCCGAGAGCCAGCCGCCGGCCAGGGTGAAGATCAGCCAGCCGAAGGAGGCCAGGGTGGTGGCCAGGAGGATCTGCGGGGTGGGCATCTGCAGTGTGCGGGTGGCGTAGGCGATGAAGAAGGCGATCAGCAGGTACCCGGCCGCGTTGTTGGCGATGAAGATCATGGTGGAGTACAGGACCGGCTTCTTGTGGCTGCGGACCAGCTCGCCCAGGGGCGCCTTGCTTTCCGCTTTCCGGGCCGCCATTTCCTGGAAGACCGGGCTTTCCGCCACGGCCCGGCGGATGAGGTACCCCACCACGATCAGGACGATGGACAGCAGGAACGGCACGCGCCAGCCCCAGGCAGCGAAGTCCTCACGGGACATGCTGCTGTTGAGGAAGAACAGCAGGCCGGTGGCCAGGATCATGCCGATCGGCACGCCGATCTGCGGGTAGGCGCCGAACAGGCCACGCTTGTTCAGGGGCGCGTGTTCCACGGCCATGAGCGCTGCGCCGCCCCACTCACCGCCCGCCGAGAAGCCCTGGATGATCCGCAGGAGGATCAGGAGGATGGGAGCCCAGGCGCCGATCTGCGCGTAGGTGGGCAGCATGCCGATCAGTGCGGTGGCGGCACCCATCATCACCAGGGTAAAGACGAGCATGGCCTTGCGTCCCAGCCGGTCGCCGAGGTGGCCGGCGACGACGGCGCCCAGGGGCCGGAACAGGAAGCTGATGCCGATCAGGGCAAAGGAGAGGATCTGCGCCAGCCCCGGGTTGGACTGGTTCAGCGGCGCCAGGAACAGCGGTGACAGCAGCGTGGCGGTCAGCTGGGCGAAGATGAAGAAGTCGTACCACTCGATGGTGGTGCCGACGAGGGTGCCGGCGAGGACTTTGCGTTCCTCCTGCCGGGTACTGGGACCGGCAAGAGTGTCCACCTTGGAAGGTGTGGTCATTGAAACTCCATTGTTTATCGGCAGCAGTGCCGCCGGGACGCCTTCATGATTACCGACAGAACGGTCAGTTAGTTAGTAGGGTACTACGAAAATGTGAGGCGGGACACGCCTGGCGCAAACTTTGCCTTGATGGACTCCGGAAGCGGTGAGTTCTATATTGGAACCGCCTGTTCTTATTCAGGAACGCTAGCCTTGTAAGGGCTGCTCAACAAGAGCCGCACTACCGCGGCGGACGGCCACCTAGGATGGACACCATGACTCCCACCGCCGCAGCCCCGGCCGGAGCAGCGCCGGCACAGGCTTCTCCGTCCCAGACTCTCTCCCGCGGGATCCGCGCCCTGGAAATCCTCGCAGCGGCGCCCGGCCCGCTGACCATCGCAGAACTGGCCGATGCCATGGGTGTGCACCGCTCGGTGGCCTATCGGATCCTGCGCACCCTTGAGGACCACTCGCTCCTGGTCCGGGATGACGCCGGCCGGGTCCAGCCGGGACCCGGGCTTGCGGTGCTGGCGCGGGGAGTTTCGCGCAACCTCCAGACGGCCGCCCTCCCCGAGCTCACGCACCTGGCCAACACCCTGGACATGACAGCCTTTGTGGCGGTGTGGGACCACCACGACTGCATCACCCTTGTCACGGTAGAGCCCCGGCATTCAGGGGCAACGGTTGCCCAGCATCCCGGTACCCGGCATCCCATCAACGCCGGCGCTCCGGGTATCGCCATCCAGTCGGCAATGACCGAGGCCGAATGGGACCGGCTGAACACGGGCATCCCCTACCGGGCGGAGGCCGGCGAGGCCCGCCGGAACGGATACTCGGCCAGCCACGACGAAGTGATCGCCGGCGTATCGTCCCTGGCAGCCCCGGTTCGGGTTCCGGGTGGACGGCCGGCAGCACTCGCCGTCGTCTACATCCGCTCATCACACGAGCCGGAAAGGGTCGGCGCGGCACTGGCCGAAAGCGCGGCCCGGATCGAGCGCCAGCTGGCCTGACGGCAAGGGCGCCACCGCCGTACGGAGTGCCCCCGCAGGGGTAACTTTGCGGGAATGTTCCCCTTGGTCAGGGCACTTGTGTCCGGTTGCGTTTGCGGCGGAGGACGACGGCGGCAGCAGCTCCCAGGAGGGCCAGCGACACCGCGGCGCAGACGGGCACCAGGAAAGCCGCGTGGTGGCCGCCCGCCTCGGCGAGGTGGCCGCCGATGGACGAGCCAAGGGCCGTTCCCGCCACAATGCCGCTGGCGAGCGCCGTCATGACCGTGCCAAGGCGTCGTGCCGGCGCCACCACACCGCCGACGGCGAAGACAGTCACCATGACCGGCCCAACCGGGAGCCCCAGGATCAGCAGCACCGCCACCATCGCGGCCAGCGACGACGGCACCAGCAGGAGCAGTGCCAGCGCCGCCATCAGGCCGGCGCACAGAACCCAGCGCCAGGACAGGCTGAACCGCCGGGGCCAGTAGGCGACCGACAGCGCGGTGGCCGCTGAACTCAGGCCCATCACGGCGTACAGCAGGCCGGCGATTTCCGAGCCGGCGACACCTGCCGAGAAGGAGCTGAGGGCAGCCTGCGTTGAACCGAAGAACGTTCCCATGCAGACCATGGCGAACACGGGCAGCGCGACCGCCGGCGGGATTCTGCCGGCAACCGGGGCGGTGCCCGTCGCCTTGCCCGCCGGCCGGCGGTGTGGCCGCACCGCACGGTGTGTGGGGTGGGCGGCGAAGGCCGGCACCAGCGTGATGGTCATGGCGGCTGCCAGCGCCAGCGGAAGCCAGGGTGCCAGGAGGCTTGCCAGGATCCCCACCAGCGCCGGTCCGAGGACAAAGGTCACCTCGTCGGCGGTGCTTTCATAGGAAAGCGCGGTGTCCAGGTCGCGCGCGTTGTCCTGCAGGCGGCCGCGTGACGTCAGGGCCATCCACCTGACCCGGGCCAGCGGGCCCACCTGTGGGCAGCTGGCACCGGCCGCGAAGGCTGCGGCAAGGACGGCAGCCTGGAAGCCGGACGTTCCCATGCCGGCGGCGGCGAGGATCAAAGCCAGCACGGCTGCGGTGTTGATGACGGCGGCGGCGACCAGCACCGGCCGCTGTCCCTGCCGGTCGGCCAGGGCTCCCAGTAGCGGGGCGCCCAGTGCGGAGCCGATCCCGACCGCTCCTGCTGCAACACCGCCCACAGCGTAGGAACCACTGACGGAGGTGATCATGGTGAGGGTTCCCACCGTCAGCATGGCAAGGGGCAACCGGGCAAGGAGGCCAAGTGGGATGAAGCTGCGGCCAGCCAGGAGCGGAAGGCGGGCGAAACGGCCGCGTCCGGCAGCCCCCGCTGAGGCGGAACGACCCGGGCCTGTGCCGGCGGCGTGGTCAGGGGAAGCGGCGTCCGGGGTGGCGTGTGGACTGGTGGCGTGTGGCGCGCCGCGGGTTTCTGCCGCGCTGGTGGTTGAAGGGGAGGTTGATGATGTCAATTCCGGGCTCGTTCAGTCATGCGCATCGTCCCTCCTCCCGATGCGCGCAACCCGGTAACTGACCCAGTATACCGCCGTAGCAGGGCAGCCCTATGCTCCCACCAGTACGTCCAGCGCCTCGGAAATCCGGAGGGTGGATCCGTTGCGGCCTTTCAGCACCTGGAGCTGAGTGCCGATGCGCTGCTTCATCTCCCCGACGTGGCTGACAAGCCCTACCACGCGGCCGCCGTCGCGCAGGCCCTCGAGGGCGTCCATGACCTGTTCCAGGGACTGCTCGTCGAGGCTTCCGAACCCTTCGTCCACGAAGAGCGTCTCGATTTCCACTCCGCCCGACTCCTGCTGGACGACGTCCGCCAGCCCCAGCGCCAGTGACAGCGACGCCATAAAAGACTCACCGCCGGACAGGGTGGACGTGTCACGCCGGTATCCCGTCCACTGGTCCACCACTTCCAGGCCGAGCCCCGATTTTGCACCGCGGGCGGCCTTCGCGTCCGTGTGCTGCAGCAGGTAGCGGCCGTCACTCATGGCCACCAGGCGTTCGGACGCTGCGAGGGCCACCTGCTCCAGGCGGGCGGCCAGGACGTAACTGTTCAGGCTCATCCGGTAGCTGTTTTCACCCCGGCCGGCCGCCGCGTCCGCCAGCCCTGCCAGCATCTGTGCCCGTTCGGCCGGTTCCCGCGCAGACCCGGCGAGAGCCTCATACTCGGCTCTGATGGCGGTAAGCGAAGACAAGCACCGTTCGGCCAGGCCGGCTGCGAGGTCCGCTGTGCGGGCCTCCTCCCGGGCGGCAGCAGCCTCGTTGCGCATGAGTGCGAGCCTCTGCACGTCCACCTCGAACCCGGCAGACTTTTCCTGCAGGGCCAGCACGATGTCATCTGAAGCAAACAGTTCGCTGACACGGGCAGCCTCGTCCTGGGCGTCACGGACCTCAGCGTGCAGCGCGGTTGCCTCCGCCGCGGCAAGCAGCTGGCTGCGCGCTTCATCAGCCGATTCGAAGCCCGCCTTGGGCAACGCGAGTGCCAGCTGTTCATGGGCCTCGGCCGCCTGGGCATGTGCAGCCGCAAGGGACGCCTGCGCTTCCACTGCCTTGTCCAGCACAGCGACGGCGTTTTCCAGCGACCGCAACCGCTGGGCCAGGCTGCGGTGGCTTCCCCTGAGTCCGGAAAGTGCCTTGTCCAGCGCGGCCGACTGTTCGGCCGCGTCCCCAAGCGAGGCCACAGCGTGGGCAAGGTCGGCTTCGGTAGCGGCCTTCGCCGTCCGCGCGGCTTCAATGCCGGCGTCGAGGGTCTCAAGCCGCCGCCTGACCGATGCCAGCTCCTTGACTGCCTGCTGGGCGTCCGCCGCCGCAGCCCGCGCCTGCTCAGCAGCGGCAACAGCCTCCGCTTCTGGAGTGTCGCCACCCTGGCCGGCGAGGACCGCCACCAGCTGGTCGGCGTTGGCCAGTTCGGCGCTGACCCGGGTGAAGGCGGCCTCGGCCGCCTCGAAAGCTGCGTGTGCAGCCTCCTCTTCCTGCGCAAGCCCTGGCCCGCCGCTGCCCGCGGCAGCAGGGGCAGGATGCTCTCCGCTTCCGCAGACCGGGCACGGCTCCCCCTGCTCCAGCTGGCCGGCAAGTTCGGCGGCGGCATTGGCCAGCCGTTCCTCCCGGATATCCAGCCAGCGGCGCTTCCCTTCCAAATGGTCATCGCGGGATTCGTCGTACCGCAGCTTCACGGCATGGCGTGCCGCAACGGCGGCAGCATACCGCCGGACGACGTCCAGCAGTTCTCCGGCCGATGCAGCTTCCTTGGTCCGCAGGGCGGCGGTACCCGCACGCTCTTCCAGGCGCTCCAGCCCTGCCTCGATGCCTGCCTTCTCCTCGCGGAGCAAACCCGCGCGATTGTCCAGCTCCGCGGCAGCCGCGGCAAGGTCCTCCCGCTTTTTCACCAGCACCCCGTGCCGTTTGCGGAGGGCCTGGAGCCTGTCCTCGTCCGGCAACCTGGCCTCGACGACGGCCAGGAGCGACCGCAGGCGCCCCAGTTCTTCCGCGGCAGCGCCGGCCGTCGCGGCGTAATCCTGTCCGCGGTCTTCGGCCACGTCCAGGTCCAGATGCGCCAAGTCCAGGTTGGCCAGTTCATCGTCCTCGGCGACGGCCATGCGCAGCAGGGTGAAGGCTGATTCGGCAGCCCTGGCGGCGCTGCTGACCTTGGCTGCGGCGGCGTCGGCGCTGCGGAGCTGCCCGTCCAGGACCTCCGCCTGGCGGTGGCGGGCAAGCCGCATGGACAGGTCTTGAAGCCGGGGCGCTGCTTCCTCCACAGCGCCCTGCCGTGCTGTTGCTTCCTCCAGTTTGCGGCGCCTGTCCTGGCGGGCGCCTTCCTCCTCAACGGCGTCAGCCCGCCGCGTACTCGCCGCGTGTGCAGCCTTTGCCTGCCCGGTCAGTTCACCCAGGCGTTCCTCAACGGCGTTCCGCAGCGACGAAAGCCGGGCTTCGGTGTTTTCCACGGAAGGGGAACCTGCCTCATCAAGCCCGAGTGCGGCCGCTTCGGACTCTGCCCTTGCCGCCAGGAGCCCAAGCTGCCCGGCCAGGACGGATACGTTGTCCCGGGCATCCTGCGCCTGGCGCGAAAGTTCCTGTTCCAGGGCTTCAAAGCGCTGGGTGCCGAAAAGCTTCTGCAGCAGTTCCAGCCGGTCCGCGGCTTTCGACCGCAGGAAGGCGGCGAAGTCACCCTGCGGCAGCATGACAACGCGGGTGAACTGTTCGCGGTCCATCCCCAGCAGGGCCATGATTTCGGCTCCGGCTTCATCGTTCCGGGCGGACTTTTCCACCCAGGCGCCATCCACGCGCTCGCGCAGCAGCGTCTTGGCCTGCTGGGTGGTGAAGCCGTTCCTGCCGCGGGCGCTTGGCTTGTCCCAGGCGGGCGACCTCGTCACTTCGAAGCGCCGCCCCTGGGCGGAGAACTCGCATGTCACAGCCGGTTCCTGCGCCGGCTCCGCATGGTCGCTGCGGAGGCGTTTGCCGTCCTGGCGGGCACCGGGAACGGAACCGTATAAGGCAAAGCAGATGGCGTCCAGGACGCTGGTCTTTCCCGCGCCGGTGGGTCCGTTGAGGAGGAAGAGGCCGTGTGCGCTCAGCCGGTCAAAGTCGATGTCCTCGGTACCGGCAAAGGGGCCAAAGCCGGAAATCCGCAGATGGTGGATCCTCATCGTGAGCCCTCCAGGAGGCGGACGTTCTCCAGGGCTGCGGCGAGCGCTGCCGTCTCTGCGTCGTCAGGGACGCGGCCGCGGACGTGCTCCAGGAACCCGCAGCATACCGAGAGGTCATCCGGGGCCTCGGCCAGCCTGCTGCTGTACGTGGCGGCCGGGGCAGCGGTGGCACCTTCCGGATCGAATCCCAGCACAAGCGTGTGGGGGAACCGCGCACGGAGCCGGTCCATGGCCCGGGCGGGGCGTTGCGCATCCGTCAGCGTGATCTGGCAATACGCGGCCTCAGCCCATTCATGCTTCGGTGACTCCACGAGGTCTGACAGGGAACCCCTGAGCACGGCAAGGGCTCGCGGGGCTTCCCACAGAACCTCCTCCACGGCGCTGACCCCGCCGGGACCGATGTCCACCAGCCACGCCCCTTTTTGGTGCCTGGCTTCAGAGAAGGAGTATGCCAGCGGAGATCCAGAGTACCTGACCTGCGGCGACAGGGACTGCCGGCCGTGCAGGTGGCCCAGGGCTGTGTAGCTGAAGCCGTCGAACAGGTCCAGGGGGACCGCCCCCACACCGCCGATGCTGAGGTCGCGCTCGCTGTCCGAGCTGATGCCCCCACTGGCGAAGGTGTGGGCCAGGACCACTGAATGGACCACGGAGGACGCTTCACGGCGTTCGATGTCCTGCCGGATCAGGGCTGTGGCCGCCCGGGTCACCTCGAAGTGGCTGGCGGTATCCACCCCGAGCTGCTCGGCAACGAGCCGGGGTTCGAGCCACGGGATGCCATAGATGGCTGCCACGCTTTCTTTTCCTGCCGCATCCTGGCCCAGCGGCAGCAGCAGCGGCTGGTCCAGGCTCTCCAGCCTGGTCCGGAGGTGTACTCCCCCGCGCTCCAGCAACCGGGCAGCGAAGCCCAGACGGATGGCCGAGTCATGGTTGCCGCTGGTCAGCACCACTTTGGCCCCGGCGGAGGTCAGCCGGACCAGGGCGTCGTCCAGCAGGTGCACGACGTCCACTCCGGGCAAGGCGCGGTCATAGACATCACCGGCAATCAGGACGACATCAACGTGGTGCCGGGACACAGCAGCCACGAGCTGGTCGATGAAGGCGCGCTGGGCGTCCAGCATGCCCACGCCGTGGAAGGAACGGCCCAGGTGCCAGTCCGATGTATGAAGTAACCGCATATTCCTAAGCTATCGGCTGCCACTGACAGTGTGCGTAACCGCCGCAGTTGCCGGCATCACGCCCGCTTGCCCTCGAAAAACTCCTGCGCCTCGCTGTCTGCCTGCGCACCGCGTGATTGGGCTTTGTCCGCCTGCACACCGTCCGCCGGTACGCTGCCCGTTGCATCCGCAGCGCTGGCCCCGGGCACTTCCTGGGGTTCGTCGTCGGCGTCCCCGGCGGGGGTTCCCGTCGTGGTCGCTGCAGCGCCGGGGCCAGCGGACGCTGCAACCCGGAAACTGCGGAACAGGAGGCCTGCAATGGCAGCTCCCACCAGCGGCGCGGCCAGGAAAACCCACAGCTGTTCCAGCGCCCAGCCGGAACTGAAGATGGCGGAGGCAGCAGCCCGCGCCGGATTGAACGGCAGGTTGCCCACCGCCTGGCCCAGCTGCAGCAGGGCAGCGAAGGTCAGGCCAACGGCAACCGGGGCAGCGGCCCCGCTGATGCGGTCGCGGGCGGCCGCACCAAGGAAGACGGCCACGATGATGGCAGCGCCCAGGACCTCAAGGAGCAGCACCGCTGCCAGTGGCGCAGAAATGATGGAGTGCTCGCCAAAACCGGCGGTGACCGTATCAAACGCCGTCCGGCTGTCGGCGATGCCGGGAAGCGTGCGCAGTACCGCGTGCAGGGCCAGGGCGCCAACCGCGGCACCCGCCAGCTGCATTGCGGCATAGGCCGCGGCTGCGCCGGCCCTGATCCGGCCGGCCAGGAGGTGGCCCAGCGTAATGGCCGGGTTGAGGTGGCCACCGGAAACGTGGCCGACGGCGAGCATTGCAGCCGTCACCGCAAGGCCTGCGGCGAGCGCCGCGGGCAGCGGGCTGGACTGCGGGATGCTGAAGAGGGGCACCCCGAGCCCGGCAACCGCAACGAAGAGGCTGCCGAAGCCCTCGGCGGCAAGCCTGGGCAGAAGCCCCGGCGGGGCAGCGTCCGGACTGCCTGCCGGCAGGTTGTCGTGTCGGGCTGGATCGGGCGTGCTCATGGGGGAACCTTCAGGTTGTTGTGTGGCGTACGGGGTGCTGCCGCCGGGCAACCCAAGCATTATTCCAGCCCAGACTGTGCGTTTGCTGGGCTGTACTTTGCTGGCCATGCTTCTACTGGGCGTGCTTTTTGGGACGGTACGTTTTGCTGGTGCGGGCTGCCGGCGCCTGTCCCCCGCCACGGTAAATTTACTGCATGAGCATCGAGACCCGCGCTTCCGCGCCCACCCTGAAGTCCCGCATCAACGGCTGCCTGCTGGGTGGCGCGCTGGGGGATTCCTTGGGGTACGCGGTGGAGTTCGACGCGATCGATGAGATCCGGCGCCGCTTCGGGGCGCAGGGCCTCACCGGTTTTGCGGAGCTTCCCGACGGCACCCATTTCTCCGACGATACCCAGATGACCCTGTACACCGTGGACGGGCTTGTGGAAGCCCTCGAATGGGCCAACTCGGGCGTCGGCGCGGACGTCAACGCCTGCCTCTGGCTGGCATACCTGCGCTGGCTCGCCACGCAGGGTGAGGACGCGGGTCCGGCTGCACCCGCCCCGCAGCCACGCTGGATCGACGGAAACACGGTTCTCCACCAGCGGCGCCACCCCGGGAAGGCCTGCATCTCCGGACTGGCAACAGGAGAAATGGGAACCTCCGTGCGCCCGGTTAATCCCGAGTCCAAGGGCTGCGGCACGGTGATGCGTTCTGCCCCGTTCGGACTGATCCCGCACATCACGCCCGACGCCGTCTACAAGTTGAGCGCTGACGCCGCCTCACTGACGCACGGCCACCCGTCCGCCCGCCAAAGCGCCGGAATCTTCAGCCTCCTCATCCACCGCCTGGTCACCGGCGAAAGCCTGCAGGAGGCGGCCGCCGGCGTGGCCGCCCACGCCGCCACCCTCACCGATGTGGCGCCGGAGCTGCCGGAACGCCTTGCGGCAGCCCTCCGCCTGGCGGACAAGGGCGTTGTGGCGCCGGAAGAAGTTGTCAGCACCCTGGGCGAAGGGTGGGTGGCCGAGGAAGCGCTCGCCGTCGGACTCTATGCGGTGCTGGCCACCATCCCTGACCCGGCCGCCGCCGGCGGGGACCCCCTGCCTGTCCGCCACTTCCGTGCCGCGGTGGCCCTGGCTGTCAACCACAGCGGCGACAGCGACTCCACCGGATCGGTGGCCGGCAACATCCTGGGGGCCTACTACGGCGAGGACTGCCTGCCCGGACAGTGGCTGGAAGCATTGGAAGCGCCGGAGGTCATCCGTGGCATGGCTGACCAGCTCGTGAAGGTCACAACCGGCGAAGGCTGATGTTGTTGCAGGCCTCACAGACCTCCGCCGGAATAAGGCCGCGGCGCTGCAGGAGCCCAAAGATCGCGCACCCCAGGCAGAAGCCCAGGAACGCTTCCAGGGAGGCCGCTACGACCAGGATGCCCAGCACCGTCCATGCAGCCGGTACGGCTCCGGCAGCGTAGAGCAGCAAGGACGCGGTTGACACGAAGGCACCCATTCCCTGGGCAAACCGCTTGGGCGGGCCGGGGACCAGCTTCACCTTCCCCAGCCTGGGCGTGATGACTTTCACCGACAGAAGAGCCAGGGGCGAGATCCGCGGACCGAACAGCAGGCGCAGCCAGAAACCCGCGGCGATGGCCAGCAGCCCCCACACCGATCCGGACGCGGCGGTGAGCAGCGCCAGGAGGACAACCAGGCCCGCCGTGACGCGGGCCGCGTATTCATTGACGGGATTCGGGAACGCAAACACGGACATGGTGCAAGGGTAGGAGCGGGCGGAAGGGCAGGGAAGGTTTATTGCGCCCCGTGAACCTGACCGTGCCTGCGTGGCGAGGCAGCCCGGCACCAGGCAGCCCTACGCGGTGGCTCCCGCAAAGCTGCCCACCATCTGCAGGAATTCACCCTCGGACAGCACCTCGATCGACTGTCCGCGTTCGTGGAGCTCCAGCACGCGGCGCGCCTTGCCCGTCAACCGGCCCGAGCGGAGGTCTGAAGCCACAAAGCCGTCACCCACCACCAGGACAGTGGTGCGGCCGGTCACCCGGCTTTCCGTGCGGGCGCCCACCTCGGCTGAGCGCACCTTGGCTTCCGGGCGTCCGATGGAGAGCTGGCCGGTAAAAACCACGGTCTGCCCGAACAGCGGATGGCCGGGCTCTGCCTCCGGATTCGGGTCAGGATTGATGCCCTCCTCGGGCCAGCCGGACTGGAACGGCCGGACCAGCGCCGCGCCATTGGTGGAGGAGCCGGCGACGGCGGCCAGGCTGGCTTTGGACAGGGCGTCGACGGCCGGGTCGAATGCCTGTTGCCGGGGCATCACCAGGCCGAGCGAGAGGTAGAGCTCGGCGAGGCTGTTGGCGCCGTTGCGCCGGGCGATGTCGATCAGGATGCCGGCGCAGGCCCGGGCGTCCTCCGCGGCGTCGTGGTGCTTAACCAGCGGCACGCCGGCTTCCTCGGCGGCAAACGGCAGGGAATTGGACACCAGCGAATAGCACCGCCGGGACAGCATCACGGTGCAGACGTAGTCGTAGGCCGGCCCGGGAAGCCCCGACACCTCCAGGGCGGAACGGATCACGCCCAGGTCGAACGCCGCATTGTGGGCGGCCAGCACGTCATCACCGATGAAAGCACCGATCTCGGCGAAGAGTTCGCCGAAGCGGGGCTGCCCGGCGACGTCTGCGGCGCTGATGCCGTGGATCCGGACGTTGTGGTAGTCGAAGTGGTCGTGGTTCCGCGGGGGCCGCATCAGCCACGAGGCTTCCTCCACGATCCGTCCGCCCCGGACCTTGGTGAGTCCCACCGAGCAGGGCGAGCCCCGGAAGCCGTTCGCCGTCTCAAAGTCGATCGCAGTAAAGTCCAAACCCACGGCCCAACCTTACCGCCGGAAGCAGGCCAAACCTGTCAAGTACCCTTGAGGGGTGAACTTTCCTGTGATGAACGACCTCGCTGTGTCCATGCTGGGCGGGGCAGGACCGGTCCAGCCGCAGCTGGCCTCCTTCCTGCCCGACTGGCTGAACCCCCAGATCTTCCTGGCCGATCCTGCCCTCGCACCGTGGGTGGTCCTCCTTGTGTGCGGAATCGTCTTCGCGGAAACCGGCCTGCTGGTGGGGTTCTTCCTGCCGGGCGACTCCATGCTGTTCACCGCTGGCCTGCTCGTTGCAACGGACACCATCAAGTTCAACGTATGGCTGTTTGCGCTGCTGATTGTGATTTCCGCCATCATCGGCAACCAGACGGGGTACCTGATCGGTTCCAAGGCCGGCCCCGCTATCTTCAACAAGCCCAACTCCCGGCTGTTCAAGCGTGAGAACGTGGAGAACGCGCACGCCTTCTTCGAAAAGCACGGCGGCAAGGCGCTGATCCTTGCCCGGTTCGTTCCCATCATCCGTACCTTCGTCCCGGTGATCGTGGGCGTGGCCCAGATGAACCGGAAGAAGTTCTTCCTTTACAACGTCATCGGCGCAGTGCTGTGGGGCGGCGGCGTTACCCTGCTCGGCTACCTCCTGGGCGACCGCATCCCGTGGGTCCGCGACAACCTGGACATCATCTTCATCGTCATCGTGCTGGTGTCGGTCCTGCCCATCGGGATTGAGGTCCTTCGCGGCCTGTCCGCGAAGCGCCAGGCAGCGGCGTACGGCACAGACCCGGTGGACGAATTCATCGAGGAACACGCTCCGGAGGACGAGCAGAAGACGCCCCGCCTTCCGTAGTGGCTGGACGAAAAAGGTGTGCTCCCCGGCCGGGGAGCACACCTTTTTTTATTCAGCAGGCAAGGGACGGCGGCCTCAGGCGTCTGCGGCCTCCAGCGCTTCGACGATGGACGGCAGGAGCGCGCGGAACGCCTTGCCGCGGTGGCTGATGGCGTTCTTTTCCTCGGCGGAAAGTTCGGCGCAGCTGCGGTGCTCGCCGGCGGGCTGCAGGACGGGATCGTAGCCGAATCCACCCGCGCCGCGGGGCTCGCGGAGCAGGACGCCCTCCAGCTGCCCGTACTCCACCACCTCGCGCCCGGGCGAGCCATCCACCGCGGGCACGGCAAGGGCTGCCGCGCACACGAATGCTGCGCCGCGGTGCTGGTCCGGAACATCGGACAGCTGGTTGAGCAGGAGTGCCAGGTTGGCCGCGTCGTCGCCGTGGCTGCCGGACCAGCGGGCGGAAAAGATGCCGGGCGCTCCGCCCATCACGTCCACGGCGAGGCCCGAGTCGTCGGCGATCGCAACCAGTCCCGTGGCCTGCGCGACGGCGCGGGCCTTCAGCAGTGAATTCTCCGCGAACGTCACGCCTGTTTCGACGACGTCGGGGGCACCTGCCGCCGCTGCGTCCACCACCTGCGTGTCGACGTCGAGCCCTGGAACCTGCCCCCGCAGCAGCTCACGCAGCTCCCGGAGTTTGCCCTTGTTGTGCGTGGCGAGGACCAGCCGCGGGGCGGCGCCTGCGGCGGTCACAGTGTGTCGGCCAGGGTTTCGCGCTGGATGGCCGCGAGCTGGGTGGTGCCCAGCAGTGCCAGGTCAAGGAGCTGGTCCAGCTCGGCGCGGTCGAACGGCGCACCCTCGGCGGTTCCCTGGACCTCCACGAACTTCCCTGAGCCGGTGACCACCACGTTCATGTCGGTTTCGGCGCGGACATCCTCGACGTAGGGCAGGTCCAGCATGGGGACGCCGTCGATGATTCCCACCGAGACCGCGGCAATGGTGTCGATGAGGGGCTGTGCGTTCCTGGCGATCAGCTTGTTGTCGCGGGCGAAGCGGATGGCGTCGGCCAGCGCCACATACGCGCCGGTGATGGCGGCCGTGCGGGTTCCGCCGTCGGCCTGGAGGACGTCGCAGTCAAGCACAATGGTGTTCTCGCCCAGGGCCTTGGTGTCGATGATGGAGCGGAGGGACCGGCCGATGAGCCGGGAAATTTCGTGGGTGCGGCCGCCGATCTTGCCCTTCACGGATTCGCGGTCGGAGCGGGTGTTCGTTGCGCGCGGCAGCATGGCGTACTCGGCGGTGACCCACCCCCGGCCCTCCCCCTTCAGCCAGCGGGGGACGCCGGCGGTCAGCGAGGCGGTGCACAGGACCCTGGTGTTGCCGAATTCGATCAGTGCCGATCCCTCAGCCTGGTTGGACCATCCGCGGGTGATGCTGATGGGCCGGAGCTGGTCCGGGGCGCGGCCGTCGGCGCGCACGATGGGCACTGCAGTTGCTTCAGAAGTCATGCCTTTAGCTTATCCACTGCAGGTGGCGCCGGCCGCTGCGGGAGCCCGGACCCCGCCAGGCAACCTAGATGGTGTAATGCACTCCGGCAACGGCCACCGCAACGTCCCCGCCAAACACCGGCCGGGCCTCAGCCATCACGGTGGTCTGGGACGTCCACACGGGAATGTGGGTCAGCAGGAGGCGTCGGGCCCCGGCCGCAGCGGCGGCCTCCCCGGCGCGCTTGCCGGTCAGGTGGACGTCCTTGATGCCGTCATCCCGGCCTTCCTCGAAGGCCGCCTCGCAGAGGAAAAGGTCGGCGTCCTTGGCCGCTTCCTCGAGCCCCGCACAGGAGTCCGTGTCGCCGGAATAGGTCAGGACGCGGGAGATCTGGTTGCCGGCCTTGTCCGGCTCCACCACCTCGACGCGGAGTGCGTAGCACTCCTCGATGGGATGGTTGACCGCGAACGGAGTGACCGTGAAGGGTCCCACAGTCACGGGCTGCCGCTCGGCCCAGTTGGTGAAGTCGAATTCCTCGTGCATCCCCGGGTCGAGGTCCAGTCCGTACGCGGTGGCCATCCGGTCCGCCGTCGCCGCCGGCCCCCAGACGGGGATCCGGTCGCGGCCCCAGCCGCCCGGCTTCCACCGGACCGCTACGTGCAGGCCGCAAAGGTCCATGCAGTGGTCCGGGTGGAGGTGCGTCAGGAAGATCGCGTCGATGTCCTCAAGGTCCGTGTACCGCTGGATGGCGCCGAGCGCACCGCTGCCCAGGTCCATGACAACTTTCCAGGTCCGTTCGCCGTCGGTGGCGGTCAGCAGGTAGCACGACGCCGGGGAGCCGGGGCCGGGAAACGAACCGGTGCAGCCTACGATGGTCAGCTTCACAGCGCGGAACCTCCGGCGCGGCCGGCATCCGCGAAGCCGGTGTCCACGAAGTTGGAGATCCGGGGGCGGTTCCGGGCGGCCTGCGCGGCGGCAATCATTTCCGGGGTGATCCGCGCCAGGCTTCCGGTAGGGTACTGCGCTGCCACATGGTCGACGTGGCGGACGGACAGCACCTCGGGGCCCAGGAACCTCCTGGCCAGGGCCTCGAACTGGGCGGCGTCGCCGGTGGCCACGAAGTGGTGTTCGGGCGGCGTCCCGGCCGTCCGCTGCAGGTCATGGGTGGCCAGGGCCCTGTACACGTCCTTGGCGGTTTCCTCGGCGCTGGACACCAGGGTGACGTCGGCGCCCATGACGTAGGAGATGACGCCGGTCAGCAAGGGGTAGTGTGTGCAGCCCAGCACCACGGTGTCCACTTCGGCGGCCTTCAGCGGCGCCAGGTATTCCTCCGCGACGGCCAGCAGGGCGGGCCCGGTGGTGATGCCGGCTTCCACATAGCTGACGAACTCGGGGCAGGCCACGGATGTGATGGCGAGGTCCGGAGCGGCTGCGAACGTATCCTCGTAGGCGCGTGAGCCGATGGTCGCGGACGTCCCGATCACGCCCACGCGTCCCGTCCGGGTGGCCGCCACGGCCCGGCGGACGGCAGGCTGGATGACTTCGATGACCGGGATGCCGTACTTGGCCGTGTACCGTTCGCGGGCGTCGCGGAGCACAGCGGCCGACGCCGAGTTGCAGGCGATGGTCAGCAGCTTGACGCCGGAGTCCACCAGTTCGTCCATCACGCCCAGGGCGTTCGCCCGGACTTCGGCGATGGGCAGTGGGCCATAGGGCCCGTGGGCGGTGTCCCCCACGTAGAGGATGGACTCGTTGGGGAGCTGGTCGATGATGGAGCGGGCCACGGTAAGGCCCCCTACACCGGAATCGAAGACGCCGATGGGGCGTGCTTCCAGGGCGGCGGCGGGGAGGCCGCCGGCTGCGGAGGCCTGTTCAGCTGCCGCTGACGGGTCCATGCTCGAGGCTGTTGTCATGATTATTCGAGGATAGGTGCTCGCTGAAGCGTCAGCCATCATCTTGTGGCCCGCGACTCATGTCTAATTTGTCACAGGGCCGGCAAGGACGGTGGCGGGCACCCCTCAACGGCGGCTTTCCAGCGACTGCAGCATGGCCTGGACCAGCGATTCCTGCAGCCAGGTGGCGAAGTTGTAGACCAGGGCCAGGTAGCTTTCCACGTCCTCGGCCTGGGACCAGTCCTGCATCAGGTGGACGTGCTCGGCGTCCTCCTCGTCCCGGATGTCCAGGCGTTCGGCCAGCACCAGCCGGACGTCGTTCAGCGCCATGGACCAGTGCTTGGCCCCCTCGGGCGTCAGCACGATCTCCGCTTTGTCCAGATCCAGCGCGGCGGCCCGCAGGGCCCCGATCTTCGTCTCGCGCAGGGACCGCTCGGTGAGCTGGCGGAACTCCAGGGACGCGGCGCCGTCGTCCTTCACAACGTTGGGCAGGAGGCGCTTGACCGCACGGTCGGACGGCTCAGCCACGTCCATGTCCAGGCCAATGAGCGCAGCAAGGGGATCCTGGCCCGTACGGTCCTCCGGCTGCAGCATGGAAATAACGTCATCAATCAGGCTCCGCAGCAGCTCCCGCTCAGCCGGTTCGAGGTAGCCCGTGATGCCTTTCAGCCCGTTCTTGAATGCCTTAGCCACGTTTCCCCTTGCCCTGGCCCGGTCCGCCGGACTTCCCCGAGTTGCCGCCGGGACCGCCGCTGGCTTTTTCCACGGTGGCCCACAGCCCGAAGCCGTGCATGGCCACGGCGTGCCGCTCCACCTGTTCCTTACTGCCGTGGGTAACGATGGAACGGCCCTTCTTGTGGACCTCCATCATGAGCTTGTTCGCTTTGCTTTCCGAGTAGCCGAAGTAGCTTTGGAACACGTAGCTGACGTAGCTCATGAGGTTGACGGGATCGTTCCAGATCACCAGGTTCCAGGGGATGTCCGGTGCGGTCAGGGAATCTGTGGATTCCGCTGTTCCGGTCCGGGTGCCCTCCTGCGTATCAGGGCCGAGCGCAACGCTTAAGGTCATCTGTCCATTCTATGGGGAGGATGGGCCCACACCGGCGAGGGCCCCGCGGCGAAGCGAAGCGAGACGTGGGAGCCGGTGGGTGGGCCCACACCGGCGAGGGCCCCGCGGCGAAGCGAAGCGAGACGTGGGAGCCGGTGGGGACTAGAGTGAATTTCGTGAGTACCTCTGCCGGCTGGGACCATCCCCGCACGTCCTTTTACACTGACCACTACGAGCTGACCATGCTGCAGGCGTCACTCCATTCGGGCGCCGCGCACCGCAAATCGGTATTCGAGGCGTTCGCCCGCAGGCTCCCCGACGGCCGGCGCTACGGCATCGTTGCCGGGACAGGCCGGCTCCTGGAAGGCATCGCCAACTTCCGCTTCGGCGACGCCGAGCTGGAGTTCCTGGAGCGCACCAACGTGGTGAACCGGCAGACACTGGAATACCTGGCCTCCTACCGTTTCTCCGGTGACATCTGGGGCTACGCCGAGGGCGAAGCATACTTTCCCAACTCCCCCATTCTGATCGTGGAGGCAACGTTCGCCGAGGCCTGCATGCTGGAGACGTATCTCCTGTCCGTCCTCAATCACGACAGCGCCATCGCCTCCGCCGCCTCCCGCATGGTCAGCGCGGCGCACGGCCGCCCGTGCATCGAGATGGGTTCCCGGCGCACCCATGAGGAAGCGGCCGCATCCGCCGCGCGCGCTGCAGTCATCGCCGGATTCGACAGCACCTCCAACCTGGAGGCCGGTATCCGCTACGGCATCAAGACCGTGGGCACCGCAGCCCACTCCTTCACCCTCCTGCACGACACAGAACGGGACGCCTTCGAGGCGCAGATTGCCGCGCTCGGCGACGGCACGTCCCTCCTGGTGGACACGTATGACGTCGAAACGGCCGTCCGCACGGCCGTGGACCTGGCAGGTTCCCGGCTGGGCGCCGTCCGGCTGGATTCCGGCGACCTGGTGGACCAGGCCCAGTGGGTGCGCCGGCTCCTGGACGACCTCGGCAACGAGAACACCAAGATCGTGGTCACCTCCGACCTCGACGAATATGCGATCGCCGCGCTGCAGTCCGCCCCGGTGGATTCCTACGGTGTGGGCACGTCCCTGGTGACCGGTTCCGGCGCGCCCACCGCGAGCATGGTCTACAAGCTGGTCAGCCGCACCGACGATGACGGGGACTTCGTCTCAGTGGCCAAGGCCGCCAAAAACAAGGCCAGCGTGGGCGGGCGCAAGTACGCGCTCCGCAAGCTGGACGAACGGGGCATCGCCACCGCCGAGATCGTGGGCGTCGGCCGCCGCCCGGAAGATGACGGCAATGACCGGTCGCTGCTGCAGCAGTTCATGAAAAACGGTGAGCTGCTGCCGGGATGGACCGGACACGAAGGCGTAATCCGCGCGCGCCGGCGCCACGCTGACTCGATGGCCGAACTGCCGCCGGTGGTCAACCGCCTGCAGCGGGGCGAGGCTGCCATCCCCACCATCTACGAGGAGAACTGATGTCGCGTGCGCTGATCATCGTCGATGTCCAGAACGATTTCTGTGAGGGAGGCTCGCTCGCCGTCGAGGGCGGTGCAGCGGTGGCCGGCGCCATCAGCGACTATGTGGACGCCCACCACAACGAGTTCGACCACATCGTGGCCACCCAGGACTGGCACATCGATCCCGGCGACCATTTCTCGGAGAACCCGGACTTCAAGGACAGCTGGCCGCCGCACTGCGTGGCGGGCACCCGCGGCGCCGAGCTCCATCCGGACCTGGATACCGAATACATCCAGGCGTACTTCCAGAAGGGCCAGTATGCCGCAGCGTACTCCGGCTTCGAGGGGCTCCTGGCTCCCGAGGACGCCGTGCCCACTGGAGAGCGCCAGCCCGGCGCCCTGCCCGGCGGCGATGGTGTGGACAGGTTCGCTCCCGACGAGGACGCCATCGGCCTGGACGACTGGCTGCAGAGCCATGACGTGGAGGACGTTGTGGTGGTGGGCATCGCCACCGACTACTGCGTGATGGCCACGTCCCTCGACGCCGTCCAGGCCGGGTATGCGGTCACCGTGATCCGTTCCCTGACTGCGGGAATAGCCGGGGACCTCGAGGAGGCCGTGACGGAAATGGAGCTTGGCGGCGTGGACGTCGCCTGACGCCGGCCCTCCCCGGCAGGCAACTGCAAGAAGCAGGACGTCACAGGGGCCCGGGTGCTTAGCACCCGGGCCCCTGTTATTGCATCACCGCTATTTCCGGCCGATGAACCAGTCCTGGAGCTTCCGCAAACGCGACTGCAGCTGCTCCTCGTTGGCCTGCGCCACGGGCGGGCCGCCGCACACGGTGCGCAGTTTGGTATGGACCACGCCGTGCGGCGTACCCGTCCGGGCGGACCAGGCTGCCACGTTCTTGGCCAGCTCGTTCCGCAGGTCCATCAGCATCCGGTGATCGGGGACGGCCGGGGCCTGGCTTTCCGCGGCCGCCGCGGGTGCCTTCCGGTTCTTCCGGTTCAGCTGCTCGTGCTGCCGCTGCCGCAGGAGCGTGCCCACCTGCTCGGCGTCCAGCAGGCCGGGGATGCCCAGGAAGTCCATCTCGTCGTCGGACCCCACCTCGCCGCCGGTGCCGAACTCGCCGCCGTCGAAAAGCACCCGGTCAAACGACGCCTGCGAGTCCAGTGCCTCGAACTTGCCCTTGGTGAGGCTGTCGGAGGCCTTGTCCTCGCGGTTGGCCTCCGCCATCAGCGAGTCTTCCGGGTTGAACAGGCCGTCGCCGTCCTCCTTCTCGGGGCGGTCCAGGGCATGGTCCCGCTCCGCTTCCATGGAGTTGGCCAGCGCCATCAGCTGCGGGACGGACGGCAGGAAGACCGACGCCGTCTCGCCCCTTTTACGGGCACGCACGAAGCGGCCCACAGCCTGGGCGAAGAACAGCGGCGTGGACGTGGACGTCGCGTAAACCCCGACGGACAGCCGCGGGACGTCCACGCCTTCGGAGACCATGCGGACGGCCACCATCCAGCGTGTTTCCCCCGCGGAGAACTCCTCGATCTTGCTCGAGGCCTTGGCGTCATCGGAGAGGATCACCGTGGGCGACTGGCCCGTGATCTTCTTCAGCTGCCCTGCGTAGGCACGGGCATCCTCGTGGTCCGTGGCAATGACCAGGCCACCGGCGTCGGGAACGGTGCGGCGCACCTCGCTGAGGCGCTTGTCGGCCCCGGCCAGGACGGCCGGAATCCACTCGCCGGCAGGGTTCAACGCCGTCCGCCAGGCGTGGGAGGTGATGTCCTTGGTCACCGCGGCCTCGCCCAGCGATGCGGCCATCTCCTCGCCGGCGCTGGTGCGCCAGCGCATCTGTCCGGAGTAGGCCATGAACATCACGGGCCGGACCACGTGGTCCCGCAGCGCGTTCCCGTAGCCGTACGTGTAGTCAGCCTTTGAGCGGCGGATGCCATCCCGGTCCTCGGCGTATTCCACGAACGGGATGGGCGAGGTGTCCGAACGGAACGGGGTACCCGTCAGGGACAGCCGCCGCACCGCGGGGTCGAAGGCCTCGCGCAGGCCGTCGCCCCAGGACAGCGCCTCGCCGCCGTGGTGGATCTCGTCCAGGATCACCAGGGTGCGCGCCGCTTCAGTCTTGGCCCGGTGCAGCAGGGGCTTGCTGGCCACCTGCGCGTACGTGACGGCAACCCCGATGAAACCGCGGCCGTGCTGGCCGTCGGAGTTCTTGAAGTTGGGGTCGATGGCGATTCCCACCCGGGCCGCCGCGTCCGCCCACTGCCTCTTTAGGTGGTCCGTGGGCGCCACAATGGTCACCCTGTTGACGGCGCCGGACTCGATGAGCGTGGACGCCACCCGCAGTGCGAAGGTGGTCTTACCGGCGCCGGGGGTGGCTACCGCCAGGAAATCCCGGGGGTTGTTCCGCAGGTAGAGGTCGAGTGCTTCCTGCTGCCAGGCACGCAGTTTCGGGGCGGTTCCCCAGGCTGCACGTTCCGGATAAGCCGGAGGCAGGGTGGGGCCGCCAAAGAGTGTTTCCGTCACTATTTGTTGTTGCCTGAGTCCCCTCCGGGACCCTTGCCGCCGTCGTTGCCCGGGCGGAGGCCATCGTAGACCTCTTTGCACATCGGGCACACCGGGAACTTCTTCGGATCCCGGCCCGGCGTCCAGACCTTGCCGCACAGTGCGATGACGGGTTCACCGGTCAGCGCGGACTCCATGATCTTTTCCTTGCGCACATAATGCGCAAAGCGCTCCCGGTCGCCCGGCTCCACCTCCTGGCGCAGTTCCTCGCGCTCGATGGTGGCTGTGGACGTTCCAGCCCCGGAAAGCTCGCGCATCGGGTCGTTTTCGAGAGGGTCCGTCATGCTAGTCATGCCAACCATCTTAGCCGTTCCGGCGGACAGGCGTTCGACGGCGGCGCCGCCGTGGCGCCGCCCGGAACCTCCCGCCGTCGGGCGTTTCAGCCCTGCTCCAGGCAGGAATCCGGGGCGCTACAGGCCTTGCCAGGCGGGCTTGTTGTCATAGGTGTGCCGGTAAAAATCGGCAAGCTTCAGCGCCGAGGCCGCCGCTTCATCCAGCAGGACGGTGGCGTGGGGATGGAACTGCAGCACCGAGGCCGGGCAAATGGCCGAGACCGGGCCCTCCACAAAGTCGCGGACTGCCTGCGCCTTCTGTGCCCCGGTGGCGAGCAGGATCACATGCCGCGCCTCCATGATGGTTCCCAGCCCCTGCGTGAGGACATGGTGCGGGACCTCGGCCAGGCTGTTGAAGAACCGGGCGTTGTCACGGCGTGTCCGTTCGATCAGGCTCTTGATCCGGGTGCGGGAGGCAAAGGAGGACCCGGGCTCGTTGAAGGCGAGGTGGCCGCCTGTACCCACGCCCAGGAGCTGCAGGTCTACGCCGCCGGCGGCCGCGATGGCTTCCTCATAGGCCTGGCACGCGGCGGGAATATCCTGTGCCGTACCTTCCGGTCCGTGGACGTTCTCCGGAGCGATGTTGACCCGGTTGGTGAATTCGCGCCGGATCACCTCCCGGTAGGACTCGGGGTGACCGGCGGGCAGGCCCACGTACTCGTCCAGGGTGAACGCGGAGGCCTGGCTGAAGTCCAGGCCGCCCTCGTGCCGGTTGGCCAGCTCGTCGTAGACCGGCAGCGGCGAGGAGCCCGTGGCGAGGCCCAGCACGGCGTTGGGCTTGTGCCGGACCAGGTCCTCGATGGCGTCCGCCGCCAGCTTTCCGATCTGCTTGCTGCTGCCCAGGATGACGATTTCCATGCTGTTTCCTCCCCTGCCGTGACGGTTTCCGTCAGCGGTTGACGGCCACCTGGGCCAAAAGCTCCGGGCCGCGCGCGTCAAGCCATTTTCCGCCCAGCCGCACGCCCACCACAAACAGAACAACGCCCAGGACGGTTCCCACCGCGAGGTTGATCCAGCCAAAGACGCTGTTTCCCGTCACCAGCTGCGCGAACAGCAGGGCAGCCTCGGGCAGCACCAGGACCAGCAGGACCAGCATTCCGCCGAACTGCACAGCAAGTGTCTGCCCCACGTTGCCGGGCGGCTTCTTGAAGGGGCTGTCCCCGGGCAGCGGAACGGCCACGGTATAGCGCGCCGACACGACGGAGGCCAGCCCCAGGCCCGTAAAAAGGATCCCCAGGCTCAGCCCGAGCTGGCCCGGCAGCCCGGACCAGTCGCCGGTGAATGCCGCATGGCCCACGGCGAACACGAGCACTACGGGGAGGGCGAACGCCAGGCAGGCCAGTGCACGGCCCAGCCGGTCGGCCACTCCCCGGACGCCCGTTGCGACGTGCAGGGCGAAGGCCGTGTTGTCGTAGGAGACGTCGGCAGAGATGGACCAGGCGAGGATGAAGGCGGACAGCGGGGCAAGGACAGCAAGGCTGGAGAAGTCACCCACCTGGGCCCCCTGGAATCCCAGCACCACGGGCAGCAGCGGGATGACCACCAGGGACCCGGAATAGCGCGGGTCGCGGAACCAATAGGTCAGTGACCGGGCCATCACCGCGCCGGCCGGTACCGCCGGCAGGAGTCCCAGGAGCCCCAGCTTGCCGCCCTTGCGCTTGCCGCTGCCGGCAGAGGGCGGGGTGACCAGGGCACGTTCCAGCAGGAGCTTCCAGCACCATGCCAGGGCAGCGAGCGCGGCAACGGAGACCAGGAGCTTCAGCGCCGCCGGCCCAAACTGGCCGGCATGGACATTTCCGGCCAGGGACCACGGCGCGCCCAGCGGCGTCCAGGACAAAGTCCGTGCGAAATCCGGCAGGAACCCTGTGGACGCCGAAATTCCCTGGCCCACTCCCGCCACGATCGGCCCCAGCAGGACCAGCGGCACCATGAACGCGATGGCACTTAGGTCCTTGAAGCGCCGGGAGGCGGCAAGGCTGGCGGTGGCCGTGGTCACCACCTTGGCGAGCACAACGCAGGTGAGGACGCCCAGCGCAGCTCCCAGCAAGGCGGCGAGGGCGGGCAGCACGCCCCGGAACCAGGTCATCACCGTGGACAGGGCCACCAGTGCCGTGGCCAGGCCCGGAATGCCGATCAGTCCGCCCAGGGCAAGCCCCGCCAGCATCTGCTTCATGGGTATGGCGAAGGTGGTGAAGCGGGCAGGGTCCAGGGTCATGTCGGTGGCGGAAGCCACCACCGGGATGATTCCCCACCCAAGGACAGCGGCGGACCCGCCGAGCACCACGGCGGTCTGTGCGAGTTCGGGGTCGGCCGTGCGCAGCAGGACCAGGGCCACCACCAGCGTTGCGATAATGCCCAGCGCGTAGAGTCCCGCAAAAGCCATGCCCACCAGCTGCCACGGGCTGCGGCGGAGGCCGTTGCGCAGCAGGGTCAGCTTCAGCCTCAGAAGGTGCGCAACCATTCCAGCCCTTCCGTGTGGCTGCGGCCGCCCACCAGCTGGACGAACCGGTCCTCGAGGGATGCACCGCCGCGGACTTCATCCACGGTGCCGGCAGCCAGCAGCCGGCCGCCTGCCACCACGGCCACGTGGTCGCACATCCGCTGGACCAGGTCCATCACGTGGCTGGACACGATCACGGTGCCGCCGGACGCCACGTAGCTGTCCAGGATGGAGCGGATGTTGGCCGCGGACACCGGATCCACGGCTTCGAAGGGTTCGTCGAGGACCAGCAGGCGCGGCGCGTGGATCAGGGCGGAGGCGAGCGCAATTTTTTTGGTCATGCCGGCTGAATAGTCCACCACCAGCGTTCCGGCGTCCTGCGACAGGTCCATGGCCGCCAGCAGCTCGCCCACCCGGGATGCCACCACGTCTTTCTGCATCCCCCGCAGGAGGCCGGAATACGTGATCAGCTGCTCGCCCGTGAGCCGGTCGAACAGCCTGACGCCGTCGGGCAGGATGCCCATCAGCTTCTTGGCTTCCAGGGGCCGGGTCCAGACGTCCACGCCGTGCACCACCGCCGTGCCGAAGTCAGGACGCAGGAGCCCGGTGGCCATGGACAGCGTTGTGGTCTTGCCGGCACCGTTTGGTCCGACGATGCCGAAGAAGGAGCCGGCCGGAACCTCCAGGCTGATGCCGTCCACCGCGATTTTTTCGCCAAACCGTTTGGCAAGGCCCCGGATGGACAGGGCCGCCACGGGCCTTGGTTGCGGTGCCGGGTCAGGTATCGGAGCGCTCATGAAGCCAGACTAGCCCTCACCATCCGGTCCGGGGGTCCTCCCGCAGGAGTAGCAAAAAAGGCGTACGCAGGGATCCGTTGCTGATGCCTCCGAGAGGCCGGCTGCTACCGCACTTTCCGGATCCGGATGGGGCCTTTGGCGGTGGAGGGATCAACCACCGAGCCGCCCTGGGTGATCTGCACCTCGCCTGCGTCAACCAGCCGGCGCGCGGCCCGCCGGGCTGGCTCCATGAGGTCGCGCCAGTTTTCGTCGCCCACGGCACGTGCTGCGTCCGACGGGCAGATGGTGGATGACGCCGCCCTGGCCGCCAGAAGCTCCAGGATCGCGGCTTCGAGCTTCTGCTCTGTTGGGTCACCAGGGGCTTGCGCCCCGTCGGGCTGCCGGTCCGTCATCATCCACGCACCAACTAGAACGTGCGCCTCGGCAGGGCCCGCTCGTACTGCGGGGCCCACGGAATGTCATTGCCCAGCTCGAAGGCCGCACGCAGCCACCAGTGCGGGTCCCGGAGCGCGGCCCGGGCGATGAGGACGGCATCGGCCTGGCCCGTGGCGATGGCATGCTCGGCCTGGCCTGCCGACGTCAGCAGGCCAACCGTTCCGGTGGGAATACCCGCTTCCTCCCGGATGGCGGCGGAGAACCCGGTCTGGTACCCCGGGCGGGGTGTAATGCTTTGGTGGGCCACTGCTCCCCCGCTGGAAACGTCGATCAGGTCCACGCCGCGCCCGGCGGCTTCGCGGGCAAGGCGGACCGAGGCCGGCAGGTCGATGCCGCCCTCTGCCCAGTCGGTGGCGGAGATCCTCAGCAGCAGCGGCATCGAGTCCGGGATGACCGCCCGCACGGCATCGACGACGGCCAGCATCAGGCGGTTGCGTCCGGTTTCGTCACCGCCCCATTCATCGTCCCGCAGGTTGGCCAGCGGGCTTTGGAACTGGTGCAGCAGGTAACCGTGGGCGCCGTGGACCTCCACCGTGTCAAAGCCCGCCTCAACTGCGCGCACGGCCGCCGCGGCGAAGTCGGAGATCACTTCCTGGATCTGTTCCGCCGTCATGGCGGCAGGAGCGGCATAACCCTCAAACGCCAGCGGCGACGGCCCCACGGTGGCCCAACCCCCGTCGGCCGCGGTGACGCTGCCGTGCTTGCCGGAGAAGGGCCACCACGTGGATGCCTTCCGGCCGGCGTGCGCGAGCTGCGCGCCGATTTTGGCGCCTGCGGCTCCGTGCCGGTGCACGAACGTGGTGATCCGCTGCCACGCTTCCGCCTGGGCGTCGTTGTACAGGCCGGCGTCCCGGGGGCTGATGCGGCCTTCGGGACTCACGGCGGACGCCTCGGCGAGGATCAGCGCGGCACCGCCGGCGGCAAAGGAACCCAGGTGCATCAGGTGCCAGTCGTTGGGCACGCCCGGAGCGGCGTCTGGGTCGCAGCTGTACTGGCACATGGGCGACACCCAGCCGCGGTGCTGAAGCTCGAGTGAGCGCAGCTTCAGCGGCTCGAAAAGCGCCGGCACTAGAAGAGGACCCTCGCGAGGGCCTGCCGCGCCTTGCCGACGCGTTCGTCGGATGCCCCCACCACGTCGAAGAGTTCCAGGAGCCGGACCCGCGCGGTCTCGCGTTCAGGGCCGAAGTTCCTGCCGATGAACGCCACCAGGCGGTTCAGCGCGTCCTCCACATGCCCGCCTGCCACGTCCAGGTCGGCAATCCCCAGCTGGGCCTCCACGTTGTCCGGCTCGTTGGCGGCCAGCGTACGGAGCGCCTCACTGT
Source organism: Pseudarthrobacter sp. TE3704 (assembly GCF_056279405.1). Lineage (NCBI taxonomy): Bacteria > Bacillati > Actinomycetota > Actinomycetes > Micrococcales > Micrococcaceae > Pseudarthrobacter > Pseudarthrobacter sp. TE3704. The sequence goes on from NZ_JBWCCJ010000002.1 coordinate 709,904, forward strand.
CCTGGGCGGACAGGGGCTGCAGCCTCGCCATGAGCTCAACCTGCGCAAGCCCGGCCTTGGCGTCATGGTCGGACGGCATCTCGTTCAGCGCCTGCCGGTAGAAACCGGCGGCGGCCTCATAGTCGCCGGCCTCGATGGCGTCGAAGGCGGCCTGGTGCAGCGGCGGGAGCGGTGCGGGCTCCGGTTCCCCGGCGGCACCCGCGTTCAGGCTGCCTGTCACGCCGTTTGCGGCAGCCACCTTCAACAGTTCGTCAAAGAGGCTGCGCACCTGCTGCTCGTCGGCACTGCCCTGGAAGAGCGGCACAGGCTGTCCCTTCAGGACCGCGACGGCGGTGGGAACGGCCTGCACCTGGAAGGCCTGGGCCAGTTGCGGGAAGGCGTCGATGTCTGCGGCCCCGAGGACCAGCCGGCCGCCGTAGCTTGCCACCACGCGGTCCAGGGTCTCCAACATGCCTGTGGATTCCGGCGAGTACGGGGCCCACAGTGCGAAGACCACGGGCACCTGCGCGGACAGCTCCACGAGCTGCTGGAAGTTGGCTTCGGTGACGTCGACCCTCAGCTCAGGCCCGCCGGCCTGCGCCCCCTCCGGCCCGTTCCCGGCCGGCGCGCCTGTCCCGGCAGGACCTCCGGTTGTGGCCGGCGCCGCAGGGCGCTGTTTCAGGGTGGAAAGGTCGACGGCGCCACGCAGGTTAAGCAGGCTGGCAGCGGCTGGAGGGACAGGGCGGGAAGCTGGCGAACTCATGCTTTCCACTTTAGCCACTCCGGCCGCTGCCGGAAGTACTGCGGTAGTCGGGTTACTTGAAGCTGGCCCCCACCAGGCCGCGGGTTGCCGCGACGAGCTTCATGGGATCGGTCGATCCTGCGGGCGGAACGTACACCGCCATGGATTCAGCGAAGCGGAGCACCATTCCGGTGGTGGTTTCCTTGCCGCCGGCAAGGGCTGCGGCGTCGTCCCCGATGGTCAGTTTGTCGCCGGCCGCCTTGGGCGTCCCTTCGAAGCTGAAGTTGATCCGGCCCAGGACCAGCGCGCCGCCGTCTTCGGTCCGGAAGACAACCGTGCTTTCCGGAGCAACCTTGTGGGTGAAGGAGAAGTTGCCGTTCTCGCCGGCCTTGACCACTTCAGCCTGGTAGGACAGCGTGTCAGCGATGTACGGCGAGGACTCGCCTTCCACCAGCTTGTCCTTGAAGGCCGATTCTGGGGTGGTCAGGCGGTCTGCGAGCCCGGAAAGGGCTTCTTCACCGCTGTACAGGAGCCCGGTCTTGTCCCCGGCTGCAAGGGTGTCCGTCCCCGTGCGGCTGATCGTGGGGAAGGTGGTGCCGGGCTGGAGCGGAGTGGTTTCCATCAGCTTGTAGTTCTCGCGGGGCGACTGCTGGACCAGGGTCAGCAGCTGCGGGACCACGTTGCCGTCGCCCTGCGTGACGGCCAGCACCGAGCGGGGCCAGTCGCGGTCACTGGTGACAACCGTGGTGAGCAGCTTGGTGGACCGTACCGGCATCCGGGCCTCGTAGGACCCCACCTGCGAGCGGATCTTGTAGTTCTGGGTGCGGACCTCCAGTTCCGTGCCACCCACGCGCTCGGTGAGCTGTGCAGCATCCTTGGCCGCATCACCGGCGTCGGCAGCGCTGGAAACCTGTTCCAGGATCCGCCGGAACTGTGCGTCCAGCAGGACCGGGGACGCAGCCTCTTCCTGGGCGGCGGCCGACGAGGAGCCGGAGGGCTCGGGGGCGGGGGTCGCGGCGTTCGCGGCAGTACCGGTACCCGCCAGGACAGCTGCAGTGATACCGGCGGCCACCATGCTGGCGCGCGACGTCGTCCGGGCCTCGCTCTTGGCACGGGCACGCTGGGCGAAGCCGCTGCCCGCACCGTCGCCTTCGCCTTCACCGTTGGGCTTGCGGGCCGAGAGCAGCGCCAGCGCAATGCCGCCGAGGATCAGCAGGGAGCCCAGGACGATCAGCGGGATGGCCCACGGAGTGGACGTGTCGTTCGGGAACGTCATGGACACGGAGGCGGGAGCAGCCTTGGTGCCGTCGGACGCGAGCAGGAGGGTCCAGTCGCCATCAGCCGGCGGGGTCCAGGAGTACTCCAGGTCGCCGCTGGCGTTCTCCGTGGAAACCCAGAGATCCGAGCCGGCCGGGTTGGGTGCCGTGGCTTCGCCGTCGGCATGCTCAACCTGCAGCGACTTGCCGTCCTCGGAAACGCCGCTGATGGTGTTGTGGGCCGCCTGGCCCACCCACGCTTCCACGTCATCGGGACGGCCGGCCGCGAGCATGAAGTTGCCGTCACCTTCGATGGTGATCTTGACGGTGCCGCCGTGAAGGGTGCGCAGATTCTGGTCAATGACGGTCAGCGGCGCCTCCGCGGCATCGGCCGGCGCGGACGCCGTGAAGGTCTCGGAGGGGGCCCAGATGGTTCTCTGGCCGATGCCGGCCAAAAGTGTCAGGAGGCCGAGCAGCACGAGTGCGACTGCAGTCTTTAAACGCAAGGGAAACACCAATCATCAGCGGGGGTTTAGCTTCAATAGTAACGGTTTTGTTACCACGGGCCCTGATCGGCGGCGCGCGCTGCACCCGCAGGAGCCCAGGGCACGGACTCCTCCGTGGCTATTGACAAGGCGGCTGATAGTGTTTGCGATGATCATCACACCGGCCCGCCGACGCGGTGCCACGCACGGAACAGGCCCGAAAAACCAGTGACTGACAAGACGGACGAGTCCTCCGCGGCAGACGGGAATCCTCGAAGCCCGGAGCCTCCGGCTGCCGTCCCCCCGGGACCCGAAGCCGTGCGCCGGAAAGGCACCGCGGCGGCCGCACTTGGCCTGGTGGCCCGGCGGCTTCGCCAGCCGCTGCCGGGTGCGCAACCGAGGCTCCGGTTCGAAATGCCGCCCGAGTACGTCCAGGAGCACCAGGCCGGCGAGGAAGAAGCTGACCTTGACAGCGAGGTGCGGCCGCAGTTCGGCCGCCCGGGCCCCCGGATGTCGCCGCAGCACCCCCTGTACCTCGGGTTCATGGGAACGGTGGGCGTGGGGCTTGCCCTGCTGGTGTACTGGATCGGCTCCAACACCACGCAGCTGCTGCTGTGGATCGTGGCGGCGTTGTTCATCGCCCTCGGCCTGGAACCGGTGGTGGGCTGGCTGGAAAACCGCAAAATCCCCCGCCCGGCCGGCATCCTGGTCTCGGTCACCGTGCTGATCAGCGCCGTCGTCGGCTTTTTCGCCACCCTGATCCCCACCATCGTGGAGCAGGTGACGGAAATTGTGGAGCAGGCACCGGTCTGGATCCGGGACTTCATCGACTCCGAGTTTTTCCGCAGCCTTGATGACCAGTTCGGGGTGCGGGACCGCGTGTCCGAAGAGCTGGACAAGTTCGTCAACGACCCCGCAGCGGTAGGTGGGATCTTCGGCGGGGTGGTGGGCTTTGGATCCACAGTCGCCAACGGCCTGTTCGGCACCCTGATCGTGCTGGTCCTGAGCCTGTACTTCCTGGCCGCACTGCCTGCCATGAAGAAATGGGGATACCGGCTGGCCCCGCGCTCCCGCCGGAACCGGGTGGAAGCCCTGTCGGAGGAAATCACCCGTTCAGTGGGCAACTACGTGATCGGACAGGCCTGCGTGGCACTGCTCAATGCCACGTTCGCCTTCATCGTGATGTCCATCGTGGGCATCCCGTTCGCCCTGCTGCTCGCGTTCGTGGTCGCCCTGCTCGCGTTCATCCCCCTGGTGGGTGGCATGATCGCAGGCATTGTGGTGCTGCTCGTCTCGCTGACGGAGGGCTGGCAGACCGCCGCGATCTACGGCATCTGCTACTTCGCGTACCTGCAGTTCGAGGCCTATTTCATCTCGCCGCGCATCATGCAGAAGGCTGTGGCAGTGCCCGGTGCCGTTGCCGTCATTTCCGTCATCGCCGGCGGCAGCGTCCTGGGCGTCCTGGGCGCCCTGATCGCCATTCCCACGGCAGCCGCCGTCCTGTTGCTGATCCGGGAGATCTACATCGTCAGGCAGGACCAGCACTAGCGGCCCGTCCGCCTAGGCGGACGCGGTGGCAGAGGGCCCGTCCCACTCCTGCGGCAGCCCGGCAGCGCCGGAGCCTGCCTCGGTGACCTCATCGACGATTTCGTTCAGGACCCGGGAAGCGTACTTCTCCCCCACCCACAGGTGCTTGGCTCCTGCCACGCCCACTACGCGCGCCTGGGGCACCAGGCTGAAACGTTCCGCCGCCTCGGCCGGCTGCAGGAAGTCATCGTGCTCCGGCACCAGGACCGTGAGGGGCTTGCCCGATTCCGCCCACTGCTGCAGGTGCTTGTCCGTGGCGCGGTGCAGCGGCGGTGACAGGAGGACCGCGCCTTCCACTTGCGACGCAACCGGTTCCACTGCCCCGTACATCAGGGCCAGTTCGGTGCCGAAGGACCAACCCACCAGCCACCTGTTGGGCAGGCCCCGCCCGACGGCGAAGCGGACGGCGGCCTCGACGTCGTACTTTTCGCCGATGCCCTCCTCGAAGGTGCCGGTGCTTGTCCCATGCGGAGAGGCGGTTCCGCGGGTATTGAACCGCAGCACGGCGATGCCTGCCAGGGCCGGCAAACGGTAGGAGGCCTTGCGGTAGACATGCGAGTCCATGAACCCGCCGTGGGTGGGCAGCGGATGAAGGGTGATCAGCGTGGCATGGACCGGCCCCGATTCGGGCAGCGCCAGTTCCCCAATCAGGGTATGTCCGTCGTCCGTCTGCAGCTGCACGTGTTCGCGCCGCGCGGGCAGGACCGTGGAGGCCCGGATGGGAACAGGTGTGCCGGAGGAGCTGAATTCGTACGACGCCGGATCAAAAGTCATGCATGCCAGCTTAGCGACAGCAGGGGTCCGGCCGCTCGCGGTACTCAGCGGTAGCGGTAACTGCGCGACATCCAGCAGTTGGTGTGCCAGTGGCGCCGCTCCGCCAGGCCGGCGGCCGCTCCGAAGAGGTGGTCGTCCTTCCAGACCACCAGATGCGCGACGCCCGGCAGCACCGCAGTGGAGCACTCCGGGCAGATGTAGGTCTTCTCGGCGTTCTTAGCGGTCATGGTGCGGACCATCCACTCGCCGTCCGGCGCGCTCTCCCGCCGGGCGATGCCTGCCCGGGCCCGTTCCAGGTCAAGCTCGGGCACCTCGCCGCCGCCCTTCCTGCCGCCGCTCCGGCCGGAAGCGGCACCCTTGCCGGAGACAGGACGGCGGGGACGGTTGGAACGCGGCATGCATCCATTCTGCCCCAGCCGCCCGCCGTCGCCGCGCGTCCCCGATTGCCGGCAGCGCCGCCGTCGGGATCAGCCCGGGCAGCGGCAGACGGTAGTCTGTACGGCGTGCGACTTGTCATAGCCCGATGCTCCGTTGATTATGTTGGCCGGCTCAAAGCCCACCTCCCCCTCGCCTCCAGGCTCCTGCTGGTGAAGGCGGACGGTTCTGTGCTGGTCCACTCGGACGGCGGCTCCTACAAGCCGCTCAACTGGATGAGTCCGCCGGCTACCCTCCGGGTTTCCTCGCCGGAGGACGTGGACCTCGAACTGGGCGTCGTTGAGCAGTGGACCGTCCAGTCAGCCAAGACCGATGACCGGCTGATCATCAACATCCACGAAAAGCTCAGCGACTCTTCACACGACCTGGGGGTTGATCCCGGACTGATCAAGGACGGCGTGGAGGCGGACCTCCAGCGGCTCCTGGCTGAACAGATCGAAACACTGGGCACCGGATACTCGCTGATCCGCCGCGAGTACTTCACCGCCATCGGTCCGGTGGACATCCTGGCACGCGACGCCGACGGTGCCACCGTGGCCATCGAACTCAAGCGCCGTGGCGACATCGACGGCGTGGAGCAGCTGACCCGCTACCTGGAGCTTCTGAACCGCGATCCGCTCCTGGCCCCGGTCCGCGGGATCTTTGCAGCCCAGCAGATCAAACCGCAGGCCAAGGTGCTGGCCAACGACCGCGGGATTGACTGCGTCACCCTGGATTATGACGCGATGCGCGGCGTTGACGACAGCGAATCCCGGCTCTTCTAGAAGTACGTATCCCTCGGGCCTTTTACCGAATTCGCCCCTGACGAGGCATTTAACCTGGTCTTTACCTAAATTTTGTTTCTTTCGACGTCCAAACCGTTGACCTGCGGGAACGGGCATGAAATTCTTGTCTCAGTCTTTGTGTAGGTGTTTTTCATGCTCGCAAGACATGTTGCGAGCGCGAAGCTCCTGCAACACCGGTCCGTAATTCGGGCGGGTAATTCAGGATTCTTCTCGCGGAGTGACCAAGGCCGGCACGAGGTGTGCCGATCTTAAAAAGTTCCACAATGAGGAGAAATAAATGGCACAGGGAACCGTCAAGTGGTTCAACGCTGAAAAGGGCTTCGGCTTCATTACCCCGGATGACTCCGACGGTGATGTCTTCGTTCACTACTCGGAAATCCAGACCGGTGGCTTCAAGACCCTCGACGAGAACCAGCGCGTTCAGTTCGAGATCGGCCAGGGCGCCAAGGGCCCCCAGGCTACCGGCGTAACGCTGGTCTAGTCCCCCGCCTTGAGCCGTTCGCGGCTCTCAGCGAAACAAATGATCCCCGGCAATTCTGCCGGGGATCATTTGTTGTTAAGCCCCATTGCGGGGTATGCCATCACCGGCTTGCCGGCCTTTTCCCACGCTTTGGAATTGCCCTACTTGACCAATTTGCGCACCAGGCGGGCGCCCTGCGGCAGGGAAAGCCCCGGCAGGTACGCCCGGGTCAGGGCCCGGCCGATTGCGGGAAGGTGCAGCGGATCCTGGTAGTAGAGGTACAGCGCCCGGTACTCGGGCTTGAACCGCGATTTGAAGGCCGCCAGGGAGCGGAAGCCGTACACCGGCTCCAGGGCATGCCCCACCAGGTCCAGGATGCGGACCAGGTTCTGCGCACCATCTCCTGCCGTATCGCTTCCCTTATCGGCCGTCGGATGCGGCTGGCCGGCCTGGATGTTGTCCTTGGCCTGGGCGTGCTCCTTGGGCTGGGCTTCCTGGGCCTCCTGTGGGCGGCTGGCAAGCGGAGATCCGGACAGTGAGATGACCTCCACGGAGTCGCGCAGCTCGAGCACTGCGGAGGCAATCAGGAACTCCATAACGCCCGGAAACCCTTCGGCACCGCGACGCATCACGTCAAGCGTCCTGCTGACCAGCCGCCCGCCGTCGTACACCGGAAGCCAGCTGGTCACCCCGTGGACCGTTCCGTTACCGTCCACCGCGAGGCAGCACAGCACTTCCTCGTCGTCGAGTTCGTCCACCCCGCCAAGGGTGAAGCCCATTTCAGGAACGGATTTGTTGGCCGCCCATTCCTCCGACACCTCGTTCAGGCGGGAGCGCAGCGACGCCGGCAGTGCATGATAAGGGCCCCAGACCGCCTCGACGCCGAGCTTCGCCGCCCGGTTCAGCGCGGTCCGGACGTTTTGCCATTCCTTCCCCTTGAACTCGAGTTCGCGGATGGCCAGCCGGGTTTCCTGCGCCACGGCCACCCTGGCGAAGCCGCGTTCCCGCAGCGCAGGCCACACGGAATCATCACAGGAGTACAGCGCGGGAATGAGTGCGTGGCTGCGGCAGTGCGCCAGGAATCCCTCGGTGGCTGCGTGCTGTGCCTGCCGGGGACCGAACGCGCCGCCCAGGGTCAGCGCCACGCTGCCGTGCTGCTGGTAGGCCACGGCCCCCTGTCCGTCGGGGCTGAACCAGTACGTATTGGGTTCCCACAGCGCCATCCATGACAGCGGACCACCGCCCTGGTGCAGCAGTTCCCGGGCCCGCGACCGGTCCTGCCGGCCGGAATCGTGGCCGTAGTGCCCGCCGATGAGCGCCCACCACACTGCGGCAAGCGCGACCACCCAGAAGACAGGTCCGGAGTAGGCAAAGAGGACAGCTTCCACGCTGTTCCGGTCAGCAAACACGCGGTGGTAGTGCTGCGGAATGGGAACCGGGACATACTGCCGTGCCAGTTCCGCGAAGAGGCCCAGCAGCCCGCCGTCGCGTGCCAGTCCGTCCGACCAGAACCAGGCTGCGGCGTAGCCGCCTGCCAGCAGGGCCCAGCAGCCGCCAACCACCATAGCCAGCGTCCGCCGGGCGGCTGGCATCGTCTGCACCCTGAACTGCCGCCGGTTGAGCCAGAGGACCACAGCCAGCAGCAGGGGCACGACGACGAGCGGAAGCACGTGTGCGAAGGCCGACCCCATGGGTGCCGCCTGGGGGCCCTGCGGGCGTGACGGGACCAGCGCGAACAGCGCCAGGTACACAGCGGCCAGCGCTGTCACGGCCAGCTGGATGGCGATGGCTATGTTCAGCGCGAGCCTCCGGCCGCGGCGCATCCCGTCGGCACAGATCAGCAACAGGACCACCGGAACCACGGCCAACGCCAGGCCAAAGGGGCCTGCGAACCCGGCCCGGCCCGCTTCCAGGCACGAGGCTTCGACGGTTGCCCCACAGTTGAATGCCAACTGCCCCAGCGTAGGCATCGGGTTGAGGACCACGTCCCGCAGCAGCGCCAGCGGTCCGGTGGGCGCCCGTGCAATCCCCGTAAGGATCGGGCCCACAGCGAAAACGGCCACAGTAAGGGCGAGCAGGTTCCGGGTTTCGCGGCCTGTGGAGCGGTGCCGGTGCAGCTGGCCCTGGTCACCCTGGATCCACCACCCGACCAGCAGGCCAAGGAGTGCCCCCAGCAGGCCGATGACGGTTTCGGCATGCCCCACGTACAGGACCAGCAGGAGCGAAATGGACACCACCGCTGTGCGGAGCCGCCGCTGCCACAGCACCGGCAGCCGCGCGCTCCCGGCCATGCCGGCAGCAAGGACCGGCCCGTAGGGTCCGATGAGGATGTCGTCCGCCATCCGGTCCAGCCACCCGTCGCCGGCATATGCGGCCAGCTGGGTAATCAGCAGGAACAGCGTGACGGCTGCGAACTGTCCGCCAAAGAACAGCGCCGCGGCGGCGCGCCATCCCAGTTTCCGCTCCGCAAGCCCCAGCAGCACGATGATCATGAAGGAGGCTGCGAGGTACGCCAGGGGGTTGGTGGCGAAAAAGAGGCTGGTGAACAGTGACCACCAGTGGCCGGAACGGAGCCCCGGGCCACTGACCCCGGCCAGCTCCAGCAAGTGTTCAGGCGGTCCGGCCAGGTAGCTTCCGGTGACCGCCCCGGCTGCCAGGAACAGCGCAAGGACCGTCAGCGAGAAGGGCACCGACTTCAATGAGGCCAGTGCACGGAACAGCGCCGGGCGCCCCACGGTGTCCCAGGCAAGGGCAGCGGTCCGGACCTGCCTCTCGGCGCTCACTTCTGCAGCCCCCATCTGTCGGCCAGGAGCTGCAGCGCATCCGCGAACCGCCGCGACGACGTGTCCCAGGAATGGCCCGTGTGCTCCACTTCGTAGGCGCGGACATCGAAGCCCGCGTCCTTCGCCGCAGCCGCCAGAGTGCGCAGGTAAGAAACGAACTCCGGGTCATCCTGCCCGGCAGTCAGGTACAGGAGGCTGCCGTCAAACCGTTGCTGCTTCATGATGCCCAACGGGGTCTGCCGGTTGAACGCTTCCGGATCCCCGGGGAAGGATCCTTCGATGGTCTTCTGACGTTCCTTGGCGATGGCGGGTTCGGCCTCTGCCGAGAAGGCCAGCGCAGCGGGAAACAGATCGGGATGCCTCGTGGCCATCTGCACCGCGCAGGTGCCGCCGAAAGAGAATCCGCCAACAGCCCAGCGGCTGTGGTTGCTGTCCACGGTGAGGGTATCGCTGATCCACCGGGTCACGTCCTGGGACAGGTACGTGTCCGCCCGGGCTATCCGGCTGTCCATGCACATCGTGTTGGCGGATTGGGAACCGTTCGGGTCCGGGACCACCACTACGGGCGCCAGCCCGCCATGAGAGGCGGCAAAAGAATCCATGTGGTCCTGGAGCGAACCGCCGGTCAGCCAGTCTGCAGGGCCGCCGGGCTGACCGGCAATGAGGACCAGCACGGGAAGCGCGGGGCGGTTGGGGGCGAAATACGCGGGGGGCAGGTAGATGTAGGCGTCGCGGGTGTTCATCCCCGAGGCGGTGCCCGGGATCGGTGACGTGCGAAGGACTCCCCCTGCCGGCAACGCACCCTGCGGGCTCCAGCCCTGGAGGGGGACGCCGTCGGACCCGCCGGCCTGGCGCATGAGGGCCGGCTCCAGCACGGGGATACGGGACAAAGCGGTGCCCAGCAGGTCGCTGATGGTCCGGTTGAGCCCGAAATAGGCATTGATCTGAACGGACGACAGGGCGACCACCAGCAACGCAGCGGCGATCCCGGTCCCCCGGCGCAGCCAACTGCTCCGCGGCAGGCGCATCAGCACCAGGAGCACGGCACCAACGGCGGGGACCACCCACAGCAGGACGGCGTCCGGAATGTTTTCCGGGAAGACGGAGAAGACGTTGATGAGGGCCCAGTGCACCGTGACCACCAGGGCGAAAGCGGCGGCGGCGGCGGTGATGAGCCGAAGGATCCAACTCCTGCCCGCGCTGTGCGGAGGAGGGAGCACGAGGTAGGCGGCGCCCGCCAGGCCGAGGACCAGGATTGCCCAATAGAGCGGGCCATCGGTGAGCCGGACGTCAAAAAACCAGTCCACGCCGGTTAGCGCCAGGTCCCCACGCCGATGACCGGGCCGGCCTCCAGCCAGGAGGACAGTCCCGTATAGGCGTCGAACTTCATGGCGAGCCGGAAGTCCTGGCCTTCGTAGCGGAGTTCGACAATCACGACGTCGGGCTGGACCTTTACTGCCTCAGCCTCCGTGGGCTTGCGCCGGCCAAGGAGTTCAAGGGAATGCCGCTTGAACTTGTGCTTGGGCCGGACGCTCAACGAGAGCAGCCTGAACCACTCAAGGTCGTTGTCCTGATAACGACAAACCCCCATCCGCCAGCTGTTTCCAGCCATGCAGATGGAGGCGTCCACCGTGCCGAGGGCACGCCGCAGGTTGAAGCGGCGCACCCCCAGAAGGCACAGTGCAAAGATCAGCAATCCGAAAGCGATTGCCATGGCGATGAACGGAAGACTCGGAGCGTCCATCAAGGTGGTGCTAGCGGATCCCAGCGGTAGCCGAGCCGCCCAGGTGGGCGTTGTCAGCAACAATAACCACGCGGTCGTTGTCGACGGAGAAGAATCCGCCGTCAACATCTACGGCAATACGGTCCCCGGAAACCGGCTGGATGGCCAGTTCACCTTCGGCCAGGATCGCCAGCAGGGGCGAGTGGCCGGGCAGGATTCCGATTTCACCATCGCTGGTGCGGGCCTTGACCATCTTGGCCGCTCCGGACCACACAAAGTGGTCCGCTGCGACAATCTCAACCTCAAGCTCAGCCATATTACTTGGTCTGTTCCTGGATCTTGGCCCACTGGCGCTCAACGTCATCGAGGCCGCCGACGTTGAAGAACGCCTGCTCCGCGATGTGGTCGAGTTCGCCGTCGCAGATGGCCGAGAAGCCTTCAACGGTGTCCTTGATGGAAACCGTGGAGCCTTCAACGCCGGTGAACTGCTTGGCGGTGTAGGTGTTCTGCGAGAGGAACTGCTGGATGCGGCGTGCACGCGACACGACGATCTTGTCCTCTTCGGAGAGTTCGTCAACGCCGAGGATGGCGATGATGTCCTGGAGTTCCTTGTTCTTCTGCAGGATCTGCTTCACGCGGACAGCCGTGTTGTAGTGGTCCTTGCCGATGTACTGGGGGTCCAGGATTCGGGAGGTGGACGTCAGCGGGTCAACGGCCGGGTACAGACCACGGGAGGCGATTTCACGGGAAAGTTCCGTGGTCGCGTCGAGGTGTGCGAAGGTGGTTGCCGGCGCCGGGTCCGTGTAGTCATCTGCGGGAACGTAGATGGCCTGCATCGAGGTGATGGAGTGGCCCTTGGTGGACGTGATGCGCTCCTGGAGGAGGCCCATCTCGTCTGCCAGGTTGGGCTGGTAGCCCACGGCCGAAGGCATGCGGCCGAGGAGGGTGGAAACCTCGGAACCTGCCTGCGTGAAGCGGAAGATGTTGTCGATGAAGAGCAGCACGTCCTGGTTCTGCACATCACGGAAGTACTCCGCCATGGTCAGTGCGGACAGGGCCACGCGCAGGCGCGTTCCCGGCGGCTCGTCCATCTGGCCGAACACAAGGGCGGTGTCCTTGAGGACGCCTGCCTCTTCCATTTCAACCCAGAGGTCGTTACCTTCGCGGGTACGCTCGCCAACACCGGCGAATACCGAAGTACCACCGAAGTTGCGGGCCACACGCGTGATCATTTCCTGGATCAGAACGGTCTTGCCCACGCCGGCGCCGCCGAACAGGCCGATCTTTCCACCCTTGATGTACGGGGTGAGGAGGTCGATGACCTTGATGCCGGTTTCCAGCATCTCGGTGGAGCCTTCGAGGGAGGCGAAGCTCGGTGCCTTGCGGTGGATGGGCCAGCGTTCGCTGATGTTCAGTTCCGACTCCGCAACGTCAAGGGGCTGGCCCAGGACGTTGAAGATGTGGCCCTTGACGCCGTCGCCGACGGGCACGGAGATCGGGGCGCCGCTGTCCACCACGGACGTACCGCGGACAAGTCCGTCGGTAGCCTGCAGGGAGATGGCGCGGACGAGGTTGTCGCCCAGGTGCTGGGAGGTCTCGAACGTGATGGTCTTGGTTACACCGTTGAGAGTAATCTCGGTGGTGAGGGCGTTGTAGATGGACGGGATTGCGTCAGCCGGGAATTCGACGTCGACAACCGGGCCGATTACGCGCGCAATGCGGCCGGTGGCACCGGACGTTGCGGCTACGTGTTCGGTAGCAGTGGCAGTCATCTCTCTCACTTCACTCAGTAGATGGCGTGGGTTTAAGTTTATCTGTGGTGCAGGTCCAGCGGATCCGAAGGTGGTGCAGGCTAGGACGCGAGGGCGTCGGCGCCGGCAACAATCTCGGAAAGCTCCTGCGTAATTTCAGCCTGGCGGGCGGTGTTGCGCAGACGCGTGTACTTCTTGATGAGGTCCGTGGCGTTGTCGCCTGCGGACTTCATGGCCCGCTGGCGTGCCGCGAGCTCGGAAGCCGCTGCCTGCAGCATGGCCGCGAAGATGCGTGATTCGATGTAGCGCGGCAGCAGAGCGTCAAGAACCCGCTCGGTTTCCGGCTCGAACTCGTACAGCGGCAACAGGTCCGATTCAGAAGCTGCCTGCTCTTCCACTACTTCCAGCGGAAGCAGGCGGATGACCGTGGGCTCCTGGGTAACCATGGACTTGAAGCGGGTGTACACCACGTGGATCTCGTCCACGCCGCCCTCTTCGTAGTCGGTAGCGAAATCGGTCAGCAGTGCTTCGCCAACCTCGCGCGCGGTTGTGAACTCGGGTGCGTCGGTGCCTCCGGTCCAGACCCGTGCGTATTCACGGTTCCGGAATTCGAAATAGGCCTGCGCCTTGCGTCCGACGAGGTACGTCTTGACTTCCTTGCCTTCAGCGTGGAGCAGCTCATTGAGACCCTCCACCTGCTTGAGCACGCTTGCCGAGTAGGAACCAGCCAGGCCACGGTCCGAGGTGATTACCAGGACGGCGGCGCGGCGGATTTGCTCCGGCTCAGTGGTCAGCGGGTGGTCGATTTCGCTTTGGCTGGCGACAGCAGAAACGGCGCGCGTGATCGCGTTCGCGTAAGGCAGTGAAGCTGCTACGCGCGCACGGGCCTTGCCGATGCGCGAGGTAGCGATCAGTTCCATCGCCTTGAAGATCTTGCGCATCGACGTGGTCGAGCTGATCTTCTGGCGGTAGACCCGGATCTGGGCTCCCATACTTATCCTTTCCTAACATTCCGTAGACCGGGTCAGCCGGGCCCTTGCGGCCCGGCTGACCCGGTCAGTGGAATTAGCGCTTCTGCTTGACGATTTTTTCCTGGTCAACGTCGCCCTCGGAGATGGCGTCGTGTTCCTCGTGGCCAGCGCCTACCAGGTGGTTGTCGCCTTCGCCGAAGAAGCCCTTCTTGAAGTCGATGATTGCCGACTTCAGAGCTGCTGCGGTGTCGTCATCCAGCACGTTGGTCTGCGCCAGCGTGGTGAGGATCGAGGACTTGCGGCTCAGGTGGTCGAGGAACTCGCCCTCGAAGCGGCTGATGTCCTCAACCGGAACGTCGTCCAGGTAACCGTTGGTGCCGGCCCAGATGGAAACAACCTGGTTCTCAACCGGGAACGGTGAGTACTGGCCCTGCTTGAGCAGTTCCATCAGGCGGGCGCCACGGGTCAGCTGCTGACGGGATGCGGCGTCCAGGTCCGAGGCGAACATGGCGAATGCCTGCATGTCGCGGTACTGGGCCAGGTCCAGCTTCAACGTACCGGAGACCTTCTTCATGGACTTCACCTGTGCGGCACCGCCCACGCGGGACACCGAGACACCCACGTCAACAGCGGGACGCTGGTTGGCGTTGAAGAGGTCCGACTGGAGGAAGATCTGGCCGTCGGTGATGGAGATGACGTTGGTCGGGATGTAGGCGGAAACGTCGTTCGCCTTGGTCTCGATCAGCGGCAGGCCCGTCATGGAACCGGCACCCAGTTCGTCGGACAGCTTTGCACAACGCTCCAGGAGGCGGGAGTGCAAGTAGAAGACGTCGCCCGGGTAGGCTTCGCGTCCCGGCGGGCGGCGCAGCAGCAGTGACACTGCACGGTAAGCCTCGGCCTGCTTGGACAGGTCATCGAACACGATGAGGACGTGCTTGCCGCCGTACATCCAGTGCTGGCCGATGGCCGAACCGGCGTACGGTGCCAGGTACTTGAAGCCTGCGGGGTCCGAAGCGGGAGACGCCACGATGGTGGTGTACTCCAGTGCGCCGTTGTCCTCGAGGGTCTGGCGGATGGCGGCGATGGTGGACGCCTTCTGCCCGATTGCCACGTAGATGCAGCGGACCTGCTTGGTCACATCGCCGGAAGCCCAGTTGGCCTTCTGGTTGATGATGGTGTCGATCGCGATGGCGGACTTGCCGGTCTGGCGGTCACCAATGATCAGCTGGCGCTGGCCGCGGCCGATCGGGATCATGGCGTCGATTGCCTTGAGTCCGGTCTGCATCGGCTCGTGCACCGACTTGCGCTGGGTCACGCCGGGCGCCTGGAGCTCCAGGGCGCGGGTAGTCTCGGCCTTGATGTCGCCGAGGTCATCGATGGGCACGCCCAGCGGGTCGACAACGCGGCCAAGGAAGGCGTCGCCCACGGGAACGGACAGAACCTGTCCGGTGCGGTGGACTTCCTGGCCTTCTTCGATGCCGGTGAAGTCACCGAGGATGATAACGCCGATTTCGCGGACGTCGAGGTTCTGGGCCAGGCCCAGGGTGCCGTCCTCGAAGCGCAGCAGCTCGTTCGCCATGACCGAGGGAAGGCCCTCAACACGGGCGATGCCGTCACTAGCGGTGGTTACGCGGCCGACCTCTACGCGTTCTGCGTTTCCGGGTTCGTAGGACGCCGCGAACTCGTTCAGCGCATTACGGACGTCGTCGGCGTTGATGGTCAATTCGGCCATCTGCAGTCCCTGCTCTCCTGTTTTGTGATCACCGTAAGGTGACCGGGGTTTCTATCAGTTGGGTTGTGCTTGTCCGGCTAGCCGGCCAGCTGGCGCTGCAATTGGCCCAGCCTGGTGAGGACCGAAGCGTCTAGCACTTCGTCACCAATCTGGACGCGGATGCCGCCAATGAGTGCCGGGTCAACGTTGATGTTGACCTTCAGTTCCCGCCCGTACATGGCATTCAAGCCCGCCTGGAGGCGTGCAAGCTGCGTCTGCGTCAGGGGACGGGTCACGCTGACCGTTGCAATCCAGCGCTGCTGCCGCTTGGCCGCCAGTTCGGCGAACCGTTGCACGAGCCGGGTGGGCTTGATGCCGCGGGGCTGGGTGACGGCCTGTGTAATGAGGACTTTTGCTTCCTCACTGACGCCGGGCACCAGCTTCTCGGCCAGCACAGCCTTGGCGGCTCCGCTGGCCTGAGGCTCGGACAGAGCACGTTGTACCTCGTGGCTGGAGGCAACAGCCTGGTTGAAGGAGAACAGGTCATTCTCCAGCTCTTCCAGGCCAGTGATTCCGGAGGCAGAAACGGCCGACTTGTTTTCAGCAACGGAAATGACCACCGTTGCGGCAAGAGTCTCGAGTGCATCGCCGATATCCCGCGCCGATGCCCAGCGTGAACTGGCCAGTCCGCCCGCGATCTCTGCAGCATCAGCGGAGACTTTTCCGCCAACCAGCTGCCTGACCAGCGCCGACTTCTCGTCACCGGAGCGGGACGGGTCAGTCAGGGCGCGGCGCAAGCCAGCCGAGCTGTCCACCATTCCCAGAATTCCGAAGAGTTCCTTTGCCAGCTGCAGCGACGCCGTCGGAAGCTTGGCTTCCAACGCAGCCAGGGCTGTTGCCAGCGATTCGCTCGATACGCCTGCCATTACTTAGCTGCACCTGCGTTCTGGGTCTCCAGATCTGCCAGGAAGCGGTCCACAACCCGCGCTGCACGCTGATCGTCGTTGAGCGATTCGCCCACGATGCGTCCGGCGAGGGTAGTGGCCAGGGTGCCCACCTCCGAACGCAGGGACACAACGGCCGCCTGGCGCTCGGATTCGATCTGTGCGTGGGCCTGCGCAGTGATGCGGGCAGACTCTGCAGCTGCCTTCTCCTTGAGATCCGCGAGGATCTGGGCACCTTCGGCGCGGGCTTCCTCACGGATGCGGTTGGCTTCGGTGCGGGCGTCGGTCAGCTGCTGCTTGTACTCTTCGAGTGCAGCAGACGCCTCAGCCTGGGCCTTTTCAGCCTTTGCAATGCCGCCTTCGATGGCCTCGGCACGCTCGGCGAAGGTCTTTTCGAACATCGGGACAACGAACTTGACCACGATGAACATGAGGATGGCAAAGCCCACGAGGACAACGCCCATTTCCCAGACGTTGGGAACCAGGGGGTTGACTTCGCCTTCAGTGGCGGCTGAGATGATCAGCTGATTCATATTTCACCCGTCCTTTTCTACTCGGTTCTGAAAGTTCGCTTCGCTCTAGGACTAGAGAACGAAGGCGAAGACCAGGCCGAGGATGGCGAGGGCTTCGGTCAGTGCAAGGCCGAGGAATGCGATCGGCTGCAGCACGCGCTGTGCTTCCGGCTGGCGTGCGACGCCGTTGATGTAGGCAGCGAATACGAGGCCAACACCGATACCACCGCCGATTGCGGACAGACCGTAACCTACGAGGTTGAGATTGCCTTCCATTTTTCTTCCTTTCAAGATGCCATCCATGTGGCAGGTTGTTTGGGTTGCTCTTTCCCCGTGAGGGGAAGTCTGTGTGTGCCTGGCGGCGTCCGCCGCGGGGCGGTGCCTAGTGGCTGTCGGCGTGAAGCGCGCCTTCGATGTAGATCGCGGTCAGCAGGGTAAAGACGTAGGCCTGCAGGACCATGATCAGGGCTTCAAGCATGTACATGGCGATGGCGCCTGCAAGAACCAGGACCGACGTTCCCTTGAGCAGGATGTTCTCCTGCATCACGAGGTACTCGATGCCGGAGCCGGCGATCATCACGATGAGGTGTCCTGCGAGCATGGTGGCGAACAGACGGAGGCTGTGCGTCACGGGCCGGACCAGGAAGTTGGAGATGATCTCGATCGGAATCACGATCGGAAGGATGAACCAGGGAACACCGGACGGTACGGTGGCCAGCTTGAAGTAGCGCAGTCCGTTCTTCTTGATGCCGATGGCGATCCAGGTGACGTAGACGATGCCTGCGAGCACATAGGCGCCGCCAACGTGCGAGAACGTGGGGAGCTGGATGAGCGGGATGGCACCGTAGATGTTGTTCACCAGGATGAAGAAGAACAGGCTGAACAGCAGCGGGACGTACTTGATGAAGTCCCTGCCGCCGATGATGTCCTTGGCGATTCCGTTGCGGACGAAGCCGTAGGCGGCCTCGCCGGCGAACTGGAGCTTGCCGGGAACCAGCTGCTGCTTACGTGCGGCGAGCACGAAGAAAGCGCCGATAATGACGACAGAGAGGAGGACCAGCAGCATCTGCTTGGAGAATCCTTCTGCGGCACCCCACGGCAGGATTGCCGGCAAATGCATTTCGTTAATTCCAGGAGGAGCGAACTCTCCTGAATCTTGGGCCGGGAGCGCAAGCGCGATCAACGCGTTTCCTCTCTGCAGTGTCCATCATTGGGCGTTGGGCGGGGACCGGCAGCCTGACGGCTTGCTGTTCCCCCTGTGAAATTATTTGGCATTACTGTCGCCGTCCTTGGACGGCCCGCTGGCAGCAGGACGCTCGCCAGTATTTTTGCGAGAACTGGTGAGGCCATGCATGTGGGAAAGGTAAAAACCTCCGACGGCTCCAAGCAGAGCGCCTGCGAGCACAATCCAGCGCGTTCCCCACAGATAATCCAGTCCCCACCCTATCAAACTCCAGACGATGATCCCGCCAATGATGTAGCTGAAGACAGCCATTCCGGCGTTGTATCCGCCGTCGGAGTTGTCCCCGGATACACCTGGCGCGGAGCTGCCGGAGGCGCGGCTGCCGCTGGGGGCCTTACCGGGCTTCTTCGGATCACGCATCAGGAGTTTCCTTGGGTTCTGGATCGTTGTAGATCTGGAGGCGGGCTTTGCTGAAACCAAAGATTTCTGCAGCCTGCCATAAGACGACGGCGGTGACGGCCCCGGCCACGAACCAGCGGGCATGCAGCCATTGGGGTGCGCCCACGACGAACAGGACGGCGGCGAAGCCCACAACCTTGATGAAGTAGGTGGCCACGAACACTCCGATGGCCCCGGACGGATTGCTCCGCCCCACGAAGTGGCCCACCAGGAGGCTGATTCCGAAGAACAGCATCACCAGCAGGCCGCCTGCGGAACTTGAAAGGGCCCCCCCCGCTCCATCCAGCAGCGCCGCAGGAACTGCGCACAGCGCCAGGCCCGCAGCGGAGGCCGCGGAGCTGAGTCTCAACAGATGCAGCCAGAGGGACCGCGTGGGACCGGAAGCACCAACGTGTCCGTGGCCGGACGCAGGTCCGGACTCGGCGTTGGAGGTCATGTCGATCCCAATCGTCGGCACCAAGAGGCAGTCAGCCAATTGGCAGGTGTGTGAGGGGCAGCTTGGGCTGCCCTCAAATTCTACACGAGATAGAAATGTTTCCGCACGGCATTACGCCTGCGATTCTTCGCCCCTGCGGGCAAGGTAGGGCCAGGCGGTGACAAGTCCCATGACCAGCGTGGCGAACAGGTCCACCGAGAGGACAATCTGCCAGGGAAAGATGGCGAACGCGAGGCCGCCGAAGGACAGGACGCCGGTCCAGAGGTACATCAGGATGACGGCGGTCCGGTGCGAGTAGCCGATGTCCAGGAGCTTGTGGTGCAGGTGGCCCCGGTCCGCGGACCACGGCGACCGGCCGCGGGCCGTTCTGCGCACCACCGCAAGGCCCAGGTCCAGCAGCGGCAGGAAGAGCACGGCAAACGGCAGCAGGATGGGAATCACGGTGGAGATACCGTTGACCCGGTCGTAGAGCCCGGAGGTGATCTGGCCGGTGGAGACCACACCGGCGGATGCCATTAGCAGCCCTATCAGCATGGCGCCGGAGTCTCCCATAAAGATCTTCGAGGGAAACCAGTTGTGGGGCAGGAAGCCCAGGCAGCTTCCCACGAGGACTGCCGTGATGAGGGTGGCAAGGTCCGAGTAGTCCAGCAGTACTGCGTTCCGGTGGACCCAGTAGGCCGTGAAGAAGAAGGCTGTGCCGCCGATGATGGCCACTCCGGCGGCCAGGCCGTCCAGCCCGTCGATGAAGTTGAACGCGTTCATGGTGGTGACGATCAGCCCGGCTGTCAGCACTACCCGGATTGTTTCGTTCTCCAGGTAGATGGGCTCCGGCACCCAGGGCACGATGGTCATCTGGACTCCCCAGACCGCTACGGTCAGGGCGGCTGCGCTTTGGCCGATGAGCTTGACCCACCACCGGATGTCCAGCAGGTCATCAGCGACGCCGACCAGGACGATCACGGCCGCTCCCGCGAGGACGCCCCACGGCGAGAAGTTGTTGCGGTAGATGTCCTTGACGAAGAAGGACTGGCTTGCCACGATCAGCGCCGTCATGATGCCGAGGAAGATGGCAACGCCGCCCAGCCGGGAAACAGGTGTGGAGTGCATGTCGCGGCTGCGGATGGGCAGATGCAGCTCGAGCCGGTGGCCCACCACTCGGGCGGCCCAGGTGGCGGCGTAGGACACGACGGCAGCCGTCAGGCCCATGAGCAGATACATGATCATGGGGTGCTGGTCATTTCAGGTGTGGTGGTGAAGCAGGGCACCGGCGTTGGCCTTTGCCTGGGGGTGGGTGGGCTCACGGGCCGGGAATCTGTTCTTCGATAAATGAAACTTCTCCGTCGCCGATCGCGCAGCAGGCAGTGCGTTTTTACGTGGACGCGGTGCCTTACAGGGCTGTATTACAGTGGACTCTAGTCAAAGATACTAGCGCCACCGGCTTCATGGCTTCGCGCCACACGGGCGCATTACGAGCGGGGAAATCCCTGACAGCCATGCTGAAAGGACCCCCATGACACCCCGCATTGCAGTCGCCGCCGTCACCTTCGACCGGCCCAGGGAACTGGCCGTGCTGCTGGATTCCATCAACGCCCAGACCGCCGCGGTGGACACAATCTGCCTGGTGGACAGCGGCACCGTCCCGGCCATGGACGTCGCCGCAGGACACGCCAATGTTGACTACGTCCGCTCGGAAGCCAACCTCGGCGGGGCGGGTGGATTCGCCCTCGCTGCATTGAAGGCAGTGGCAAGCGGCGCGCGGTGGATCTGGATGATGGACGACGACGCCGAGCCGGCTGATCCCGAATGCCTCGCCACACTGCTGCGCGAGGCTGAGGCACGCGACCTTGAGGCAGTGGTCCCGCTGGTGACAGCGCCTGGCCAGCCGGACCGGCTGTCCTTTTTCTTCCGTCTGGACGGCAAGGTCACCCACGACCGTGCAGAGGTGGAGAAACGTGGCTTCCTGCCGAATGACGGGCACTTTTTCAACGGCGCCCTGATCCGCTCCGATGTTTTCTTCAAGGTGGGGCTGCCCGACATGCGCCTCTTCATCCGCGGTGACGAGGTGGATTTCACCATCCGGCTGCGCAAGGCCGGGATCCGGTTCGGAACGGTGACCACCACGGCCATCACCCACCCGCACGCATTTTCAGAGACGCAGCATGTCTTCGGTGCCCGCTGGCACGTCATTGTTCCGGAATCCGCCTTCAAGCGGTACTACTACTACAGGAACCGCGGCTACCTGATCCGCCGCTATTTCCGGGTCCGCTCACTGGCGGCCGACGTCGGCGGCTACCTGGGCTACTTCCTCCAGCGCCGCGACCTTGCCGGGTTCCTTGGCTGGGCCGCATCGTTTAGCAAGGGCCTTCGGGGCAAGGGCTTTGCGCCGCTGGAGGACCAGAAGTTTTAGCTCCGGACTACGGTTCCGGCGTCACGCCCGGCGCTTCAGCCGCCGGGCGGCAAGCAGCCACAGCAGGACCCACGGCTCACCGAACACGCGGTACGCCACCCGCTTCGGATGCAGGAGCAGCCGCCAGGCCCACTCCAGCCCAAGCCGGCCGAGCCAGCGGGGGGCGAGTTTCTGGATTCCGGCCAACTGCTCGATGGCGCCGCCCACGGCACAGTAGACGGCGGGCGGCAACGAACCGAGCCTGCGCTGGAGGACTTCCTCCTGCAGCGGCATGCCGAGGCCCAGGAGGACCAGCTGCGGCTGCTCCTCGTGGAGCCATGCAACTGCTGCTTCCTCCAGCTCCGTGTCCCAGCCTGCACCCGGGAAACCACTGACACGGGCGCCGGGGACTATTGCCTGCAGCCTGCTGACCGCTCCAGCGTTGGCGTCCGCGCCGGCGCCCACCACGGCGATCCGCTCCAGGCCCCGCACCTGGTCCAGAGCCGGAAGCCAGTCCGTCGAACCCAGCCGGTAATCCATGACGGGGCCTTCGGCGTTGCCGGTCCTCCCCCACAGCCAAAGCACGGGGGCGCCGTCAAGGAGCACCACGTCACTTCGCTCGTACAGGTTCCGGAAGCCGTCGTCGGACAGCGTGAGGGTTACGCTGTGCAGGTTGTGGCCTAGGACGGTTCGGGTGGATCCGTCCTGGATGTAGCGGCTGAGTTCCTCCACCAGCTCGGGCACCCGCAGCGGGGTGGCGTCGACCTCGAGTACGGGAATCTGCTGGCGCTCCAAGATCATCAAGGCTGCGGGTTCCCGGCCGGCGTGCCGGAGTCGGGCATCGCCCGCTCCACCACCGATGACCCGGAGGCGCCCGACGCTTCCGGGGCGGGTACGGACGCCGGTTCCGCAGCTACCGGTTCTTCCTCCGCCGGTTCCTCCTCGGCCATGGGAATCTCCCCGAGCCCCAGCACACCGGGCACATGCTCGCGCAGCTGGTCGAGACTTACGGCGCCGTTGCGCACCACCCGCAGCCGGGGCCCGGTGGCGTCCACGATCGTTGAAGGCACTGCGGCTTCGCCTTCGGCGGGCCGGAAGCCGCCCTCAAGGTAGACCTCCACGGAGTCGGCCAACTGCTCCCGGGCGGCTGAGGCGGTCTGCGCAGGAGCCTGCCCCGTACGGTTGGCGGAGGACACAGCCAGCGGCCCGGTGAGGGTCAACAGCTCCTGGGCTATATCGTCGGCAGGCATCCGCAGCGCAACGGTTCCCTTGGTTTCACCGAGGTCCCAGTCCAGTGACGGCTGGGCATGCAGGATCAGGGTAAGGCCGCCTGGCCAGAACGCTTCGGCAAGCTTCCGGGCCTCCGCCGGGACGTCCGTGGCCAGTCCGTCCAGGGCGTTGATACGCGGGATAAGCACCGGCGGCGGCATGGTGCGGCTGCGCCCCTTGGATACCAGGAGCATAGTGACAGCCTGCGGCGAGAACGCGTCGGCAGCGATCCCGTAGACCGTATCCGTCGGGAACACCACGCACTTTTTCTCGCTGATGGCACGCTGGGCGTGCTCCAGTCCCAGGGCGCGCTGATCGTCCGTACTGCAGTTATAGGTTGTGGTCACTGGCCTATTCTTTCATTCCGTGAGGTTTGGATCCGCGAGCACGGCGCTGGTGGCGCGCTCCTTGCCGTTGAGGTCCAGATGCGTCGTAATCCTGCTCCACTTCCCTGTGCGTCCCATCATGGCCGCGATCCAGCCGGCCTGGACCTCCGCATGTTCCATGACGAAGTAGCCGCCCGGGCGCAGCAGCCGTGCAGCGGAGGCCGCTGCCGCCGTCGGAAGTTCCATGCCGTCCGCTCCCCCGCCGTACAGCGCCTCGGGCGGATCATGAAGCGCAACTTCGGGCTCGTTGGGGATGGCCTCGGCAGGGATGTACGGCGGGTTTGAAACCACGACGTCGAACGTTCCGTTGAGCTCCGGCAGTGCGTTGCGCAGGTCCCCCAACACGAGATGGACGCCCAAGGGGGCGAGGTTTTTCGCCGCCCATGCGTGGGCGAAGGGGCTGAATTCGACGGCGTGCACTTCGGCTCCGGGCACTTCATGCGCAATGGAGCCGGCGATTGCACCCGACCCGGTTCCCAGGTCAACGATCCGGGGTGACGGGATGCCCTTGACATGGTCGATGACCAGCTGGACCACCGATTCCGTCTCGGGCCGGGGAATGAACACGCCCGGCCCTACCGCCAGCTCCAGGTAGCGGAAATGCGCCACCCCGGTGATGTGCTGCAGGGGTATCCGGCCGGCACGCTCCGCCACCAGGTCGGCGTACCCCTCGGGAGCCGGGGAATCACCCAGCATCATGGCGCGCAACCGCCCCAGGCCGACCTTCAGGAGATGGTCGGCGAGGAGCTCGGCGTCAACCCGCGGACTGGGCACGCCGGCGTCCCGAAGGATGGCAGTGGCCTCACTGATCGCGGCAGCGAGGGACTGGCCTGGCCCGATGGTCATCCGTCGGGCTAGTCGCCGATGGCGTCCAGGCGTGCCTGTTCGTCCATCTCGATGGCGGACTGGATGACGGGCTCCAGGTCACCGTTCATGACCTGGTCCAGGTTGTACGCCTTGTAGCCCGTGCGGTGGTCCGCGATGCGGTTTTCCGGGTAGTTGTACGTGCGGATGCGCTCGGAACGGTCCATGGTGCGGATCTGGGACTTCCGCTGGGCCGAGTTCTCGGCGTCGATCTGCTCCTGCTGGTGGGCGAGGATGCGGGCCCGCAGGACGCGCATGCCGGCTTCGCGGTTCTGCAGCTGCGACTTTTCGTTCTGCATGGCCACCACAATGCCCGTAGGCAGGTGGGTGATGCGGACGGCGGAGTCGGTGGTGTTCACGGACTGCCCGCCCGGACCGGACGACCGGTAGACGTCGATTTTCAGGTCGTTCTGGTTGATTTCGAGCTCTTCGGGCTCATCCACCTCCGGCAGGACCAGCACACCGGCCGCGGACGTGTGGATGCGGCCCTGCGACTCCGTGACAGGAACGCGCTGCACGCGGTGCACGCCGCCTTCGAACTTGAGCCGCGCGTAGACGCCCTCGGCGGGATCGTTCGAGCTGCCCTTGACGGCCACCTGAACGTCCTTGTAACCGCCGAGATCCGACTCGGTAGCGGAAATGATTTCGGTCTTCCAGCCACGTGATTCCGCGTAGCGGGTGTACATGCGCAGGAGGTCACCGGCGAACAGCGCGGCCTCATCGCCGCCTTCACCGCCCTTGACCTCAAGGATCACGTTGCGGGCATCGTCCGGATCGCGCGGAATCAGCAGGCGCCGGAGCTTGGCGGCAGCCGCCTCCAACGAAGCTTCAAGTTCAGGAACCTCCGCTGCGAACTCGGGATCCTCGTCAGCCATCTCCTTGGCGGCAGCGAGGTCATCGCGCAGCGCTTCCCACTTGTGATAGGCCTCAACAATGCCATTGAGCTGAGCCGACCGCCGCCCCAGCTTCCGGGCAAGCCGCTGGTCAGCATAAACAGCAGGATCCCCCAGCTGCGCCTGGATGGAATCATGCTCATCAAGCAGGCCCTGTACGGACTCAAACATCTATAAACCTCTTTCGACTTGTACAAGTCTAGTAATGCGGCGACCAAGGTGGGGAACCGGGAAGGTGACCCTACTGAGAGGCGTTCGGTTTTGCCGCCCCGGGAGTGGCATCGGGCCTGCCGGAGCTGGGCGGCAAACGATCGAAGATCGGAAGCCGCCCAGCGTAGGGGCGGGGGCGGCAAAACCGAACGACGAAGGCGGGGGCGGAAAACCCGCGCGGCGAACCACGCGAGGCATCCGCACCCCGCCCCTGAACTCAGCTACTTGTCGTTATCCGACTTCGCGCCAAGCGTCGTCTTCTGGACCTGCATGAGGAACTCGACGTTGCTCTGGGTTTCCCGGATCTTGTTGGTCAGCAGTTCAAGGCTCTGCTGGGTCTCGAGTCCGGAGAGGACGCGGCGCAGCTTCCACATGATCTTGACTTCCTCGGCCGAGAGCAGGTTCTCCTCGCGGCGGGTGCCGGACGCGTTGACGTCCACGGCGGGGAAGATGCGCTTGTCTGCCAGCTGGCGGGACAGGCGCAGTTCCATGTTGCCGGTGCCCTTGAACTCTTCGAAGATGACCTCGTCCATCTTGGAACCGGTCTCCACGAGGGCCGTTGCCAGGATGGTGAGCGAGCCGCCGTTTTCGATGTTGCGGGCTGCACCGAAGAAGCGCTTGGGCGGGTAGAGGGCTGCGGAGTCCACACCACCGGACAGGATGCGGCCGGAGGCCGGTGCTGCCAGGTTGTAGGCGCGGCCCAGGCGGGTCATGGAGTCCAGCAGGACCACCACGTCCATGCCCATTTCCACGAGGCGCTTGGCGCGTTCGATGGAAAGTTCGGCCACGGTGGTGTGGTCATCAGCGGGCCGGTCGAAGGTGGAGGCAATGACCTCACCCTTGACGGTGCGCTGCATGTCCGTGACTTCTTCGGGGCGTTCGTCAACCAGAACCATCATGAGGTGGACCTCAGGATTGTTGGTGGTGATGGCGTTCGCGATGGACTGCAGGATGAGCGTCTTGCCGGCCTTGGGCGGGGAGACGATCAGGCCACGCTGGCCCTTGCCGATGGGAGCCACGAGGTCGATGACGCGGGGGCCGATCTTTTTGGGATCGGTCTCCAGGCGCAGGCGCTCGGACGGGTAAAGCGGAACCAGCTTGGCGAATTCAACGCGGTCCTTGAGATCTTCGGCGGTCTTGCCGTTGACCGAGGTGACGCGGACCAGCGCGTTGAATTTCTGGCGGTTGGACTGCTGGCTGCGGTCTTCGCCGTCGCGGGGGGCACGGATGGCACCTACGACGGCGTCACCCTTGCGCAGGTTGTACTTCTTGACCTGGGCCAGGGAGACGTAGACGTCGTTCGGGCCCGGGAGGTAGCCGGAGGTGCGGATGAAGGCGTAGTTCTCCAGCACGTCCAGGATGCCGGCAACCGGCAGCAGGACGTCGTCTTCGGTGACCTCGACGTCGTCGACGTCGGGTCCCTGCGCACGGCCGCGACGACGGTCGTTGCGGTCGCGGAAGCGGTCGTTGCGGGAGCTGTTGTCCCGGTCCTGCCCGCCCGAGCGGTCATTGCGGTCGTTCCGGTCGCGGCGGTTGCGGCGGTTCCGGCGGCTGCCGCCGTCCGAATCGTCGCCGTCGCGGGTGTCGTCGCGGCGGTTGCCTTCGCGCTGGCCTGCCTCACGGCTGCCGGCGTTGTCACGCCCTCCGTCGGAGTCGCGGGCTGCGCTGTCCCGGCCACCGCGGGTGCGGCCTTCACGGCGGTCGGTGCGCTGGCCGGCGTCGACCGTGTCAGCGGCAGGCGCTTCGGAGCGCTGCTCCGTGGAGCGCTGTTCGGTAACAGCCTGTTCCGGTGCGGGCTGTTCCGCCGGGGCCTCAACAGGTGCCTCTTGGACGGTGGCCGCTGCTTCGCCGCGGCGGCGGTTGCGGGTCCGCGGCTGGCGGCGCTCGGCGGCGCCTTCGGTTTCCGTGGCTTCGGCCACGGCAGGAAGTTCCACCTGGGTGGGGGCGGCAGGAGCCTCGGCGGCTTCGCCGGCGGCAGGAGCTACGACGCCGTCGCTGACGGCCCGGCGGCTGCGGCCACGGCCGCGTGCACGGGTTGCTTCAGCAGGAGCCTCCGCAGTTTCGGGAGCAGCAGCGGCAGGAGCGGTGACAGCCGGAGCAGCCACGCTCTCGGTAGCCTTTTCCGCCTTCCGGGCCGGAGCCTTGGTGGTGGGGGTGCCGGCGCGATGGGCGGAAATGGCCGAAACCAGGTCTCCCTTGCGCATGCGGGAACCGCCTGAAATCCCCAGCTGGCTGGCAAGAGCCTGCAGCTGGGCGAGCTTCAGGCCGGCCAGGCCGCTGCTCTTGGCGGGTGCTGCCGGTGATTCGGCAGCAGAAGTTGATAGTTCCACAGCTGGCGACAGCTCAGTGGTTTCGGTCACGAAGGATCCTTCCCCCTCGACGGCGTCCAGACTGGGAGCTGGACGCGATGATTTGATCTGGGCTGCAGTTCAGATCTGCAGCCGGATTTCGGCCTTGCCGGTTGGATATCGGCCAGCAGGGCCGGATACTGATTCACCTTCCGCTCCGCCCATGGCGGAACGCCGGACTGACGCTTTAGGGGCAGTTGGATGCTGCAGATTCCTGCGACAGACCAAGCAGGCGGCACCGGAATACATTCGCAGTAGGAGATCAAAGAGCAAGTGAATGCAGGACCAGATCAGATAGGCGGAATTACCGCCGGTGCAAGTCCACCTTAGCACCTTCAACGTCCACTGCCAGCTTCAGAACACGCCAGGCCACATCAGGCGTGTTGGCGGAGGTGAACGCCTCGATGAATGCCAGTGCATCTGAGGCTTCCGCTTCGCCGTTGGCCAGGACCAGGACGGTGGGTCCGGCGCCGGAAACCACTGCCGCATGCCCCGCCGTGCGCAGGGCGGCGATGAGCGCTGCGCTCGGCTGCATCGCCTCTGCCCGGTAGCTCTGGTGCAGGTAGTCTTCCGTGCCGGCAAGCAGGAATTCCGGTTTCTGCGTCAACGCGTGGATCAGCAGCGCCGCCCGCCCGGAGTTCATGGCTGCGGCGTGGTGTCCCACCGAGGCCGGGAGCAGAGAACGGGCCGCTTCAGTGGAAAGTTCGAAATCCGGAACAGCCACGATGGGGATAACCGGGTCCGCGACCGTGACGCTGGTGCTGCTGTACTGGTCACTGTCCTGCCACGACAGCGCCAGTCCGCCGAAAATTGCCGGTGCGACGTTGTCCGGATGCCCTTCCAGCTCGCTGGTGAGCTGCAGGATCCATTCCTGTCCGCGCTGATGTTCTGCCGGCACCATCGCGTTCGCGGCCGAAACTGCCGCCACCACTGCCGAGGCGGACGAGCCCAGGCCCCGCCCGTGCGGGTTGACGTTGTCAGCCGTCACCTTGAGGCCGGCGTGCCGGAATCCCAGCCGCTCAAAGGCGGCGTCCATGGCCCGGATCACCAGGTGGCTGGCGTCCCGCGGCAAAGTCTCCGCACCTTCGCCGCGGAGATCGAACAGGAGCTCGTCCGTGTCCAGGCTTTCCACGGTCAGGGTGTCGTGCATTGCCAGGGCAAGCCCCAGGCTGTCATAGCCGGGGCCGAGGTTGGCCGTGGTGGCCGGAACCCGGACCGTGACGCGCTGGCCGGCCTCGATGAGTTGCAGTCCGACGGTGGCCTGCGAGGTGGTGTCCAAGGTTATTTTTCTTCCAGTCCCAGTTCAGCAGCAACGGTGACAACGTCGTTGGAAACCTTGACCGGCTGCACGTCGCTTCCATCCTCGGTGCGCAGGGCCCACTGGGGGTCCTTGAGGCCGTGGCCGGTGACGGTGATGACGATGGTTTTGCCCGAGGGAACTTCACCCGCGGCGTGCTTTTTCAGCAAACCTGCCACGCCGGCGGCCGAGCCGGGCTCCACGAAGACGCCTTCACGGGAGGACAGCCAGCGGTGCGCGTTGAGGATTTCCTCATCGGTGACGGCATCAATCAACCCGCCGGATTCGTCGCGGGCGCCGATGGCGCCATCCCAGGAAGCGGGGTTGCCGATGCGGATGGCCGTGGCGATGGTGTCAGGTTCCGTGATGGGGTGGCCCGCGACAAAGGGCGCGGCACCCGCTGCCTGGAAGCCCCACATAGCGGGCGTCTTGGTGGAAACCGCGGGAAGCGTGCCGGCCGTCGCGGACTCGAACGGCGCGGAGTACTCCTTGTAGCCCTTCCAGTAAGCGGTGATGTTGCCGGCGTTGCCCACCGGAAGAACGTGGATATCAGGAGCATCGCCCAGCGCGTCCACGATCTCGAAAGCGCCGGTTTTCTGGCCCTGGATGCGGGCGGGGTTGACGGAGTTCACCAGGAAAACCGGGTAGGACTCCCCCAGCTTCCGGGCGATGTCCAGGCAGTTGTCGAAGTTGCCGTCCACCTGCAGGAGCGTGGCGCCGTGCGCGATGGCCTGGCTGAGCTTGCCCATGGAGATCTTGCCTTCGGGCACCAGGACGGCGCACTTCAGGCCGGCCGCGGTGGCGTAGGCAGCAGCGGAGGCGGAGGTATTGCCGGTGGAGGCGCAGACAACGGCCTTGGCACCGGACTCGACGGCGGCCGTCATGGCCATGGTCATGCCGCGGTCCTTGAAGGAGCCGGTGGGGTTCATGCCCTCCACCTTGAGGTAAACCTCGGAACCAGTGAGTTCGGAAAGCTTCTGCGCGTGCACCAGCGGGGTGCCGCCCTCGCCCAGGGTGATGACCCGGGTGGATTCCGTCACGGGCAAACGGTCAGCGTATTCGCGGATAACGCCGCGCCATTGGTGAGCCACTTAGACTCCTTCTACCCGCAGAACGGATGTAACTGAATTGATGACGTCCAGGCCCTTCACGGCCTCGACGGTGGCCGCGAGGGCAGCCTCTGACGCGCGGTGGGTAACGATCCGCAGTTCCGCGGATTCCACGTTGGACTCCGCATCGCGGTGGATGGTCTGCCGCATGATTTCGATGGAGACGCCGTTTTCGGCAAAGATCTGTGCGATCTTGGCCAGGACGCCGGGCTGGTCGGCAACATCCAGGCCGATGTAGTAGCTGGTCACGGCCGCGTCGATGGGCAGCGCCGGAACATGCCCGGTGGTGGTCTCCGTGCGCTGCGGTCCGCCGAGGACCAGGCGCCGCGCCGCGGAGACGAGGTCGCCTAACACCGCGGACGCGGTGGGGGTACCGCCGGCACCCTGGCCGTAGAACATCAGCTCGCCCGCGTTTTCGGCCTCGATGAACACGGCGTTGAAGGCACCGCGCACGGCGGCCAGCGGGTGTTCACGCGGCAGCAGGGTGGGGTGGACACGGACGGACACGCCCTCGTTGCCGTCGGCATCCGTGAGCTTCTCGGCGATTGCCAGGAGCTTGATGACGAAGCCGGCGTCCTTGGCCGCGGCGATGTCCGCGGCGCTGACCTTCGTGATGCCTTCGCAGTGGACGTTTTCCAGGGCGAACCGGGTGTGGAAGGACAGCGTGGCCAGGATGGCGGCCTTGGCCGCGGCGTCGTGGCCTTCGACGTCGGCCGTGGGGTCCGCTTCCGCGTAGCCGAGGCGCTGGGCTTCCGCCAGGGCGTCGGCGAACTGGGCCCCGGTGGAATCCATCTGGTCCAGGATGAAGTTGGTGGTTCCGTTAACAATGCCCAGCACGCGGGTGATCCGGTCGCCGGAAAGGCTGTCCCGGATGGGGCGCAGGATGGGGATGGCGCCGGCAACGGCAGCTTCGTAGGAGAGCTGCACGCCGGCCTTGTCGGCTTCCTCGTAGAGGGTGGGGCCGTCCTGGGCCAGCAGGGCCTTGTTGCCGGTGACCACGCAGGCGCCGTTGCTCAGCGCGGAAAGGATGAGCGTGCGGGCCGGCTCGATTCCGCCCATCAGCTCGATCACCAGATCGGCGTCCTTGACCAGCGTCTCGGCGTCGGTGGTGAACAGGTCCTGCGGCAGCTCAACGTCGCGCTTGGAATTAACGTTGCGCACGGCGATGCCGCTGAGCTGGAGGCGGGCTCCGGTGCGGGCGGCCAGGGCGTCGGCGTCCTCAATGAGAATCCGCGCAACCTGGGCCCCAACGTTGCCACAGCCCAGCAGGGCCACTTTCAGGGTTCGCAATTCCGTCATTCAGACTCCCATGTCGCGGTTCAGCAGATCTTCTTCGGTTTCCCCGCGGACAATCAGCCGGGCAGATCCGTCGCGCACCGCGACAACGCCCGGCCGGGCCAGATAGTTGTAGTTGCTCGAGAGGGCCCAGCAGTAGGCGCCGGTCCCCGGTACAGCAAGCAGATCACCGGCTGCCACGTCCTCGGGCAGATATACATCTCTAACAACTATGTCGCCGCTCTCGCAATGTTTGCCCACCACGCGGGACAGCTGCGGGGCCGCGGCCGACGTGCGGGATGCGAGAATTGCCGAGTAATCCGCGTCGTAGAGCACCGGGCGGGCGTTGTCGCTCATGCCGCCGTCCACTGAAACATAGCGGCGCGGATACGTAACGTTGTTACCGTCCTCACGTCCGCCGGCAGCGGCCGGAGCGTCGACGCGCACCGTCTTCAGGGTGCCCACCTCATACAACGTGAAGGTCGTGCTGCCCACGATGGCACGTCCGGGTTCAATGGAGATCCGCGGCGACTCAATGCCCAGCTCAGCGCAGGTTGAACGCACGACGGCGGCCATCGCCGTCGCGATGTCCGCGGCGGGGCGTGGGGTGTCCACCGGGGTGTAGGCGATCCCGTAGCCGCCGCCGAGGTCGAGCTCCGGCATCAGGATGGAGTACTTTTCCTGCATCGCAGCGAGGAAACGGAGCAGCTTCTCCGCCGCCAGCGCAAAGCCGTCCGGTTCAAAGATCTGGGAGCCGATGTGGCAGTGCAGGCCCAGGAGGTCGATGCCGGGATGCGCCGATGCCGCCGCCACCGCTTCTTCGGCCGCCGACAGGCCGGCCTGCTCAGTGGTGTCGGCTGCCATGGAGAGTCCGAATTTCTGGTCCTCGTGGGCGGTGGCGATGAATTCGTGGGTGTGGGCGTGGACGCCCGGGGTGAGGCGCAGCATGACCTTCGCCTGCTCACCGCGGGACTGGGCAATGTCACCCACCCGGACGAGCTCGGACAGGCTGTCCACCACGATCCGGCCAAGTCCCATGTCGAGCGCACGGTTCAGCTCGGCGTCGGACTTGTTGTTTCCGTGCAGCGCCACCCGCTCCCCCGCGATACCGGCGCGGGCGGCAACTGCAAGCTCGCCACCGGAGGCGGTGTCCAGGCAGAGCCCTTCCTCCTCCACCCACTTCACCACGGCACTGCACAGGAAGGACTTTCCGGCGTAGTACACATCCACGCCGCCGCAGATATCAGCGAAGGCAGCGTCGAAGGAATCCTTGAAAGCGCGGGCCCGGGCGCGGAAGTCGGCCTCGTCCATGACGAACAGGGGCGTGCCGAACTGCTGCTTCAGCTCGGACACTGACCGCCCGCCGACGGTGAGTTCGCCGAGGTGGTTGCGCTGCACGCTTCCTGCCCACATCGGCTCCTGCAGGGCATTCAGGTCAGCAGGAACTGCCAGCCACTCCGGCGCCAGCGGGGATGCGGTGTTTCCGGTCTGCGCAGACATTGCCGTCACATCCGTTCCGGCGCCGAAACGCCAAGCAGGTCGAGGCCATTGGCGAGTACCTGGCTGGTGGCATCGTTGAGCCACAACCGGGTGCGGTTGACGTCGGTCACCTCTTCATCGCCCATGGGCGCGATGCGGCAGGCGTCATACCAGCGGTGGTAGGCGCCGGCGATGACTTCGAGGTGGCGGGCAACGCGGTGCGGTTCGCGCAGCTCCGCAGCCTTGGCGACGATCGAGGGGTAGCTGCCCAGGTGGGAGAGCAGCTCGTTCTCCGTGGCGTGGTCCAGCTGGGACGCGTCGAAGGCAGAACGGTCCACTCCCGCGGCCACGGCGTTGCGGGCTGCACCGCGCGAACGGGCATGGGCGTACTGCACATAAAACACCGGGTTCTCGTTGCTGTGCTTCTTGAGCAGCTCCGGATCAAGGGTGAGCGGCGAGTCGGCCGGGAACCGGGCCAGGGAGTAGCGGACGGCGTCCTTGCCCAGCCAGTCGATCAGGTCCTTGAGCTCGATGATGTTCCCGGCGCGCTTGGACAGTTTGGCCCCGTTGACGGACACCAGCTGGCCGATCAGCACTTCAATGTTCTTCTCCGGATCGTCCCCGGCACAGGCGGCAATGGCCTTCAACCGGTTGATGTAGCCATGGTGGTCGGCGCCAAGCAGGTAGATCTTCTCGGTGAAACCACGGTCCTTTTTGGACAGGTAGTAGGCAGCGTCCGCGGCGAAATAGGTGGGCTCGCCGTTGGCGCGGATCATCACGCGGTCCTTGTCGTCCCCAAAGTCCGTGGTCCGCAGCCAGACGGCGCCGCCGTCGTCGAACACGTGGCCCTGCTCGCGAAGTCGGGCAACGGCACTTTCGATCGCACCGGCGTCGTGCAGTTCCTGCTCCGAGAAGAAGACGTCGAACTCGACGCCGAAATCCGCAAGCGTGGCCTTGATGTCCTTCATCTGCGCCTTGTAGGCGGCAGAGCGGATCACCGGGAGCGCGGCAACTTCGGTGAGTTCGCGGATGTCCGGGTGCTCGGTGAGGACTTCATGGCCCAGGTCCGCGATGTACTGGCCCGGGTAGCCACCCTCCGGTACCGGGCGGCCGTGCAGGCGGGAGTAGACGGAGTTGGCGAAGACGTTCATCTGGGAGCCGGCGTCGTTGATGTAGTACTCAGCCGTGACATCCGCACCTGAGGCCCGCAGCACGCGGGCAATGGAGTCGCCGAGGGCGGCCCAGCGGGTGTGCCCAATGTGGAGGGGCCCGGTGGGGTTCGCGGAGACGAATTCCATGTTCACGGTGTGGCCGGCGAGCGCGGAATTGGTTCCGTACTGGGTGCCCGCTTCAACGATCATCCGGGCGAGGGCACCGGCGGCGGCGGCGTCAACGGTGATGTTGAGGAAGCCGGGTCCGGCGATTTCCACCCCGGCAACGCCGTCGATGGCCTTCAGGCGCGTGCTCAGGACGGTTGCGAATTCGCGCGGGTTGGTGCCCGCCTGCTTGGCCAGCTGCAGCGCGATATTCGTGGCCCAGTCGCCGTGGTCCCGGTTCTTGGGCCGCTCCACGCGTACCTCATCAGGCAGAGCTGATGCTGAAAGGGCAATGTCACCGGTGGCGACGGCGTCTTTCAGGCAGGCGGATATGGCGAGGGAGAGTTCTTCGGGAGTCACCCCTCTAGACTACCGGGGGCCGCTGACAGCAAAGAATTGGGGCTGGTCCGGCGACCTAGGCATTCCACAGGGAATCCACAAGCCGGCTACAAGTTGAACCAATACGCTGGTTTCAGCGTTGACTCCAGCGTAAGCACCGTCCCGAACACTTAACCGAAATGAGAGCCTTTTTATGAGACCGTCAGTCCGCAAGAGTGTTTACGCCGGCATCGCCGGCCTGTCCCTCGCCGGAACCGTGGCCGGCTGCGCGCCATCCGCTACTGAAAGCGTCCCCGTGTCCACCGGTGGCGCCACGTCGGAAACCGCGGCCGCCACGCCGTCGGCGGCCGCATCTTCCCTGGCCGGCAGCGGCTCCAGCTACAAGGACGGAACCTACAGCGCCGATGGGAACTACGTTTCCCCCAACGGCACCGAGACCGTGGGAGTGCAGCTGACTCTTGCTTCGGGCACTGTGACGGACGTCCAGATCACCCAGCACCCCTCCAACCCCAACACCCGCAAGTTCCAGGGCGAGTTTGCCGGCGGCATCGCCTCCCAGGTGGTGGGCAAGAGCATTGACGAGCTCAAGGTCTCCAAGGTTGCCGGTTCATCCCTTACCAGCGGAGGCTTCAACCAGGCAGTGGAACAGATCAAGTCGGAGGCGCAGTAGGCGGTGCCGGGCGGGAACTGGCAGGATTTCGTGTTCGACGGGATTGGCACGCGTTGGGAAATCTCAACACCGCTCCCGCTCGGACCGTCCCTGCGGGCACGCCTCCTGGCCAGGGTGGAAAAGTTCGACGCCGACTGGTCCCGTTTCCGGAGCGATTCCTTAGTGACCGCGATGGCCCGGGAACCTGGCCGCTATGACTTCCCTGCGGAAGCGGACCAGCTCGGAGAGCTCTACCGGACGCTGTACCGGCTGTCCGGTGGTGCGATGACGCCGCTGATCGGAGCCAGCCTGGAACGCCTGGGCTACGACGCGGACTATTCGCTTCGGCCTGCCGGTACCGCCTTGCCGGCGCCGGCCTGGGACACCGTCCTGGACTGGACCGGGACTGCCATCACGGCCCACGCTCCCGTTGTGCTGGACATTGGCGCTGCCGGCAAGGGCTTGCTGGTGGACCTGCTCGCTGCTGAATTGGAGGCTGACGGCGTCGACTCCTATGTCATCGACGCCAGCGGGGACCTCCTGGCGCACGCCGCGGGGCCGATGCAGGTGGGTTTGGAACACCCGTACAACCCTGAGCAGGCGATCGGGATTGTCCAACTGGAAGGCCGTTCGCTGTGCGCTTCGGCCGCAAACCGCCGCGCCTGGGGCGACGGACTGCACCACGTGCTGGACGGGATGACCGGACAGCCCGTCCGGACCGCCGTCGCCAGCTGGGCAATGGCGGACACTGCCGTACTGGCCGACGCGCTGGCAACGGCGCTCTTCTTCGTACCCGGGTCAGAGCTCCAGGAGACGTTCCGGTTCTCGTGGCTGACGGTGTTTTCCGATGGAAGTGCCGCCTACTCGGAAGAATTTGAAGGGACACTGTTCACATGAGCCCTGTTGAAACGCCGAAGACCGGTCCGGCTCCCTCCGTCGCAGGCCGCCTGGACACCATGCTTGGCCGGTTCACGATGTACCGGCTCATCCTGCTGGTCCTCGCAGCCCTGGCCGCCTACAGCCTTCTGTTGGATGTCCTCGGCTGGCTGACGTTCGGAATCCCCGAGATGCTGGCGCACCTGGTGCTCTGCCTTGGCCTGACATACGCCTCCAACCGAGTACTGGCGGCGCTTTTCCGGGTGCGTCCGCATTCGGAGTCCTCACTGATCACCGGGCTGCTGCTCTATTTCCTGTTCTGGCCCTCGTTCCAGGCTCTGGACGTGGCCGGTGTGGCGCTGGCGTGTGTGCTGGCGTCGGCGTCGAAATATGCGCTTGCCTGGCGCGGCCGGCACATCTTCAATCCTGCCGCCGCCGGCGCCTTTGTTGCCGGCCTTACGGGACTGAACATTGCCACGTGGTGGGCGGCCACCCCGGCAATGCTGTGGCTGCTGGTTCCGGGCGTGCTCCTGGTCCTGTACCGGACGCGGAAATTCCTGATGGCCGCGGTATTTACTATTGTTGCCACATCCATCATCACCGTGGAGCTTCTCCGCGCGGGGATGACGGCGGGCATGGGCATTTACCAGGCGCTGGCCCAGCGGCCGCTGCTCTTCTTTGTAGGTTTTATGCTCACGGAGCCCCTGACATTGCCGCCGCGCCGGTGGCAGCAACTGGCACTGGCAGCCGTGGTGGGTGCGGTGTTTGCGGTGCCCTACAACCTGGGTTTTATTGCCAACTCGCCCGAGGCAGCCCTGCTGCTGGGCAATCTCCTGGCTTTCCTGGTGGGCCAGCGCGGGGGCGTGAAGCTGCGGTTTGCAGGCAGCCGCCAACTGACCCCCAGCACCACCGAGTTCTCGTTCGAGCCGGCCAGGGCCGTGCGGTTCCTTCCGGGCCAGTACATGGAGCTGGACCTGCCGCACGCGAAGTCTGACGGGAAAGGACGACGCCGGGTGTTCAGCCTGACTGGTTCGCCTACGGAACGCCTCGTGAAGTTTGGTGTGCGGACCGCCGAGCCGCTGTCCGCCGCTAAAAAAGTCCTCCTCGCCCTAAAGCCTGGCGACGAGCTGGCCGCCACGTCCGTGGGCGGCGATTTCATCCTGCCCGGCGACCCCGGCAAGCCTGTCCTGCTCATCGCGGCCGGAATCGGCATCACTCCCTTCCTCTCCCATCTGGCGTCCGGCCAACTGCGGGAGCGCGACGCTTTAATGCTTCTTTTGGCCAGGAGCGCCGACGAGGTGGCCTACGCGGACGAACTCAAGGCTTCCGGCGTCCGGGTCCTGGTTCATCTCGCGGACGGTTCAGAGCCACCGGCTGGAATGGCCGCCGTTTCGGGTCGTGGCGGACGACTGGACGGGGAGACTCTTGGCCAGCTTGTGCCGGACATCGCCGCCCGGGACGTCTACATCTCCGGTTCGCCTGCCAGTGTGGCTTCGCTTCGCCGTGCTGCACGGAAAGCGGGCGCCCGCCGGGTCCATGTGGACTCTTTTTCCGGCTACTGATTGCCGCCATATATTGGCTGCCGGACGGACGGGAGTGGGTCGATTTTCCCTTGCAGGCCACCTTACTGCTAAGCTCTAGGACGTCCCGCCAGCAACGGCAGGAACCCCGGATTGCCCTCGTAGCTCAGGGGATAGAGCGTCTGCCTCCGGAGCAGAAGGTCGTAGGTTCGAATCCTATCGAGGGCACCATATGAAGCACCCCGGTCTGTTGACCGGGGTGCTTTCCTTTTGCCCCTGGCTAAACCCAAGCGTTTTGCGTTATCCAGCTGACTTCGAGCTCAATTCTGCCCGTTAGGCGTCACACGTCTCGAATGCCAACGAGAGGTGCCAGTCGGGGTCCGGGTCCCGTGGCAGCCAGACGTCCGGAACCCCTGGGTCTTCAGGCACGTCCCGGTCGTCCGGCAGATCAAGCAGCGCCAAGTCTTCAGGCAGATCAATCCATCCTGGGGGCTTCACATCCTCTGGCAGCTCAAGCCATCCCGGCAAACCCGGGTCTTCAAGCAGCTCCAGATCCTCAAGCACAGCCAACTCGTGCAAACGGTCCCCGGGCAGCACGTCAGGCTCGGACTGCCTGTCAGCCAACCACTCAGGCCACTCGGGTGGTTCCCAGTCGGGGTGTTCGCTGTGATATTTGCGGCCCGTGGGCGAGGTCCAGCCGGGCGGTTGATCTTTGGTGGCCGGTGATGGTGTCCAGGCGCTGTTGTGCTTGAGCCGGTGGTGTTTGGGGCAGAGTTGTGCCAGGTTGTTGATTCCGGTGTCCCCGCCGTGCTGCCAGGCTGTGAGGTGGTCAGTGTCGTTGTCCAGGCTGTGGTTGTTGCAGCCGGGGAAGGTGCATCTGCCATCACGAAGGCGGAGTGCCTGTTTCATGGCGTTGGTGAGCCGGTAGCTGGTGCGGCCGATCTCCAAAGGTGCCCCGTCCCGCGGGTCTACCAAGACCCGGTAGAAGGAGGTTGCCCCGTCCGCGACCAGTTTCCGGGCCATCGACGCCGGGATGGGGCCGTGGCCATCGAGGATGGCGGGTTCGTCGGTGAGGCCGAGCAGCGCGAACACCGGGACAGTGATCAGCACGTCCGTCCGAGGGGCCGGTACTTTTCCGGCGAGGGGGCTGGCGGGTCCTGTGCTGCCGGCATTGTCACTGCCCGGATTATTGCTGCGCGGATTGTCACTGCCCGGATTGTGGTCGGTGCCGTTGTTGTCCTGGGCGCCGGGGGTGCCGTTCGCGGGGATGTCCTCGTCGGTTGGGTAGTGGTCGCTGTCCGGGATGCCCAGATGCGCGGCTGCTTCGTCCGAGCCGACGAGCGTGGCGAGCCCGATGAAGGCCTCGGGGAGCTGTTCATCAATGCCAGCCTGGTCCTGGCTGCGGGTGTGGGGTTGGCCGCTGCCTGCTGTGTCCGCGCCAGCCAAGGTGGTGCGCGTGAGGAGGCGGTGGGCCAGGACGTCGGCGCGTCGTTGGGGCAGGGTCCGGGTCTCGTGAGGTCCCTGAAGGCCGCGTGCCATGGCGGTGGTGCTGTTCCAGATTGCTGATACGGAGTCGGCGGGCAGGTAGGCGGAGATCCAGGCCATTCCGTTGCGGTCCGGGCAGTGCTCCACCCGCCGGTCGGCCACGCTCTTGGCGTGCCGCTTCTCGAGGGATTCGGGGTGGTGCCGCTCCCGCCAGTTGCGCACCTTGTACCGGAACCGTGCGGGCACCAGGTCCCCGGGCGCGGCTCCCCGTGCCCGGATTCGGCGCATCCGGATCGAAGAAGTGCGCCACCAGCGCGGCGGCAGCGGCGGGGTCCAGGCCCTCGGTCTCGTCGGCGATGATCCGGGCGTGCAGCCATGACACGTTCCCGGCAGCCAGCGCGTCCATGGCCGGCGGCAGCGCAGACAATTGCCGGGACTGACGGACGAACGCCCCCGCGGCCCCCGAACCGATAGTCAGGACACCGGCGATCTCCTCCACGACGGACATCTC
Source organism: Pseudarthrobacter sp. TE3704 (assembly GCF_056279405.1). Classification (NCBI taxonomy): domain Bacteria; kingdom Bacillati; phylum Actinomycetota; class Actinomycetes; order Micrococcales; family Micrococcaceae; genus Pseudarthrobacter; species Pseudarthrobacter sp. TE3704. Next base: position 749,092 of record NZ_JBWCCJ010000002.1, read on the forward strand.
AACAAAAACCCGCTCCTGTATAGACGCTTCGGGCGGGATCACCGCCTCCTGCAGTTCAAGGGCCTCGGCGGCGTCCCGCGCCTTAATCGCCGCGACCTGCGCCTCCAACCGGGAAACGAGGCCCATCCGTTTCAGCCGGACCTCATACTGGCGTTCCAGCACATCAACCCCGTCGCCAGCCACAGCGCCAGCAGCACCGGCGCGCAGCGACGCATCCTCAACGAACAGCCCATCAATGGCAGCAACGGAGGCACAAACGCCCACCATCACTGCCGATACAACCGCCCCCTCACCCATACAAACATCATCTACGGAGGCACTGACATTGAGAGCCGACGGAAGTGGCGTCTCTGAGGCGCTGCCCGCAGCGGCGGTCGGCGCAGAAACCAGCCCCACCCCGCCTGCCGCCGCGCCCGCTTCGTTTCCCATGCCAACATCCTCTACGAGGCACTGACATTTTGATCAGTCCTCGGCACCGGATCGGAAGCGCCGGCGGCCGAAACCCTTGCTGCCCACCGCAGGAGGGACCCAGGCACCTCGGAAGGTGCCATGCCATCCAAGGTCAAAGCCGGCGTCGTACTCAGGCAGCTGACACGTAAGAACGCGGACCGTCCTTATCAGCGCGTGCGCCTGCCACGTATTGTCGGTGCCCCCTCGTAGTCTGAATTCACCAAGTTGAGGGGGTACGCCATGCACGTTCCATTCTGTTCCATCGTCCCGCCCTACCTGCTGAGGCGGCTGGCCCGGCAGGATGCGCCGGAATTCTCTGCTGCCGCGAGGGCTGCCCGGGAAGCCCTGGGCCATGTGGAGTCCGTCCACGCATCACGAACCCAGGCAATGCCGGACGCTCCTTCGGGTGTCCGCCAGGCCAAGCCCGGCCCGGCCAACCGCACTATCTATGACGCTGGCGGCTCCGAAAACCTTCCCGGAAAGCTGGTACGCAAGGAGGGAGAAGCGGCCATTGGAGACGCCGCAACCGATGAAGCCTACGACGGGCTGGGGCATACGCACCGCCTCTACGCCGACGTCTTCGGCCGTAACTCCGTTGACGGCCGGGGGCTGCGCCTGGATGCCACCGTGCACTTTGGCGCGCTGTATGACAACGCGTTCTGGGACGGAACCCAGATGGTCTTCGGCGACGGTGACGGAGAGGTCTTCGAGCGGTTCACCGCCTCGCTCAGCGTCATCGGCCACGAGCTTGCCCATGGTGTGACGCAGCATTCGGCGGCCCTCGCATACCGGAACCAGGCAGGGGCCCTGAATGAATCCATGTCTGACGTCTTCGGTGCGCTCGTTGAGCAGTACGTGAAAAACCAGACCACTGCGGAAGCGAGCTGGCTCATCGGCGAAGGGCTTTTTACCGCCGAGGTTGAAGGGGACGCTCTACGTTCCATGAAGGCTCCGGGAACTGCCTACGACGACGATGTGCTGGGTAAGGATCCGCAGCCGGACTCCATGGACTCCTACGTCCGGACCAGTGCGGATAACGGCGGGGTCCACATCAACTCCGGCATCCCCAACCGCGCCTTCTATCTCGTGGCGAATTCGCTGGGCGGAAACGCCTGGGACGCCCCGGGCCTCATCTGGTACGAAACCCTCACGGGAGGCTCCTTGCCCACAACCGCAACCTTCAGCGTCTTCGCACGGGCCACAGCCTCTACTGCCGTAGAGCTCTTCGGATCCGACTCGAAAGAGCATGACGCCGTGCGGCAGGCATGGGAAACTGTGAAGGTCAAGCTTTAACGGATGCCTGGTTGCCGGACTTTCAGCCGCCAGGCTGCATGGAAGCCCAGGAACCAGGCCATGAAGATCAGCGTGGAGCGCACCGGCGGCATAGCGGCGATGACGAGAGTGTGGACCGTGGACGCCCGGTCGGAAAACGCCATAAACCAGTGGCAACCGATCGTGGAAGCCTGCCCGTGGGACGCCGTGCCCCGGACTCCCCGGGCGGCGGCCGCGGAGTTCGCCGGCAACCAGCCTGACCGGTTCATCTACTCCATCCGCGCGGGCGAGCGCCGGGCAGCACTGCCGGAGCGGGCCGTGACGGGCCCCTGGCGGGTGCTCGTGGACCGCACCCGGGCCGCAGCCCAGGAATCCCGGACGGGGCAAGGCAACAGCAACCTGTAGGGCAGTTCGTTAGAGAGATAGGCTGTTCCGGCCCGGTCAGGGGCATGGCTGACCAACGCAGGCCCCGGCTAACCGACCTCAGCCAACTGGCCCCGGAAAGCCCGGCGGTAGGACTGCGGGCTGGTGTCGAGGACCTTGGCAAAGTGGTGCCGCAGCAAAACGGGATGGCCGAAGCCCGCTTCCCTGGCCACCTCGTCAATATTCAGGTCAGTGGATTCCAGAAGTTCCTGGGCGCGGAGCACCCGCTGCGAATTCAGCCACGCAGCGGGCGTGGCTCCCGTTTCCGAGCGGAAGCGCCGGGCAAATGTCCGGGCGGACATGTGCAGCCGGGCAGCCAGTTCATTGACCGTATGCTCACGGTCCAGGTTCTGCACCATCCAGCGCAGCAGTTCCTCCATGGGGGCGGAGCCGCAGGTGGGCATCGGCCGGTCGATGAACTGGGCCTGGCCGCCGTCGCGGTGCGGTGGAACCACCATGTCCCGGGCGATTGCGACAGCCACCTGCGCGCCCAGTTCCACCCGCACCAGGTGCAGGCAGGCGTCGATGCCCGCAGCGGTTCCTGCCGAAGAAATGATGGTGCCGTCCTGGACATACAGGACGTTCTCATTCACGTGGACGTCCGGATAGGCCGCCGCCAGCTCGTTGGAGTAATGCCAGTGCGTGGTGCAGCGCCGCCCATCGAGCAGACCGGCGCGGGCAAGGGCGAAGACTCCGGAACAGATGGACATCACCCACGCACCCCTGGCGTGGGCGGCGCGAAGTGCTTCCAGCACGGACTCCGGCATCTCCTGGTCCCGGCCGTAGGGGGCCATAATGACCAGGTCCGCGTCGCTGGTGGCGTCCAGCCCGAGGCTGACGTTCAGGGAAAGCCCGGATTTCATCTGCACATTCCCGGGAACGGGCGTGCACACGCGGAAGTCGAAGGCCGGGACACCGCTCCCGCGGTCGGACCTGTCGATCCCAAAGACCTCACAGGCGGTCCCGAATTCGAAGATCGAGAAGTTGGGGACCACAATCACAGCGACTGTTTTCAGCATGTATCCATCGTGGCAGGAATTATAGCTTTTTGGGCATTTCTGCCACTGTTTAATTCGCTGCGCCAGGAGAAGCATGGAGTCATGGAAATCTTCGCAACCATCATCGTCATCGTGCTCCTCCTCGTGGCTGCCGCCACCATCGCAGCCCTCCTCCGCGACGGGCGAGGGCACACACCTCCCGTCGAGTCGCACCAGGAATGGTCCGCACTGGACCTTCCCAGCACCAGCTATACCCTCCGCATTTTCTAGAAACGCAAGGAACGCCGCAGGCAGTCGACCCGGGGGTGCCGGCCCCGCCGCAGTAGACTGTCTGCAGCCATGACTTTTCATATCTCCTATCCCGCCGAGCTGCCGGTCTCCGAGCGCCGCGAGGACCTGATGGCCGCCATCGCCGCCAACCAGGTGACCATCATCGCCGGCGAGACCGGCTCCGGAAAAACCACCCAGATTCCCAAGATGTGCCTGGAACTCGGCCTGGGCGAAAACGGCCTGATCGGCCATACCCAGCCCCGGCGGCTTGCAGCCCGCACGGTGGCCGAGCGCATCGCCGAGGAACTGGGGGTGGACATCGGCCAGGAAGTGGGCTTCCAGGTCCGTTTCACGGGCGAGGTCAGCCGCGCCACCAAGGTCAAGCTGATGACCGACGGCATCCTGCTGGCCGAGATCCAGCGGGACAAACTGCTGCGCAAATACAACGCCATCATCATCGACGAAGCCCATGAGCGCAGCCTGAACATCGACTTCATCCTCGGCTACCTCAAGCGGATCCTGCCGCAGCGCCCGGACCTGAAGGTGATCATCACCTCTGCCACCATTGATCCTGAGCGTTTTGCCAACCACTTCGGCACGCCGGAGAAGCCAGCACCCATCATCGAAGTGTCGGGCAGGACCTACCCGGTGGAAATCCGGTACCGCCCGCTCTCGCAGCCAAAGTCGGACGAGGACGATCCCTCCGACGACGAACTCGAGGAGGACCGCGACCCGCTCGATGCAGTCTGCGACGCCGTCGACGAGCTCGCGGCGGAAGCCCCCGGTGACATCCTGGTGTTCTTTTCCGGCGAGCGCGAGATCCGGGACGCGGCGGACGCACTGCAGGCCCGCATCCAGTCCAACCGCAGGCTGGCCGGCACCGAAGTACTGCCACTGTTCGCCCGGCTGAGCCTGCAGGAACAGCACAAAGTCTTCCACCCCGGCAACAAGCGCCGGATCGTGCTCGCCACAAACGTGGCAGAAACATCCCTGACCGTGCCCGGAATCAAGTACGTCATCGACACCGGCACCGCCCGCATCTCGCGGTATTCGCACCGCACCAAGGTCCAGCGGCTGCCCATCGAACGGGTCTCCCAGGCGTCGGCCAACCAGCGGTCCGGGCGCTGCGGCCGTGTTTCCGACGGCATTGCCATCCGCCTCTACTCCGAGGAGGACTTCGAATCCCGGCCCCAGTTCACTGACCCGGAAATCCTGCGGACCAACCTCGCCGCCGTCATCCTGCAGATGACCGCCATGGGTGTTGCCCGCGGCCCGAAGGACGTTGAGAACTTCCCGTTCGTTGAGCCGCCGGAGACGCGGGCAATCAACGACGGCGTCACGCTGCTCCGCGAACTCGGCGCCCTGGCTGCCGCGAAGCCGCAGAACGCAGAAAGTGACGGAAGGACCGCCGACGGCCTCACCGCCGTCGGGCATAAACTCGCCCAGCTCCCCGTCGACCCGCGGCTGGGCCGGATGATTGTGGAAGCCGGAAAGCGGAACTGCGTCCGGGAAGTCATGATCCTGGCTGCGGCGCTCACCATCCAGGACCCGCGCGAGCGGCCCACTGACAAGCAGCAGCTTGCGGCGGAAAAGCACAACCGCTTCAAGGACGAAAATTCGGACTTCACCGGTTACCTGAACCTCTGGAACTACCTGCAGGAGAAGCAGCAGGAGCTGTCCTCGTCGGCGTTCCGGCGCCTGTGCCGTGCCGAATTCATCAACTACCTGCGGGTGCGGGAATGGCAGGATCTGTTCGCCCAGCTGCGGCAGCTGGCCCGCCCGCTGGGCATCAGCCTGGACAACAAGCGCCTCGCCGATCCGGTGGGCAACCATGACGGGATCCACATCAGCCTGCTGTCCGGGCTCCTGAGCCACATCGGCATCCTGGATGAGCGCAAGCGCGAGTACGCCGGAGCCCGCGGCAGCCGGTTCGCAATCTTCCCCGGCTCGGCGCTGTTCAAGAAGTCCCCCACGTTCGTGATGGCCGCCGAGCTGGTGGAAACCAGCCGGCTGTGGGCTCGGGTGGCGGCGAAATTCGATCCTGTCTGGGCCGAGCAGGTGGCGCCGGACCTGGTGAAGCGCAGCTACAGCGAGCCACACTGGTCCACCCGCCAGGGTGCGGTGATGGCGTACGAAAAAGTCACCCTCTACGGTGTGCCCATCATTGCGCAGCGCCGCATCAACTACGGCAAGGTGGACCCTGCCGTCGCCCGCGAGCTCTTCATCAGGCATGCCCTGGTGGAGGGCGACTGGAAGACCCACCACAAGTTCTTCCACCGCAACCGCGCCCTGCTGCACGAGGTGGAGGAGCTCGAGGCCCGGATGCGGCGCCGCGACCTGCTGGTGGATGACGAGACACTGTTCGAGTTCTACGATGCGCGCATCGGACCGGACGTGGTGTCCGAAAGGCACTTCGACAAGTGGTGGAAGGACGCCCGGAAGCAGAACCCGGACCTCCTGGACTACGACAAGTCGCTTCTCCTGAGCGACGATGCAGACGATCTCGACGAGGCCGCATACCCCAAGACCTGGCTGCACAAGGGCTTCGAGCTGCCACTCAGCTACGAGTTCCATCCGGTGGCTCCCGGCTCCCCGCCCAACCCATCCGACGGCGTCACCGCCGAAGTCCCCGTCCTGTTCCTCAACCAGCTGGATGACGCCCCGTTCCGCTGGCTGATACCCGGCCAGCGCGTGGAGCTGGTGACCGCCCTGATTAAGTCGCTGCCGAAGCAGATCCGGAAGAACTTCGTTCCGGCGCCGGACGTGGCGCGCCAGGCGGTGGCTGTCCTTGAGTCGGATTTCGATCCGGCCACCCATGAGCTGGAACCGTCGCTGGAGCTTGCCCTCCGGCGGATCCGCGGCGCCATCATCCCGCCCGGTTCCTGGAACTGGGACGCCGTACCCCCGCACTTGCGCGTCAGCTTCAAGGTGGTGGACAGCAAGGGCAAGGTGCTGGACGAAGGCAAGGACCTCGCGGTGCTACAGGAGCGGCTTGCCCCCGCCACCCGGCGTGCCATTGCCGAATCGTTGGGCGCCACCCCGGCGTCGACGGGCCCCGGCAGCCGGACACCGAATGCCAAGGGGGCCCGCGGGCAGGGCACCGCGAACGACGGCGGCTCCCCCGCAGTGCGGACGTCCGGGCAGGTGCAGGGTGCTTCCGCCGCGGCCGGGTTCAGGGAGCAGGACGGCCTGACGGAATGGAGCTTCGGAACCATCCAGCGGCAAGTCAGCAGCATGGTCAAGGGCCACACCGTCACCGGATACCCGGCACTGGTGGACGAGGGTAAGTCCGTATCCCTTCGCGTGTTCCAGACCCCGGAGGAGCAGCTGGACGCGATGCGCGGCGGTGTCATCAGGCTGCTCGCGCTGCAGGTTCCCGCTCCGGACCGCTACGTCCTGGAGCACCTGAGCAACACCGAAAAACTGACGTTCAGCCAGAACCCGCACGGCTCGGTGTCCGCACTGATCGCTGACTGCGCGCTGGCGGCGATCGACAAACTCACGCCTGCTGAGCTGCCGTGGGACCGGAAGGCCTTCGACAGTCTCTATGAGGTGGTGCGGGCGGAACTGATCGATACAGTCTTCAGTGTGACGGCAGTAGTGGAGCGCATCCTGGCCAGCACCCGCCGCATCGAAAAGCAGCTGAAGGGCACCACCAGCCTGGCGCTGATCAGCGCGCTCAACGATGTAAAGAGCCAACTGGAACAGCTCGTGTATCCAGGCTTTGTAGCACGCACGGGCTACGCCCAGCTCAGCCAGCTGCCGCGGTACCTGACTGCAATCGAGAAACGGCTTGAACGTCTTCCCGGCAACGTGCAGCGTGATGCGCTGAACATGGCAGTGGTGCAGAGGCTTGAGGATGACTACGACGACGCCGTGTCCGCCCTCCTGCCGGGCAAGCGCGCAGGCCGCGAGTTAACCCAGGTGCGCTGGATGATCGAGGAACTTCGGGTGAGCCTCTTCGCCGTCGAACTTGGCACGGCCTATTCCGTGTCCGAAAAGCGCATCCGGGCGGTCCTCAACAAGGCTCTGGCACCCGCCTAGCCGCACTGGACAGGAGGATGTCCCGGCCAACACCGGGACATCCTGCGGTTACGCGGACGGGACGAACTCGCCGTAGCCTGCTGCCCGGAGGCCCTCGCGGAGTTTTTCGGCATTCGCGTCGAGGACAGCCGGATCCGGATTCTGGTCCGCGGTGGCGAAGTTGAACTCCGCCATGCTCCTGGACGGCCATACGTGCAAGTGGAGGTGGTTGATCTCGTAGCCGGCCACAATCAGGCCCGCCCGTGCAGCGTCGAAAACATCCACCTGCACCGCGCCGATCCGGCGGGCGACCTCCATGACCCTGGCGAGGGTTTCCGGGGACGCGTCGGTCCAGCGGTCCACTTCCTCGGTGGGGACCACCAGCGTGTGGCCGTCGGCAAGCGGGCCGGTGGTGAGGAACGCGGACACGTCCGGTTCCCGCCAAACGAACCGGCCGGGAATCTCCCCGTTGAGGATCCTGGTAAAAAGCGTGCTCATGCGTCTGCCTCCTTGGCGGGTGCCTGCAACGTGCTGGTGTCCAGCACGAACCGGTATTTCACGTCCCCTGCGACCATGCGGTCGTAGGCCTCGTTGAGCTTGTCTGCGCCCACCACTTCGATGTCGGCTACAACGCCGTGCTCGGCGCAGAAGTCCAGCATCTCCTGGGTCTCGGCGATCCCGCCGATCAAGGAGCCTGCATAGGCGATCCTGCGCCGGATGAGGGCCCGGGGATTGACGGGAGGCATGGCCTCAGAGGGCAGTCCCAGCTGGAAAAGGGCGCCGTCCACCCGGAGGGTGCGGAACAGCGGGTTCAGGTCGTGCGGGGCGGCGACGGTATCGATGATCAGGTCGATGGTGCGGTTGGCCGCCGCCATGGCGTCTTCGTCCCGGGAGAGGATCACTTCGTCGGCCCCGAGCTCAAGCGCGGCAGGGACTTTGGACTCGGAGGTCGTAAAAACGACCACCTTGGCGCCCATGGCTTTGGCGAGCTTAACCGCCATGTGGCCGAGTCCCCCGAGCCCCACCACGCCTACGACGTCTCCCTCTTCCACGTCGAAGTGCCGCAGCGGGGAGAAGGTGGTAACCCCGGCGCAGAGCAAAGGCGCGACGGCGGCCGGGTCGAGGGATTCAGGGACCCGCACCACGTAGCGGCGGTCCACCACGATGGACGACGAGTAGCCGCCCTGGGTGATGGCGCCGCCGTTCCGGAGGTCTGTGGCACCGTAGGTGCCGGTCATGCCCTTTTCGCAGTACTGCTCCAGGCCGTCCAGGCAGCTGTCGCATTCACGGCAGGAGTCCACGATGCAGCCCACGCCGACCCTCTCGCCCACTCCAAAATCGGTGACACCTGCGCCGACCCGGCTGACGGTCCCTACGATTTCGTGGCCCGGCACCAGCGGATAGGTCTGGCCGCCCCATTCACCCCTCACGGCATGCACATCGGAGTGGCACAGGCCGCAGAATTCGATGGCAATTTCGACGTCGTCCTGCTTGGGGGCGCGCCGGGCGACGGTCAGCGGGACCAAACCGCTGTCACTGGATACTGCGCCATAGGCGGCGGCAAGGACTCCGGCGTCGGAAGCGGAGGTTATGGGTCTGGCGAGGGGCGGCGGTACGGGACGTCCTGGGGTCATAGTGCGACGCTACCCTTGCCGCCGGCCAACTTTCCACCCGACCGGTGCCCGCCGCCGGGTTCCGGGCCGGTGGCTACGGGCAATTCGGCATTGTTGGACCATTCCGAGAAGGAGCCTGGATAGAGGGCAGCCCGAATGCCGGCGACTTCCAGCGCCGCCACCTCGTGGGCCGCCGTCACGCCGGACCCGCAGTAAACAGCAACCGGGATGCCGTCACGCACACCCACCGATTCAAACCTGCGCCGCAATTCTGCCGCAGGCAGGAAGCGTCCGTTCCCATCCACGTTGTCCGACGTCGGCGCGCTCACCGCTCCGGGGATGTGGCCTGCCCGAGGATCAACGGGCTCGATCTCGCCGCGGTACCTCTCCCCCGCGCGTGCGTCGAGCAAAAGTCCGCTGCCCGCCCAGGTGGCGGCAGCAGCGGCGTCGAGCACTGGCATGTTCCCGTCAGCCAAGGTGACGTTCCCGGGCTCCGGCTGCACCGGGCCGGCTTCAACCGGCAGGTCCGCCGCACGCCAGGCGGCGAGGCCGCCGTCAAGAAGGTAGACGTCGGCGAACCCGGCGTTCCGCAGCATCCACCACACCCTGGCGGCGGCCATGTTGGCTGTGTCATCGTAGGCCACCACCACGTCTCCGTCGTTGATCCCCCAGCGCCTCGCTGCCGCCTGGAAGTCGTCCAGTGCCGGCAACGGGTGCCGCCCCCGCTCCGGAACCGGGGGTGCCGCCAGTTCAATGGCGAGGTCCACAAAGACTGCGCCAGGCAGGTGTCCGGCGAGGTAGTGGCGGTGCCCGTGCGGGTCACCCAACGCCCACCGGACATCCAACAGCACGGTGCGCCGGCGGCCATCAGCGAGATGCGCCTGCAGCCCGGCAACATCGATCAGGGGGTTCATGTGCACTCCTTTGGAGGTGGTGAAACCAACGGATCCAACTCTAGGCGGGTAGCCGTTCGGCCGCAGGTAGGCTGGATCGGTGATGAACGGGAACAGCGGCAACAAGCAGGGCGGCAGCAGCGAAGGCACTGACTGGGAAGGCCGCGGGTTGTCGGACCGGGACTGGGCTGACCAGGCCATTCGCAGGATCAGGGCAGAAAACAACCGCTCGGCCGACACACACCTCTACTCCGTGCCCCTGCCGGAACACTGGGGAGTCCAGCTCTACCTGAAGGATGAATCGACCCACCGCTCAGGCAGCCTCAAGCACCGGCTGGCGCGCTCCCTGTTTCTCTTCGGCCTGGTGAACGGCTGGATAAGGGCGGACACCACCATTGTGGAGGCTTCCAGCGGCAGCACCGCGGTCTCCGAGGCCTACTTCGCCCAGCTGCTGGGGCTGCCCTTCATCGCAGTCATGGCACGCACCACCAGCCAGGAGAAGATCGCCCTGATCGAACAGTTCGGTGGCTCGTGCCTGCTGGTGGAGCACGCCTCCGACGTCTATGCAGCTGCAGAAGAGGTGGCCGCTACCTGCAACGGCCACTACATGGACCAGTTCACGTATGCGGAACGGGCCACGGACTGGCGCGGCAACAACAACATCGCTGAGTCCATTTTCGGGCAGCTCCAGCTCGAGGAGCATCCGGTTCCCGACTGGGTCGTGGTGGGCGCAGGGACGGGCGGAACCAGCGCAACCATCGGCCGCTACCTCCGCTACCACAGCCATCCCACCCGCCTGCTGGTGGTGGATCCGGAGAATTCAGCGTTCTATCCGGGCTGGCTGGGTGGGACGGCCAATCCTCCGGCCGGCCTGCCGTCCCGCATCGAGGGCATCGGGCGGCCGCGGATGGAGCCCAGCTTCGTGCCCTCCGTGATCGACCGCATGGTCCAGGTTCCCGATGCGGCATCAGTCGCAGCCATGCGCCACCTGCGGGTCCTGGCCGGCCTCCACGCAGGACCGTCCACCGGCACCAACCTCTGGGGCGTCTGGCAGGTCGTCGCCGAAATGGTCGCCGAAGGCCGGCGGGGCAGCATCGTTTCGCTGATGTGCGACGGCGGTGAACGCTACGCGGGCAACTACTACAACCAGGAGTGGCTGGCATCCCACGGCCTCGACCCCGAGCCGTATGAAGCGGTCATCAGGACGTTTTTCGATACAGGGCAGTGGGACCCCACGGCCATCTAGATCTCTACAGACTCCCTGGCAGCCAGATGCGTGTACTCGGTGCCGTACTTGGCGCCGATCCGTGCCACGTGTCCTTCCACGATCTTCAGGCCGTTCTCATTGAGCAGCCCGTCATGGATCTGGAATGCCCGCGGGGCCCGCACTCCGACGACGAAGTCCACCACTTCGGCGGATTTGCTCCAGGGCGCGTGCAGCGGAACCAGCAGGGTCTTGACGCTGATGCCGTCCGGAATAACGAAAGAGTCGCCCGGGTGGTAGACGTTCTCGTCGATGAGGTAGCCGATGTTGGCGACAACCGGAATCTGCGGATGGATCAGCGCATGCTGGCCACCAAAGCTTCGGATCGCGAAGCCCGCTGCTTCGAAAGCTGTACCCGGCTCCACGGCGTTGACGCGGGCGACGGCCTCCGGAGCTTTGATCCGCAAGGTGTCCGCAACACCTGCGGGCGCGAAAACCGCCAGGCCAACGTTGCTGCGAAGGGCCTCAACGACGGGTCCGACGTCGATGTGGTCGGCGTGTTCGTGGGTGACCAGCACGGCTTCCGCACCCTTGAGGGCCTCGGCTGTTTCGGAGAAATTGCCGGGATCCACCACCAATACACGGTTGTCCTTCTCGAGCCGGACGCAGGCGTGGGTGTATTTCGTCAGCTTCATAGCGCCAGCCTAGGGTCCGGCGGCGGACAGTGTCCACGAGGCTGCGGCTGGTAATCTGTATCTTTGCCACCATCCCCACGGAAGCGAGTTCGTCCATGCCGCTCGGCGCCAAGGCTGATTCCACCACGCCGTCCCCCGTCACGGGTGGCGGCAAGGAACAGCGCGTCACCAAACAGCGCCGGGCCGTCAGTGCGGCGCTGGATGAGCTCGACGACTTCGTCAGCACGCAGGAGTTGTACCGGATCCTGCAGAACCAGGGCGTCTCGGTTTCGCTCGCCACCGCCTACCGGATCCTTCAGTCCCTTGCCGACGAAGGGCTCGTGGACGTCCTGCGCAACGGTGAAGGAGAAGCCGTCTACCGGCGCTGCGCCGTCACCGGCCACCACCACCATCTGCTGTGCAGGAACTGCGGGAAGGCCGTGGAGGTCGAAGCCCCCGCTGTGGAAACCTGGGCGGCGCGAACCGCCGCGGAACACGGTTACACAGAAGTCGCCCACACCGTGGAAATCTTCGGCCTGTGCCCCGACTGCACGGCCCTGAGGGCTGCGGGCAAGCTGTAGCAACCGGGCCCGGTGCGCTTACCGGGGCTGCAGGACCCGTCCGTTGATGCCCCTGCCGGCACGGACCGAACCCACAACGCGGCACACCACGTAGATCAGGAATGAGAGCGTGGTGACGTAGGGGCTGATGGGGATCCGGCCGCCGAGCGCCAGCAGGATTCCGCCGACCGTTGCCGTCACGGCGAAGACCACGCTCAGCACCACCACTGCCACCGGCGAGGACGTAACCCGCAGGGCCGCTGCGGCCGGGGTGATGAGCAGGGCCAGCACCAGGAGTGCTCCCACTACCTGGATGGAGAGGGCAACGCTGATGCCCAGCAGGACCATAAAAACGATGGCCAGCGTCCGCACCGGAACGCCCCGGGCTTCGGCGAGTTCCGGGTCCACGCTGGCGAAGTTCAGCGGCCGCCAGATGGCGATCAGGGCCACCATCACCACCACCGCTGTCCCGGCGAGTGCCTGCAGCTGGACCGTGTCGACGGAAACAATCTGGCCGGTGAGCAGGCCGAATTTGTTGGCCGCACGGCCCTCGTACAGGGAAAGGAACAGGATCCCCAGCCCCAGGCCGAACGGCATGATGACACCGATGATCGAATTCTTGTCCCTTGCCCTGACGCCCATGAGGCCCAGCAACAGCGCCGCGGCGACGGACCCGATGAGGGACCCGAAGACGATGTCCGCACCGATCAGGAGCGCAAAGGCCGCGCCGGCAAAGGAGAGTTCGGAAATACCGTGAACGGCAAAAGCCAGGTCCCGCTTCATCACGAACGTGCCCACGAGGCCGCCGAGGAGGCCCAGGACGGCGCCTGCCCAAATGGAGTTCTGGACGAGGACCAGCAGCTCGCCATAGTTCTCGAAATTGAAGATGGCCCCAAGGATGCTGTCTGCGTCCATCAGGCTGCCTCCCCTGCCAGCGCATGGGTCTCTGCGTGGTGGTGGGTGGTGGCGTCAGGAAGCCCGACCACCACGATGCGGCCGTTGGCATGAATGACCTCAACATGGCTGCCATAGAGGTCGGACAGCACCTCCGTGGTCATCACTTCGTCGGGAGTTCCCACCTTGAAGCGGCCCCCCGCCAGGTAAAGTACCCGGTCCACGTAGTCGATGATCGGGTTGATCTCATGGGTCACGAACACCACTGCGCTGTTCCGCTCGTGGCACTGCTTGTTGATCAGTGCGCTGACGGCCTGCTGGTGGTGCAGGTCCAGGGACAGCAGCGGTTCGTCGCACAGCAGGACCTGGGGATCGGTGGCAAGGGCCTGGGCAACGCGAAGCCGCTGCTGCTCGCCGCCGGAGAGCTGTCCTACCGGAACCCTTGCGTAGTCCGTGGCACCCACCAGGTCAAGGAGTTCGTCGATCCTGCGGTTAGCCTTGGCCGATGACAGCCGCAGTCCCCACCGGTGGCCGTCGACGCCGAGTCCCACCAGGTCCCTTGCGCGCATCGGAGTATCGGGGGCAAACGACTTCTGCTGGGGGATGTAGCCGATCAGGCTGCTGCCGCGTTCAACGGGGCGGCCGCCAAGCGCAGCCCGGCCCTGGTGCAGGTCCTGTAATCCGAGCAGGACTTTCAGGAAGCTGGTTTTTCCGCTCCCGTTGGGACCAAGCACGGCGAAGAACTCGCCCGGCCTGATGTCCAGGTCCAGGTCCTCCCAGAGCGCCCGCTTACCGAATTTCAGGGACGCACCGGTGAGGCTGACGACAGGTTTCAACTATTTGCTCTCCAGAACTTTGCTGATGTTGTCCACATTGTCCGTCATCCACTGGAGGTACGTCTTGCCTTCGGGCAGCGTTTCATTGAAATCCACCACCGGAACGCCGGCCGTTTCAGCCGCTTCCTTCAACGACTCCGTCTGCGGACCTTCGGTTTGCTCGTTGTAGGCCAGGAAACGGACCGACTTCGATGCCACCAGATCCGTTGCCGCCTTGAGCACGGCCGGGGGCACGTCGGAGTCTTCCTCGATCGCAGCAGTGTAGTCCTCGGGGGTGGCGTTCACCAGACCTGCATCCTCCAGCAGGTACAGCGGAACGGGTTCCGTGACAGCCACCGTGGCGCCGGCGGCGCTGCCCTTCAGCGAGTCGAGCTTTCCATGCAGTTCTTCCAGCGTGGACGTGAAGGTGGCCGCATTGGTCTCGAACGTCTGGGCCGACGCGGGATCGAGCTCCCCGAGCTTGGCTGCGATGTCACCGGCAAGCTGCTCCATGGCGTGCAGGCTGTACCACACATGTTCGTTGAGTTCGCCGTGGTCGTGGGCTTCCCCGCCTGCCGGTTCGGACTCGGTGGCGGTGGCTTCGGCGGAAGCTTCTTCCCCTTCCGGGTGCGCCAATCCGGACAGTTCGACGGCGTTCAGCACCTTGCCGGCGTCGAGGTTGCTGTCCTCCGCCAGGGTGTGGATGAAGTCGTCGTACCCGCCGCCGTTTTCGATGACGAGGTCAGCCTTGGACACTGCAAGCCGGTCCTGGGCGGTGGCCTCATAGGAATGCGGATCCTGGCTCGTCTTGTTGATGATGGCGGTGACGCTGACCTTGTCCCCGCCGATGGTCTTCGCGATGTCCCCGTAAACGTTGGTGGACGCCACAACGTTGATTCCCTCTGCAGCGCCGGGCGACGGCTCGGGCTGGGTGCTCTCAGCCTGGGGGCTGCAGGCACTCAGCAGCAGGCCAAGCCCGGCCAGGGCGGCAACGGATGAACGGGCAGCGGAACGGCGCACGGAAAACCTCAGTTCACTGGGGAGGGGAAACGACCTGTTCAGTTTATACCTAAATAGGAATCATTCCTATTTAGATTCACCCAATGCAGCGGGTGCCCTTCCCGTTCAAAGACGAAAAGGGCACCCCACGTCATCCTCCGTTGGGTTGCCCCAGGCGCCGGATCCCCGTGGCCTGGGTGGCGTCCCGGATCTCGCCCACGAGCTGTTCGATAACGTCCTCCAGGAACAGCACTCCCTGCGTATTGCCGTCAGGACCGATGACCCGGGCAAGGTGCGAACCTGTCCGCTGCATGACATACATCGCCTTTTCGATCTCGTCATCCAGGGCAAGGTTCGCCAGCGACCGGATGCGGCTTTCGGCGATGGGAAGCCCGTACGCCTGCTCCGGGATGGACAGGACGTCCTTCACGTGCAGGTAACCGTAAAGCATGTCCTCATCATCAAGCATCGGGAACCGGGAGAAGCCGGTGCGGCTGACGGCCTTCTCAAACTCCACCGGAGTGGTGGCGGCCTTCAACATGACCAGGTTCCCGAGCGGCACCATGATGTCAGCGGCGGTGTGCTCCGAAAATTCCAGGGCACCGTTAATCAGCCCGGCGTCGTCGTCCACCAGGCCGTGGCGGGTGGACTCCTGGACGATGGACTGCACCTCCTCAAGGGTGAACGAGGAGTTCACCTCGTCCTTGGGCTCGATCCGCAGCAGCTTGAGGATGTGGTTTGCCGACCAGTTGAGGACGGAAATCACCGGGTGCACCAGCCGGGCGATGAACATGAGCGGCGGCGCCAGGAACAAGGCCGCCTTGTCCGCTACGGACACCGAGATGTTCTTCGGCACCATCTCGCCGAAGGTCACGTGCAGGAATGTCACCAGCATCAGTGCCACGGCGAAGGCTGCCACGTCGGCCACCTCCATGGGCAATCCCACCATTTCCAGCGGGTAGGCCAGCAGGTGATGGATGGCAGGTTCTGCCACCAACAGGATCAGCAGCGAACAGACCGTGATGCCGAGCTGGGCACACGCCAACATGAGCGACACGTTTTCCATCGCCTTGAGGGTGGTTTGCGCGCGTTTGGAACCGCTCTCCGCAAGGGGCTCGATCTGGCTCCGCCTGGCGGACATGACAGCGAATTCAGCTGCCACGAAGAAGGCGTTTCCCAGGAGCAGGACACCCAGCCAGAGGATTCCGGCCCAGTCGCTCATCGTTCAATCCTGTCGCTGGTGTCCATGGCCCCGGCTTCCGGACCGGCCGGCCGGAAGCAGATCCGGTCGATCCGGCGGCCGTCCATCCTGGTGACGCTGAGGGTTCCGCCGCCAACCGGCACGGTGTCCCCCACCGCTGCGATCCGGCCGAGCTTGCTCATGACATAGCCGCCCACGGTTTCGTAGGCAGCTTCGTCAGGGACCGTCAGTCCCGGAATCTGTTCGGACAGTTCGTCCGGACGGAGCAGTCCCGGGAAGTACCAGTCGCCGGACGCGCTTTGCAGCAGACCCGGGCGGACCTTGTCATGTTCATCCGCCACTTCCCCGACGATCTCCTCCACCAGGTCCTCCAGGGTTGCGATGCCGGCGGTCCCGCCGTACTCGTCCAGGACGACGGCGAGCTGCAGGTTTCCCTCGCGGAGCTCGGCGAGCAGGGCATCAAGGTGGATGGTCTCGGGGACCCGGAGCACTTCCGTCATGATGGCGCCCGCTTCCAGGTTTTGCCGGCGCTCGGACGGAACCGCCACGGCCTTCTTCACGTGGACCAGGCCGCGGATATCGTCCGCAGAGTCACCGATGACGGGGAACCGCGAGTACCCCGTCCTGCGCGCGGCAGCCACGATGTCAGAAACAGGCTGGTCCGCGTCGATCGTTTCCACCCGGATGCGGGGCGTCATGACGTCCGCTGCCGTCCTGGTGGAAAAGTTCAAGGTGCGCGCAATGAAGTTGGCCGTGCCGGCGTCGAGCGTTCCCATCGCCGCCGAGCGGCGGACCAGCGAAGCAAGCTCCGCCGGGGTGCGTGCCCCGGAGATCTCTTCCTTGGCCTCCAGGCCGAAAACGTTGAGCA
The DNA here is from genome assembly GCF_056279405.1 of Pseudarthrobacter sp. TE3704. Lineage (NCBI taxonomy): Bacteria > Bacillati > Actinomycetota > Actinomycetes > Micrococcales > Micrococcaceae > Pseudarthrobacter > Pseudarthrobacter sp. TE3704. Next base: position 766,249 of record NZ_JBWCCJ010000002.1, read on the forward strand.
CTTTATTGGAGAAGCCGTTGAGCACCACAATCGCCGGCTTGAAGACGGCAGTGAAGATCAGCTGGGGCCGCGCCAGGGCCTTACCCACGGGGAAGGACAAGGCGATGGCCATGTTCTTGGGAACCAGCTCGCCCAGGAGCATCGAGAGCAGGGTGGCAATCACCATCGCCAGGACCAGCGAAATGGACGCCACGGCCACGTCGGGAAGCCCGACGGCGGCCAGCGGGGCTTCCAGGAGCCGGCCCACCGAGGGCTCCATGACGTAGCCCGTGAGCAGCGTGGTGAGGGTAATGCCCAGCTGGCAGCTGGAGAGCTGCGTTGACAGGGACTTCAGGCAGGTGAGCAGGGCAATGGCGCCGGTGTCGCCGTCGTCCACCGCGCGCTGGACGGTGGGCTGGTCCAGGGCGATGAGGGAGAACTCAACGGCAACAAAGAAACCTGTACCGGCGATGAGCAGCAGACCTGCTGCAAGGAGTAGCCATTCCATTCAGCATCCCGCCTGGACGGCGTCGACCTGTGCAACGGCCGTACGCGGATTGCGGATGCTGGAAGATCTGCCCGGCGGAGGATGGTCGGCAGAAACCGACGCTCTTTCCTTGCGGGCCGCGGCCGGCTTGGCCGCTGGTGGGTGATGGGCGCGTGTTCGGGGTTTGCCGGCTCTGCGGGTGGACTGTGCGGCGCTGTTCTTCGTGCTCCGCTGACAGCCCCCAGGCCGGCACCTAGATTTACTGTCCATAAGGATTTCAGTCTACAGGAGCAGGTGCCCTGTCCCGGGCGGGCAAAGGACGGGTTGGGGCGGCAGATTCCCTTACCCACAAACCGCCCGTTGAGACGCGTCCGGCCGCCATATTCAGCCCTTGGCGCGTCACTTCATGATTTGGGTCACCCTTATTGGCAGTTAAGACGACAAGCTCACTAGACTTGCAAACGTCTGGGTTCAGAGGACGCAGAGACTGGTTCGAACGTAGTGCTGAAGCACCGTGGGGCCGGAGAGAAATCAAACTCATGGAAGAGGCGTATTTCAAGTGCCAGAGCAGCCAAGCCACCGTCTACCAGAGGAATTTGGCGGAAACGAGTGGCTCGTTGACGAACTGTACGAGCAGTACCAGCAGGACAAGAACGCTGTGGATGCCAAGTGGTGGCCGCTGTTTGAATCGTTCGACTCGGGCAGCAGTTCTTCTTCCAACGGAAATTCGGGACAGGCTACGGCCAACCCTCCCACCCGGCAGATGCCCATCGTGAACGCGGCTCCTGCAGCACCGGCACCGTCGCCGGCCGCAGCTCCGGCCGCTCCCCCGGCTCCGCCGGCCGCTGCCGCGCCCGCCCCGGCACCGGTGAAGAAGGCTCCCGCCACCGTGGCCCGCGACGGCGGCAAGAAGACCGAGGGCGCTACCGGATCGCAGCCGATCCCCGCTCAGCTGCCCAAAAACGTCAAGGCCCCCACCGCTCCCGAGGAAGACGTCGTCTCCGTCCTCCGCGGACCGGCCAAGGCCATTGCTACCAACATGGTCACCAGCCTCGAGGTGCCCACCGCCACCAGCGTCCGGGCCATTCCTGCCAAACTGCTGATCGACAACCGCGTTGTCATCAACTCCAACCTCGCCCGTGCACGCGGCGGCAAGGTCTCCTTCACGCACCTCATCGGCTACGCCGTGATCCGTGCCCTGTCGCAGTTCCCCTCCATGAACGTGTACTACGACGAGGTGGACGGAAAGCCTTCGGCTGTCCAGCCCGCCCACGTCAACTTCGGCATCGCCATCGACATGCCCAAGCCGGACGGGACCCGCCTGCTGATGGTTCCGAACATCAAGAAGGCCGAGACCCTTAACTTTGCCGAGTTCTGGCACACCTACGAGGACCTCATTAAGCGTGCCCGCAACGGCAAGCTCACCGCGGAGGACCACCAGGGCACCACTGTTTCGCTGACCAACCCGGGCGGCATCGGCACCGTCCACTCGGTACCCCGCCTCTCCAAGGGCCAGGCCGCCATCATCGGCGTTGGCGCCCTTGACTACCCGGCGGAATTCCAGGGCGCCAGCGAGAAGATCATCGCCCAGAATGCCATCAGCAAGGTCCTGACGCTCACGTCGACGTACGACCACCGCGTCATCCAGGGTGCCGGCAGCGGCGAGTTCCTGAAGCTCGTCCACCAGCTCCTGCTCGGCGCGCAGAACTTCTACGACGAGATCTTCGAAGCCCTCCGGATCCCGTACGAGCCTGTCCGGTGGAGCGCCGACAAGCAGGTGGACCCGGCCGACGAAATCAACAAGGTGGCCCGGATCCAGCAGCTGATCCACTCCTACCGCGTCCGCGGACACCTGATGGCGGACACCGATCCCCTCGAATACGTTCAGCGCAAGCACCCCGACCTGGACGTCCTGACCTATGGGCTGACGCTGTGGGACCTGGACCGCGAATGGCCCACGGGCGGCTTCGGCGGCAAGCCGCAGCTGAAGTTCCGTGACATCCTCGGTGTCCTTCGCGACGCCTACTGCCGCACCACCGGCATCGAATACATGCACATCCAGGAGCCTGCCGAGCGCAAGTGGTTCCAGGACCAGCTGGAGCACCCGTACTCCAAGCCGAGCCGTGAGGAGCAGCTCCGGATCGTTTCCAAGCTGAACGCCGCAGAAGCATTCGAAACGTTCCTGCAGACGAAGTTCGTGGGCCAGAAGCGCTTCTCCCTGGAGGGCGGCGAGTCCCTGATTCCGCTGCTTGACGCGATCATGTCCGACGCCGCCGACGACGGCCTCGACGAAGTCGCCATCGGCATGGCGCACCGCGGCCGCCTCAACGTGCTCACGAACATCGCCGGGAAGACCTACGCACAGGTGTTCCGCGAGTTCGAAGGCACCCAGGACCCCCGCTCGGTCCAGGGTTCGGGCGACGTCAAGTACCACCTGGGTACTGAGGGCACCTTCACGTCGGACAACGGCAAGGAAACCAAGGTTTACCTGGCCGCCAACCCCTCCCACCTGGAGGCCGTTGACCCCGTGCTCGAAGGCATTGTCCGCGCCAAGCAGGACCGCCTGGACCAGGGTGAATCGTTCCCTGTCCTGCCCATCGTGGTCCACGGTGACGCCGCCTTCGCCGGCCAGGGTGTTGTCGCCGAGACGCTCAACCTGTCCCAGCTGCGCGGCTACCGCACCGGTGGAACCATCCACATCGTGGTCAACAACCAGGTGGGCTTCACCACCGCCCCGTCCTCTTCGCGATCCTCCACTTACTCCACGGATGTCGCCAAGATGATCCAGGCACCGGTCTTCCACGTGAATGGTGACGATCCCGAGGCTGTTGTCCGCATCGGCCAGCTCGCCTACGAGTTCCGCCAGCGTTTCCACAAGGACGTTGTCATCGACATGGTCTGCTACCGCCGCCGGGGCCACAACGAGGGCGACGACCCCTCGATGACCCAGCCGCTGATGTACAACCTCATCGAAGCCAAGCGCTCCGTCCGCAAGCTGTACACCGAATCCCTGATCGGACGCGGCGACATCACCGAGGAAGAAGCAGAGCAGCTGCTCCGCGACTACCAGGAGCGGCTGGAACGCGTCTTCGCCGAGACCCACGCAGCGCAGACGTCCCCGATCCCGATTGTCACCGCAGACACCGCTGCAGTGTCGGACATCGAGCGGCCCATCGCCCAGCAGTCCGACTCCAGCATCAGCGCCCCGGCCTCCACGGCCATCTCGGCGGAGACGCTGGCCCGGATCGGCAAGGCGCACGTGGAGATCCCCGAGGGCTTCACTGTCCACGCCAAGCTGAAGCAGCTGCTGGAGAAGCGTGAGCAGATGTCCCGCGAAGGCGGCATCGACTGGGGCTTCGGCGAGATTGCCGCCTTTGGCTCACTCATCATGGAGGGCGTGCCCGTACGCCTTGCCGGCCAGGACTCCCGCCGCGGTACCTTCGTGCAGCGCCATGCCGTGTTCCACGACCGCGCCAACGGCAAGGAATGGCTGCCCCTGGGCAACCTTTCCGATGACCAGGCCAAGCTGTGGATCTACGATTCACTACTGTCCGAATACGCGGCCATGGGCTTCGAATACGGCTACTCGGTGGAACGGCCGGATGCGCTGGTCCTCTGGGAAGCCCAGTTCGGTGACTTCGTCAACGGCGCCCAGACCATCATCGACGAGTTCATCTCGTCGGCCGAGCAGAAGTGGGGCCAGCGTTCCTCGCTGGTGCTGATGCTTCCGCACGGCTACGAAGGCCAGGGCCCGGACCACTCCTCAGCCAGGATCGAGCGCTTCCTGCAGCTGTGTGCTGAAGAGAACATGATCGTGGCGAACCCCACCACGGCTGCTTCACACTTCCACCTGCTGCGCCGCCAGGCGTACAGCCGTCCGCGGAAGCCGCTGATCATCTTCACGCCGAAGCAGCTCCTCCGCCTGAAGGCCGCTGCATCCTCCGTCGAGGAGTTCACCACCGGCACTTTCCGCCCGGTCATCCCCGAGCATGAGCAGCTGGCGGCAGACGCCGTCGAACGCGTCCTGCTGGTCTCCGGCCGCCTGTACTACGATCTCCTGTCCACCCGGCAGAAGACCGGCGACAAGACCACCGCGATCGTCCGCGTGGAGCAGCTTTACCCGCTGCCGCACGCCGAGATTTCCGCGGAACTTGCCAAGTACCCGAACGCCGAGGTTGTCTGGGCCCAGGACGAGCCCGCCAACCAGGGACCGTGGCCGTTCATCGGCCTGAACCTGCCGGACGCCCTTGACCGCCGGGTGCGCCTGGTGTCGCGTCCCGCGTCAGCCTCTACGGCTGCCGGCTCCATGAAGCGGCACGCCGCGGAGCAGGATGTTCTGCTGAAGCAGGCATTTGCACGGAAGTAAGCAGTAAGGCTGCCCGGCCGGACGTCGAAATACCAGACTCCGGCCGGGCAGTTCTGTTTAATGGATGGACAGCGCCTCCCCGTTATCCCGCATCCGCGGCGCCACGGTGGCAGCGGCCAGTCAGGACCGAAGTAAAGAGGATCGTGTGGAAGACAGGAAGCTGCGTATTGCGGCTGTAGGAGATGAACTGCTCGCCGGACTGGGAGATCCCCGGGCGCTCGGCTGGCTGGGCCGCGTCCTTGCCCGCACTCCCCAGGACGGCATGCTGATGGAAAGTTATGCCCTCCCCTGTCCACAGGAAGGGACGGAAGGTCTGGCCGCGCGCTGGCTGGAAGAAGCGGGTCGGCGGTTCAGCCCGCAGGCGGAAAATCGCCTGGTGATCGGGCTCTCAGGCCGTGACATCGAGTTCGGCCTGTCCACTGCGCGAAGCCGGCTCAACCTCGCAAACATCCTGGACTCGGCGTCGCAGAACCGCATCGAAGTTTTCGTGGTGGGGCCGCCCCCCACCTTGGATCCGGCGCAGAACCGCCGGTTGGATGAATTGAACACCGCCTTCGCGGATGTCACCACGCGCCGGAAACACCTGTACGTGGACACGTTCTCGCCGCTCCTCAACCACGAGCAGTGGCGCCAGGACCTCGCGGCAAACGGTGGGACTCCCGGCCAGGCCGGGTACGGGCTCATGGCGTGGCTGGTGCTGCACCGTGGCTGGTTCCAGTGGCTCAAACTGGACGCACCCGCCTAGAATAGCTCGCGATATATCTTGACCCGCCCCTCCCCGCAGCGGTACCGTGGGAAGCCTGAACACGATATATCGCCTTTTGGAGGGGCCATGTCTGACCAGAACTGGACTGTAACCAGCCCGCAGACCATCGACATCGACGGCGTGACGTCGCTAAAGCTGGGCATGGTCCGCGGGCGGTTCGACGTCGTGACCCACCAGGAACCCGTTGCCCGTATTGAGATCACCGAGGTCCACGGAGACCCCGTGGCAGTTTCCATCAGCAACGGTAGGCTCGAAGTCCGCCACCAGCTTCACGGTGCGCAGGGCTGGTTCAAGAACCTCATGGGAGCGGTGAGCCACAACAGCGAGAACTCGGCCGTGATCAGCATCGCCGTTCCGCAGAACGTTGACGTCGAAGCCGGAATCGTTAGTGGTGACGGCCTGGTCTCCGGGGTTACCGGCAATACCCGGCTTAATACTGTCTCCGGTTCCGTCATGGCGAACGGCACAGGCGGAGAGCTGCACGTGAACACCGTCAGCGGCGAGGTGACCGCACGGGACCACACCGGCGTCCTCACCGCCAAGAGTGTTTCCGGCGAGGTGACGGCCTCCGGCCACTTCACCCATGTCCGGGCCAACACGGTCAGCGGCGACCTTAGCTTCGACCTTCTCGGCTTCACCGAAGACTTCGGCTCCAACTCGGTCTCCGGTGACCTCACCATCCGGCTGCCGCAGGACGTCGGCGTGGACATGGTGGCCAAGTCCGGCACCGGAACGGTGGTGATCGACGATCAGCGCTACGCCCATACAGGCGGCAAGGTGGAGACCATCGCAGGACCCGACGGACAGCTGATGCTGCTCCGCACCAACTCTGTCTCCGGCAAGACGTCCATCTTCCACAGGGCAACGGTCAAGGACACGGAAGCTGGCCACTGATGCCGCCGGTATTCGCGCACGGTGCACTGCGCCTGTACCTCCTGGCGCTGCTTGAATCCGGCCCCAAGCACGGCTACGAGCTCATCAAGGCCCTCAAGGACCGTTTTGGCGGCACCTACTCCCCCAGCGCCGGGACCATCTACCCCCGCCTCGGAAAGCTCGAAGAGGAGGGCCTGGTGGCCACGGAATCAGCCGGCCGGCGCACCAACTACCGCATCACCGCCGCGGGCCTAGCCGAACTGGACCGGCGGCGCGACGAGCTGGCCGGGGTGGAGAACGACATTTCGGCCTCGGTCCGCCGTCTGGCCGATGACCTGCGGGAGGACATCCGCAGCAACATGCGCGGCCTCCGTGCCGACCTGGCCGCCACGGCGGAAGCTGCGCGCGCCACCAGCCTGGCGGCGGACTTCCGGCTTCCGGGCGGACGGGGCCCTGTGGTGGGCCAGCGGTCCCTTAAGGAAGCGGAAATGATGCTCCAGGAGTTTCGCGACGATGTCCGCACCGAACTTCGACTGGGGGCCCGTACCCAGCCGCTGAGTCCTGTGACCCTCGAAACCATGAGGACGGTGCTGGAGCAGGCCCGCATTGCTATCCGGAACTCCCTGCACTCCTGAGTCCGGCGGCGTGGATGCGTCCAAGCGCAGGTCATGCGGCGGTTCCCGGTTCGCGGGCGGTCTGATGATGTGCGAGACTTGAGGGCAGCTCTTTTGAGTACCAACAGTAAGGAGGCCAGCTATGAGCAAGCGTGCACGCAAGCGTCGTGACCGTAAGCGTGGCGGCGCGAACCACGGGAAGCGCCCCAACACCTAGGCAAATGCCAGGGACTACGGTTCAAGCAAAGACCCCGGAAGCCATTCGGCTTCCGGGGTCTTTGCTGTCCAGGCGCAGTTGCGGCTGGATCCTGGCAGGCGCCTGGACTTACGCGTCCACCGGCCTGATGGCGTGGATACGGTCCAGGATGGCGTTCTTCAGGTTTTCCGGAGCTGCTTCGGTGCAGGAGCGCTTGACCATGTTGCGGATGACGCACTCAAGGTCGTACTGCTCCGTGCATTCCGGGCAGTCGTCAAGATGGTTCTTGATCTCCGTGATGTCCTCGCGGGTCAGCGCTCCGTCGAGGTACTCGTAGATGCGTTGCATCCGGGTGTCGTCGCAGTCGCCCAATCCCTGGCAGTCGCTCATTTCCTGTTCTCCTGTTGTGTGCTTGCAGCCGTGTCCTGTGCATCCGCGGCCGTTTTGAATCCCCGCTCGGCGGCGTACTCCGCGAGCATGTCCCGCAACATTTTCCGGCCGCGGTGGAGCCGGGACATCACGGTGCCGATAGGCGTGTTCATGATGTCTGAAATTTCCTTGTACGCGAACCCCTCGACATCAGCGAAGTAGACCGCAAGGCGGAATTCTTCCGGGATGTCCTGGAGCGCACGCTTGACGTCCGAATCCGGAAGGTGGTCCAGCGCCTCAGCCTCAGCAGAGCGGAGCCCACTGGACGTGTGCGATTCTGCCCGCGCGAGCTGCCAGTCCTCGATGGTGTCCGAGTTGGACTGGAGGGGCTCACGCTGCCGCTTACGGTAGAGGTTGATGTAGGTGTTCGTCAGGATGCGGTACAGCCATGCCTTCAGGTTGGTGCCCGGCTTGTACTGGTGGAACGCTGAGAACGCCTTGGTATAGGCCTCCTGGACGAGGTCTTCGGCATCCGACGGATTCCGGGCCATCCGCATCGCTGCGGAGTACAGCTGGTCCACGTACTGCATGGCGTCGCGTTCGAACCGCAGGCGGCGCTGTTCGGCTGTTTCGGTGGAAACATCCACCACGATTTCGGTGGTCTCAGCTCCGGGTTGTGGGGCCTCAGCCGCTTCGGACGCGGACGCCGCGTCCGCGGCGCCCTTCACTTCGTTGTTCGAAGCCTCATACATGGCCGACACGGCCGGATCCAGGGTGCTCATTGCCTTCAAGTCTACTGTCAGGCTGCGTGCACGCGGCGAGCCATACTCCGGAGGTTCCACCTCCAGGGAGCTCATTGCCACGGGGCCTGCCCCTTTGATTCCGTCCAACACCCGCCTCAAGGCCCAGCTCCGCTCATTGTTCCCGCACTTTGACTGTGACCCGACCTTCGCGGACCCGTTTGGCATAACCCCTGCCCTTGGGCAAATATTCCCCAAAAGTGCAAGACTAGGACGGACTCCGCCGTTCACGACGCGGTTCGTCCATCCAGGAGGAAATCCATGTCCTTTGTCCGCACGCTCGCCCGGCCCATGCTGGCTTCCAGTTTCGTTGTTGCCGGCGTGGATAAGCTGAAGAACGCTGACGATACAGCGCAGCAGCTCTCCCCCCTGCTCCGCAAGGCCGCGGCATCGTTGCCGTTCCAGGCTGACGAGAAGATGCTTGCCCGGGTCATCGGCGGAACGCAGGTGGGCGCAGGCGTCCTGTTTGGGCTGGGCAAGTTCTCCAGGCTTTCGGCCACCCTGCTGACGGTCATTTCCCTGCTCAACACCTTCGTCGAATGGCGCAGCGCGGACATCAGCAGCAAGGAAGGCCGCGAGACGCGCCGCAACCAGCTGCTGAAGAACCTGTCCCTGAGCGGCGGCGCCCTGCTTGCCTCCGTGGACACCGCAGGCAAGCCGGGTCTGGCCTGGCGCGCCGAGCACCTTGCCGCCGATGCCCGGAAGGGCGCCTCGCACTTTGCTGCGGATGCCAGGAAGACCACGAACAAGAAGCTCTCCAAAGCGGACAAGGCCGTGCGCCGCGCCGTGGAACAGGCCACGGGGGCATAAACACGAATGACCGCTGCAGCCGCCACCCGGGACAACTCCGGAACTCCTGTCCCCCATTGGTCCGCACCCTTCGCCTCGCGGCCCGTTGATGCCACCGTCACGGTTCCCGGTTCGAAATCCCTGACCAACAGGTACCTCGTCCTCGCGGCGCTGGCCGATGGTCCGTCCCGCCTGCGGGCGCCCCTGCACTCGCGCGACTCGGCACTGATGATCGAGGCCCTCCGCCAGCTCGGTGCCCGCATCACGGAAGTGCCCGGAGACGGCGCCTTTGGGCCGGACCTCGAGGTGGTTCCGCTGGGACAGGACAAAGCTGCGCCCCTTACCAGGATCGACTGCGGCCTCGCAGGCACCGTAATGCGGTTCGTCCCGCCGCTCGCGGCCCTCCGCAACGGGGACAGTGTGTTCGACGGCGATCCGCATGCCCGTAAGCGGCCAATGGGAACCATCATCGAAGCGCTCAAGGCGCTCGGGGTGGGCGTCTCCGCGGAAGGGGGCGGCGCCCCGGCGTCCCTGCCGTTCGTGGTGGAAGGCACCGGAGAAGTCCGCGGCGGCCACCTGGTCATCGACGCGAGCGCTTCCTCCCAGTTTGTCTCCGCGCTTCTGCTGGTGGGGGCGCGGTTCACCGACGGCCTCCACCTGGAGCACGTCGGCAAGCCGGTGCCCAGCCTGGACCACATCAACATGACGGTCGCCGTCCTCCGCGGCGCCGGCGTGTCCGTTGATGATTCAGTCCCCAACCACTGGGTTGTCTCACCGGGCCCCATCCGCGCTTTTGACCAGCGGATTGAGCAGGACCTTTCCAATGCCGGGCCGTTCCTCGCGGCCGCACTGGCATCGGGCGGAACGGTCCGGATCCCGGGCTGGCCTGAGCAGACGCAGCAGGTGGGTGACCTCTGGCGCAGCATCCTGGCCGAGATGGGTGCGGACGTGACGCTTTCGGACGGCGTCCTGACGGTCACCGGTGGTCCGGAGATCAAGGGCGCTGACTTTGCGGATACCAGCGAGCTGGCGCCGACGGTGGCGGCACTGTGCGCCCTGGCCACCGGCCCCTCCCGGCTCAGCGGCATTGCCCACCTGCGCGGACACGAGACGGACCGCCTGGCCGCGCTGGTGACAGAGATTAACCGCCTTGGCGGTGACGCCGAGGAGACCAGCGACGGCCTGGTCATCCGCCCTGCACGGCTGCACGCCGGCGTCGTCCACAGCTATGCGGACCACCGCATGGCTACCGCCGGGGCCATCCTGGGCCTGGCTGTCGACGGCGTCCAGGTGGAGGATATCGCCACCACGGCGAAGACGATGCCTGATTTCCCGCGGCTGTGGGCGGACATGCTTGCCCAGGGCGGCGCATCCGAAAGGGAGGCCGACGCCGGGGCGGAAGGTTCCAGCGGTGGCGCGGCGAACTGACTCGTGGGACGAATCGGACGTCCGGATCCGGCCCAGCAAGAAGGGCTCCCGGCCCCGCACGAAGGACCGGCCCAGCCACGACGACGCCGTCACGGGCCGCATCATCACCGTTGACCGGGGCCGCTACACCGCCGTGGTGGGCGAAGATTCCGGCAACGAACGCACGGTAATTGCCGCGCGGGCCCGCGAGCTGCGGCGCTCCCCCGTGGTGGCCGGTGACTTCGTTTCACTGGTGGGGGACGTATCAGGCGAACCCGATACTTTGGCCCGGCTGGTGAAAATCCAGGACCGGAAGACCCTCCTGCGGCGCAGCGCCGATGACACCGACCCTGTGGAGCGCGCGGTGGTCGCCAACGCGGACCAGCTGGTGATCGTGGTGGCGGCAGCCAACCCCGAGCCGCGGACCGGCTTCATCGACCGGGCGCTGGTGGCAGCATACGACGCCGGCATCGAGCCGATCCTGCTCGTCACCAAGGCCGACGTCAAGGACCCGGCGGAGCTGCTGTCCAACTACACGCACCTGGACTTCCCGGTGATCATCAGCCGTACCGCCGATATGAAGGCGTCCGGCATCGATGCGCGGTCCGACGACGGGCTGTCCGCCCGGCTGGACAGCGCGGCGGTCGCCGAACTCAGGGCCCACCTCGACGGGAAGGTCACGGTCATGCTGGGGCACTCCGGGGTCGGGAAGTCCACCATGGTCAACGCACTTACGGGTGCGGAAAGGGCCACCGGCGGAGTGAATGCCGTGACCGGGCGGGGCCGGCACACGTCGTCGTCGGCCCTGGCTTTGCGGCTTGCGGACGCACCTCCCGGCAGCTGGATCATCGACACCCCGGGCATCCGGTCCTTCGGACTGGCGCACGTGGATCCGGACCGGATCCTCCGGTCCTTCCCGGACCTTTCGCCGGGTATCGATGACTGTGAACGCGGCTGCAAGCACACTGCCACGGCAGTGGACTGCGGCCTGGATGCCTGGGTGGCCGGAGGCCATGCGGGTCCCACCGGCGAAGCCCGGCTTGCGTCCCTGCGCAGGCTCCTCGGAGCGGATCCCCGCATGGAAGCGCAGGAGACCAAGGAGCTCGGCAGCGTCAACTGACAACGCCGATCTCCCAGCAGAACCGCCCGCAGACGGTAGTTTGGAACCATGATCCAACCCGCCTCGAGCTACAACGATGACCTGCGCCTGGCCCATGTCCTGGCCGACTCCGTGGATGACCAGACCATGAGCCGCTTCAAGGCACTGGACCTCCACGTGGAGACCAAGCCTGACCTGACGCCGGTCACCGATGCGGACAAGGCAGCGGAGGAAGCCATCCGCGGCCAACTCTCCCGCTCCCGTCCACGGGACGCAGTACTCGGTGAGGAGTTTGGCAGCACCGGCCACGGCTCGCGCAGGTGGATCATCGATCCCATCGACGGCACCAAGAATTTTGTCCGCGGCGTGCCCGTGTGGGCCACCCTTATTGCCCTCGTTGATGAGGGCGAGCCGGTAGTCGGCGTGGTCAGTGCCCCGGCACTGGGCAAGCGATGGTGGGCGGCCAAGGGCATGGGCGCCTACATGGGCCGTTCACTTGCCGCGGCCACCCGGCTGCGGGTGTCTGACGTCTCCAGCCTGTCCGACGCGTCACTGTCATATTCCAGCCTCGGCGGATGGAAGGAACGCGGAAACCTTGACGAGTTCCTTGGCCTTACCGAGGACGTCTGGCGGACCCGCGCCTTTGGCGACTTCTGGTCCTACTGCATGGTGGCAGAAGGGTCGGTGGACATCGCCTGCGAACCCGAGCTCAACCTCTACGACATGGCGGCCCTGGTACCGATCGTGGTGGAGGCGGGCGGCCGTTTTACGTCACTGGAGGGCGAGGACGGCCCGTTCGGCGGCAACGCCCTGGCCACCAACTCCATCCTGCACTCCGAGGTGCTGCAGCGGTTGAACCCGGGGCTCGACGACCTTCTCTGACTCCGGCCCCAACCCCACCTGACCGAAGAATCGACGGCGGGCGCCCCCGAAAGGAGGCGTCCGCCGTCGTTTTCTTCGGCTAAAGACGCCTTTCACGCCGGCGCGTAACAAAAGCCTTAACATTTGCGCCGGCTTCAAACCTGGGCGCCCCATGTTCTACGCTCTTAACCAGGTCACGAGTGCCAGCGCAAAACCCCGGTTTGCTGGCCGGCAACCCTCCATTCGCGGTGGGGTGCCCCGGGTGACGACCAGGCCGGTCCGGAGCGGATGCGGCAAGCGCGGATTCCTGTATTGCGGAGTCCTGTTCTGAAGTGAGGTCTCTGTGACAACTGCCACCGTCTCCCCCAACGCCGCCATCACCACCGAAGCTGCGACCGTTTTCGATGCGCGCAAGGCGATCGCCGGCCGCCCCCTCGCCGCCGTCACCGGCGCGGAAATCCAGGCGCCGCTGATCGCCGGCGGGCATGTCCGTTACGCCAACCTCGACTACGGCGCATCTGCCCCCGCCCTCTCGGTGGTGTCCGCCTACCTCAACGAGATCCTGCCGTACTACGCCAGCGTCCACCGCGGCGCCGGGTACGCGTCGCAAATCAGCACCTCCGTGTACGAGAACGCCCGCAGCATCGTCCGCGATTTCGTGGGCGGCCGGGCGGACGATTCCGTTATCTTCACCAGGAACACCACGGACTCCCTCAACCTGCTGGCCGGCTGCCTGCCCGTCGCTGACGGACGCCATGCCGGTGACGTCCTATACCTGGACATCGAGCACCACGCCAACCTGCTGCCCTGGCAGGGAGTACCCCACCGCAGCATCGTTGCCGCCGACACCATCGCGGGAACCATCGAAGCCGTCCGCGCTGAACTCGAGCAGGGCGGCGTGAGCCTGCTGGCAATCACCGGCGCCTCCAACGTCACCGGCGAGATCCTTCCCGTCCGCGCCCTGGCAACGCTCGCCCACCAGCACGGCGCACGGATCGTGGTGGATGCCGCCCAGCTGGCGCCGCACCGCCGCATTGACATCAGCGCGGACGACGTCGACTACGTCGCGTTCTCCGGTCACAAGCTTTACGCGCCCTTCGGCGCCGGCGTCCTGGTGGGACGCCCTGACTGGCTCGACGCCGGTGTTCCACACCTCGCCGGCGGCGGCGCCGTCAAGGAAGCAAGGCTCGACGGCGTCAGCTGGGCAACAGGCCCGGCCCGCCACGAGGGCGGCTCCCCCAACGTCCTGGGCGCGGCCACCCTTGCCCGCGCCACCCAGGTCATCGCCGGGTTGGACCAGGACCGCTGGCACGCGCACGAGTCCGCCATCCGCTCGTTCCTGGTGGAAGGTCTGCAGGACATCGAGGGCGTCACGGTCCACCAGATCTTCAAGGACACCAACGCGGACACGGACACCATTGGCGTGGTCAACTTTTCCGTCGAGGGGTACGACGCAGGGCTCGTTGCCGCGTACCTTTCCGCTGAGCACGGGGTGGGGCTGCGGGACGGGCGCTTCTGCGCACATCCGCTGCTGAAGCGGCTGGGGCTTCCCTCCGGCTCCCTTCGTGCCAGCTTCGGCCTCGGTTCCCGGCTCGAGGATGCCGAACGGCTCCTGGCAGGCATCGCCAAACTTCGCCGCGACGGGCTGGGCTGGGACTATGTGGTGGATGCCGGCCGCTGGGTTCCCGCGAACGACACGCGCACCTACCCGCACTGGGCTCCAAACACACCGGGAACCGCGGGGGCTGCTCCCTGCCTCGACGACTGACCCTCGCCGGCGGCTGAACGGCCGTGCCCTGCTGTTGGACCCGGATGCGGTAAATTCGGAGGATACCGCAGGGCATTACTGAAGGAGGCCGCACGTGGTTCGGGGTGGCCCCAGGCTTGATCATGGGCGGCGCCGGGAGCTCGGCCAGAGCTTCCAGGACGGCGGCAAGCATTACCAGCGGGTCCGGCCCGGGTATCCTGCGGAATCGGCGCAATGGCTCGTTCCTGCCGGGGCCCGCGATGCACTGGACGTTGGCGCCGGCACCGGCAAATTCACCGAACTCCTGCTGGCTGCTGGGCTGGCGGTGACCGCCGTCGATCCATCCGCAGACATGCTCGAACAGCTGACTGCGCACTATCCGGACGCCACGGCTGTCCTGGGCACCGCCGAGGCGACGGACCTGCCGGCGGCGGCGTTCGACGTCGTCACCGTTGCCCAGGCCTGGCACTGGTGCGATGCCCTCGCGGCGAGCACGGAACTGGCCCGTGTGCTCCGCCCGCACGGAACGCTCGGGCTGGTCTGGAACCAGCTGGACACATCCGTCCCGTGGGTGCACCGGCTCTCCCGCATCATGCATGCGGGGGACGTGTACAAGCCGGACCACCGGCCTGTGGTGGGCCCCCAATTCCAACACCTTGAAGGCCACGTGACGCACTGGCAGGACCTTGTCAGCACCAGGGACCTGATGGAGCTCACGAAATCCCGCAGCTACTACCTTCGTGCCGGGGAAGCCACCCGGGCCAAGGTCCTCGCGAACCTTGACTGGTACCTGCATGAGCACCTGGGCCATGCCGACGGCGAGGACCTGGAATTGCCGTACCTGACCCTGTCGTGGCGGGCCGTCAAAGCATGACGAACGTCGCCGTTGCGGTCCACCGGCACCCGGTAGGCTTGGTCCTGTGAAGACCAGCGCGCCCTCCTCCTCCATCGAGGACTACGTCAAGGTCATCTACTCATTCACTGAATGGCAGGACAAGCCCATCACGTCCTCGCAGCTTGCCCAGCGGCTGGGGGTGGCCAACTCCTCGGTGTCGGAGATGGTCCGCAAGCTCAAGGACCAGGGCCTTGTTGACCACAAACCGTACAGTGCCATCACGCTGACCGATACCGGCCTGCGGCTGGCCTTGTCCATGGTGCGGCGCCACCGCCTGATCGAAACGTACCTGGTGCAGCAGCTGGGTTACAGCTGGGACGAAGTCCACGATGAAGCCGAACTGCTGGAGCACGCCGTCTCTGACACCTTCATTCAGCGGGTCGCCGCCAAGCTGGGCGACCCCAGCCGCGATCCGCACGGCGACCCGATTCCCACTGCCGACGGCAAGGTTCTGATGCCCCGGGCCCATTTGATGGGTGAGCTGGACAAGGGCCATACGGGCAGGATCACCCGGATCAGCGACGATAACCCGGATCTGCTCCGCTATCTGTCCGCCGAGGAGATAGACCTCGACGCCGAGGTGGAGGTGGTGGGCCGCCGGCCGTTCGGCGGAGCGCTGGTGGTGCGCATCCGCAACTCCGGCCGGACCCGGGACTACGATCTGGCCGACGAGATTACCTCGGCCCTGTGGGTCCACAGTGACCATCCGCATCCTGGCTGCATCCTGGCGGACGGCTGAGATGCAACCGGCAGGATGAGTTCTTCCGGAATGCCGTCTGCGCGGGCCTGGCTTGCGGTGGCCGCCGGTGGCCTGGTTGGCAGTGAACTCCGCTACGGCCTGGGGCTGGCCTTTCCCGACCATCCCGGATCAATCCCCTGGGCGACTCTCTGGATCAACGTCACCGGAAGCTTTGTGCTGGCGGCGTTAACGACGGCCTGGATAGCCCGGCCGGGGACAGCGTTCTGGCTGCGCGCAGGGCTGGGGCCCGGACTGCTGGGCTCCTTCACCACGTTTTCTGCGGTGGTGTTCGCGGTGGATCAACTGGCCCGGGCAGGCCAGCATTCCGTCTGGGTTGCCTACCTGGCGCTCTCAGTGCTCCTCGGACTGGGGGCTGCCGGCCTCGGGTGGCGTATGGGCAGGTTGCTCCCCCGTACAGCGGAGGCTGACGCTGTGGGCGGCAGGCCATGACCGCTGCCGCGCTGGTGGGGGTTTTCGGCGTCCTGGGCTCACTGCTGCGCTTTGCCATCGACAGCTGGTTCGCGCATCACCTTTCCACCCGCAGCGTCCGGACGGCGGGAGGGCAGGAAAAACTACACTGGCCATGGGCCACGCTGCTGGTGAACGTGCTGGGCTGCCTCATCATCGGGGTGTCCTTTGGCCTGAGCCGGCGGCTGGGACTGCCGGACGAGTGGCATGCCGGACTTGCCGCGGGGCTGGCCGGAGGCCTGACAACCTTCAGTTCGTGGACCACCGCCACCGTGCGGCTGCTGAGTGAAGCACGCTTCGGTTCCGCAGTCTTCAACATCGCTGCAAACCTGGCGCTGGGCTTCGCCGCTGCAGCGGCGGGCATCGGGCTGACAGCCTAGCCTGGCTGCCGGAGGAGCAGCCGATTTGGCGGCCTCCCGTATCGTGGATTCTGATGATCAGCAGACGTGACGCGGCAATTGCCCTGGATGTACCAATGGAAATGGCCCAACGCCATGGCCTTCCGAAGTGGATGACGGAGGCAGAACTGGGCGAAATCCTGGATAATCCGCCGCCGTGGCTGGTCCAGTCCCGTGCCAACCGGACGGGAAAGCGTCCGGTTTGGGTCCATCTGGAATGCGTCGTCTGCGGCTACGAGGAGGCGGCCCGCCCCAAGAAGTGGTGGCCGGACTTCACCTACGTCGTGTGCGGCCATCACGCACCTGCTGACGTGCCACCCGTCCAGGCCGGCTTCATTCGAAGCGAGTTCGACGGCGTCGGCACGCGGTTTGTAGGCATCGCGGACGTTGCGGCGCCGGACCACCACTAGGAACTTCCCGGGCGGCTCAGTTGCCGTTGCTGGACATCTCCTCGGGAACTGCCACCAGGTGGAGCTCCGCGCCGTCCCGCAGCACTGCAACATCGAGCGGCTCGCCGATGGCGTCAGAAAAAAGCAGCCGCTGCAGGCTCTCGGCATCGCTGACAGGGCGTCCGCCGGCTGTCAGGAGGATGTCCCCGGCTGTAAGGCCTGCCTTGTCTGCCGGTGATCCCGGCAGTACCTCAACTACGCGCAGGCCTTCCCGCTGGCCAGTCCTGATGACCGCGCTGGGGTTGAGCCTCATCGGCGTGCTGACCAGGCCAAGATAGGCCCGCCTGACACGGCCGTCGGACAGCAGGGCGGAGATAATCCGGCGGGTGGTTGCGTTGATGGGAACCGCCAGGCCCAATCCTGCTCCAGCCACTGCGGTGTTGATGCCAACGATCCTGCTGTGCGTATCGGCCAGCGCTCCGCCGGAGTTGCCAGGGTTCAGCGCTGCATCAGTCTGGATGACGTCTTCGATGACTCTCCGGTTGCCGCCCGACCAGACCGGAATGGCCCGGCCCAGGCCGCTGACCACGCCTGCCGTCACCGAACCGGCCAGGCCCAGGGGGTTGCCTACCGCCACAACGAGTTGCCCAACGCGCAGGGACTCCGCCGCGCCGAACACCGCCGGCGGCAACTTGGCCCGCCTGCCGTGGACCACTGCAAGGTCGGACAAGGGATCGGCGCCCACCAGTTCCAGTTCCATGCGGCTGCCGTCGGCAAAGACTGCATGGCCGGTCCGGGTTCCTGCCACCACGTGCGAATTGGTGAGGAGGTAGCCGTCCTCTGTGAAGAGCACCGCCGAGCCTGCGCCCACCCGCACGCGTCCGTTCCGCCGTGCCGCTGTCATTTCGATGGCAGCCACGTGCGGAGTGACCGCCGCTGCCACCCGCATGACTGTCTGTGAATACGAATCCAGCACATCGTCGTCGTACTCGTTAAAGGCTGGTTCCCTCGCCTGGTCCACCGCGCACCTCCTGGCTGTGCCCGCCCGGCGGCCCACGAAGGGTAGCCGGGTCCTATCGGAATCAACGATCCGGGAAGGCACAGTAGTCCCATGCCCGCTACGCCCTTGGTGAACGGGTGCATGGACCGGATCCGGGCAAAGAAAAACACCCCGGTCCGAAGACCGGGGTGTTTCCCAGGGTGGAGATGGGGGGAATTGAACCCCCGTCCGATGTCGTGTTGTCAGGGCTTCTCCGGGCGCAGTTTGCGTCGGATTTTCTCGGCCCCAGCCATGCTGCAAACAGCTGGCTGATCCGGGCCCAGTCATCAAAGAGTCCCACTCACCCCGATGACGAGGGTAAGCAGCAGTGGCTATCTAAATGACGCCAGCATCCGGGACGATAGCAACCCCGGGCTGACGAACTTGCTAAGGCTGCTTAGGCAGCGAGAGCGAAGTTATCGCGTTTTGATTCGGCGATTATTGTTTTGCAGACAGCGTTTACGAGATAATTCTGCATCCTCGGCCCGCTTCACCTGTCGCGACTAACATCGTCGAAACCGATCATCCCCATATTTTGTTACCAAACCGGCGGGCAAGCCCGCCGGACTACCTAGTATAACTCATCCTTCAGGCAATTCATTCCAGCCTACCGGCGGCGGTTGCGCTCCCGCATTTCCCGCTGCGCTTCGCGGTTGTCCTGCTGTTCGCGGAGGGTCTGCCGCTTGTCGTATTCGCGCTTGCCGCGGGCCACGCCGATTTCCACCTTGGCCCTGCCATCAACGAAGTACAGCTGCAGCGGGACGATGGTATAGCCCGATTCACGCACCTTGTGCGAAATCTTGTTGAGTTCCTCGCGGTGCAGCAGCAATTTGCGGCGGCGCCGGGCGGCGTGGTTGGTCCAGCTGCCCTGGTTGTACTCCGGGATGTGGATGGCTTCCATCCACAACTCGTCGTTGTAGAAGGTGCAAAATCCGTCCACCATGGAGGCGTGCCCCTCGCGCAGGGACTTTACTTCGGTGCCCATCAGCGCGATGCCGGCCTCGTAGGTGTCCAGCACGTGGTAATCATGCCGGGCCTTGCGGTTGGTGGCCACCACTTTTCGGCCACTTTCTTTAGGCACGGGAAAGCTCCTCAGGTTCAGATCCGTTGTCCTCCGGGCCGGTTCGGCGCGGAGTCATACCAGTGTACGGCAGGGCAATCAACCCCTACAGCAGCCCCATCGGGTCAACAGGAGCACCGTTGAGCCAGGTTTCGAAGTGGGCATGGCAGCCGGTGGAGTTGCCTGTGTTGCCGGAGTATGCGATGAGCTGGCCCTGCGAGACCCGCTGGCCGTTCGACACGACGATGCTGGCGTTGTGGTAGTAGATGGTGTTCAGGGTGTTGCCCTCCATCAGGCCGTGGGAAATCTTGACGCGCCAACCGCCGCCGTCTGCTGAGCTCCAGCCTGAGCTGAAGATTTCGCCTGCTGCTGCAGCGTAGACGGGCGTGCCGCAGGCTGCTCCAAAATCGAGCCCCGTGTGCATGTAGCCGCCCTGCCCATAGAAGTCGATGGTGCCCGGCGGGGTAGCCCGCCAGCCGAACCCGGACGTTATGGGTACGTTGCCGGAGAAGGGATGCCGCAGGCCAAAGGCCGACGGCGATCCGGCCGGGGGCATAAAGGACTGCACCGGCGGGGGCGGCGGGGGCGCCTGGCCCTTGGCAGCCGCTGCTGCTGCCGCGGCAGCCGCCGCAGCAGCAGCGGCTGCTTCTGCCTGCCTCCGCTGCTCGGCCTCCCAGGCCTCACGCAACCTCCGGTCGCGCTCCTCAATTTCTGCGGCAACCGCGTTTTGGCTGGCCTGGACGCCCGCCAGCTGCGCCTGGATTCCAGGCTTGGCAGCCTGCAGCTCTGCATCAAGCCGGGTGGTGTCGGCGATCAGCTGATCGACCTGTTCCTTCTTGGCGGCTGCCTCGTCCCGGGCAGCCTTTTCCCTCTCCAGGGCAGCATCCGCCTTGGCCTTGAGGTCTTTAATCTCCGCCTCGACGGCCTGCAGGCGCGCTTCCGAGTTCACGTTCGTGGCACTCTGCTGCGACAACTTGTCCATGGCCGCGTTTTGGCTGCGCATGGCCTGGTCCGCAAGATCCATGGTCTCCGTGAGGCTGGCGCCGTTGTTGTCGCCGAAGAACAGCGAAAGGTTGGAGGGGACTCCCCCGGATTTGTAGGCCTGGGTGGCAATCTGGCCGATGAGTTTCTTCGTATCGGCGATCTTTTGTTTGTCCGTTTCCAGCTGCTGGGTGATCTTGGCCTTGTTCTGCTGGGCCATGTCCACACGTGCTGAGAGCGCTTCAACCTCTTTGACGGCACCGGCCACGCGGCCTTGGGCTTCCAGGAGTGCCTGCTGGGCACCCGGCAGCTGGCCCTGGTACATCACCAGGTCGCTGGCTGCCTTGGCGATGCGGGAATCCACGAACTCCAGGGACTGCTGGACGCGCGCTGCCTCAGCCTCAAGTGCTGCCTGCTTGTCTTCGAGCTCGTCTGCGAAAGCCACCGGTGTGGATGAGGCGAGCCCGGCGGCGAGGACGACGGCAAGCACGCCGCTGATGACCCCTGACCGGCGGGAAGCAGTTCGGCGTCCGCGGACGGAGGTCTGATCGGTTACGTTCATGGGCATTCCTTGATCGGTTTGCATGGTCCTAGACGCGAAGGTATCTGCGCAAGGTCAAGAGAGACGAAATTCCAGCCAAGGATGCACCAAGGATTAGCAGAGCCGGTGCGAGGATCAGCGTCTGGCCTGAGGAGATGAAGGCCGTGTCCGGGTACTGCCGGGACATGAACTCGCCGAGGAAGAAGTGGGACACCGCCCACAGCGTGGCAGAGGCCAGGGCAGCCCCGATCACGGCGGCGATCACGCCTTCAAGGATGAACGGCAGCTGGATCACCGTCTTTGAGGCGCCCACCAGGCGCATGATCCCCGTTTCCCGCCGGCGGCTGAACGCGGAAAGCCGGATGGTGGTGGCGATCAGGAGGATGGCGCAGACAATCATGACGCCGGCGATGCTGACGGCCACAAGGGAGGCACCGTTCATGACGGAGAAAAGCCGCTCAAGGAGCTGGCGCTGGTCAATGACCGTTTCCACGCCGGGCTGCGAGGAGAAGGTCTCGCTGATGATCTCGTACTTCTGGGGATCCTTCATGTTGATCCGGAAGGATGCCGGCAGCTGGTCCGGCGTCACGGAATCCACGATGGGTGAGTTCGAGAACTGGTCCTTGAAGTGCTTGTACGCCTCTTCCTTGGACTCGAACTGGAAGTCGTTGATGTACTGAGCAACCGCCGGCGACTCCAGCAGGGTGTTCAGGCTTTCCTGCTGTTCGGAGGTGACAGGCCCGCCCGCGCAGCCAGCCGCCGTCGAACCTTCACTGCACAGGAAGATGGCCACCTGGACTTTGTCGTACCAGTAGCCCTTCATCTGGTTGATCTGCATCTGCAGCATGCCTGCGGCACCCACGAAGGTGAGCGACACGAAGGTGACAAGGATGACCGAGACCACCATTGACAGGTTGCGGCGGAGTCCGCTGCCGATCTCGCTGAGGATGAATGCAAGCCTCATCGCTGTGCCTCGCCTTCGCCGGGGACGCCCGTTTCAGGGTTTTCCCTGCCGCTGGCGTCCTTGAGCCTGCGGGACTGTCCCACCACGGGAATCATCGAGGTGTAAAGCGCCTTGGCTTCGTCACGGATGACCACGCCGTTCCGAAGCTCAACCACGCGCTTGCGCATCTCGTTGACGATGTCGTCGTCGTGCGTGGCCATCACCACAGTGGTGCCGTTCTGGTTGATCTTGTCCAGCACGCCCATGATGCCCATGGAGGTGGTGGGATCGAGGTTTCCGGTGGGCTCATCGGCGAGCAGGATACCCGGACGGTTGACGACGGCGCGGGCGATGGCAACGCGCTGCTGCTCACCGCCGGACAGTTCGTGCGGCATGCGGTGCTCTTTGCCCTCCAGGCCAACGGTCTTGAGGACTTCGGGAACGGTGTCACGGATGACGCTGCGGCTCTTGCCGATGACCTGCATGGCGAACGCGACGTTGGCGAAGACGTTCTTCTGCGGAAGGAGCCGGAAGTCCTGGAAGACGACGCCGATGCCGCGACGCAGCCGCGGGACCCGCCAGCTGGAGATCTTGGCGACGTTTTGGCCGGCAACATAGACGGCGCCGGATGTGGCGCGGTCTTCCTTGAGCACCAGGCGGAGGAAGGTGGATTTGCCGGAGCCTGATGCGCCGACCAGGAAGGCGAACTCGCCGCGGTCGATCTCAAGGTTGACGGAGTCCAGCGCAGGCCGGGTTGTCTGGTCGTAGACCTTGGTGACATTTTCGAATCGGATCATGGCCCTAAGTACCCTGCAGGGCATGGCTGATTCTCACATGCAGCCCAGTTCTGCAGCCGGTGCACGGGTTTTCGTTTGGGGGAAGTAGGGCCCCGGCCCCTCGACTATACGCACGAACCCCGGCCTATTAGCGGGGTTTGAAAGGGCGTGTCGCGGGAAGCGGGTGCTGGGAATGAACACACTGAAGCCTCTTACATGCGGGCCTTACGGGGAGAAGCGCAGCACTCTCCGGACCGCCTTTACTCGCTCCTATAATGGGTAGTTGCGCCTGCCGGCGGCCTGCTTGGCCGCCAGGTGCACCGACCGCTCCCTCCAGGAAAGGCCCTCTGTGCGCGTCCTTACGATCATTCCCACGTACAACGAACTGGAATCGCTGCCCAAGACGCTCCAGCGGCTCCGGTCTGCTGTCCCGGCGTCGGACGTCCTGGTAGTGGATGACAACAGCCCTGACGGCACCGGCAAGCTCGCGGACACCATCGCTGCCGGGGACTCCCAGGTCCACGTCCTGCACCGCAAGGGCAAGGAGGGACTGGGCGCCGCCTACATTGCCGGGTTCAAGTGGGGCCTGGATGCCGGCTACGACGTGCTCGTGGAAATGGACGCGGACGGATCCCACCAGCCCGAGCAGCTGCCCCAGCTCCTGGAGGCCATCGACCAGGGCGCAGACCTTGCCATGGGTTCCCGCTGGGTGCCCGGCGGCCGCGTGGTCAACTGGCCCCTCTACCGTCAGGCCATCTCCCGGGTGGGCAGCACCTACGCCCGCTTGATGCTCGGCCTGAAGATCAAGGACGTCACCGGCGGATACCGCGCCTTCCGCCGGACAACCCTGGAAAAACTCAACCTGGACCAGGTGGACTCCGTCGGTTACGGCTTCCAGGTCGACCTGGCATGGCGGGTGGCACGGATGGGCCTGCGCATCGAGGAACGCCCCATCACGTTCGTGGAGCGCGAACTCGGCGCCTCGAAGATGAGCGGCAACATCGTGGTCGAAGCCATGATCAACGTCACCAAATGGGGCCTGCAGGCACGCTGGAACACCCTCACAGGCAAAAAGCCCTCCGCCCAGCCGTAGAATGGCCCCCGCTCCGGACCGGACAATCACCGGTCCGGAACGCAGAACGCGAAAACGGATAGCGGCTGGAAGCGATGTGCCTGCCCCTTTTAGGGGCAGGCACATCGCAGCGATGACGGTGCTGGCCTTTTTACCTCGGCTTGCAGCACCGTTCGTCGCGACAAACGCTACCGGGCCCTCTCAACGGCGGCTACTTACTCTCCGCGTTGCGGTTGTCGGTGCGCCAGCGGATACCGGCGTCGATGAAATCGTCGATTTCGCCGTCGAACACGGCCGAGGTGTTCCCCACCTCGTGTTCGGTCCGGAGGTCCTTGACCATTTGGTAGGGGTTCAGGACGTAGGAGCGCATCTGGTCGCCCCAGGACGCTTTGACATCACCTGCCAGTGCCTTCTTCTCGGCATCCTCCTGTTCCTTCTTGAGGAGCAGGAGCCTGGACTGCAGGACGCGCATGGCCGCGGCGCGGTTTTGCAGCTGCGATTTTTCGTTCTGCATGGACACCACCGTGCCCGTCGGAATATGGGTGAGGCGGACCGCGGAGTCCGTGGTGTTGACCGACTGCCCGCCGGGGCCGGACGACCGGAAGACGTCCACGCGGATTTCGTTGTCCGGGATTTCGATGGAGTCCGTTTGCTCGATCAGCGGGATGACCTCCACGGCAGCGAAGGACGTCTGCCGCCGGCCCTGGTTGTCGAACGGGCTGATCCTGACCAGGCGGTGGGTTCCGGCTTCGACGCTGAGGGTGCCGAAGGCGTAGGGCGCCTTGACCTCGAAGGTGGCCGACTTCAGACCTGCCTCTTCGGCATAGGACGTGTCCATGACCGTGGTGGGGTAGCCATGCCGCTCGGCCCAGCGGAGGTACATGCGCATCAGCATCTCGGCGAAGTCGGCGGCGTCCACACCGCCGGCGCCTGCGCGGATGGAGACCACGGCTTCGCGTTCGTCGTACTCACCCGACAGCAGGGTGACGACTTCGAGCTCCTTGAGTGCCTTTTTGATGGACTCGAGTTCTGCGGCCGCCTCCCCCATGGAGGCGGCGTCATCCTCGTCCTGCCCCAGCTCCACGAGGACTTCGAGGTCGTCGATGCGTGAAGCCAGCGTGTTGAGGCGCTCAAGCTCGGACTGCCGGTGGGACAGCCGGGAAGTGATTTTCTGTGCCGCTGCAGGATCATCCCAGAGGTCCGGTTCGCCCGCCCGCTCGCTCAGTTCGGCGATGTCTTCCTTCAGAGTTTCCACATCGGAGACTCGTTCGATGGAATCGTAGGTGGCGCGAAGGGCGCGGATTTCAGCGGAAAAATCAATATTGGCCATGGTCGTTTAAGCCTACGCTATCCGGCGAAAGGCTCCGGTCCCGCCTGCCAGCAGCTGCCCGTGCTGTTCCTCAGCGCGTCAACCGTGAACGGGCGGTGGATGTTGCTTCTATCGGGATTCCGGCAGGTATCAGGAAGTTCACTACCGGCGGGTGGACTGCCGCCGTGAGAACCACGACGGCGGTGGAACCGTCGGGTGATCCTGTCGTCCCTGCCACCGCCAGGTCGGCAAACCGCTCCGACGCCGGGCTCCTGGCGACGAAGTCCGCCGCCACGTTTCGCACCCGTGCAGGATTGAGCACCGCCGACGGGCTCCCACCCTGCGCCGCTACTTCACCGAGGGTGTAGCTGTCCGCTGCCGCAAGCGAGGCGCCGTCTGCGAGGGACAGCAGCCGCTTGTGTTCGAGGTAGACGGCCGAGATACCGATGACAACAGTTGTGACAAGCAGGGCCAGCGCTACGTAACCCAAAATCATCACCATCATCTGGCCGTCTTCGTTCTTCGTCATCGGAACCTGCCCACCACCTGGGTTGCGGATGCCTCCACCTCAGTGGCGGATAATCGGAGGCCGTCACGGAAAGGAACAAAAGGCAGGGGCACTGCCAGCGTGACGTTTGCAGTCACCACCGTGCCCGCGGCCTGGCAGTCGTTGGGGTCGCAGCTGATAGCCACCGTGGCCTCCTCCGGCCTGTGCCCAAAGTCAGCCAGCGCAATGGCTACCGCTTGTTCGGCGGCTGCCTGGGCTGACGATGGGTCAGGCTGGGCGACGTAGACCTTCGCGGCCTGGTCAGCTGCCCCAACCGCGGCAAACGAACCACCCTGGATTTGTCCCACGGTGATGATGAAGTACACGAGGGGAACCATCAGCAAGAGCGCCAGGAACGTGAACTCAACAACCGCGCTCCCCTGCTCATGCACGCCCTTCTGCGGCCTTGCGCCGTGTCGCAGGGTTTGCTTGTCTCCCGGCCATACCTTTTCCATGTCCCGCATTGCCACAGCTGCAGCGTCCGTTTGCAGGCAGAGCGCTTCACGCAGCCGGGCATGAATCCGCCGCGGGACGTCAGGGCTGCATAGCGGCATGTCCCTTCACCTCCAGCATGTCCCGCGGGCCGATCAGACCAATGACCGGCATCGGCGCCCGCACGGTCACTTCCAGTGTCCGCAATCCCTGCACCGTCACTTCGGTGGTGCTGACCTGGCCGGCAAAGCCGGGATTCAACGCGGTCACAATGAGGGCACGCGTCCGTTCTTCCGCGTCGACAGCTCCCCGGTCCGCGAGGGTTCCGTACCTGGCCCCCGAGGCGGCGGCATCAATTAAGGTGTTGCGGACGTGCAGAACGAGCGCCAGTTGGATGATCGCCAGGAAAAACATCGTGAGCAGTCCTCCCACCAGGACAAAATCCACCACCGCCGAGCCTTGTTCCCTCGACACAGGCTGTTCGGGGGCGCCTTTGGCTACCTTGGCGGGACGCGGCATGGGCTTAGCTGCCCACCTTGTCCATTGCCTGGTTGAACATGGACTCCAACGCGGGTCCGGCGAGCGCCAGGAGGGCTGCCACCAGGACAGCGGACATGAGGGTGATCATGACCCACCCCGGCACATCTCCGCGCTCGGGGTGATCATTCGCGGTGCGGCGTGAATCTGCGAGAGCCAGGAACAACACCGCGCAGCGGATTCCTACGTTTTTCATTTCTCTTCCTCTTCCTCTGTACTTCCTGCGTTGGTTCGGCATGACGCCACGGTCCGGTCATCACCGTTTGTCGGTGCCACCACTAGAAACCCAGGCTGATCGCCGCAATACCCGGAAAGACGGCGAAAACGACGGTCAGCGGGAGCACACCAAAAACAAGTGGCACCATCATGGCTATCTCTTTCTTGCCGGCGGCTTCCATCAGGTCCCGTTTTGCGGTGTCACGGACATCCTGAGCCTGGGCACGAAGCACGTCAGCCAGGGGTGTGCCCCGCTCCACGGCGACAATGATGCCGTCGACGAACCTGACCAGCGGCGCCAGGTCGGTGCGCGAAGAAAACTCCTGCAGTGCAAGGACGAGCGGCTTGCCGGCCCGCGTCTCCGCGAGAATCTTGGAGAACTCCTTGGCCAGCTCCCCCTTGGCGCTCCGGCAGACCCTGTCCAAGGCGCCGGTGGCGCTCTCCCCGGCGCCGACGGCGAGCGCCATGAGCTCAGCGAGGCTGGGGAATTCAGCCATCATCCGGGCTTCCCGTTGGCGGACCTGAACGCCCAGCCAATAGTCCCGCAGCACAAAGCCTGCTGCAGCGCCTCCGATGATGATCAAGGCCGCGACGAGTGGACTGAACCTGCCGGAAACAGCCCCAATGAGGGACAGACCCAACGCGAGGGCAAATCCGGCGGCCGCCCACAGCAGCTGTTCGGCCCTGAAATCAATCGCAGATTTGTTAATCCCGGCCTGTGCCAGCCGGCGGGCGGTCGCGCCCGGGGACGGGCTAAGCTTGCCAAGCGCCGCCAGGGCATCGTGGACGACCGGGCGCAGGATCTTCTCGAGCGGCCCGAAGGGCGTCAGCGTCTGCTCTCCTGAGCGCAGGAGCCGTGACTCAACGTTCTGTGCCTTGAGCTGCGGCTCGATCCGCTGCGCAAACGTCGTTGCCCGCATTATCGGGGACCTGAAGATGAGCAGCCACAGGCCTATCCCCATGACAAGTCCGCATATGACCGCGGCTGGAGAAACAGCGGTCACCGGAGGACCCTTTCATCCTGGGGAAGAGCGCCTATTCTCAGCATGGTGGAGTAGCAAATCAATGAAACCACCAGCCCTCCAAGCAACACTGCTGCCCCCATCGGTGTGTTGTATGCCTGTACCGCTTCCGGCCGCGTAGCCAGGAGAACCATGACGATCCATGGCGCGGCTACGGCAAGGCGTGCGGCGTTGACGGTCCAGGACTGCCTGGCTTCGAGTTCGCTGCGGGTGCGCGCGCTCTCCCGCAAAAATTCAGCAAGCGTACCAAGCAGTTTGCCCAGATCCGACCCTCCGACCTCCCGGGTCAAACGCAGCGCTTCGACGATCCGGTCAGCGACGGGATCTGCCAGTTTGTACTTAAGTTTGTTCAACGACCCATCAAAATGTCCCCCGGCCCGGTAGTCGGCGCCGAACTCCCGAAACGCCGGCCGCAGTTCTTCCGGGCCTTTGTCACCCAGCTGAATCAGCGCCTCCGGCAGAGGGAGTCCTGCTCGTATTGCCGAACGAAGGTGATCGACGACGTCCGGCCAGAGCTGGCGCAGTAACGCAGTCCGCTTTTTAGCGCGCCAGCGGAGGACGGTGACGGGCAACCATCCGGCGAAAAGTCCGAAGCATGCGGCGATGGGCCATGAGCGGCTGACGGCGTAGAAGACCAGGACCACAAACAGCCCCAAGCCCAGGCAAGTGCCTGCCAGCCCGCCCACGGAAACCTTGTCGACACCCGCAGCTGCCAGAAGATCGCCCAGGCGGCTTGGCTTCCGTTCCCGCCGCCCCTTCGGCGGTGACTCCCAGAACGCCCACCAGATGAGGAAAAGGCCCGTTCCCGTTGTTACTCCGAGCAGTGCCGGGATCATCGGGGATCCAGCAAAGCAGCGACATCGTAGCCCGCACGCGAAAATTTCTCCGCCGACGGCATCGCGTTCGCCCGGGGCTGCAGGACGCCGTCAGCCATGGCGAAAACCAACGATGATTCGATGATGCCGTTCTCTACTCGGCGGCCAAGGGACAGGATCTCGGTGACTTCCCGCCGGCCGTTCGCCTGCCGGCTGCAATGGACCACGAGGTCGATGCAGGATGCCACCGTGGGAACGACGAAGGCACTGGAAATATTCTCACCCGCCAGCAAGGGGAGGGTGCAGATCTTCGTGACTGCGTCATGGGCAGAATTGGCGTGCACCGTACACATGCCGGGAAGACCTGAATTCAGCGCGATCAGCATGTCCAGGCTCTCGGCCTCACGCACCTCGCCGACCACCAAGCGGTCCGGCCGCATGCGGAGCGCTTCCTTCACCAGGCGCCGGAGGGGAATCTCGCCTTCGCCTTCGAGGTTTGGCTGGCGGCACTGAAGCCCCACGACGTCCCGCAAGGGGAACTGCAGCTCGAAGATCTCCTCCACGGTGATGACCCGCTCCCGGCTTCCGATGCTGGACGCCAGGCAATTAAGCATCGTCGTCTTGCCCGCCTGGGTGGCGCCGGAAACCAGGATGTTGAGGCCGCTGGATACTGCTGCACCGAGGAACCGGGCAGATTGGGGAGTCAGCGTGCCCAGCTCCACAAGGTGTTCCAGCCGGGTGGCCTTCACGACGAACTTCCTGATGTTAACCGCCCAGTGGCGGCGCGTGACATCCGGAATGACCACGTGAAGCCTTGAGCCGTCCGGCAGGGCCGCATCAACAAAGGGAGACGACATGTCAAGGCGCCTGCCGGAGCTCTTCAGCATCCGTTCCACCAAGTCGCGCACTTGCTGTTCGGAAAGGCTGAGCGAGGTGAGTTCGGATTCGCCGTTGCGCGCAACAAAGATTTCATTCGGCGCGTTGAGCCAAATCTCTTCTATGGAGGGGTCATCGAGCAGTGGCTGGAGGACACCGAACCCTGCCACAGCATCGAAGAGGAACCTGCGCGCCGAGTCCAACGGTCCGAGGGGCGGAAGCGGTCCCATCAAGGCCCGCTCGTCATAATCCGTGACGGCCGCTTCCACGAGCCGGCGGACCTCACCGGCCTGCCTCAATGGATCGAGGCCCTTGCGCCGTATCAGCTCGCGGACTTCGTCCTCGACTATCCCCAGAGCATCCATAAGTACTCCCCCACATGACTGCCGCCCAGCGCAGGCAGTGCAATTGCGTACAGCTTAAGGAGGGTAAACCCCGGCAACAAGTCATAGGGGCGTCATATGTGGATAACTAACGGTGCTACAACTATCACTTGAGCAACACAGGAACCACTAGTTCCGCTGGTAACACCAGTGCTATGGTGAGCGCGTTAATTGTCGAACCACCATCTGTCAGGCGTCTCCCTGGGGGAAAACCTGAACAGTTATCGAAATGAGCGCTCGCGGGAGCGCCACATTGTCTCCGGAGCAAATATGAAGCGGAACCTGTCTCAGTCCCGTCACCCCGCCATGAAATCCTTGGGGATAGTGCTGCTGGCTGCCTCCCTGGTAGCTGGCCCCGGCCTCATCAGCGTTGCGTCCGCCGTCGAGCCCGCACCTACCCCAACCCTTTCCTCCAGTGGTGGAAGCACCGGGGCAACTGCGGCGCCCGCGCCAACGGGCGCGCCGGCCCCGTCGACGTCCCCAACTGCCCCCGCAGAACCGCGGCCAGTGGAAGAAGCCACGGGGGAGCCGCAGCCGGTCGCGACCTCGCCGGGGACATCACAATCCATGGCTGAGGCGGTGGGCGTAGGCGGAGCGGAAATGGGCCAGCGTTCAGCCCGGGTCACCGCGTCAGCCCCCTCTGAGTCCCTGCGGCGCCTGAGTAGGGAATCGCTGTCGTCCGAGGGCACCTGGATGCCAACGTTCGGTATTCAGGGGCTGGACGTCAGCGGCCACCAGCCAAGCGTGGACTGGCAGCAGCAGTGGAATATGGGTGCACGTTTTGCTTACGTGAAAGCCACGGAAGGCAACTACTACACCAACCCGTCCTACGGCTCCCAGTATCAAGGGGCACGGAATGTCGGAATGATCCGCGGCGCCTACCACTTCGCTATTCCGAACTGGTCATCCGGCGCAGACCAGGCCCGGTACTTCGTACAGAACGGCGGCGGCTGGTCAGGAGACGGGTACACCATGCCGCCTGTCCTGGACTTTGAGTTCAACCCCTATGAAGGCCGTACCATCAACGGCTTCTACTTCGGGAACACCTGCTACAACATGTCCCCGGCGCAGCTTCAGACCTGGGTACGCGACTTCGGCAACACCGTGCAGTCGCTCACCGGTAGGCTGCCCGTCATCTACACCAATACAAGTTGGTGGAACCAGTGCTTGGGAAATCCTGCCGGCTTCGGGGACTACCCGCTGTGGATCGCGGCCTACCCCGAGGCGCCTACCAACAACGCAGGACCGGTACCCACCGCAAGCTGGGGTACTTACAGCATCTGGCAGTACAGCAGCACCGGGCCGTTCGCTGGTGACTCCAACGTGTGGAACGGCGACTACGCAGGCCTCAAGGCCTTCGCTACCAGCGGCGTTCCACCCGCGGCCGTCAAGGCCATCGACGCCTTCCGTGCCTCCATGCCTTCCTTGGGTGCACCCACTTCTTCGATAATTTGCGGCCTCCGTGACGGCGGATGCTTCCGTGGCTATGAAGCCGGCATCGTCATGTGGTCTCCGACCGCCGGAGCACAACCAAGCCTGGCCGGACCGATCCGTGACGCCTGGGCCCGGAAGGGATACGAAAACGGCCAGATGGGCTATCCCGTGTCCGGCGTTATCTGCGGACTCAAGAATGGCGGCTGTTTCCAGAACTACCAGGGCGGGTCCATCATGTGGTCCCCGTCAACCGGTGCCGCCCTGGTGCCGTTCGGGGCAATCCGTGAGCATTGGGCAGCCCAGGGATACGAAAACGGAGGTCTCGGATACCCTCTCAGCGATCAGGTGTGTGGACTCAAATCAGGTGGATGTTTCCAGCTGTTCCAGGCCGGTTCGGTTCTCTGGAGCCCTGCCACCGGCGCCCGTCTGGTCAAGCCCGGCCCAGTAATGGAGGCGTGGGGACGAGCAGGCTACGAAAACGGCCTGCTGGGCTATCCGAACGCCGAAGCAAACTGCACCAGTTCCTTCTGTACCCAAAACTTCAGCGGTGGCGTCGTTGCCTGGACGCCCGCATCAGGAGCCTGGCCCGTTTTCATGGGAATGGGCGAAACCTGGAAAGCGTCGAGGACGAAGGGAGAGCCAATAGGCTTCCCGGTCTCAGGAGAAGTGTGCGGCCTCCGCGGCGGCGGCTGCTACCAGCTGTTCCAGGGCGGCGCGCTCCTGTTCTCACCAGCCACCGGCGCCCATACACTCACCGGGCGGATCCTCGATTACTGGCAGAAATCCGGGTTTGAGAACGGCCGGCTGGGCTATCCGACCGGCCCTGCCAGCTGCGGAGCGGTCCAGACCGAGTGCCGGCAGGCGTTTGAAAAGGGCGTCGTAGGATACTCCGCCACCACTGCCCCTGAAACAGTAGCCGCCGGGCCGATGGCGGCAGGATGGGAACGCCTGGGGTGGGGTGCAGGCAGTCTCGGTTACCCGACGTCCGGCCAGTACTGCGGGCTAAAAGACGGCGGGTGCTTCCAGATGTTCGCCAAGGGGGCACTCATGTATTCACCGGCCACTGGAGCGCAACCGAGCTTACTCGGCCCGATCCGTGATCTGTGGCAAAAAACCGGCTTCGAAAACGGTTCGCTGGGATACCCGGCTTCCGACGTAATATGCGGGCTGGTAGACGGCGGCTGCTTCCAGAACTACTCCTCGGGAACTGTGATGTGGTCCGCCGGGAGCGGAGCGAACGCGGTCATGTTTGGGCCGGTACGCGATGCCTGGGTCAGCACAGGTTTTGAAGGCGGCAAGCTCGGCTACCCTGTGAGCGCCCAAATCTGCGGGCTGAGGAATAACGGCTGCTTCCAGAACTTTGCCAAGGGAACCGTGATGTACTCCCCCGCTACCGGAGCCCAGGCGCTGACCTCAACACCCATCAGGGAACGGTGGGCCGCATCAGGCTACGAATCCGGCTCACTGGGCTACCCCACAAGCGGGACCATTTGTGGGCTGCGGAATGGCGGCTGCTTCCAGAACTTCGAGAAGGGAACCGTCATTTGGTCATCAACAAGCGGGGCCCACATGATCGTGCCCGGCCCGATCCAGCAGAGCTGGGCCGGACAGGGATTCGAAGCCGGGGCTTTGGGCTACCCAACCAGCAGCCAGACCTGCACCGCGGACAGGTCGTCATGCAGCCAGACCTTCCAGGGTGGAAGCATCACTTGGACAACGGCCGGCGGGGCAAGGATCACCTTGCCTTAGCCACACAACGAAAAAGGCGGGACCCGCACGGTGAACTGGTCCCCGAAAGTTGGACTGGCCAGATAAGAGCCTAAACCGCAAGGGCCTGAGCACGGTATTGCACCGGGCTCAGGCCCTTGAGCTTGG